>JADZEE010000169.1 GCA_020850735.1 Gammaproteobacteria bacterium | reverse complement strand
CGTGCGACACCTGCGGGGAGAGGAGATCGACGCGGCGACCAGCGCCATGGCCAAGTGGTGGTCCACCCAGAAGCAGTGCCAGATCATCGACGAGTGCCTGCAGTTCTTCGGCGGCAACGGCTACATGGTGGATTACCCGATCGCGCGGCTGTACGTGGATGCGCGCGTGCAGAAGATCTACGGCGGGGCCAACGAGGCGCTCAAGGGGATCATCGCCCGCGCGCTGTGAACGCGCCGGGCCGGATACGCAAAGCGCGATGGCGCACACGTTCAACGCACGCGGGCGCGCGCTCGGCCAGGGCGCCGGACCGCTTGGACATCGCAGGCTAGGAGCTCTCAGATGAAGATCACCCGCGTCGAAGTCATCCCGGTCTCGACACCGATGAAGCGCGCGCAGCACATGCGCGGCGACACGATCACCCGGATCGACAGCATCGTGCTGAAGATCCACAGCGACCAGGGGGCGGTCGGGATCGCCGACTCCGGCGACACCTCCTCGTGGTACCGGGGCGAGACCCAGGATTCGATGGCGGCGATGATCTGCGACTTCTTCGCCCCCAGGGTCCTGCTGGGCGAGGACCCGACACGGATCGAGAAAATGGTCGGCCGGATGGACCTCGTCGCCCGCGACAACAACCAGGCCAAGGCGACGGTGGACTTCGCGCTGCACGATCTGCTCGGCAAGCTGCGGGGCGTGCCGGTCTACGAACTGCTCGGCGGCAGGACGGTCGAGCGGGTTGCGCTCGGGCTGGTGCTCGGCGCCGGCGAGCCGCGCGCGGTGGCGGCCGAGGCGCTGGCGGTGCTGCGGGAGGGCTTCTGCTTCGTCAAACTCAAGGCCGGCCGCGGCACGCTCAAGGAAGACGTCGAGATGATCGCCGCCGTGCGCGAGGCGCTGGGGCCGGACGCGGATCTGTTCGTCGATGTCAACGGCGCCTGGAGCTACGACCAGGCGCTCGCCACGATCCGTGCCCTGGAGCGCTACCAGCTCTCCAAGATCGAGCAGCCGCTGCCGGCGTGGGACATCGAAGGCATGGCCCGGCTGCGCGGCAAGGTGGGCACGCCGATCTACGCGGACGAGTCGGCACAGGAGCTGCACCAGTTGATGGAGATCATCACCCGCGGCGCCGCCGACGGTCTCATGCTCAAGACGCAGAAGGCGGGCGGACTGCTCAAGTCCAAGCGCTGGCTGACCATGGCGCGGCTGGCCAACATGCCGGTGATCTGCGGCTGCATGGTGGGCTCGGGGCTCGAAGCGAGCGCCGCGGCGCACCTGCTCGTCGCGGACGAGTGGATCTCGCGCTTTCCGCAGGAAAACGCCGGCCCGCTGCACATCCACGACACGCTCTCCAGCCGCGGGATCACGGGCGATCTGGCGCGAAACGTACCCCGCTACGAGGCGGGTCATCTGTACCCGAACGAGGGGCCCGGCCTGGGCATCGAGCTGGACGAGGATCGGGTCCGCGAGCTGCTGACCCCGGGCAAGCGCGCGCGCGTGGCGAGCCGATGACGGGCGCAGCCGAGCGCACTTTCAACGCGTCTAGCGAGAAAGCATCCCCATGAGCGGACCCTTTGTTTCGGGAGGCCTCCAGGGCCTGCGCATCCTGGACGTCACCCAGGCGCTGGCCGGACCCTTCTGCACCCAGCTGCTCGCCGACCACGGCGCCGACGTCGTCAAGGTCGAGCCTCCGGCGGGAGACGTATCGCGGCGCATCGGACCTTTCGTCGAGGAGGACACGCTGCGCGAGTACGGCGGTATGTACCAGTGCTGCAATCGCAACAAGCGCGGCGTCGTGATCGACCTGAAGCACGCCGAAGGCCAGGCGGTGTTCCTGCGCCTGGTCGAGACCGCGGACGCACTGGTGGAGAACTTCCGCGCCGGCGTGATGGACAAGCTCGGGCTGGGCTACGAGACGCTCGCCGCTCGCAACCCGCGCCTGGTGTACACGTCGATCCGCGGCTTTGGCGATGCCCGGGGCGGCAGGACCCGGTACACCGACTGGCCGGCCGTGGATATCGTCGCCCAGGCGATGGGTGGGCTGATGGGAATCACCGGGCCGGACGCCGGTTCGCCGACCAAGGTGGGCGGCGGTCCCGGCGACACGGTGCCCGGCCTGTTCGCGGCCTTCGCGACCATGGTTGCGCTGTGGGAGGCGCGCGGCTCGGGCAAGGGCCAGTACGTCGATGTCGCGCTGGTGGACAGCCTGCTCGCGCTGTCGGAATCGATCACGGTGAATTACTCCTACACCGGCGAGATTCCGCGTCCGGCGGGCAGCCGCCTGCCGCAGATCGCTCCCTTCGGTCGGGTCGCGGCCAGGGACGGCTGGGTGGTGCTCGCCGCGCCGCCGGGACGGTTCTGGAGCGAGTTCTGCCGGATCGTCGACCGGCCGGAACTGATCGACGATCCGCGTTTCGCCACCGAACACGCCCGGGTCGAGAACAGTGACGCGGTCTACGAAGTCGTCGAGGCATTCACGCGCACCCGCACGAAGGCCCAGTTGCTCGACATCTTCGGGGGCAAGGTGCCGTTCGCGCCGATCTACGACTCCGCCGATATCTTCGCCGACCCGCACTTTCGCATCCGCGACATGCTGCCCGGCGTCGAGCAGCCGGGCAGCAACCGCCTGGTCACGGTGCCGGGCGTGCCGGCGAAGCTGTCGCGCACACCGGGTGGCGTTCGACGCCGCGCACCGCTGCTTGGCGAGCACACCGGCGAAGTCCTGGCCGCCGCCGGCGTGAGCACCGAACGCATCGACGCGTTGCGCCGTGCGCGGGCGATCGCCTGATACGCGGCGGCGTTGGTGGCCGCTTCTCCCGGACTTCGGCAGCCGACCCGCGCCAGCGGGCGCGACCCGCACGCCGGCGGATCGGCCTGCACGCCGCGCCGCCCCTGGCCGTGAGCGCCGGCGCGTACTCCACCCCGCACCCTACTCATCTCGGAGCAGATACCATGTCCAGATCGCTGATACCGCTTGGCGCATCGCTGATCCTGGCGGCGGGTGCCGTTGTCGCGGCTCCCGCCTGGGGGCAGGCGTACCCCACCCGCAATGTGACCATCGTCGTCCCGTACCAGCCGACCGGCTTCACGGATGCCGTCGCCCGGCTGCTCGCGCAGCGGCTGGAAAAGAGATTCGGCGCCGCGTTCGTGGTCGAGAACCGGCCCGGGGCCGACGGGCGCATCGGCTCGCAGCATGTCATGCGCTCGCCAGCCGACGGTTATACGCTGCTGCTCGCCACCAGCGCGATGCCGACATGGTCGGTGTTCGCGCGCAACCCCGGTATCGACCCGCAGAAGGACCTCGCGCCGGT
>JADZEE010000168.1 GCA_020850735.1 Gammaproteobacteria bacterium | reverse complement strand
TGGAAGTGCCAGACGTAGTCACCAGTGTCGGGGCGCAGCGCCACGATCGATGAGAGAAACAGGTTGTCGCCGCCGCCGGGACTGCGCAGCGACTGGTTCCACGGCGCGCCGTTGCCGACCCCGATGTAGATCAGGTCGAGTGCCGGGTCGTAGACGATGGTGTCCCAGACCGTACCGCCGCCGCCGAGCTTCCACCACTCGCCCTTCCAGGTCTGCGCCGCCATCTCCATGGCCTTGTTCTCGAAGCCGAGAGCGGGGTCGCCCGGCACGGTGTAGAAACGCCACACCTGCTTGCCGGTCGCGGCGTCGTACGCCGTCACGTAACCGCGTACCCCGAACTCCGCGCCGCCGTTGCCGATCAGCACCTTGCCCCGTACCACGCGGGGCGCGCCGGTGATGGTGTAGGGCCGGGTCTGATCCACGGTCACCACGCTCCACACCTGCTGGCCGCTCGCCGCATCGAGCGCGACGAGCCGGCCATCGAGCGTACCGACGTAGATCCTGCCCTGCCACGCCGCAACGCCACGGTTCACGGCATCGCAGCAGGCGTTGACCACGGTCGCGCGCGGCACTTTCGGGTCGTAGGCCCACAGCGGCCTGCCGGTCGCGGCGTCGTAGGCCTTCACCATGCTCCAGGCCGTCGACACGTACAGCTTGCCGTCCACGACCAGGGGCGTCGCCTCCTGGCCGCGCTGAGTGTCGAGATCCGCATACCAGGCGAGGCCCAGGTCCTTGACGCTCGCGGCGTTGATCTTCGCCAGCGGGCTGAAGCGCTGTTCGTCGTAAGTGCGTCCGTAGGTCATCCAGTTGCCCGGCTCCCGGTCGGCGGCCACGATGCGCACGCCGTCGACGTCGGCCGGTCCCCGCCCGCTACAGGACACCAGGATGGATAGCGCGCCGGCAGCAACCGCGGCGCAGGCGGCACGCATCAGTCTTCTGCACATGGATCAGCCCCCGGTTGGACAAAGGGTCGTTGAAATGCCGTCAGCGTGAAGCATAGTTCGACTGCAACGCGAGGCAAAGGAAAGCAGGTAAGCTGTACTGGGTCCAGAGCGAATCCGGCTCCGCCAACTGGTCGAAAGCTCGCTAGCCCGCGCGGCGCCGCTCACCGGAAACCCTGATCGCGGGCACGATTGCCTGCCTCGGGCTCTGTTCAATAGGATTGCGGCTTGCTGGTCTGACTCGCCACTGCCTCAGGACAACGTTCAGAATCGGCCATGAGCACTCGACGACGAACAAAGGTTTCCGCCAAATCGGAGACGCACGCTCCCAGAACCGGGTCCTTCGACGTCAGGAAGTTCATTCCCAGGCTCACGTCGTCACTGACCGTGCATTTGCATGGTGTCATGACAGAAGCCCTGCTGCCTTACGCCATCAACATTGCCGAGTGGCGCGTGATCTTCTGTCTGCACGACGGCCGGACCTGTACCCTCAATGAGCTGGTCAACATGACTGGCCTCAAGCAATCGTCGTTGAGCCGCTTGGCTGTTCGGGCCGAGAAGAAGGGTCTCGTCACTCGCGCCCGACGTCCCTCCGACGCGCGCCTGGTGGACATCCGCATCACTGCTCGGGGCAGGAGACTCTATTACGCGACAACGGCTGCCGTGCAGGCGGCCTGCGAAAAAGCACTGGCGATACTCACGAAGCAGGAACGCAAGAACTTCGTCAGCAGTGCCCAGAAGCTGCTGGCAAGCCTGCCTCCGCCGATTCATCCCTCGGGTTTCCAGTACTGAGAGATAGCGCCATCATCATGCGCCGGGTCGCGCGACGCGGATCGTCCGTGATTGCGGACCGAAAGGTCGGATCTTGTGTATTCATATGCATGTGCATATGATGGCTCCACGGTCCCGGATGGCCTGCACGGCGCGCGTGTGCAGGGCCACGTCGGGGCAAGATGACGCGAGGGGGGCATGAGCATCGATCCGGGTGTCTTATGACTTGGGATCCCCGCCGGGAGGATTCATCGGGGAGGCATGACGCCCTGTTGGTCATCGGCGTTGGCTATGTCGCCATCATCGGGTCCCTGATGTTCGTACTGCTGCCGGTGGTGATCGGTGCGCTGACACGCGCGCGGCTCCTCGATTCCGGGCAGATAGGCATCATCGGCGCGGCCCCCATGCTGGGGATGTTCGTCGGCGCGCTGGCCACGTCGTTCCACCTGAACGCACTGCTCTCGCGGCGCGCGGTTACCCGTGTCGTGGTCGCCATGGCCGCGTGCTACGCACTGCTCGGGCCGTCACTCGGCGCAGCAGCCGTATCGTTTGCGCCGACGGTGCTGGCGCTGTTCGCCTCCGGCGTGGCTGGCGCAGCGCTCATGGGCATAGGCTTCGCCGTCATCGGCACCTCGAGCCAGCCGGATCGCGCCTTCTCGCTGTGGATCGCAACGCAGCTGGCCGTCGGCGCCGGCGCCGTACCGGCGTTTGGTGCGGTGACGGATAGTTTCGGCCTCGGTGGGTTCGCGGCGGCGCTCGCGGCCCTGTCCGCGACGCCCCTGGCCGTGCTGCCAACGCTGCGCGCGCTGGCGCCACTCGCTCGCAGGAACGATACCGCCTCGGTCCGCGCACCGACCGGTAGTGCGCCGTGGCCAGCACGCACGCGCGCACTCGCAGCCAGCCTGCTGTTCGGAGTCGGCATCATGATCGTGTGGGCCTACGCGGAGGAGATGGGCCGCGTCGCCATCAACTCCGTTGTCGCGACACGTGGCTGGATGTCCGCATCACTACTCGTGGGGATCGTCGCCGGCCTGGTGTGCGCTGCGTGCGTCGGACGTGCGACTCGGCGCATGCTGGTCGCTGTCGGCACAGGCGGTTGCGCCGTCGCCGCACTGCTGCTCGGCAACACACACGC
This sequence comes from Gammaproteobacteria bacterium, assembly GCA_020850735.1. Lineage (GTDB taxonomy): Bacteria > Pseudomonadota > Gammaproteobacteria > JADZEE01 > JADZEE01 > JADZEE01. The sequence goes on along the minus strand of JADZEE010000168.1, from coordinate 9,255 downwards.
GGAGTGGGTGTTCGGCATCGCGGTCATCGTGTTCGCGTTCGGCTGGAATTTCGCGCCGGCACCGCAGATCGGGATTCTCGGTAGCCTCGACTCCAGCGGGCGCCTCATCGTGATGAACATCGCCGCCCTCAAGCTGGGCTATGGTCTGGGTCCGCTGGTCGGCGGAATGCTGCCCGGCACCGCGAACTACTCGATGCACGCCCTGCTCGGCGCCATCTGCCTGCTGACTTCGGCTGCCATACTGTGGCGGCTGGATGCGCGTGTGCAGTCGCTGGCCGTCCTGCCGGTATCTCACGCATGACGCGACCTGCTGCACATGGGGGATCGGCATCCTGGCAGCACACGACGCGACCGGCCCACCCGTTCCTCGGGTGGCCGGTGGTCCTCGAGCCCGCAAAGTGGAACGCCGATGTCGCGATTCTCGGTATCACGCACAGCGAACCCTACGCACATGACGAGCAACCAAACGAGCAGACCCGGGCACCCGACGCCGTACGTGCGTGTTCGGAGCGGTTCTGCTACGGCGGCGGCACGCAGTTCGACTGGGATCTGGACACGGAGCTCGCGGCCGTGCTGCCCCCGTGCTGCATCGACTGCGGCAACGCGGTCCGTGAGGACGAGCCCTATGACGACTATTCCGCGCGCGTAACGGCCTATCTCGAGGTGCTGTGGCGGCGCGGCACACTGGTGCTCGTCCTCGGCGGAGATCACGGCGTCACCATACCGGCGCTCGATGCCCTCGCGGTCCTCGATACCCGAGTACACATCGTGCACATCGACGCGCATCTCGACTGGCGCGAGGAGGTGGAAGGTGTGCGGCGGGGCTATTCCAGCCCTCTGCGTTGGGCGAGCACCAAACCCTACGTCGCCGGCATGACGCAGATCGGCCTGCGGGGTGTCGGCAGCGCCCGCGCCGCCGAAGCCGCAGCTGCCCGCGCCTACGGCTCCCGGATCTTTACTGCCTCGCAGGTTCATGCCGCGGGCATCGAGCCCGTGCTTGCCGCTGTGCCGGCGAACCTGCCGCTGTACATCACGGTCGACGCCGATGGACTCGACCCGGCGGTCATGCCGGGCGTTATGGCACCAGCGCCGGGGGGGCTGCGCTTCGACCAGATTGCAGCGCTACTCCGGGCACTGGCGTCGCGGCAGCGGGTCGTCGGCATGGATCTCGTGGAGATCGCGCCACGCTTCGATGCCCATAACGCCGTGACGTGCATTACAGCCGGGTGCCTTCTGGTCACGCTGCTCGGTGCGCAGTTCCAGCGCCCGCAACCAAGGGCGTGAGGTTAAGGTGTCGGTCAGCCGAGCGCAGGATCGCTTCCTGAGGAGAGTGAACATGCTTGCAGAAATAACCAACGGGTCCGCCGCACCGCGCCTGCGCTCCGCCAATGGGGGAGCAAGAAGGGTCGCCGCCGCCGTGCTCGGCACGATCGCCATGGCTGCCGCGTGGGGCGTGCCAAGCGTCTACCCGACGGGCGTCACCCGCTACGACCCGGCCAGGGCCTGGAACGGCTACGTGGTCTTCGATGGCCGTGATCGCAATACCTATCTGATCGACATGAATGGCAACGTGGTGCACCGCTGGAGCAAGATCGGATTTCCGAGCGAAATCCTGGATCCCGCCGTTACCGGTGGAAAGCTCGGGCATCTGCTCGTGCAGGAGGAAGGTTCCGGCGGACACGCGGACGATTTCTACGTAAACCCGGCGATCGCCGAACTCGACTGGGAAGGCAACTCCGTCTGGCGCTGGGGGCCGGAAGCCCCGGGTGGGGCCGCGCAGCAGAACCACGACTGGCAGCGGCTGGCGAACGGCAATACGCTGATCATCGCATCGTGGCGTCACCCAGTCGCGGGATTCACGGCGCCGGTCGTGCGCGACCAGGCCATTTACGAAATCGCACCTTCAGGGAAGATCGTATGGCGGTGGGTGGTGAGCGAGCACCTCAAGGAGTTCAGCTTCTCGCCTCTGGGCCTGAAAATGATTCGTGGCGGCTTCACGAGCGCCGGATCGCAGGCTGGCTTCCTGACCATCAACAACATGCAGACGCTCGGGCCCAACAAGTGGTACGACGCCGGCGATCAGCGGTTTCATCCGGACAACATCATGATCGACTCGCGCGAGGGCAACGTCATTGCGATCATCGACCGGAAGACCGGGCATTTCGTCTGGCGCATGGGTCCCTACTACCCTGACCATGACAAGTCCCCTGCGCATCGACTCTACAGTGATAAGGTCCCGCGGCCGGTCGACCAGATCGTGGGGCAGCACGATGCGCACCTGATTCCAAAGGGCCTGCCCGGCGCAGGCAATCTCCTGGTGTTCGACAACCAGGGCGCGGCAGGATTCCCGCCGGCCTATCTGAACACGCTCGGCGGCACGCGCGTTCTGGAGATAGACCCCATCACGCGCATGATTGTCTGGCAATACACCGGCGAATCCTCCGGCGGGCCGCTGTGGTCCTTCCATAGCTCGTTCATCGGCAGTGCGCGGCGACTGCCGAACGGCAACACGCTGATCAACGAGGGCATGAACGGGAGGATCTTCCAGGTCACGCCGGCGGGCGAAATCGTCTGGGAGTATGTCAGCCCCTACACGGGCGACATCGCGTTCGGCAGCCGCATCGTCAGGATGCGCTGGGTCTACCGGGCCCAGCCCGTTCCGTACGACTGGGTACCCGCGGGCACGCCGCGAAGCGAAACGCTCGTGGCGCCTCCCGATCTGGCCGCCTTCCACGTACCCGCCCACTGACGACCCGCGCCCGCCCGACGAGAATGGGATGCGCTTCCGGCTGCCACGCAACGATCACACAGTATCAGCTCAGCGCACCCGGCAACGTGAGGTGCCCAATGGAAAAAGGCCATCTCATAACTTTTTGGCACGTGGCGCTGGGCGGCTAACCGTAAGCGTGCGATGAACCACGTTCTTCCACGCTACACAATGTTCGGCCGGGCTCTTCCGCCTCGTGGACAAGGCGGGGACTGTTGTTGTGCCGCCGCACGTCAACGATGGCGTACGACTCAGGCTCGCGGTTCAAGGCACGGCCAATTTGATCGACCCGCACCCATATCTCACGCGGCTCCATGCCGACCATCCACCCGCTGATCAGGCCGTGGCGAACTCTGCAGCGCTGCTGCCATAGAAATCAACCAAAGACGCGGGTAATTGATTGCATGGCAACCGCCTCCTGCTCGGTGCCGGAGGGAAGGCCGCGCGGCTGTGCGACGCTGATCGGTTGCTGCACGCTCATGTCGATCACCATGCAGGGAATGATCGACTCAAGCCTTAGCCGCCAGGCTCATGCCTCGTTGGACATACTGCCCGCCTTCGGACTCAATGCCATTCCAAAAAATTTATTGCATATACATATGCTTGTGCATATGATTGCCCGGAAATCAAGCACTGCGGGTTCTCACTGAAGGTGCCGCCGGTCGAGGCTAGAACCACTTGGCCGCCGCATCCGGGCAATACCGCAATAGGAGGGGGGATGGGCTATCTACGTCGTACGACGATCGTGGCCGCGGCACTCGGCGCCGTTGCCGGTACATCGCTGCAGCCGTCGCGAGCCGCTGCGGCCGAGGTATCGCCACCCCTGCTCGAAGAGGTGGTCGTCACCGCGCGCAAGCGCGAGGAGAACCTGCTGTCGGTGCCGATCTCGATGAGCGTCGCCTCCGGCGAAGCCCTGCAGGTACAGGCCATTTCGCGCCTGGAGTCGCTCTCGGCTGCGGTACCGAGCTTTCATTTCGCCGAATCCGTGGCTGGCAACGATCAGATCTTCATGCGCGGGGTGGGCTCCGGCGTCAATCTCGGCTTCGAGAACTCCGTCGGTCAGGTATTCGACGGCTTCTTTTTCGGACGCGGTCGCTATGGTCGTTCGTTGTTCATGGACATTGCCCAGGTCGAGATCCTGAAGGGCCCGCAGGGTGCGCTCATCGGCAAGAACACTACCGCCGGTGTGATCAACATCCGCACAGCCAGACCTACAGCGACGTTCGAGAGCTACCTCATTCCGACCTGGGAGTTCGAGGGTGATAAGGGATACAGCCTCGAGGGGGCGCTCTCGGGCCCGTTCTCGGAGCGCCTCCGGGGTCGTCTCGCCTTGCGTTACGAGGACAAGGACGGCTACGTCGAGAACGTGGTCCGGCACAAGAAGGAAATGGCGCGCCAGATCTACGACGTTCGCGGGATACTCGAGGCCGACGTCACCGCAACGCTGAGCGCTACCCTGCTGTACCAGCATGATGACCAGCAGCGTGACGGCCGCGGTCGTGAGCTACTGCACTGCAGCGCTGCAGTGGCGGCAGCGCTGGCGCCGACGGGCGAAGACTGCCAGTTCGATTTGACCAACACGGCGATCAACCTGCACAACGGCGTGGAGGTGCCCGCGACCACGAATACCCAGTCTGACATCGCGGGCTTGACGCTGAACTGGTCGACGGCCATCGGAACCGTCACCTCTCTCAGTGGCTATTCCCGTTACAACGTCGCCGACAACTGGGACGGCGACCTGACCGCTTTCGAGGGTACGTCGCTCAACATCGACGAGTCCTATCACCAGTGGTCGGAAGAACTCAGACTCGTGTCGAATTCACGGGGTCCCGTCGACTACATGGCGGGTCTGTATTATCTGGCGTCGCAACTCGACGCCGCCTTCCGGGTAAGCGCCAACCTGAAGGGCCCCTTTCCGCTACCCACGTTGCCACCGTCATTTCGGGTGACCAACAACCGTCTGTTTGGGCAGGATTCGGAAACCATGGCGGTCTTCGGCCAAGTCACTTGGAACATCGACCCTCAATGGAGCCTGACGCTGGGCCTCCGCGCAACCCGTGAGGAAAAGAAGGGGCATCATCACGAGTTCCCGACGGCCCTGTATACGGATACCCCGATTCCGCCGCCAGCGGGTGGTCCCGGAGCAAACGTCCACGACGTATCCGCCAAGCGGACCGAAGACCAGATCACGCCCAACGCCATCGTCCAGTGGCGTCCGCACAAGGACCGCATGATCTATTTCAGCGTAAGCCAGGGATTCAAGGGCGGTGGCTTCGACGGGATGCTGTCCGCACCGCAGGCCACCGCCCAGAGCCGGTTCGTGTACAGGGACGAGAAGGTCACCGCCTATGAGTTGGGTGGCAAATTCGCGTTTCCCGACATCGGCGTGGAGATCAGCACAGCGGCGTTCGACAGCAAGTTCAAGGACCTGCAGGTAAGCTCGCTGCTACCAGGAGACGGCACCCTGTTCCGAGTCGGCAATGCCGCGTCCGCGATCAGCAAGGGCATCGAGGCCAACCTTGTCCTGAAGCCGACGCGCAGCCTGAGACTATCCGCGGCAGCCACCTACCTGAAGGCACGATACGACAGGTATCAGGACGCACCCTGCTATGGGGGTCAGACTGCCGCCACCGGTTGCATTGGCCTGTTCCAGGACCTGAGCGGCAAGCCCTTGCAGTACGCTCCCACCTGGAAGGCCTCCGTCGATGGACAGTACGTGTGGCCGTTGAATCACAACCTCGAGTTCAGCTGGTTTGCCCGGTTGGACTACTCCGACTCCTATGCGCTGACCACGGATCTCGACCCGCTGAGTTTCCAGGACAGCTACGTGAAGGTCGACAGCAGCCTGGCGATCGAAGCGGCCGACGGAAAGTGGCGGGTGTCGATCATCGGGCAGAATCTCACCAACGAGTTGACGACGAATTTCGGCAACACCGGGGCTGGTCCGCCGGGCGCATCGGTCTTCCGTTTCGCCGAGCCGCCGCGCAGCTACCGGCTGCAGGCACGGATCGCCTTCTGAATCATTGTGCCATCGGACGGTACCGGGGCACTGATGCATCGCCCCGGGTGCCGTCACCGGTCGCGCACGAAACCGTGCTACGCGGCTGCAAGCGCCGGGCGCCGCAGAACGTACGCCACTCCGCCTGCGGAACCGAGGCCGGGCCGCAGCGCACCGATCCGGCGCCAGAGTATTGTCTCCTGCTGCGTTACTTGTGATCATTGAAGCGTTGGGCCGCCCAATACGGCCTGCGCGCGACGCGGACTGCAGCGCCGTGCCGGCATGCGGCGTGACACACGGCGGCGCGGGCGGATTGGAGAGGCACCGACATGAGGACCGGCATCGCGCACGCCCGCACGCTGCTGCGGGCTCTGCCCGCCGGCGCGCTGCTGCTGGCTGCGGCCGTGGCAGCGGCGACCAGCCAGCCGGCGCTCGACGAGATCGTCATCACCGCGACGCGCGTCGAGCGGCAGGCCTTCGACGTGCCGGCCGCCGTCGACGCGGTGCGCCTCGCGGAGCGGCCGGAGGCGCTGGGCGCCAATGCCTCCGAATACCTGGGCGCCGTGGCGGGGCTGCTGGTGCGCGACCGGCAGAACTATGCACTGGATCAGCAGATCTCGGTCCGCGGCTTCGGCGCGCGTGCGCAATTCGGCATCGTCGGCATAAAGCTCTACGTCGACGGCATTCCCGCGACCATGCCGGACGGCCAGGGCCAGACCTCGCACTTCAATTTCGATTCGGCCGAGCGCTTCGAGATCCTGCGCGGCCCGTTCTCGGTGCTGTATGGCAATTCCTCAGGCGGCGTCGTGCAGCTGTTCACCGCGGAGGGCAGCGGCCGGCCCCAGTGGCGTGCGAACATGGTCGGCGGCGCCTTCGACACCTGGCGCACGAGCCTGAATGCGCGCGGCGCGGCCGGCGGCGTCGGCTTCAACGTCGATTTCACCCGGCTGCGCACCGACGGGCCGCGCGGACACAGCGCCGCGCGCCGTGACAGCGGCAACCTGCGGCTCGATTTCCACCCGTGGGACGGCAATCACGCGATGCTGGTCGCGAACCGGCTGTCGAGCCCGTACGCCCTGGACGCGGGCACGCTGAACCGCGCGCAGTTCGCTGCCGATCCCACGCTCGTGGCGCCGACCGCGCTGCAGTTCGACACGCAGAAGAGCCTGGGGCAGACGCAGGTGGGCCTCGTCGACGAACAGCGCATCGGCGCGACGCAGACGCTGCATCTGGCCGCCTACGGCGGCAGGCGTCGTGTCGTGCAGTTCCTCGCGACCAGCATTCCGGCGCAATCGAGCCCGCTGAGCGCCGGCGGTGTCGTCGATCTGCACAACCGCTACGGCGGGGCCGACGCGCGCTGGACGCTGGCAGCGGCGCTCGCCGGGCGGCCCTTCACGCTGGTCGCGGGTGCGGCCTGGGACGCGATGTCGAGCCGCCGCCGCGGCTACAACAACTTCAGCGGTACCGCCACGGGTGTCATCGGCAATCTGCGGCGCGACGAGGACAACCGGCTGCATGACTTCGACCAGTACCTGCAGGCGAACTGGGATTTCGCCGCTCGCTGGTCGACGCTCATGGGCGTGCGCCACAGCGACGTGCACTTCGACTCCGAGGACCACTACGTCACCGCCACCAATCCCGACGACAGCGGCAGCACGCGTTTCGAGGCCTGGACGCCCGCCGCGAGCCTGCTGTTCAAGGCACGCCCCGACCTGAATGTGTATGCGAGCTTCGGCCGCGGCTTCGACACGCCGACCTTCGACAATCTCGCCTATCGCTCCGACGGCGTCTCCGGGTTGAATCTCGCGTTGCAGCCGGCGCACACCGCCAATGTCGAGATCGGCCTGAAGTGGCGCCGCGGCCGCGCGGCCTACACGCGCATCGGGCTGTTCCGCTCGGTCACGCGCGATGAGATCGCGGTGGAGAGCTCGGCCGGTGGCCGCTCGACCTACCACAACGTCGGACGCACGCGGCGCCAGGGAGCGGAATTCGAGCTCGACGCGAGCCACGCCGACGCCTGGCGCTGGCAGGCGAGCTACACGCTGCTCGACGCCCGCTATCGCGACAGCTTCCAGACCTGCACCAGCAGCGTCTGCCCGGTCGGCAGCGGGCCGATCGTACCGGCGGGCCAGCGCATTCCCGGCGTGCCGCGCAGCACCGCCTACGCGTCCCTGCGCTACGATCGCGACCATGGATGGAACGTCGCGCTGGAAGCCAGCTACCTCGCGCCGGTGCCGGTGAACGACTTCAACACCGAGTACGCGCCGGCCTATGCCCTGCTCGGCGCCAGCGGCGGCTACCTCTGGCGGCGGCCGGGCTGGATGCTGCGCGTCTTCGGCCGCATCGACAACCTGCTCGACCGCCGCTACGTCAGCGCCGTGACGGTGAACGACAACTTCGGGCGCTACTACATCCCCGGTGCGGGCCGTAACGCCTACCTGGGATTCACGTTCGCCACTGCGGCGCCGTGAGTCCGGCCCCGCGAACGGGATGAATGAACCGGAGCCGCTGCGCAAGTGCCCATCACCAATCCCGATCACGTCCTGATGCTGGCCTTCCTCGACGAGCCGCATCCGCCGCGCGTCATCGACACCAACCCCGTGGCCGTCGAGTACGGCGCGCGGCTGCTGGCCGCGGATCGCGCCGCCGGCACGGTGCGGCTCGGATTCGAGCTCGGCACGCGGCACACGCAGGGCAACAGCGTGGTGCAGGGCGGCGTGCTCGCCGTCTTGCTCGACTTCGGCATCGCCTTCGCCGTGCTGACGCGGCTGCCCGCCGGCGGCAGTGCCGGCACGGTGACGCTGACGACGCAGTTCCTGTGTGCCGCCGGCCCCGGACCCTGCGTGGTCAGCGGGCGCGTCGAGCGCCTCGGCCGCACGCTCGCCTTCGGCGCCGCCGAGCTGCACGCGGGCGACGGCGCCGGACTGATCGCGACCGCGAGCGCGGTGATGGCGGTACAGCCGCCACGCTGAGGCGGGCGCGGACCTCTCCGCAGACCGCGCGGGCGCGGGCGCACGGCGTCGCACCGCCGGTCCGGCGCAGTGGCTTCTCAAGGAACCAGAATCGTCGAGCCGACGGTGCGGCGCGCCTCGAGGTCGCGGTGCGCCTGCGCCGCCTCGGCGAGCGGATAGCGCTGCCCGATGTGGATGCGCACCTGCTTGCGTGCCACGGCGTGGAACAGCTCGCGCGCCGCGCGGTCCAGCTCGGCGCGGGTGGCGATGTAGTGGAACAGCGAGGGGCGCGTGAGGAACAACGAGCCACGGCGCGCGAGTTCCATCGGCGCGCAGGCCGGCGGCGGGCCCGAGGCGTTGCCGAAGCTCACCATCATGCCGCGGGGCTTCAGGCAGTCGAGCGACTCGAAGAAGGTGTCGTGGCCGACCGAGTCGTAGACGACGTCGGCCATCGCGCCGCGCGTGTGCGTGCGCACGCCGTCGACGAGCGCATCGCGGCCGGCGATGAGCACCCGATGGCAGCCGTGGCGGCGCGCGAG
>JADZEE010000167.1 GCA_020850735.1 Gammaproteobacteria bacterium | reverse complement strand
CCTCTACGCCACCGCATCGAATCGCTGCCCACACACCGCCGCCGTCGCGATTGCCTCGACCCGATCCGCCCGCCCCGGCTGACCGTCCGCTGTGCGTAAATATTCCAATTGATTCACAGCCTCTCAGTTCAGGGTTCGGGTCGGCGACTGTTCGCCGTCCGGATCCATTACAGGGATGGGTACGAGCTCCCATTGGGCGCGTTGCATGGTTTCGCCGAGCAGGCGCGCGAACGAATGCAGCAGCTCGCTGTCCAGGGCGAGATCGATCCCGGCACCCTGCTCGGGATGCAGCGCCAGCACCGGTGTCGGTGCCGAGTTCCTGAGCTGCGCGCGCGCGAGCAGGACGGGCTGCTCGCCGAGCGGGAGGCGGGAGTGCCCGGCTTCGAAGGGATGGGTGAAATCGGCCTTGCTCAGCGCCTGCTGCTGGCGGAACGACAGTACCGTGCGGCGCTCGGCGGGCCCGGTCTGTGCTGCCACCACCGGGTCGGCGGCGAGCGCGCGTTCCAGCAATGGCCACAGCAGACGCGCATAGCGACGGGTAATCCAGAACCGGAATTCCTCCCGAGCGGTCGTGTTCAGGCGCAGCAACAGGCGATCCTCGACCGGTACGAAGGTGATCTGTACCTGCTTTATCCGCGCCATGAGACAGCTGCTAAGATTGCGGCCCGTGGCGAGAAACCCCGATGCAGGGCGGCATCCGGACGGGCTGCGTTCCGTGACCGCGGCGACGCCGCGCGAACGCTATGCACAGGCCCTGCAACAACCGGGTTTCGTCGCCGATCCCGCCCAGCAGGCGGCCATTGAGCATCTGCAACGCGTGTATGTCGACCTGCTGCGCGTCCATGCTACCAGAAACCGGTCCTGGTGGGCCCGTCTGACCCGACGGCGGCAAGCGGTCGAACGCGCGCCGGTGAAAGGGTTGTATTTCTGGGGTGGCGTCGGTCGCGGCAAGACCATGCTGGTCGACATGTTCTACGAGAGCCTGCCGTTCGCGGACCGCGAGCGGACGCACTTTCATCGCTTCATGCGCGCCATGCACGAGGAACTGCACCGCCTGCGTGACGCGCCCGATCCCGTGCGTATCGTCGCCAACCGCATGGCGGACCGCGCCCGCGTCGTGTGCCTGGACGAATTCCACGTCGCCGACATCACCGATGCCATGCTGCTGGGCCGTGTGCTCGAGGCGCTGTTCGCACGCAACGTCGCCCTGGTCGCGACTTCCAACGAGGCGCCCGGGCAGCTGTATCGCGGCGGCTTGCAACGGGAACGGTTCGTGCCGGCGATTGCGCTCATTGAACGGCACATGGAGGTGGTGAGCGTCGATGGTGACACCGATCATCGCCTGCGTGCCCTGGAACGCGCGGAGATCTACCACACGCCGCTCGACACGGAGGCCGATGCGAGTCTCGCGCGCTCCTTCGACGCGCTGACGCCGGAGCCCGGTGCTGCGAACGCCATCCTGGAGCTCGACGGCCGTGATCTGCGCACGGTGCGCCTGGCCGACGGGGTCGCGTGGTTTGATTTCGACGTGCTGTGCGGCGGGCAACGCAGCGCCCGTGACTACATCGAGCTCGCGCGCTGCTACCAGACCGTGCTGCTCGGCAACGTGCCGGTGATGGATGTGCGTGACGACGAGCGGGCGCGGCGCTTCGTGCACCTCATCGACGAGCTCTACGACCGCAACGTCAAGCTGGTCGTTTCCGCCGCGACCGCGCCGGACGGGTTGTACCGGGGCGAGCGCCTCGCGGCCATGTTCCGCCGCACCACCAGCCGGCTGATCGAGATGCAGAGCCACGATTATCTCGCCCGCCCCCACCTGTCGGCGTAATCGCAGCAGCGATTCGCAGATTAATAGATTTAATTATCAGACAATTACAGTCTATTATTGACAAATAATTTAGATATGCTAGGTTACCCTCTAATAGCGTGGGAAATACCACCAGGAATTGATTCAGTCAGGGCTGGCATGGGTACCACGGCGGAGGTAGCGGCAGTGCGCGTCGCCAGGCGTCCGGCCGGCGCGGCTCGATCGGGCAATCCGCCCGGGTCGCGACCGCGTGCGCCGGCTCCGAGCCCGCAGCCGCCGCGGCACCGGCGCATGGCGCCGGCACCCTGACGACCGGTTGTCTGTCACCAGCGCTTAGGGCTGCTCTTGCAGCCCATTTTTTTTCTCTCCGGTTGCGTGCCCGGACCCCCGTCATATACTCGTACGCTCGTGGGGGTCGTCGCCCCCCGGGCACATAAGAACCAGCACCAGTCCGGAGGGGGGAGCCATGCCGAGCTATACCACCGAAGGCATCCGCAACATTGCGCTGGTCGGCCATGCCGCGGCCGGCAAGACCACGTTGGTCGAGGCGCTGCTGCAGCGGGCCGGCGTCATCCAGACCATGGGCGCCGTCGAAAAGGGCTCCACCGTATGTGATTTCGACGCCCGCGAAAAAGCCCATCAGCACTCGTTGCACAGCGCCATCGTCAGCATCGACTACGGCGGCGCGCACCTGAACCTGATCGATACACCCGGCTACCCGAATTTTCTCGGCCGCGCTCTGGCGCTGCTGCCCGGTGTGGAGACCGTCGCGGTCGTGGTCAACGCGGAACGCGGCGTGGAGCTGGTGACCGAGCGCATGATGGCGTATGCGAAAGATCGCGGCCTGGACCGGCTCATCGTCATCAATCACATCGACGCCGGCGACGTCGATCTGCACGCGTGCCTGGAGGAGGTCCGGCGCCATTTCGGCCCGGAGTGCCTGCCGATCAACCTGCCTGCGGGCGGCGGTGCCCGCGTCGTGGACTGCTTTTTCAGCCCGGCCGGCGACGAAACGGACTTTTCCTCCGTCGCGCAGGCGCACACCGAAATCGTCGATCAGGTCGTGGAGATCGACGAGACGCTGATGGAGTTGTACCTCGAGCAGGGTGAGGAGCTCTCGGCCGAGCAGCTGCACGATCCCTTCGAACGGGCGTTGCGCGAGGATCACCTGATCCCCGTGTGCTTCGTGTCGGCGCGAACGGGGGCGGGGATCACGGAGCTGCTCGAAGTATTTGCGCACTTGATGCCCAATCCCGGCGAGGGGAACCCACCCCAGTTCCTGCGCGGGGAGGGTGCAGATGCGAGCGAGGTGGCGTTCGCTCTCGACCCGGCCGCGCACGTCCTCGCGCACGTACTGCAGGTGCGCATCGACCCCTTTCTGGGACGGCTCGGTCTGTTCCGGATCCACCAGGGGACAGTGACCAGGGATTCGCAGCTGTACATCGGTGACGCGCGCAAACCTTTCAAGGTCGGGCACCTGCTCAAGCTGCAGGGCAAGGATACCCGCGAGATCGACGCCGGCATTCCGGGCGATATCTGCGCGGTCGCGAAAGTCGACGACATCCACTTCGACGCGGTGCTGCACGACTCGCACGACGAGGACCACATTCACCTGAAATCGCTGCATTTCCCGGAACCGATGCAGGGGGTCGCGGTGACCGCCCGCAGCCGCGGTGACGAGCAGAAGATCTCGGACGCGCTGCACAAGCTTGCCGCCGAGGATCCCAGCATTCGCGTGGAGCACCAGGCGGACCTCAATGAAACGGTGATCCGCGGTCAGGGTGAACTGCACCTGCGGGTGCTGCTGGAGGACCTGAAAGAACGCTTCCACGTCGAGGTGGACACGCACCCGCCGAAAATCCCCTATCGGGAGACCGTGACGACTGCCGCCGAGGGCCATTATCGGCACAAGAAGCAGACCGGTGGAGCCGGCCAGTTCGGCGAGGTCTACCTGAAGATCGAGCCGTTACCGCGCGGTGCCGGGTTCGAGTTCGTCGACGAGGTCGTCGGCGGCGCCATCCCGCGCCAGTTCATTCCCGCCGTCGAGAAGGGGATACGGCAGGCGCTCGCACACGGGGTGATGGCCGGCTACGAGCTGCAGGACGTCCGCGCCCGCTTGTACGACGGCAAATATCATTCGGTGGACTCCAAGGAGGTCGCTTTCGTCGCCGCCGGCAGGCGTGCATTCATCGACGCCGTGCAGCACGCGAAACCGGTGGTGCTCGAACCGATCGTCGATCTCACGGTCCTCGTGCCGGCGGACCGTATCGGTGACATCACCGGCGATCTGTCCGGGCGCCGCGGGCGCATCAGCGACTCGACCATCCTCGCCTCCGGGCAGGCGTCCATCCGTGGCCAGGTTCCGATGAGCGAGCTCGAGGGCTACCAGTCCCACTTGAATTCGGTCACCGGCGGCAGCGGCACCTTCACGGTTGAATTCAGCCATTACGAGCCGGTCCCGGCCCGCACGCAGGCGGACCTGGTCGCCGCCTTCAAGCCACACGACGTCGAGGACTAGCGCGGGACCGCACCGCTGTCCGGGCGGCGCTCCGGCCGTACGGGTCCGCTGCAGTCGCTGTGACGGCAGGCGGCGAGCCGGGTCCGTTATTCGACTTCATCATATATTTAGAAATTTTAATTCCTTTATCGAATAAGGCACCGCTGCTACCGTCTGTCTCCCTGGACCTGCCGCAGCCACTGCGGCCCCGTGGAGACCCGGCATGTACCGATACGACGCCTACGACCAGCGCATCGTCGACGAGCGCGTCGCCCAGTTCCGTGATCAGACCCGCCGCTTTCTCGCCGGTGAGCTGAGCGAGGACGAATTCCGGCCGCTGCGTCTGCGCAACGGGCTGTACCTGCAGCGGCACGCGCCCATGCTGCGCGTCGCCATTCCCTACGGGCTGCTCGATTCGCGCCAGCTGCGCATGCTGGCCCGCATCGCGCGCACCTACGACCGGGGCTACGGCCATTTTTCGACCCGCCAGAACATCCAGTACAACTGGCCGCGTCTGCAGGACGTGCCGGACATCCTCGCCGATCTGGCCAGCGTGCAGATGCACGCCATCCAGACCAGCGGCAACTGTGTGCGCAACATCACCACCGACCACCTGGCCGGCGTCGCCGCCGACGAGATAGAGGACCCTCGACCGTATTGCGAGATCGTGCGCCAATGGTCGACACTGCACCCGGAATTCTCCTGGCTGCCGCGCAAGTTCAAGATCGCTTTCAGTGGCGCGACCGCCGATCGGGCGGCCGTCGCGGTGCACGACATCGGCGTGTACATCGTTCGCAACGAGGCGGGTGAAACCGGATTCCGGATCCTGGTGGGTGGCGGGCTCGGGCGCACACCGATTCTCGGCGTGGTGATCCGCGATTTTCTCGACAAGAAATACCTGCTCGCCTACATCGAGGCGATCCTGCGCATTTACAATCTCGAGGGACGGCGCGACAACATCCACAAAGCGCGCATCAAGATCCTCGTCAAGGCGCTCGGCATCGACGCATTCCGGGACGAGGTCGAACGCGAATTCGATCGCATCCGCGACTCCGCCCTGGTGCTGGACGAGCGCGAGGTCGAACGTATCCGCGCCCACTTCTCCCCGCCGGCCTACGACGAGCACGCCGCGCTCGACGAAAGCCTTGCCGCGCACTGCCGCGGTGACCGCGAGTTCGCCGCCTGGTGCGCTCACAACGTCAAGGCGCACCGCGTGCCCGGTTACCGCGCCGTGTTCGTCTCGCTCAAGGCGCCGGAGCAGGCGCCGGGCGACGCGACCGCGGCGCAGATGCTGACCGTGGCCACGCTCGCCGATCGCTACAGCTCCAGCCTGATCCGCGTGACCCATACGCAGAACCTGCTCCTCGCCGACGTGCGCCAGGGCGATTTGTACGCACTTTGGCAGGGCCTGCGCGCGGCGGGCCTGGCAACGGCGAATATCGGCACGCTCACCGACATCATCTGCTGCCCGGGTCTGGATTTCTGCAGCCTGGCCAACGCCGGTTCCATTCCGGTCGCCAGGCAGATCCAGGCGCGCTTCGCCGATCTCGACTACCTCTACGATCTCGGCGAGATAAGGGTGAACATGTCCGGCTGCATGAACGCCTGCGGTCACCACCACGTCGGCCATATCGGCATTCTCGGCGTGGACAAGCAGGGCGAGGAGTTCTACCAGCTCACGCTCGGTGGTTCATCGGCCGCGGCGCCGTCGCTCGGCGAACGGCTCGGGCCGGCCATCGCGAAGGAACAGGTGGCAGAAGCGGTGGCGAGGATCCTGGACGTGTACCTCGAGCAGCGCGACGAGGACGAAGCATTCCTCGCCACCGTGCGCCGTATCGGCGTCGCACCGTTTCGCGCGCGCGTATACGCCGCGCCCGTCCGGCAGGAGGAGCAGCGTGCCGTCGCGTGTGCTTAAGGACCGGCGCGTCGTGGCGGACGCGTGGCGGCGGATCGGCGACGACGCCGAAGTGCCGCCAGAGGGCGACGTCCTGGTCTCATGGCGCCGCTGGTGCGAGTGTGCGCAGGCGCTGCGCCAGCGCGCCGGGCGTATCGGTGTGTGGCTCGAGGCCGGCGACGACGTCGGGGCGCTCGCCGCGCACCTTGCGGAGCTCGATCTGGTGGCGCTGAACTTCGCCACCTTCGGCGACGGACGCGCGTTTTCCCAGGCGCGCCTGCTGCGCGAGGCCTGCGGCTACCGCGGCGAGCTGCGTGCCATCGGCGAGGTGTTGCGCGACCAGTTGTACTTCATGGCCCGCTGCGGTTTCGACTCCTTCGAGCTGCGCAGCGACAAGGACGCCGAGGACGCGCTGGCGGCATTCACGGAGTTCAGCGTCAGCTACCAGCCGGCGGCCGACGACGCCCCGCCGATCTGGCGCCTGCGTGGCTGATGCCCGGGCGCGCGCCGCCCCGTCCCGGCGACCGGCAACAATAACCCCGCGTCGTCACCCGTCCGCTAGACCTTCAATACGGTGATCGACGGCGTGTTATAGGCCGGGTCGCTGTTGAATCCCCGCACCAGCAACACGAACTGGCCGGGTTCTGCCAGGCCCAGCTCCTTCGCGGTGTCGCGCGCGATGCCGTTCGGATTGCGCCTGCCGACCCCGGCGTCGAGCACCGGGATGGCCCCCCACAGCAGATTCATGCGCCGGCACACGCCCGCGGTACCGGAAATCGCGACCACCGGCGCCGCCGGCCGCGCCGCGACGATGGTGGCAGTCGTCATGCCGTTGCGTGAGATCACCATGACCGCGCGCGCCGACAGATCCGCCGTGAGCTGCGCCGTGGCGTCGGCCACCGCGTCGCCGAACGGCACGGGCATACCCGCCGGCTGTACCGTCGCGCGCGGCACGTGTGGCCGCTGATACCGGAAAAACGCCTCGGTCTGTTTGGCGATCCGGGCCATGATCTCCACCGCGCGCAGGGGGTAGGCGCCGGCCGCGGTCTCGGCCGACAGCATGACCGCGTCGGCGCCGAGCGCCACCGCGTGCGAGACGTCCGTGACTTCGGCGCGTGTCGGGCGCGGATTCTCGACCATCGACTCGAGCATCTGCGTGGCGACGATCACCGGTTTGTTCGCGGCGCGGGCCTGCTCGATGAGCTGATGCTGCGCGGCCGGAACCTGCTCGGGGTTGAGCTCCACGCCCAGATCGCCGCGGGCGACCATGATGCCGTCGGCCGCGGCGATGATCTCGGCGCTGTGTGCCAGGGCTTCGGGTTTTTCTATCTTGGCGATGATGTGCGTTCCCGTGCCGGCGCCGCCGGTGATCTCGCGCAGCGCCTCGATGTCGCCGGCCCGGCGCACGAACGACAGCGCCAGGAAGTCAACGCCCTGGGCGAGCGCGAAGCGCGCGTCGTCGCGGTCCTTGTCGGTGAGCGATGGCGCCGACACGGCGACACCCGGCAGGTTGATCCCCTTGTGGTCGCCGATCGTGCCGCCGTGGACGACCTCGCAGTGGATCTCGGTGCCCGCGACCGCGAGCACGCGCAGCTCCAGGGCGCCGTCGGCGAGCAGGATGCGGTTGCCCGGGGTGACGTCGCCGGCAAGCGCCTGGTACTGGGACGGGATCAGCGCGCCGGTGCCGGTGACGTCACGGGTAGTGACGGTGACGGCGGTGCCGGCGATGAGGTCGGCGCGGCCGTCGTGAAACCGACCCGTGCGGATCTTCGGCCCGCACAGGTCGGCCAGTATGCCCACGTGCCGGCCCGAATCGTTGGCCGCCGCGCGTATGCGTTCGACCAGCGCGGCGTGAAATGCATGGTCGCCGTGCGACATGTTCAGGCGAAAGACGTCCACGCCGGCGCCGACCAGGGCGTGGATGATGTCGGGCTGCGCGGATGCCGGCCCCAGCGTGGCGACGATTTTCGTGCGCCGGTACTTGAGCAGGTCGAATTCGGTGACGACGGTCATGCTGCCCTCCTCGCCGGCGCGGCCCGGAACGGACACACAACGCACCCGTGCGGCCGGAAATCATCGCCCGCGGCGCGTTTTTTCGCCACCGCGACGTGGCTCGCGATTCGCGCCGGGTGGCGAACGGTGTTAGCCTCGTACGCGAGCCCTGTGCGCATGGCAGGCGCGGATCGGCCTGCTCCGGTCGCGCCGCCCTTTGCCACGTGCGCCGGGGACCGATGCAACAGGTGAACGCGGCGGGCTCGCCCGACGCCCGAACGCCTGTGCCAGGGAATCCGAGGCGGGAGAAAACGAGATGAAATCCAAGCGCAATCCGATGGTGCTGGTCGCCGCCATGGCCCTGCTCGGCGGCTGCGGTGATGACGGCGGCGGTTCGGCGCCGGCGCCCGCGCAATCGGCGGCGCCGGCCGAAGCCGCCGCCGCGGCGCCCGTGAGCGCCCGGTCCGCCGATCCCGGTTACGAGGTCAAGGTCATCGACCATGCCCGTGACGAGGTCGAATACGGGCTCCGCAGGAGCCTCGGCGGTGTCGAAGCCATGCTCGAGGACGCGAAGGCCAACGGCTGGGACACGGCCGAGCTCGAGCAACAGAAAGCCCGGCTCGAAAAGGAGCTCCAGGAGCTGCTGTCCTCCTGACGTCGCGGCCCGCCGGCCGCGCGAACCCGCACCCGTGCGCGCCCGGCTCAGAGCTCGTGAGATATTCGCCCGCCCTGGCGAGACGGTTCCCGGGCGTTCCCTGGCCAGGCGCGGGGGTGCACGAAATCGCGCGCGTAGCGGGCCTGCGGAATCGATTCGGGGTCCCCGCAAAACGCGGCCAGGGGCCGCAGGCGCGGTGATGGTTTCACGAGCTCTCAGCTGCCGAACACGATGGTGGCCACGTCCTGGTAGCGGCTGACGAAGTGCACCTCCAGCCCGGCACGCAGATGCTCGGGCAGCTCGGTGAAATCTCTTTCGTTGGCCGCCGGCACGATGAGCTCGGTGATGCGGTTGCGGCGCGCGGCGATGATTTTCTCGCGGATGCCGCCGACCGCCAGCACCCGGCCGGTCAGGGTCAACTCGCCGGTCATGGCCAGCGGCCGCTCGACCGCTGTGCCGTGCGCCAGCGACAGCAAGGCCGTCGCCATGGTGATGCCCGCGCTCGGGCCGTCCTTGGGCGTCGCCCCCTCGGGCACGTGCAGGTGCACGAACGCGTCGTCGAAGAACTTCGCGGCGGCGCCGAAGCGGGCGAGATTCGCGCTGATGTAGCTGTAGGCGATGTCCGCGGATTCGCGCATGACGTCGCCGAGCCTGCCGGTCAGGCGCAGTCCACGCCCACCGTGGTGTACGACCGTCGCTTCCACGTCCAGGGTCGCGCCGCCGAGCGCCGTCCAGGCGAGTCCGGTCACGACACCGCGCCCCTTGCTGGGCCGTTCGGCGCGAAAGACCGGCTGTCCCAGGTACTCGTCCAGATTGCGCGTGCCGATGCGAAGCGGCGGCCGTGCACCGTCGAGCAGCTTCACCACGCTCTTGCGCATGATGCGTCCGATCTGCTTTTCCAGCGAGCGTACCCCGGCTTCCCGTGCGTAGCCCTCCACGACCCGTTTCAGCGCCGCTTTGCTGATCGCAACCTGGCTCGCCTTCACGCCGGCGCGCTCGCGGGCCTTCGGCCACAGGTGACGGTGGGCGATGCGCACCTTCTCGGCCGTGATATAGCCGCCCAGGCGGATCTGCTCCATGCGATCGAGCAGCGCCGCGGGGATCGTGTCGAGCTGGTTGGCCGTGCACACGAACAGGACCTTGGACAAATCGAAGCGTACGTCGAGATAGTGGTCCAGGAAGTCGCCGTTCTGTGCCGGATCGAGCACCTCCAGCAGCGCAGAGGCCGGATCGCCCTGGTAGGAGGCTCCGATCTTGTCGATTTCGTCGAGCATGATGACCGGGTTGGCCGTGCCGGCTTCGCGCAACGCCTGTACGAACTTGCCCGGCATGGCGCCGATGTAAGTGCGTCGATGACCCTTGATTTCGGCCTCGTCACGCATGCCGCCGACGGAAAAACGATAGAAGCGCCGGCTCAGCGCCTGCGCGATCGAGCGGCCGATGGAACTCTTGCCCACGCCCGGCGGGCCGACCAGCACCAGGATCGATCCGGCGATCTCGCCTTTGAAGGCACCGACGGCGAGGAATTCGATGATCCGGTCCTTGACGTCCTCGAGACCGTCGTGGTCACGATCGAGGACGCGCCGGGCATGGGCGAGATCGAAGCTGTCGGCCGAGGTTCGACCCCAGGGCAGGTCCGTGATCACGTCGAGATAGTTGCGCGTCACCGCGTACTCGGGTGAGCCGGTCTCCAGGTAGGACAGTTTCTGCATCTCCTCGTCGATGCGCGTGCGCGCGTGTGCGGGCAATTCGGTGCCCTCCAGACGCTGGCGCAGGCGCTCGAGTTCGACCGTCTTGTCGTCCTTGGCGATACCGAGCTCCTTTTGAATTTCCTTGAGCTGCTCGCGCAGGAAGAACTGCCGCTGGTGCTCGGAAACCTTGTCTTCGACCGCCTTGCGGATCTGCGCCTGCAGGCCGGCGACGTCGATCTCCTTCTGCAACAGCGCCAGCACTTTCTCCATGCGTCTGCGCAGCGGTATGGCGTCGAGTACTTCCTGCAACTCGTCCGCGCCGGCGCTGGTCAGTGCGGCGGCAAAATCCGTCAGCGGCGATGCCTCGTCGGCATTGAAGCGGTCCAGGAACAAACGCAGCTGTTCCTTGTACAGCGGGTTGAGCGGCAACAGCTCCTTGATCATGTTGATGATCGCCAGCGCGTAGGCACGGATCTCGTCGGCATCCTCGCGGGGAGGATCTGGGTACTCGACCTGCACGAGGTAAGGCGGACGATCGGTGAGCCAGCGCGCGATCCGAAACCGCCGCAGACCTTCGGCAATGAACTGCAGCTTGCCCTCCGCGCGCATGGGGTGATGCATGCGCGCCGCTGTTCCTACCTCGTTGATCGCTTCCGGTAGCGGTACGGAATCCGGATTGGCCGGGGCATAAACGACACCCACCACGTGATGAGGTGTCGCGCCGATCCGTTCGACGGTCTCGCGCCACAGGGCGTCACTGCTCACGATGGGCAGCGTCTGCGCGGGGAAAAACGGCCGTACCGATATGGGCAGCAGGTAGAGCTTTTCGGGCAGGACGTCGTCGGCCCGGGCGAGCGTATGTTCGCCGGCGCCGTGAACGGGATTGATGACGAGGTTTTCTGTTGATTCTTCGTTCATGCCTTGTGCCGCAGCGCTCGTGGCGGGCCGCTCCCCCCGCGTTCGCGCAGGCAGCGTTACGATTGATCTGGGGGCGTAGCGCTGCAGTTCAAGGTGCGCGCATGGCCATCTGCAGATTCACGACCAGCTCCGATGCCGTCTGCAGGCGCTGCGCCGGGTCCTTGGCGAGCAACCGGTCCATGAGCGGCTGGTAGCGCGCGTAATCCGGGGGCATGCGCGGGACGCCCGCGTGCACGTGCTGGTAGACCACGCCCGCCGCCGAATCGGCCCGGTAGGCCTTGGCGCCGGTGATCATCTCGAACAGGATGATACCGGCACTGTACAGATCAGAGCGGGGGTCCACGGCCAGCCCCTGCGCCTGCTCCGGGCTGATGTAATAGGGCGTACCGAGCACCGCCCCCGCGCTGGTGATCTCCTGTTTGTCGTCGAGTCGCTTGGAGATGCCGAAATCGGCGAGCGCGAGGCTGTCGTCGGAGCGGAACATGATGTTTCCCGGCTTCAGGTCTCGATGGACGATGCCGACCGAATGGATGGCCTCCAGGCCGTAGGCGATGTGCAGTGCGTAGTTGAGGGCGTCGTCGACCGGTATGCGGCGCTCGATACGCTGCTTGAGGTCGCCGCGGGTGAAGAACTCCATCGCGATGTAGCCGTACTCGGCGGTGAAGCCGTGGCGGTAGAAGCGCACGACGTGCGGGCTCGCCAGATCGGACATCAGCTCCGCTTCCAGAACGAAACGTTTGAGCGCAGCCGGCTCGGAAATCGTATCGACGTCTATGACCTTCAGCACCACCGTGAGCCGATCGGTCAGGTTCTCGGCGAGATAGACGCGCGAATGGGCACCCTGGCCGATGAGGCGCACGAAACGGTAGCCGATCCGCTTGCCATCCGGCAGCGTGTCGCGATCGAGCATCGCGCGGCGTACGACGCGCACATCGAGCCGCTGTCGCGCGCTCGCCGGCGACACCCGGTTCGGGCGGGTACGCACGGCGGCGGTAACGGCGCGCCCGGGACGCTCGGTGTCAACGTCGGCCTTGTGCAGATAGCCTGCCGCACCGCCCCTGATCGATTCCGCGGCCAGGTAGGGATCCGCGCTGTCGCTCATGAGGACGACGGGCGGAAAGCTGGTGGAGGTCGCAAACTCGCGCAGCCAGTCCAGCCCCGATTCCGGCAGGCCGAGCTCATTGTCCAGGAACACGACGTCGTACAGCGACCAGTCGAAGCCGGGCCCGGGCTTGCCCTGTTGCTCGGCATCGTACTCCGAGATCTCCACGTCCGGCAGCGTCGCGGCGATCCGCCGGCGCAGCAGCGTCATCAGTTCCCGGGAATCGTCGATGATGAGGATACGCATGCTCGACACGGTGGCGCCGCACGCCGCGGGAGTGCCAGCGTGGTCTTTGTTCCCTTGTAAAAATACTGCAAAAATTCAGCCAGGTATAGAAAAAAGCTTATATTTCATATAAAGAATAGCCCGGGGTCGCCGCCGCCTGCAGGAATTCGCCCCCGCGAGCGACGGCGGGGCGCCCTCGCGCCGCCGTGCCCGCGTTCGCTGCGCGGTTGCCGCGCTCGATTGCTATCATGCCGTTTCCCATGCGCCTCGCCTGCCTGCCGCTGTTGCTGTCATTGTTGCCGTCACCCTCGCCCGCCGCCGATCCGAGCACCGGCGCGGTGGCGGACGACTCTCTGCGCGAGCGCATCGCCGCACTGAAGCTCGCCGAGCGCGGTCCGTTCGCCCGCATCCGCTGGTTTTGCAAGGACGGCAGCGTACTGCCGCCCACACCTTACGGCTGCAAGGACTACGGCGGTGGTTCGCAGCACGGCGAGTGGACCGAGGAAGTCAAGCGCTTGCGCGCGAAGGGCTATCTGATCGCCAACGTCTATTCCGATCTCGACGTCGACGCGCTGGCCCGTGATCTCGATGCTCCCGATCAGATCGGCCAGATGCTCATCGAGCAATTCCTGGTGAATATCGACGATGGCTGGATCCTGCGCCGCGCGCGCTACTACCGCGGTGCCCTGCAGGAGGAGGGCGAACGCAAGGGCACCCGCCGCCTGCTGTTCAGGCTCGCCGAAGATCCGCACTGGCTGCGCAGCCGTTACGTTCTGCTGCGTGCCGCCGCACGCCTGCTGCCGCACGGTCGCGAAACTCACACCGCCGCCGAGGTGCGCCAGCACGCCGCCGATCTCGCCAGCCGTGATCAGGCGTTCGCGACGCTGCGCAACAAGATCCACGTCCGCCCCGAGGCCGGTGATGCCGTGACGGTGCGCGCGTATGCCGCACGGGTCGCCGATGCCGGGCTTGCGGCCGAATACGAGCGCCTCGCGACGGCCATCGACGCGGCCTATTCCGGCCGCACGGTGATCGAAATGCTCGCGGCGCTGATCGCGGATTTCAGCTCGCTGGAGCAACTCAGGGAAGCGCTTGCCGGCGCCGCCGAGCGGCTGCGCCACAGCACCGCGGCAGCGGAGCGTCTCGGGATCGCCGCCGAGTTGCTCGTGCTGCTGCGCGAGCAGGCGCTGGCGCCGAACGGCCCGCAGTCGCGCGTGGATCTGCTCGATGCTTCCATCGCCGTTGAGAACGAATTCTTCGTCGCCGCCAACGCCGTGCTGAACGATTTGCCGCAGATGTCGCGCCGCGAGCTCGCGCGCCTGGCGCTGGTGTCGGCACGTGCCGCCTACGGCGCGGGACTGATTTCGGCACGTGAGCGCGACGCGCTCGCCGCGGAGGTGATGTCGCTCGACGCCGAACGCGCGCCGCGTGTCGCCCGGTACAAGCGCGCGGCCGATTATCTCGGGCTCGTGCCGGCCTGGGCCACGCAGCAGCTGCGGCTGCATTTCGGTGTCGCCACCGAACGTTATCTGGAGCTCGAGCCGCGTGCCGACCTGTTCATCCAGGACCAGCTGCGTGGAAGCCCGATGTTTTTCTATGCCCAGGTCGTCGAGCGTCTCGCCAGGGACGCGCAACGACTGGCCGGCGTGCGCAACGAGCTGTTCGCTGAGGACGTCGGCGCCGGTCTGCGCAGTCTCAATCCCGGTCTGGCGCGCGGTGTCCTGCAAGTGGTCACCGCGGCCGGCGAGGCCGGCGACTACGCCGCCGACGGCATCTATCTGCTGCCGGAGACCGTCTCCGACCTGCCGCCCGTCGCGGGGATCCTCACGGCCGGCGAGGGCAACCCGCTTTCGCACGTGCAGCTGCTCGCCCGCAACCTGGGCATCCCGAACGTCGCCGTGGATGGCGGGCTGCTGGGGCGCCTGCGTGCCCACGACGGTGCCCGGATCGTGCTGGCCGTGAGTCCGGCGGGATCAGTGCGGGTGGCGCTCGACGACGGGCGCTTCGACGAGCTGTTCGCGCGCGGTGAGGCCGCCAGCGACGTGGTCATACGGCCGGATCTCGACAAACTCGATCTGGATCGCAGTGATCCGATCGACCTCGCCGAATTGCGTGCTACGGACTCGGGCCGCATCGTCGGTCCCAAGGCGGCCAAGCTCGGCGAGCTCAAGCACAACTACCCGGAAGCGGTCGCCGACGGTATCGCGATTCCGTTCGGCGTGTTTCGCGCACTGCTCGATGCCCCGTACGAAGGCGGCGGTGAGACGATATTCGAGTGGATGGTACGCGGCTACCGGGAGCTGGCGCAGATGCCGCGGGAATCGGCACAGTGGCACACCGCCGCTCAGACGCTGCGTGCCGGGATCGAAGCTCGGATCGCCGCGAGTACCGTCCCGCCCGGGCTCGCGGCCGCGCTTTCTGAACGCCTCGCGGCCATGCTCGGTCCGAGCGGCAGTTACGGCGTGTTCGTGCGCAGCGACACCAACGTCGAGGACCTGCCGGGCTTTACCGGCGCGGGGCTCAATCTCACGCTGCCGAACGTGGTCGGTATCGATGCGATCCTCACCGCCATTCCCCGGGTCTGGGCATCGCCGTTCACGGCGCGTGCCTTCGCCTGGCGGCAGGCCCACATGGAAAGCCCCGAGCACGTGTACCCGGCCGTGCTGCTGCTCGAGAGCGTGCCCTCGGACAAGTCCGGCGTGCTGGTGACGCAGGACATCGACACCGGCGCGGCGGGCTGGCTGTCCGTCGCCGTGAACGAAGGCGTCGGCGGGGCCGTCGATGGTCAGGCCGCCGAATCACTGCGCATCGAGATGGCGACCGGCAGGACGCGACTGCTGGCCCAGGCCACCGCACCGCGCCGGCGCGTCCTCAACCCGCGCGGCGGTGTCGAGGAGCTGCGCTCGTCGGGCGCCGACACCGTACTCGAACCGCAGGAAATCGGGCAGCTCATCGAATTCGCACGCGAGCTGCCGCAGCGCTTTGCCTCCATCGTCGACGACGCCGGGCGGCCGGCCCCGGCCGACGTCGAGTTCGGCTTCGTCAACGGTCGCCTGCGGCTGTTCCAGATCCGGCCGTTCCTCGAGAGTCGCGGCGCGCGCGGCAGCAAGTACCTCGCGTCCCTGGACGAGGCGCTCGCCCAGTACGAGCAGCAAGAGGTCGACCTGGATGCCACGCCCTGACTGCGTTACCGGTACCGTCCAGTCCGCGGGCCGGTGCGCCGCCACGACAGGAGTAACGCACATGCGCTTCGCACTCATGCTCGCAATTGCCGCCGTCGTGCCATGCGGCCAGGTCGATGCCTATCCTCTGGACGGTTACGCGAGCACGGGCATCGGTAGATTGGAGGAGGCGCGGCGGGTGCAGGAAGGCCTGCTCCCCGGCGTCAAGCAGCCCAAGGGCGCCTTGTTGCCGACCGAAGCCGTGGACCTGCGGCTGCTCGAGCACCCCGATTTCCAGATCCCCGCGCCCGACCCGGAATTTTCAATGGCTCTGGTCGCGCTGCTCGGCGACCGTGCCGGCGACTACAATCTCGGCGTGCTCGATCTCAGCGATCTCGCGCACCCTGTCTACGCCGAGCACCGCGCCGACGAGGCCCGCAATCCGGGCAGCGTCGGCAAGCTGCTGGTCGGGCTGGGTCTGTTCCAGACGCTCGCCGACGTCTACCCGGATGATATCCAGGCCCGGCTCGACGTGCTCAGAAACACGGTCATTACGGCCGACGATTTCGTCATCAGCGATCACCACACGGTGCGGATGTGGGATCGCGATGGCGAAAAGCTCATCCGCCGGCCGCTCGAGGTGGGCGATCGCGGGACATTGTACGAATACCTCGACTGGATGATGTCGGCGAGCTCCAACGCGGCGGCCGCGACCGTAATGAAGCAGATGATGCTGCTCGGGCATTTCGGCCGTGACTACCCGGTCAGCGACGCCGCCGGCAAGTCGCTGTTCAAGGACACGCCCAGGACCGACCTGAATGCGTTGCTGGCCACGGTCATACAGACACCGGTGACGCGTAATGGCTTGGATCTGACGCAATTCCGCCAGGGCAGCTTTTTCACCGCCACCGGCAAGCGTTACGTCCCCGGGACGTCGAGCTACGGGACGGCACGCGAGCTGATGCGCTACCTGGTGCGGCTGGAGCAGGGCAAGCTCGTCGACGCGTTTTCCAGTCGCGAGATCAAGCGCCTGCTGTACGTCACCGAACGGCGCATCCGCTACGCGTCGACGCCGACGCTGATGCCGGCCGCGGTTTACTTCAAGTCCGGCTCACTTTACGAATGCAGGCCGGAGCCGGATTTCCGCTGCCTCAAGTACCACGGCAACGTCAAGAATTACATGAACTCGGTCGCGATCATCGAGGCGCCCGCCGCCGAGCGCAGGCTCTACTACCTGGTGGCACTGATGTCCAACGTGCTCAGGCGCAACTCCGCCGTCGATCACCAGACGCTGGCGAGCCGTATCCACAAGCTGATCGAACAGCGCCACGCCGAGGCGCCGCGCGCGCCGGTCCAGTGAGCGACCCCGGCGGCGGTGCGGGCGACGAAGCGCCAGCCGTGTCCGCGCCATGCGCCGGCACGAAGGTCGAGCTCGCAGGCGGCTGTCATTGCCGCGCCGTCAGGTTCGCCGTGTCGGCTGCGCCGCTCGACAGCGGTTACTGCCATTGCGACATCTGCCGGCGCACGACCGGTGCTCCGGTACTCGCGTGGGCGTCCTTTCCGCGCCAGGCCTTCCGCTACGTCGCGTCCCGGCCCACCGTGTATCGATCATCGCCCTGGGGTGAGCGCCACTTCTGTCCGCGCTGTGGTGCGCAGACCGCTTTTTGTTCGGATCGCGCCGGCGACACGATCGACGTGAACGTCGGTTGCCTCGATGAACCCCGGTGCTGTGCGCCGCGCCGTCACGAATTCACGGCTGAGCGGCTGGAATGGCTGCACATCGAAGATTCGCTGCCCCGCCACGAGGGGGAAGCGGCGGCGGGGTCGTGAGCGTTCCTGGCGCCGCGATCGGCAGCAGTACTGCGTGCGACCGGCGCGCTGCGCCGGCCGGCCCGGCCGGGAAGTGCGGCGTCAGCGCGAGAGTGCGGCGATACGGGTGGGAGCGACGATGAGATCGTGCAGCGGCGCGGCGAGCTTGACCAGCCATTCGCCACCGTGCGGATTCTCGGCCAGCGCGACGATGATGAACTTGCGGCCACCCGATTCGACGATTGCGCTGTCCGCATGCCATTGCCGCCAGGTGCCCGACTTGCGGTACAGGTGCGCCTGAGGCCGCGATTGCAGCCCCTTCACGAATTTGTGCTGAATCGCGGGGTGAGACAGAATGTCCTTCATCGCGCGCGTGAGCCTCGGTCCGACGAGCTGTCCGGTTTCGAGCATGTAGTAGAACCGCGCGGTCTGCATCGCGGTCGCGCCGTGCGACAGGTTGTGCATCGGATCGCGGCGGTAGGCCGCCGATTTGCCGTACTCCTTGCCGACCCACAGTCCGCCATTGACCGCCGGGTCGTAGAGCCGGAAGCGATCCGACTGCAGGATGTCGAGCAGGCGCTGTTTGCCGACCCGGTTGAGCATGCGCGTCGCTTCCACATTCGACGACACGCGAATCATGTCGGTGAGCGACTTGCGCGTGGCCACGTCGAAGCGCATCGATCCCTCCTCGATGCGCACGAACGCACCGAGCAGAATGGCGATCTTCGGCAGGCTCGCCGCGTACATCATCTCGTCGCCATTGACTGCCGCGACGCGTGGTTCGAGCGGCCGGGTGATGTCGACGAGGCTGACGGCGAGTTGTTTGCGCGCGATGGCGGGGGACAGACCGAGACGGGCGAGGACGAGCTCGAGCTGCTCCTGCAGGCCCGGATCGTAGGCTTCCCACAGCTCCGGATGACCGTCGATGCCGTCGGCGTGCGCCGCGACGGCGAACAGCAACAGCAATCCCCCCACGAACCGGTTTAGACGTATCACGGCTCTGAAATTCTCTTTAGGTTGTTGTGACGTCGTGCCGCAATCTACCATTGACCCGTAAAATTCTGCAACCCGCACATGAGCGACCGTCGAACACAGAGCAGCTGGCAGGAAGCGTCACGCGCGCTCGCACTGTTCATCAATTTCCTGCTGATCATCCTCGCCTATTACTGCATCAAGCCTGCCAGCCGCTCGCTGCTGATCGAGTACTACGGCGCCGACAACTTCCCCTACGTGTGGATCGGTACCGCCGTCGTGCTCGGCGCCCTCATCGGGCCCTATAGTCGTCTGGTCGCAACGCACAGCCGCTTCCGCGTCGTACAGGGTTCGTGTCTGTCGTTTATTGTCCTATTCGTGGCCTTCAGGATGCTGCTTGGTTACCACAGCGGCCCCGCTGCCGTGGCTTTTTACGTTTTCGTCGATATTTTCAGTGTCGTTCTGGTCGAGCAGTTCTGGAGCCTGGCCAACACCATCTACACCACCCGCGAGGGCCGGCGCTGGTACGGCTTCGTGGCCACCGGCGGTCTGCTCGGCGGTGTGGTCGGCGGGGTGACGGCCGCGGCAATCCTTCACTACACGACCCTGGAGACGGTCGATCTGTTGCCGGTCTCAGCGGCAATTCTCGGCCTCGTGCTGGTACTCAATCAGGGTCTGGCCCGCATGCGGATCTATACAGAGGCGGCCGCCGTGAGCGGGCCCGGCGCAGCAACCGGCGGCTGGCAGGCACTGGCGGGCAGCCGTTACCTGTTCCTGATCGCCGCCATCCTGCTGTTCGCCCAGTTGTGTCAGCCCATCGTCGAGTTCCAGTTCATCAAGGCAGTCGAAGCAGCCTATACCCGCCTGGACGAGCGCACCGCTTTCATCTCCACGTTCTTCAGCCAGATGGGTTTGTTCTCCATCGCTGTGAACCTGGTGATTACGCCGCTGCTGCTGCGCCACTTCGGCGTGCTCGCCGGGCTCGTCGCGCAACCGCTCACTCTCGCCATGACATCGCTGTTCTATTTCGCGCAACCGACCCTGGTCATGGCTTCGGTCATGAAGATCGCCGATCGCGGTCTGTCCTACTCGATCAACCGAGCGTCCAAGGAACTGCTCTACATTCCGATCGACCCGGTGCAGACCTACCGCGCCAAGGCCTGGATCGACATGTTCGGCTACAGGCTTTTCAAGGTGCTCGGCTCCGTGCTGATCCTGCTCGCGACACAGTGGTTGCCGGTGACGGTGCCCACGCCCGCGCTGGCCTGGGTGACGATCGCGATATGCGTCGCCTGGATCGGCGTCGTCGTGCGCCTCACCGCCGAGTACCGCAGCCTCAGCGCCGCGCCGCAGCCGGTGTGAGCGCCGCCGCGCGCCGGCGCGGCGCGGGCGACGGTGTACACTTGTCGGGTGCGCAGGCTTCAACTTCGCGGTGACGGCTCGGCGGCGACTTTTGCCGTCATCTCGGCGACCCTGATCATCGCCCATCAGGTCGCCGGCAAGGCAACCCGGGACGGGCTGTTTCTCGCTTACTTCGACGTCGTCCACCTGCCCAAGATCGTCGTGGCGACGGCCTTGACCTCGATCGCGGGCGTGCTGGCCATGTCACGCCTGCTCGCCGTGTTCGGCCCCGCACGGCTCGTGCCGCGCGCATTCGCGATGAGTGCCGGGCTGTTCGGGGTGGAGTGGGTGGTATTCGCGTTCGATCCGCGCTACGCGGCGGTCCTGCTGTACGTGCACATGGGCGTGTTCGGGGCGCTGCTGATCAGCGGTTTCTGGTCCGTCGTCAACGAACGATTCGATCCGCACACCGCCAAGCGCACCGTCGCGCGCATCGCCGCGGCGGCCACGCTGGGCGGACTCGTCGGCGGCGTGATCGCCGAGCGCGTGTCCGAACTGGTCGACGTACGGGCCATGCTGCCGGTGCTCGCGGGCATGCACCTGGCCTGTGCGGCGACCGTGGTGCGTATCGGCACTCGCAGCCGGGGGATGACGTCGTCCGCGGCCATCGAGCCGCGCCCGGGCCTGCGCGTGCTGGCCGGTTCGCGCTACCTGCTGACCATGGCGACGCTGATGATCGTCGTCGCGGTCACGGCCGCACTGCTCGACTATGCGCTCAAGTCCGAGGCCGCGCGCCGCTTCCCCACCAGCGAATCGCTGGTCGGGTTCTTCGCCAGCTTCTATGCCGTCGTCGGCATCGTCACGTTCGCGGTACAGTCGCTGTTCGGCGGCGCGGCCTTGCAGCGTTTCGGTCTTGCCGGAGCTATGACCGTGCTGCCGCTCACCGTCCTCGCGGGCAGCGCCGTCGCGGCCGCCGTGCCGCGCCTGGTCACCGTGGCGGCATTGCGCGGGGTCGAGGCCGTGTTCGCGAACTCCTTCTTCCGCGCCGGGTTCGAACTGCTCTACACGCCCGTGTCCCCGTCGGACAAGCGTCCTACCAAGACGATCATCGACGTGGCATCCAACCGGCTCGGCGATCTGATCGGTGGAGGTTTGCTGCTCGCTCTGGTCGCGGTGATCCCGGCGCTGCCGACCCGCGCGGTGCTGGTCGGCGCAGCGATTTTCGCCGTGGTGGGCCTCGCGGTCGTGCATCGTCTGCATCGGGGTTACGTCGGGCAGCTCGCCACGAGCCTGGGAGCCGGGACGGTGTCGGTGGACACCATCGAGGCGATCGACGCCACGACGCGGCGCTTTCTGGCTGAATGGAGCCCACAGGCCGAGCGCGAGATGCTGCAGGCGCGGATCAATCACCGTCGCAGCGCCGGCCACGCCGCGGCCGTGCCGGAAGGCCCCGGCACGCCCCTGCCGGCGACGGCCGACATTCGTGCGCGCCTGGTCGCCGAACTGCGCTCGGGTGACGTCGAGCGTATCCGCGCCGCGCTGCACAGCGAGCATCTGGAGCGCAGCAGCACGCCGCACTTGGTGGAACTGCTCGCGCATCCGCAACTCGCCGACGAGGCGCGGCTGGAGCTGCGCTGGCTGGTACCTCGCGTCATCGGCCAGCTCACGGATGCCCTGCTCGACCCGGACACGCCGGTGGTGGTACGTCAGCGTCTGCCGAGCGTCATGGAGGTCTGCCACAACCCCCGCACCGTCGAAGGCCTGCTCCAGGGCCTGGAGGACTCCGTCTTTCACGTGCGTTACAGCTGCGCGCGCGCACTGGGTCGCATGCTCAGTCGCAGCGACGATCTGTCGGTCGGGCGCGAGCGTATTTTCGCGGCCGTGCTGCGCGAGCTGGAAGTCGACGATCAGACCTGGCGGGAGCAGGGCAGGGTGCCGCCGAGCGATTTCGACGAGGCGGCGACGGCGCCGAGCGGCGTCGTCGATCTCAGTCTCCAGCACGTGTTCACCCTGCTCGGTCTGACGCTGGACCCGGATGCGATGCATCTGGCCATGCACGCCGTGACGAGCCGTGACCGTGGTTTGCGCGGCACCGCGATCGAGTATCTCGAAAACGTGCTGCCGGCGGAAGTCCGTGAGGGCTTGTGGCGGCTGATCGGGATCCGTGAGGGGAGCCGGCCCAGCGGGCGTTCCAGCAGGGAGATGCTGCGCGATCTGGAGCGGATAGCGTCCGGGCGCCAAGCCTGAGAGCTCGTTAAACGATCACCGCACCGCTTGCGACGGCCCCTGGACGCCCCTGGCCGCGTTGCGGGGACCCCCGGAATCGTTTCCGCAGGCCCGCTACGCGCGCGATTTCGTGCCCCGCCGCGTCTGGCCGGGAATGCCCGGGAACCGTCTCACTACAGCGGGCGAATGTCTCACGAGCTGTGAGTGCGCGAGCCCTCGCGGGCGGGGATCGGTTCATCCGCGCGCCGCGGGGAGCCGGCGCCGGCCCGCCAGCGCGGTGCGACCAGCGGGCCGGGCCGATGCCGGGTGCGGATCAGAAGGGTATGTCGTCGTCCAGATCGTCGCTGGCTGCGGTGCCCGCGCCACCCGCGGCACCTGCGCTCGCCGACGCGCGCTCGTCCGTATCACCGGGATCGTAGGCCGGTGCACCGGCAGCGCCGCCGCGACCGCCGAGCATTTGCATCTCGCTGGCGACGATTTCCGTGGTGTAACGGTCGTTACCGTCACGATCTTTCCATTTGCGGGTCTGCAGGCGTCCTTCCACGTAGATCTGCGAGCCCTTGCGCAGGTACTCACCGACAATCT
>JADZEE010000166.1 GCA_020850735.1 Gammaproteobacteria bacterium | reverse complement strand
GGCGCGCGGCCTGAGGGCCGCGCGCCGGAGGTGGTAGAGGAGGGGGAGCTACGCGCTTGCGAGCGCGCGGGAGGTCGATGCGGTGAGGCGCGTGGCGCCGTCCGGACCGTAGACGGAGGTCGCGCGTGCCGCGGATTGCAGCGCGGCGAGCGAAGCCTGATTGTGGCGCAGCCGGGCCGCCACCAGCACGCCGTTGACGTCGTTCACCTCGCGCACGCGCGCGGTGAGGCTCATCAGCTCGTTCCACACGGTCGCGATGCGCTCGTCCGGGTGGCGATCGAGCCAGGTCTGCATGCCGTTGCGGTCGGAAGGCAGGTCTTCGGCGCCGAGCATGCGGTTGCGCGCGTCGGCGAACCGCCGCAGCTCCAGCAGCCGCGCGGCCTTCTGCTCGGTGAAGGCGAGCAGGCGGTCGTGCTCGCCGCCCGCCAGGGCATTTTGTTCGCGCTCGAGCAGCCGCAGGAACTCGCGGACGCGGTCGCGCTCCTGTTCGAGCGCGGCCAGGAAATCGGGGGGCGTGAGCTGGGCGGACATCGCGCGCCTAGCGGGCGTTGCCGGGCTGCTGCGCCTGGATCAGCTCGCGCACCGTCTCGAGCAGGCGATCGGCGATCTGCTCGGGGTTCACCTTGAAGCGTCCTTCGGTGATCGCCTGCTTGATCTCCTCGACCCGCTGCGAATCCACCACCGGTACGTTGGCGAGGCTGGCCTCGATGCTCGAGAGCTGCGCGCCCAGCGGGCTCAGCTCGACCCGCGGACCGGCGGTCTGATTGCCGGTGGTCGCCCCGGCGGACGATGACTTGCCCGCCCGGCTGGGCGTCTCGGACACCGAACCCGACTGGATCGACCGTACGTTGTTGTCGACTTTCATGGTGCTCACCTCGATGCTTTCTGCGCTCGCATGCTGTTACGGCCATGCGGCGGCGGACTTTAGCTCCGCCCAATGCGCTCGTCCGCACTCTGCGTATCGGCTTCCGTCGGGTGTGACTTTAGCCTCGTTTTCCTGCCGGGCCGATGCCGCGCCACCTGCCGCCGGACCCGCACGGTGCCCGGGCTCGCGGTCCTGTGCATCGCCCGGCGCGTCGTCCGCTCCGGTTCAGTACTTCACCTCGACGATCCCGCCGGCGCGCGCGAGGCCGGACACCGTGCTCCCGGACGGCGCGCGCACCTGCACGAGCTGACCTTCCTGCGCGTTGGCGAGGGCGCGGCCCTCCGCGCTCACCTGAAATCCCGGCCCGCGGGTGACCAGCCGGACCGTCTGGCCCTGCACCACCACTGCGGGCGCGCGCAGCATGTCCCGTCGCAGCGGCTGGCCGGCCGCGAGGCTCATGGCGGGCTGCTTGCCGATCGCATGCGCCGGGTCGAGCAGCACGCTCGGGGGCAGCTTCGCCAGGTCCCCGCGCAGCGTCGTCACGTCGGCCGGTCCGACGGTCTCGCCCTGGGCGATGGGTCGCGCGGTGACGAGGTATTCGCCGTGCACCTCCACGACGACCGCAGTGTAGACCGTCCACGCCACCGGAGCGGCGCAGCGCACGCCGACGGTGGCGGCGCCCCACAGCCGCGCGCCGGCGGGCATGAAGGGCTCGGGCGACGCGCAACGCGGCAGCGCGAGGCGCGCGTCGAGCGGGTGGACGGTGACCGTCGCGCCGCCGCCGGGCGTGCCCGCGGTCTCGCGCTTCGCGTACGCCTCGACCAGGCGCTGGAGCTGGCCGAGATCCTGCCGGTCGCTGCCGCCGGCGGGCGCGGCGGCAAGAAAGGACGCTGCGATTGCCGCCATTGCCGCGGCGCGGCGTCGTGCTGATCGTGTGTTCGTAGGCATGCGCGCAGTCTAGGCGGCAGGAATCACCGCCAAAGGCTCGAACAGCCGCGCTGAAGCTGCCCAATTCCACGCCTCGCGCGCGCGTGGAGGCTGCGCAGCGCGCCGGACAGGCAGACGCAGTCGCCCGACCGGCAAGTTTTGCCCGCCGTTTGCCGGGCCGCGTGCACGTGCCTCGATATGACCGGCCTTTGCGCGCCTATTCGGACCGCGCCCGCCGCACCCGCTCGCCTAGGATGCTGGCACGCCGAATGCAATGACGGCCTCCGAACGGAAAACTCGCGATGACGACCCAGCTCGACAAACTCTTCGCCACCCACGGCGCCGCGTTCAGCGTGCGCAACCAGCGCGCGCAGGTGC
Organism: Gammaproteobacteria bacterium; assembly: GCA_020850735.1. Classification (GTDB taxonomy): domain Bacteria; phylum Pseudomonadota; class Gammaproteobacteria; order JADZEE01; family JADZEE01; genus JADZEE01. The sequence goes on along the minus strand of JADZEE010000166.1, from coordinate 3,568 downwards.
TCGCCTCGAACATCGCCAATGCGGACACGCCGGGCTACCAGGCGCGCGACGTCGATTTTCGCGCGGCGCTGCAGGCCGCGCAGTCGCGCGGCGACGAGGCCGCGCCCGCCCGGCTGCTGCGCACCTCGGCCCGGCACCTGACCGGCACGATGGAGCTCGGTGCCGCCTCGGGCGCAGTGCTCTATCGCGCCGTGTCGCAGGCGAGCATCGACGACAACACGGTCGACGTCAACCTGGAGCGGGCGCAGTTCGCCGACAACGCCATGCGCCAGGAAGCCACGCTCATGTTCATCAACGGCAAGATCAAATCGCTGCTGGCAGCGATCCAGAGCTAGCCGGCACGGGAGACCCACCGATGGATGCCATCTTCAACATCGCCGGCCAGGCCATGACCGCACAGTCGATGCGCCTGAACGCGGTGGCGAGCAACCTCGCCAACGCCGAGAGCACGGTCTCCTCGACCGGGCAGACCTACCGCGCAAAGCAGGTCGTGTTCACGCCGGTGCCGATCGCCGGCGAGGCCGTGCAGGGCGTGCGCGTCGCGCGGGTGGTGGAGGACCAGTCGCCGCTGCGCCGTGCCTACGACCCGAAGCATCCCGCCGCCGACGCGCAGGGCTTCGTGAGCTTCCCGAACGTGAACGTCGTCGACGAGATGGTGAACATGATCTCGGCGTCGCGCTCGTTCCAGACGAGCGTCGAGCTCATGAACACCGCCAAGCAGCTCGCGCTGCGCACCCTCTCCATCGGACAGTGAGCCCCGCCGCCATGGCCACCATTCAAGACACCCTTTCCGCCGGCAGCGCAAGCGCCGCTGCCGCCTCGCTGTCGGCCTCCGCGTCGAGCGCCGACAAGATCCAGGACCGCTTCCTCACCCTGCTCGTCACGCAGCTCAAGAACCAGGACCCGCTCAAGCCGATGGACAACGCCCAGATCACCACGCAGCTCTCGCAGATCAGCACGGTGAACGGCATCGACAAGCTCAACTCCACCGTCACCGCGCTGGCCGATGCGTTCCGCTCCGGCCAGTCGCTCGCGGCGGCGGGCATGATCGGACGGCAGGTGATGGCGCCGAGCAGCGCGCTCGCGCTCGCGGGCGGGCGTGCGGCCGGAGCGATCGAGCTCGCCGGCGCCGCCGAGCGCGTCACGCTCACCATCACCGGAGCGTCCGGCAACCTGGTGCGCCGCATGGAGCTCGGCGCGCGCGAAGCGGGCCAGATCGGGTTCGAGTGGGACGGCAAGAACGACGCCGGCAACGCCGTGGTCGATGGCACCTACACCTACAGCGTGAGCGCGACGGCCAAGGGCAAGGCGGTCGCCGCGACCGCCTACACCATCGGCACCGTCACCGGCATCGGACTGGCCGGTGCCGAGCCCACCGTCTCGCTGCGCGGCGTCGGCGAGGTCGCGATCGACGACATCCGCCGCATCCAGCAGTAGCCGCACGTGCGGACGATGCTCGTGCCGAATCTCATCCCCGCCCGCTCCTTTCGCGAGGAGAAGGGGTGCCATCGCGCAGCGCAGCGCCGGGTGGGCGTTGCCGTGCGCGCGCAATAGGAGCCTCACATGTCCTTCCAGCAGGGTCTCAGCGGGCTGAACAGCTCGGCGAAACACCTCGACGTGATCAGCAACAACGTGGCCAACGCGAGCGTCGTGGGCTTCAAGGGGTCGCGGCCCCTGTTCGCCGACGTGTTCGCCAACTCGCTCTCGGGCGCGGGCGCGAGCCAGATCGGCATCGGCTCGAAGGTCGCCACCGTGTCGCAGGAGTTCGGCCAGGGCAACATCAGCTCGACCAACAACCCGCTCGACGTGGCGATCAACGGCCGCGGCTTCTTTCGCATGAGCAAGGACGGGATCGTCAGCTTCTCGCGCAACGGCCAGTTCCACCTCGACGCCGAAGGCTACATCGTCAACAGCGACGCGATGCGCGTGACGGGCTTCGGCACCGACAGCTCCGGCAACATCATCGCCACCGCGCCGATCGACCTGCGGCTCTCCACGGCGGACATCCCGCCGGAGGCCACCACGGCCTTCCGCTCCGGCCTGAACCTCGACGCCGGGGCCGCGCAGCCGACCACCGCGCTCTTCAACCAGGCCGACCCGACCAGCTACAACAACACCACCTCGGGCACCGTGTACGACAGCATCGGCAATCCGCACGTGCTGAGCATGTACTTCGTGAAGACGGCCACGCCGGGCCAGTGGAGCATGTACGCCTCGGTCGACGGGACGAGCATCGGCAACGTCAACCTCGGCGCCGGCGCCGGCGTGCCCGCCACGCTCGCCTTCGACAACACCGGTGCGCTCACCACGGCGATGCCGCTCACCGCCTCGCTCGCCATCGGCGGCGGCGGCGTGACCCCGCTCGTGTTCGACTTCGATCTGGCCGGCAGCAGCCAGTTCGGCTCGCCGTTCAGCGTGAACTCGCTGTTCCAGGACGGCTACTCTTCCGGCCGTCTGGCGGGCATCAACATCGGCGTCGACGGCATCGTGAAGGGCCGCTACACCAACGGCCAGTCGCAGAACCTCGCGCAGATCGTGCTGGCCGACTTCGCCAACCCGCAGGGCCTGCGCCCGCTCGGCCAGAACCAGTGGGCCGACTCGTCGGACTCGGGCCTGCCCGTGGTGGGTGCGCCCGGCACCGGCAACATGGGCGTGGTGCAGTCCTCGGCGGTGGAGGACTCGAACGTGGACCTCACGGCCGAGCTGGTGTCGATGATCACGGCCCAGCGCGTCTACCAGGCCAACGCGCAGAGCATCAAGACCCAGGACGAGGTGCTGCAGACCCTGGTCAACCTCAAGTAAGCGGGGGCTGACGCGACGCCATGGACCGACTGATCTACCTCTCGATGGCCGGCGCCCGCCACGCGCTGGAGGCGCAGGCGACCGTCTCGCACAACCTCGCCAACGTGAACACGTCCGGCTTCCGGGCGCAGATCAACGCGTTCCGGGCCGTGCCGGTGTTCGGCGACGGCCAGCCGACACGCGCGTTCGTGGTCGACTCCTCGGTCGGCACCGATTTCCGCCCCGGCACCCTCCAGCAGACCGGGCGCGATCTCGACGTCGCCGTGCTGAGCCGCGGTTTCATCGCGGTGCAACTGCCCGACGGCTCGGAGGCGTACACCCGCAACGGCAGCTTCAACGTCGGTCCCGGCGGCGTGCTCGAGACGCGCCAGGGCCAGCCGGTGATGGGCGACGGCGGGCCGATCACGGTCCCGCCCGACTCCACCGTCGCCATCGCCCGCGACGGGACGGTGTCGGTGCTGCCCACGGCGGGGCGCAGCGCAGTGAACGTGATCGGCCGCATCAAGCTCGTCAACCCCGAGCCCACCCAGCTCGAGCGCCGCGCCGACGGGCTGTTTCGCATGAAGGACGGCACCGCCGCGACCGCCGACGCCGCCGTCGCCGTGGTGCAGGGCTCGCTCGAGGGCTCGAACGTCAACGCCGTCGAGGCGATGGTGCAGCTCATCAGCCACGCCCGCGCCTTCGAGATGCACACCAAGATGCTGCAGAACGCCGAGGCGAACGACCGCCAGGCGATGCAGATCCTGTCGATGAACCGCTGAGGATC
>JADZEE010000165.1 GCA_020850735.1 Gammaproteobacteria bacterium | reverse complement strand
GAGTACGACCGTCGGATGCGCACGCTCGGTCTCACCCGGGCGCAGTGGTGGGTGCTGGCGCGGCTGTACTTCAACGACGGGGTGACGCAGTCGGAGCTGGCCGAGGATCTGGGTTTCAGCAAGGCGGCGCTCGGCGGGCTGCTCGACCGGCTCGAGAGCAACGGCTGGCTGGAGCGCCGCGCGCATCCGCACGACCGGCGCGCCAAGTGCGTATTTCACACGTCCAAGGTCGAGGCACTGCTCGGGCGCATGGAAGGCATCGCGCTGGACATGTCCGCGGATCTGCTGTCGGGGCTGCTGCGCGGCCAGCGCGAGGAGCTGCGCCGGCTGCTCGTGCTGCTCAAGGCCAACCTCGAGGCCCGCGAGCGCAGCTCGGCCGCCTGAAGGCGGCCGCGGGCGCCCTCTGCCGCCGGGTCCGTCATGCGCCCGCATCCCGTTGACACTGCCTGCGGCCACCGCTATCGTAGCGCCGAATGGAACGATCGTTCCATAACAGCTCTGGGAGCGGGATAGATGGTCGCGACGCCGACGCAAACGGCACCGGGACGGCGCAAGGTGATGGCGCGCGGGCATGCCCGCCAGGAGCTGCTGCAGGTGGCGGCCGGACTGTTCGAGACGCATGGTTACCGCGGCACTTCGATCCGCGACATCGCGCGAGCGACCAACACCAGCATCTCGAACATCTACCACCATTTCGGCAACAAGGAAGGCCTGTGGCAGGAGATCCAGAACGCGTCGGTACGCAAGCTGCCGGCGACGCTGCGCGCCGCGGTCGCCAGGCAGACCGATCCCGTCGCCCGGTTCAAGAGCCTGCTGCGGGCGCATCTGGAGGCGGAGGAAGAATTCCGGCGTGAATCACGCATTTTTTTCGTCAACGGTGAGCAGCTCGATCCGGGCATGAACAAGGCGACGCGGACGATCCAGCTCGAGGTGATGAACATCTACCTCGACGAGCTCACTCTGCTGCACAAGCACAAGCTGATCAAGACACGGCATTTGAAAATCCTCGCGTTCAACATATTCGGTGCGCTCAACTGGGTGCTGCGCTGGCACCGCCCCGAGGGCAAGCTGCCACCGGCGCAGGTTTATGCCGAGGTCATCGCGTTCGTGCTGCGCGGCGTCGGTATCCCGGACTGACGACGCGCCGCGGCGATTTCTCACACCTGGCGCGAAAGCTCCCATGGGCTACACCATCGACATCGATACCGGCGGCACGTTCACGGACTGCTTCGTGCACTGCGACGGCAATGTTCGTACGGTCAAGGTCCCCACGACACCGCACGACCTGACGGTCTGTTTCCTGGAAAGCATCAAGGCCGGCGCACGCGCGTTCGCGGTTCCCGTCGAGGATCTGCTTCACGACACCGACGTCATCCGTTTCTCGAACACGATCGGTACGAACACCATCATCGAGCGCGATGGCGCGAAGATCGGCTTGCTGGTGACCGCCGGTCAGGAAGCGCAGGCGCCGACGCGCGATCCCGGCGGCCGGCCTCCGCTCGTCGGCCCGGACATGGTCGCCGGGCTCGACGAGGCGACCGACGCCGATGGCCAGGTGATACGGGCTCCCGCGCGCGAGCGGGTCCTGGAGGCGGCTCAGGCGCTCATCGATCAGGGCGCTCGCTGCCTGGTCGTGGCGCTCGTGAATGCGCAGTGCAATCCGCACAACGAGCGACTGGTGCGAGAAACCATCAAGGCCGAGTACCCGCGCGATTACCTCGGATCGGTACCGGTGTTCCTGTCGGCGGACATCACCCCGCGTGACGGTTACCGGCTGCGCATCAACACCACCGTGCTCAACGCCTACATCCACGCCAAGCTGGCCCGTCTGCTCTACAAGGCGGGCGAGGATCTGCGGCGCCTGCACTTTCGCAGGAACCTGCTCATCGGACACAACACGGGTACGGTGGCGCGGGTTGCCAAGACGCGCGCCATCAACACCTATAATTCCGGTCCGGCAGCGGGTCTGCTCGGTGCGCGCGAGATCGGGCGTTTGTATGGCGCCGGACGGCTCATCACCACGGACATGGGTGGCACGTCGTTCGACATCGGTTACGTGTGCGCGCAGCAACCGAGCTTCGCCCTCGAGCCGCAGGTCGAGGGCATTCCCTGCAACCTGCCCATGCTGGCGATCCGTGCGCTCGGAGCGGGCGGCGGTTCCCTGGTGCGTGTCGCCAATGGCGCCCTCGAGATCGGGCCCGAATCCGCCGGCGCGGTCCCGGGTCCGGCCTGTTTCGCGCTCGGCGGCAGCGAACCGACCCTGACCGATGCCAACCTCGCGGCCGGGATTCTCGATCCCGACTATTTTCTCGGCGGCAGCATGCGCCTGGACGCCGAGCGGGCGCGCGCCGCAATCGAACGCGCGGTGGCGGGGCCGCTGCAGATCAGCGTGCAGGAGGCGGCGGCCCGGATCCGCGCGCAGCTCGAATCCGATCTCGGGCGCGCCGTCGCCGAGGTCCGCGCGCAGCTTGCCGGCGATGAGCCGGCCCTCATGGTCGCTTACGGCGGGGCAGGGGGCATACATGCCTGTGCGATCGCCGGGCATGCGGGCATCGGGCGCGTCGTCGTGACGCCGTACGCCGCCGTCTCGTCCGCCTTCGGCTCCTCGCTGCTCGATGCCGGTCATCCGTACTACCGTCGCATCGCCGCGCCCCTGGCCGCGGGCGACACCCTCGAGCGTATGCGCCGCGCGGTCGCGAGCATGCGTGCCGAGGCCGAGCGCGACATGCGCGGCGAGGGCTTCGCACTCGAGAGCATGAGCTTCGAACTGCAGCTGTTCGTGCGCCGCAACGGCGATGGCATCGAGACGCTGGTGCCGGTGGCCATCGACGCGCTCGACCATCCGGATGATCTCGTCGCCGCCGTGCGCACGCTACCGGGCGCGGGGCACGCTGCGGACGCGATCGTCGGGAGCATCGCCCTGCTCGCCCGCTCGCCGGTTCCCCGCGTCAGTCTCACCGCGACCGAACCGGCGCTCACGGACGTGAGCACGGCGCGCAAGGGCGCGCGCGTGATCGTTGCGGGGCCGGGTCAGCCGCCGGCCGAAGTGCCCGTCTACGCCCACGACCGCCTGCTCAGCGGACACGGGCTGACCGGGCCCGCAATCGTCGAATCGGAGCAGTTCACCCTGCTGGTGCCGCAGGGCTGGCGCCTCGGTATCGATCGGTTCCGCAACGCATTACTGGAGGCGGTGGAGCCACCATGAAAGCGCGCATCACGGAGTACCTCGACATCGACGTCGAACGCGAGCAGTGGTGCTGCAATCGCTGCGGCGCCGAGCTCGGTCCGGCGCGCCGCAATTACAAGGAAGGCTGTCTGCTCGCCGAGCGGCCGCTCGAGGAGGTGCACCCGCCGCTCGTCGAGGGGGGTGAACACAGTTTTACCTTCGATCGCGAGTACTGTCGCCTGATCGAGTTCTATTGCCCCGCCTGCGGTGTGCTCATCGACAACGAGTACCTGCCGCCCGGCCACCCCGTGACCCACGACATCGAGCTCGATGTCGACGCATTGAAGCGCCGGCTCGGCGGGTCCCCGTGACGGCCGCCCGCGCCGCGTTCGCCGCATTGCTCGCTCGCCAGCCCGCGGGCCGGCCCCTGTGGGCACCGCTGGTCGATACCCTCGCGGCACGACTGGCCGGCGTGTCGTACCGGCAGATGTGCGACGAGCCGGGCTTGTGGGTGGCGGGTCTGCAGCGCGCCGCCGAGCTCCTCGACGCGGACGCGATCATCGCGCCCTGGGATGCGACGCTCATGGCCGAAGCCTGCGGTGCGCAAACGGTCTGGGACGGTGAACGGCCGCGGCTGGTCGAAGCGCCCGCTGCGCTCCCGGCGGAGCCCGCGGCGGCGTCGCGCCAGGCAGTGGCGCTGGAGACGCTGCGCCGCCTGCGCAGCGGTCCCGGCGCGCAGGCGGCGGTCATCGCCGCGCTGATCGGCCCGGCGACGCTGGCGGCGCAACTCCTGCCGGGGATCGACGGCGCAGAAGGGCTCAAGCAGGTGAAGGCGATACACGCGCGGGTGACCGAGGAAGCGCTCAAGGCGCGGCCCGACATGGTGCTGTTCGTGGAACAGCGCGCGCACGCGGATCCCGCCGGGCGGCCACTCCAGCGCGGCTACGCGACGCTGCGCAATCTCGCCGCTTATTACGATGTCCCGGCGGCCCTGCGCCTGGACGGCTGGGGCGCCGGGGACATCGGCGCGCTCGCGCAGCTCAAGCTGGACCTGATCGTGCTCGGCACGGGCGCAGCCGACGGCGTCGCCGCGGCCGGGGCGCTCGGCGGCGCGATGCTCGGCGCCGGTGCGTCGATCCCGATCGACGATCCCGCGCGGGCGCGGCAGAGCTTCGGCGCCGCCGCTGTGGCGGCGGCCGCGGGCCTGAACCTGCTCGTGACGACCTGCGAGCCGGTGGACCCGGACCAGGATCTCGCCGAGCTGCGCGCCCTGATCGCGGCGCTGCGGGCGGCCTGAAAAGGCATTCACGGGAGGCGACATGTATTCAATCGGGGTCGACGTGGGTGGTACGTTCACCGACTTCTGCGCGGTGTCGGCGCGCGGCGAGCTGTTCGCCGCGAAGACACCGACCACGCACTACGAGCTGTCGACCGGGTTCATGAAGGGGCTGCGGGCGATTGCGCGTTCCGCCGGCATGGACTTCGGGAGTTTCCTCGCCGAGGTCTCGTCGCTGCGCTACTCCACGACCGTGGGTACGAATGCGCTGATCGAGCGCACGGGCCCCAAGCTCGGGCTGATAACCACCGCCGGTTTCGAGGACACGATCTTCATCGGCCGCGCGCGCAGCTGGGCCGACGGCAACTCGATTGAAGCGAACCGCGACCTCGCGCGTATCGTCAAGCCCGCGCCGCTCGTCGAACCGAGCATGGTCGTGGGCGTACGCGCGCGCATGGACTGCAATGGCAACGTCGTCGCACCACTCGACCGCGAGGACGTGACCGAACAGCTGCAGAAGCTCGTCGATCGCGGGGCGATGGGGTTTGTGGTCTGCCTGCACTGGTCGTTTGTGAATCCCGCGCACGAGCGCGAAATCAGAACCATCATCGAGGACGAATATCCAGAGGACTATCTCGGCGCGCTGCCGGTTTTTCTGTCCTCGGACATCTCGCCCAAGTGCGGGGAGTACACGCGCGCGATGACGACCATCGTCAACGCCTACATTCACGGCACGATGGCCGATTCGCTCGGCAGGCTCGGCAACGAGCTGCGGGACTCGGGTTATCGCCGCCCGCTGGTGCTGGTCCACAACACGGGCGGAACCAAGAAACTGTCGCGCACGCGCGCCGTGCTCTCGCACAACGCGGGGCCGGTTGCGGGTCTGTACGGGTCGGCCCTGATCGGCCGCTTGTCCGGGGACGCGAACATCATCTTCACGGACATGGGCGGAACGTCGTTCGACATCGGTGTGATCACCGACGGTGAAATCCGTACGCAGGACTTCATCCCGGTCATCGACCGCTGGCGGACCAACATCCCGGCGGTGGAGGTGAAGTCCATCGGTGCGGGCGGCGGCTCGATCGCCTGGGTCAACCACGAGCTCGGCAACACCCTGGAAGTCGGTCCGCAGTCCGCGGGTTCGATGCCGGGGCCGGCCTGCTACGACCAGGGGGGCGAGCTGCCGACGGTGACCGACGCGGATCTCGTGCTCGGCTACTACAACCCGGACAACTACCTCGGCGGCGATCTGCCGCTCGATCCGGATCTGGCGCGCGAGGTCATCGAGAAACACGTCGCGGGCCCGCTCGGCATCGACGTGATCGAGGCGGCCTGGCGCATCCGCGCGCTCGTCGACGCGAAAATGGGCCAGGAGGTGTTCAACGAAGTCGCGCTGAAAGGGCACGATCCGCGCAGATTCACGCTGTTCGCCGGCGGTGGCGCGGGCGCCGCGCACGCCTGCGCGATCGCCCCGTACATCGGCGCCGGAAGAATCGTCGTGCCGGCGATTTCCAGTGTGTCGGGCGCGTTCGGAGCGGCGTCGATGCAGGTTGCCGAGGTCTGGGAGCGGTCGCGGCCGCTGCGCATATTCGACTGGAATTCGCAGTGCTACCTCGATGATGTCGACTCGTTCAACGCGGTAGTGGACGAGCTGGTGGACCTGGCCACGCGCGATCTGCGCCTGGAGGGCTACACCGAGGAGCACATGTGTTTTCACCTCGATCTGGAGATGCGCTTCGGATCGCAGTACAACCTGACCCGGATCCGGACCCCGCGCCTGCGGCTCGCGGGTGAGCAGGACTACCGGGCCCTGTGCGAGCTGTTCGTGCGGCGCTACGGGGAGATCTACTCGCCGGAAGCGACCTTTCTGGCCGGGGGCATCAACATCGAGTCGTTCTTCCTAACCGCCTCGATCCAGGCGAGTCCGGTCGCTCTCAACGCGCAGGAGCCCGGGGCGCAGGCGCCGGCAGCCGGCGCCTGTACCGGCACGCGGGAGGCATACTGGGGTCCCGCCGCGGGGCACCTGGCGACGCCGCTGTACGTTCTCGATTCCCTGCAGCCTGGCAACCGGATCGACGGGCCGGCTATCATCGAGGCGCGTGACACGACCTACGTCGTCGCGCCCGGCTGGTGTTACACGATGGACCCCTGGCGCAACGGAGTGCTCGAACCGGATGCGGGCTGAGCAAGCCTGTCGGGTTGAGTGGAGGCACAGATGAGCGGATTCAGCTACAACCGGGATTACGAAGTCGTGCAGCGCATGCGGCCTGAGCCGATGAGCGCCGCCGAGCAGGCGGCGCAGGCAATCGTGGGCGATCTCGACTTCGACATCTTCAAACACAAGATGCACATGATCGCCCTGGAGGGGAAGGAAACGACGATGAAGCTCGGCGCCTCGACCGCAATGCGCTGGGGCGACGTCGCTTTCGGGATCTTCACCGCGCAGGGTGATCTCGCCGTCTGTGCGACCGGTATCTACCACCACGCCGTGCTCGGCCAGATCCCGCTGAAGTACGGCGTCAAGCATTGGGTCCGTGAACCCTCGGTCGGCGCCCGCGAGGGCGACGCGTTCTTCTACAACGATCCGTTCTACGGCGGCGTGCACAACGCGGACATGGGGCTCGCCATCCCGGTGTTCCACGACGGCGAGCTCGTGTGTTTCGTCGGCGCCGCGGTGCACACGGGCGAGTGCGGGGGGGCCGAGCCCGGCGGCACGTCGCCACACGCGCGCACGCAGTACGAGGAGGGTCTGCGCGTGCCGCCGATCAAGATCGGCGAGAGCTTCCGGCTCAAGGAAGACCTGCTCAACATGCTTGCCTCCATGACCCGCGATCCACGCACGATGATCCTCGACATCAAGGCGCGCCTGGCGGCGGCGCGCACCGCCGAGCGGCGGATCAAGGATCTGCTCGGGCGCCAGGGATCGGAGTTCTTCATCGGTGCACTGCGCCGCATCCTGACCGTGACCGGCGAGGCGGCGCGCCGGCGTGTCGCGCTGCTCAACGACGGCGTTTACCGTCAGCCGCGCTTCATGGACACGGTCGGCACGGGTCCGGGCCTGACGCGCATCAACGTCACCGTGATCAAGAAGGGCGACTCGATCACCCTGGACCTGAGCGGTTCGTCGCCGATGGCGCAGGGCAAGCCGGTGAACTGTTACTTCCAGGGCATCATCGGTCTGGCGATGGTGTACTTCTGCGGCTGGCTGTTCCACGACCTGCCGTCCAACAACGGTTTGCTCGAGGCCGTCGACTGGCGCTTCCCGGACGACTGCATGGTCAACGCGCGCGGCGACGTCTCGACCTCGATGGCGCCGGTCGTGCAGGTCTGCTTCACGCAGGGCATGTTCCTGTGCGGAGCCCGCATGGTCTACGGCGCCATCCCCTCGCACGCGGTCGCGGCCTGGTTCAGCGGTTTCGCGATCCCGGTGTACGGCGGCTTCAACCAGCTCGGCGATCCGGTTGCCGATATCAGCCCGGAGATCAACGCCACCGGAGCCGGCGCGCGGTCGGACATGGACGGAGTGGACGTCGCGGGCGCCTTCTTCGCGACCATGAGCGACTGCTCGGATGTCGAGGCGACCGAGGCCGATCGGCCGTTTCTGTATACCTTCCGTAATTTCTTCAAGGGATCCTACGGCCACGGCCGCTACCGCGGCGGCGCCGGCGCCGGCATCGGCCTGATGGTCCACAATGTCCCGGGGCTCGCGCTCGGTGGCATGGGTGCCGGTACGCGTTTTCCCATGACGCTGGGGCTGTTCGGGGGTTACGCCGGGCCGCCGACTTTCGTCCAGTACGTGAACGGCAGCAATCTCAGGGCATTGATGGCGGACGGCCATACCGTACTGCCGCGCAATCTCGACGAGGTCTACTCGGACGCGAATCCCGAACAGGGCGAGCGGCATCTGCACGACATCGCCATGGGGGTACGGCCGTTTGCCGCGGGAGACACTTTCTACGTCGGCGTCGGCGGCGGCGGGGGCTACGGTGACGCGCTCGAGCGCGATCCTCAGGCGGTCGCGCGCGATCTGCGCAATCAGCGCATGACGCACTGGGCGGCGCGCAACGTCTACCATGTGGTCTACGAGGAGGCGACGCTGCGGATCGACACCGAGGCGACGGCGCGGGAACGGCAGGCGGTGCGCGAGGCGCGCCGGCAGAGCGGCCGGCCGTATGCCGAGTTCATGGCCCGTTGGCTGCGCGAGCGGCCGCGGGCGGCGGTGCTCGCCCATTACGGTGCCTGGCCCGATCCGGGTGTGGTCGCGGACGAGGATCTGCCGGCGGTGGCGAACGGCTAGGCGCGGTCGGGTATCACGGGGAGCATGCGGACTTGAGCACGGACCACGACGGCGCACGCACGGTTCCCGAACTGCTGGACCGGCAGGCCGCGCGCTACGGCAACCGGCCGTTCCTGTACTTCGAGGACGAGGTGTACGGTTACGAGGATCTCGTCGCGCGTGCCGGCCAGGTGGCCGGCGCACTGCAGCGCGCCGGCGTCGGCCCGGGCGACAAGGTCGCGATCATGCTGGGCAACCGGCCGGAGTTTCTGTTCATCTGGTTTGCCCTGGCGCGCATCGGTGCGGTCGAGGTGCCCATCAATTGCGCGCACCGGGGCGAGCTGCTCGCCTACATGATCGACCGCGCCGACTGCCGCTTCGCTTTCGTCGAAGACGGGCTGCGGCCGCAGATCGACGCGGTGCGCGGCGAGTTGCCCAAGCTCGAGCGGGTGGTGGTGCTCGATGCGCCGGGCGGCGACACCTGGGAAGCCTTCCTCGAGGGCGCTGCGGATCCGGCACCGGTCGTCGTGCGCGCCAGCGATCCGGCGGCAATCCTGTTCACCTCCGGTACGACGGGCCCCTCCAAAGGCGCGGTGCTGCCACACGGTTACCCGCTGTTCATGGGCGAGATGGTGAGCGCGCAGGGACGCTACACCGAGCAGGATCGATTGCTCAACGCGCTGCCGCTGTTCCACGGCAACGCCCAGTTTCTGTCCGCGGTGCCGGCGCTGGCGAGCGGCGCGCAGATGGTGCTGCTGCGCCGCTTCTCCGCGAGCACGTTCTGGGACACCGTGCGGCGCTACGGCTGTACCGAGTTCAATTACATCGGCGGGATCGTGTCGATCCTGCTCAAGGCCGAGCCGCGGGCGGACGACGCCGACCACTCGCTGAGGATCATGATCGGTGCCGGCGCGCCGCGCGACCGCTTCGAGGAATTCGAGCGCCGATTCGGCGTCACGCTGCTGGAAGGCTACGGCATGAGTGAGATCGGCATTCCGCTGTGCAGCTTTCCCGACCAGCGTCGGCCCGGCAGCTGCGGCCGGCCGCATTTCGGCTACGAGGTCCTGGTCGTGGACGACGAGGGCGAAGAGGTCGGCCCCGACACGCCCGGCGAGCTGTTGGTGCGCCCGCGCCGGCGCAACGCGATGCTGCTCGAGTACTACGCCATGGCGGACAAGACCGTGGAGGCCTGGCAGGACCTGTGGTTCCACACCGGCGACTACCTGCAGTACGACGCCGACGGCTGGTACTACTTCATCGATCGTAAGAAGGACGCGATCCGCCGCCGCGGCGAGAACATCTCCTCGTTCGAGGTCGAGCGCACCGTGCTGGCCCATCCGGCGGTGCTCGAATGCGCGGCGGTAGCCGTGCCGTCGGATCTCGGCGAGGACGAGGTCATGGTGTGCGCCGTGCCGCGACCGGGCGCGACGCTGACCGCCGCGACGCTGCTGGCGCACTGCGAGACGCGCATGGCCGCGTTCATGGTGCCGCGCTACGTGCGCATCCTGGACGCATTGCCCAAGACCCCGACCGAGCGCGTACAGAAGTTCCTGCTGCGTGCCCAGGGGATCACCGCGGATACCTTCGATCGCGAACGCGGCGGGCTGGCCGGATGAGCGCGCCGGCACAGATGCGGGAGCCGATCGCCGGGCACGACGTGGCGCACATCGCGGCGCATCTGTTCCGCGCGGGCGAGCCGCCGGTGCTGCTCGGCGGCCGCTGCCGGGACTGTGCGCGCACCTTTTTCCCGCAGCCCCGGTTCTGCCCGGACTGCCTCGAAGAGACGACCCGGTGCGAGCTCGGTTCGCACGGGAGCCTGTACAGCTACGCGGTCGTCCGTACGCGGGCGCCGTTCGGCCTGCCGCAGCCCTATGCGGTCGGCTACGTCGATCTGGACGAGTGCGGCCTGCGCGTGTTTGCGCTGCTCGATCCGCAGCGGCCCGAACGGTTCACGATAGGCCAGCGCCTGCGCCTCTCCTGCGGCGTGGTCGGTGAGGACGGCCAGGGCAATCCATGCGTACGGCCCTACTTCGTGGCCGAGGACCTCGACCGGTGAGCGCGGTTTACGTGCTGGGCGCCGCGATGACGCCGTTTCAGCGCCGCAGCGACGACTCGCTCGCGGATATCGCTGCCGCCGCCGCGCGGGCGGCGCTGCGCGATGCGGGTATCGCACCGTCCCGGATCGAAAGCGGTTACTTCGCCAATGCCCTGGGCAGCCGTCTGAGCGGCGACGCGACGCTCGGGCAGCACGTGCTCGCGGCGGTCGGCGTGCGGCGCGTGCCGGTCGTCAACGTGGAGAACGCGTGCACGTCCGGCTCGACGGCGCTGCATCTCGCCTGGCATGCGATCCGTTCGGGTCAGTTCCAGACCGCGCTGGTGGTCGGCGCGGAGAAGATGTCACTGCCGGGTCTGGGTCTGCTCAGCTCCGGCAACAGCGAGTACGAAACACTGCTCGGTCTGGTCACGCCGGCGAGCTTCGCCCTGCGCGCGGTGCGGCACATGCACGAATTCGGCACCACGCCGAGGCAGCTGGCGCTCGTGTCGGTGAAGAACCGGCGCCACGCGCTCGATAATCCGCTCGCGCAGTTCCGTGTCGCGGTCACGGTGGAGGACGTCCTCGACGCGCCGCTCATCGCCGATCCCATCACGCGGCTGCAATGCTGCGCGATGGCCGACGGCGCCGCGGCCATCGTGCTCGGCGCGCAGAGTGTCGCCGCCGGGCAGCATCGCGCCGTGCGCGTGGATGCGGCCGAGCTGTGCACGGGCAGCTACGAGAGCCCGATGGATCTCGCCCGCTGGGAGACCGATTACCGCGGCGCACGCGGCGCCTACGAGGCCGCGGGCATCGGTCCGGGCGACCTCGACGTGGTCGAGTGTCACGATGCATTTTCGATCGCCGAGCTCATGCACTACGAGGCGCTCGGACTATGCGCGCCGGGGGCCGGCGGCCGGCTGGTGGAAAGCGGCGACACCGCGATCGGCGGCCGGATCCCGGTCAACCCGTCCGGCGGACTGCTCGGCCGCGGTCACCCCATCGCCGCCACCGGTTGCGCGCAGGTGGTCGAGCTCGCGACCCAGCTGCGCGGCGAGGCGCGCGCACGCCAGGTGGGCGATGCCCGGGTCGGGCTCGCGCACTGCATGGGCGGCGACCAGGCGGGCGACGCGAAGACCTGCACGGTCATCATCGCATCGACCTGAGACATTTTTTTTGGGCTGTTCAATAACGAACGATCGTTCCAAGATGTACACGAGCTTATGTTCGGCGCCACGGCCGAGAACCAACCGACCGACGGAGGTCAACATGTCAGACACACGTAAGGGCAGCGCTTGCTTGCTGCAACCCGAACCGCTGGCGGCATATGTGCTCGCATTGGCCACGCTGATGCCCGGCGCCACCGCGGCCGCGCAGATCGAGGAAGTCGTGGTCACGGCGCAGAAGCGTGCCCAGAGCCTGCAGGAGGTGCCGTTCACGGTGACGGCGGTCGATACCGAGTTTCTGCGCAACACCGGGGTTGGCAGCGTCGAGGACCTCCAGCAGCATCTGCCGGCCCTCAACATCGCCGCCAACATCACGCCATTCAGCGCCGCCATCCGCTTGCGCGGCATCGGTTCCCAGGGCAACGAACCGAGCATCGAGCCGTCGGTCGGGTTCTTCGTCGACGGCGTATACCAGCCGCGCTCGGGGCTCGGTCTTGCCGATCTGGCCGATATCGAGCGCATCGAAGTGCTGTATGGCCCGCAGAGCACTCTCTACGGCAAGAACACCAACGCGGGGCTCGTGAACGTGATCACCAAAGCGCCCACGTCCGAGATCGAGGGCAACCTCGAGTTCAGCACCGGCGATTATGCGTTGCGCGACGGCCGCTTTTCCCTCAGCGGACCGCTAGTGGACACGCTGTCGTTTCGCATCAGCGGCCGCTTCAACATCCGCGACGGCTATATGGACGACCTGGATCCGGCCGGCGGCGGAGGCACGGAGGAACTCAACGACGCCGACGACAAAGTGCTCCGCGGTCAGCTGTTGTGGCAGCCCAACGAGGCGCTCGACGTGCGCCTGATTGCCACCCACGTCAGCCGCCACCAGGTCTGCTGCTCCGGCGAGCTGCTGCCCGGACCGGCCCACATCGCCCTGTCGACCGTGTTCGGTTCGCCCTTGCCATCGCTCGACCCGGAGGACCGCAAGGTCGGCATCGACTTCCCGTATTCCTTCAAGCAGGAGTCCAACTCCGTCTCGGGCACCATCGACTACGACTTCGGCGCCTTCACGCTGACGTCCATCACGGGCTACGACGAATACCGTTGGGTGCACACCCAGGATACCGACCACTCGTCCCTCGACTGGTGGCGTGTCACCGACGTCAACAAGGGTGATTCCGTCAGCCAGGAGCTGCGCCTCGTTTCCAACGGCGACAGCAGACTGAACTGGCTCGGCGGCCTGTTCTATTACAGCGCGACGCTGGACCGCAGCAGCCTGAACAACGGCTACGTCACCTTCGGCGCGATTCCCGGATTCGTGCTGCCGGGGGCATTCCCGCCGCCGCTGACCGGTGCGGCCGGCGATACCGGCTTTTACGACACCACCTGGGAGCAGGAGACCATGGCCGCATTCGGCCAGCTCATGTACGACCTGACCGACAAGGCGCGCCTGACGGGCGGACTGCGGTTCTCGCACGAGGAGCGCGACGCGCACCTCGGCATCATCTCGCGAACCGCGTCGCCGTTCTCGATCATGCGCCTGCTGATCCTGCCGCCGATCGACGAGGATCTCTCGTTCGAGGACGACAGCGTCACCTGGACGGTGAGCGGACAATACTCCTGGACCGACTCCGTGATGACGTTCGTGAACGTGGCCACCGGCTCCAAGGCCGGCGGTTTCAACGGTGCGGCCGGTCCGCGCACGGGCACCGAGCGCGCCTACGGCGAGGAAACCTCGATCAATTACGAGGTCGGCGCAAAGACCGACTGGTTCGACCGCAGGCTGCGCCTGAATGCCTCGTTCTTCTACACGGAGATCGAGGATTTCCAGAATCTGTCGTTCGACGCGACCGTGGGCGCTTTCTTCGTGGACAACGCGGGCATGCAGACCACCATGGGCATGGACGTCGAAGCGACGGCGGTCATCACCGACTGGATGACCGTCGACGCGGCGCTGGAGTGGCTGGACGCCGAGTACGACGAGTTCACGAACGGCCCGTGTTATTTCGGCCGCACGGGTGCCGATCCGCTCACCGGATTCTGCGACGTGAGCGGCGAGGATCTGCCCTGGGCGCCCGACATCACCACGACGCTCGCCGCCAACTTCGTGAGACCGGTTCGTGACGGGCTCGAGCTGTACGGGCGGGTCGATTACTCCCACGTCGGCGACCACATCGCCGCCGACGATCTCGATCCGCTGGCGAAGCAGAGCTACGATCTCGTCAATTTGCGCGCGGGGCTGCGCGGCAGTTCCTGGGACGTGGCTCTGTGGGCGAAGAACGTGACGGACGAGACCTACATACAGCAGCAGGTCGGAGTGCCGTTGTTTTCGGGCAGCTATATGCGCTGGCTCAATCCGCCGCGGACGTGGGGTGTGACCCTGCGCTATGACTTCTGAGGACGAGCACCCGCAAGAGACGACCATGCAACTGGAACTGTCGCCCCTCGAGGCCCCTTTCGGCGCTGAAGTACGCGGGTGGTCAGCGGAGCGGGAACCCGACGGCGATGCGGTCGCGACCATCAGGGCCGCGCTTGCGCGCCACGTCCTGCTGGTGTTCCGCGGCCACCGGTCACCGACGGACGCCGATCTGGTGCGCTTTGCGCGCCATTTCGGTGACCTCATCCGTGGCGCACGCTACTTCGGTGACCGCGAGGGTCCGCCCGAGATCCTGCCCGTGAACAACCTGCGGGATGCCGAGGGCTATCCGCTGGGTACCGGCGGATCCGAGGCCTGCGACTGGCACTCGCGATGGCTGGGATCCGCACGAGCGGCGCTCGATGCGGCAGTTGAGCACGCTGCTCGGAACTTGAGTCGGGCAGTCCGTCATCACGAGCGCGATGAACGCGATGCAGCCGTTGGTACCGTCACTTGCACGCCGGCGCCGGCCTGACCGCCGCGTTGTGGGGATATCTCGTTGAGCATCGCCCCGCCGAGGCCGGTTCCGCCGCGGATCCCGATCCCGGATCCGGCCGTGGCGCGGCGGATCGGTACCCGCCCGGGCCCGTGAGCCGCGTGCCCGCCCGCTGTCGCCACGCGTGCAGATCCTGAGGAGCATGAACGATGGCCGAGCTGTACGACCTTGCGCGCAAGGTGCGCTGGCATATCATCGGGCAGGTCCGGGCCGACGGGACCTGCCCGTCGACGAGCGCGTTGTGTGCGCAATTCGATCTGGACCCCGCCACGCTCGGCCGTGTGCTGTTTGATCTCGAGGCAGCCGGCGCGATCGCGGTCACCGACGCCGCGCACGCGCACGCGCCGACTTTCCAGGACGAACCGGTGAGCGGACCGCTGCCCGCGCTCGGCGAGGTCTTCTACGCCCGGCCGTTCGCCACGTTCCCGAACCACTACCGGATCACGGTCGACGGGGAACAGAAATGGTATGGCGAGTGCGCCGTCGAGGCCTGCGGGATCTCCTCGAGCTTTCCGGGTCGCGAGGTCACCGTGACCAGCATCTGCCGGCAATCCGGCACACCGGTCGAAATCACCGGCCGTGACGGTGTCGTGCTCGATTTCAAGCCGAAATCGCTGCTCGTGCACTTCGGCATTCCGTTCCGCAGGATCGCCGAGGACATGATCGGTTGGTGCGATTTCAACAGCTTTTTCGCTTCCCAGGACGCTTACCGGGCCTGGTGCGCCGCGCATCCGCAGATACGCGGCCGAACGCGCGATCCGGTAACCGTCAACCGCCAGGTGCAGATCGTCGGCAAGGGACGTCTCGATTACGATTACCAGCTCACCTTGCCCGTGCTGCGCATGATTGCCGGCATGAAGGCGCTGGGTTTCACCCACCCGTTGTGCGGCTGCAGCTGGCTGCACGTCCCGGACCCGTTCTTCGCGATTACGCCGGCGACGATCCGGGCCTGGAAAGCCAGGGGTTACGGCAACTACGTTCGTCTGGCGCTGCTGTGAGCCCGCCCCGGGTGCGAGTAACCGCCAGGCGCCGGCCGCGATGACGACAGTCCAGACCATGTGCCGGATCTGCGAGTGCGCGTGCGGGCTCGAGGTGGCGGTCGCGGACAACCGCGTGACACGCATCCGGCCGGACCAGCAGCATCCCTACAACTGGCGTGATTTCTGCGTCAAGGGCGCCAGCGCGCACAAGCTCGTCGCGGATCCGCGCCGGATCCGGGTCCCGATGCGCCGCGACGGCACGCGCTACGTCGCGGCGAGCTACGCGGAGGCCATCGAGGACATCGCGGTGCGTCTGCGCAGGATCGTCGATGAGCACGGCGCGGATGCCGTCGCCGGCTATCTGGGCAATCCACCGGCGTTCGGATTTCCGGCACCGGTTTTTTTCTATGGTTTACTCGACGCTATCGGTACGCGCAGCCGCTACTCCGCCGCTTCGGTCGACACGAACGCGTGGCATCTGGTGAATGACGCGATGTTCGGGGACGCGTGGTTGCCCGTGTTCGTGGATCTGGACGCCTGCGATTGCCTGCTGCTGATCGGCAGCAACCCGGCGGTATCGGGCATGATGTGGATGGGCGACATGCCCGACGGCTGGCGGCGCGCCCTTGCCGCGCAAGCCGCCGGCGCCGAGATCGTGATCGTCGATCCGCGCCGTACCGAGTCAGCCCGCCGTGCGGCGCAACACCTTGCCCCTGTGCCCGGCGAGGACTGGGCGCTGCTTGCCGGCATGCTCAAGGTCATTTTCGACCACGGCTGGGTCGACAGCGCCGAGTGCGACGCGGCGCGTGGGGTCGGGGATCTGCGCGCACTGCTCGGGGAGATGTCACTCGATGATCTCGCCGGGCGCTGCGGCGTGCCGGTCGGACGTATCGCGGACGTCGCCCGCAGGTTTGCACGCGCGCCGGCTGCCGGCGCGATCGCGCGCACGGGTGTGGCCCAGGCGCAGGACGGTGTCCTTGCCATGTGGCTCACACAGGTGCTGAACCTGGTTACGGGCCGCTACGGCCGCCCCGGCGGCGCGTACACGAATCTGCCGCCGCACGATCTGCTGCAAGGCATGCTCGGCAGCAATACCCGTGCGAGCCGCGTGCGCGGCCTGGATCCCGTGCTCGGCCATTATTCGCTCGCCGAGCTGCCCGGCGAGATCACCACGCCCGGCGCCGGGCAGGTGCGGGCGCTGCTGCTGCTCGGCGGCAACCCGGTGGTGACCGGGCCGCAGGGCGCGAGCCTGGATGCGGCGCTGGCGCAACTGGATCTGTGCGTGAGCGTCGATCTGTTCCAGCGCGAGAGCCACCGGCACGCGCACTGGCTGATCCCGGCCATGCACTGGCTGGAAAGGGAGGAGTTTCCGGTCATCGGCGCCGCGCTGCGCAGCCGGCCGTTCGTTCAGTACGCGCGCCGCGCCGTGCAGGCGCCGCCCGGTGTGCGGGACGAATGGGAATTCTTCTTCGCCGTGGCGATGCTGATGGACAGGACCATGTACGGCGTACGCTGGGGCGAGCTCGCGGCGGCGCGCGAGACCCTGCGCGCCTGTCTGGACGGCACACGTGCATTCGACCTGTTGCCGGAAGATCTGCTGCGCGGCGCGCTCGCGCAAAAAGGCGTGCTCGACTGGGAGCGCCTGCGATCCAGCGTGCGCGGTTATGACTACGCCGAACAGGCTCTGCACCATCCGCGCGCGCGCGTGCGCACGGCCGACGGCAGGATAGATGCCTGCCCGCCGCGGTTCGCGGCCCTGTTGCGCGAGCGGGTGGGTGTCCCGAGTGCGACTGTGGGACGGTATCCGTTGCAACTCATATCGCGACGGCGCACCGATATGATGAACAGTCATCTCAGCGAGTATGCGGATACGCGCGCCCGGAACCGCGGTGCCATCGCGGAGATCAATGACCACGACGCCGGGTCGCTCGGCATCGTCAGCGGCGATCGCGTGCGAGTCGAATCGCGCGTCGCCGCCGTCGAGGCCGAGGCGAAGGTTTCCGCTGACGTGCGCCCGGGGGTGGTGGTCATGGAGCAGGGCTGGGGTGGGCGTACGTTCGATCCGCACGGGCGGATCGAACCCTCGGCGCACGGCATCAACTGCAACGAGCTGGTTGCCAACGACGATCTCTCGCCACTGGCGGCTGTACCCCGGCTCAACGGCACGCCGGTACGAATCGAAAAACCAGGCCGCGCTTGAGGACGCCGTCGGATTACGGGTCGTCGTCGGCGCGCGCAACCCGCGCGAACAGGCGGCGCACCTTCTTGCGATGGATTGCCGACAGCAGCCGGTCGACGAGGGGAAAGGCGCGCTGGATGACATCGGCGGTGGTCGCGGCGGGCGCGTTGGCGTAGCCCCGTGCGAGGCTGGCGGTTTCCTTCCTGACCAGCTGCTCGATGGTCCTGTCCCACATGCGCAGGACGCTGGGATCGTAACCATGATCCGGTCCGATGCCGATCTCTTTGAGCCGTGCCCAGGTATCCAGCACGACCGCATCCTCCTCGGAAACCGCGGCCGACTTGCCCCGGCCGCGGACCTGGATCAGGCCCTCACGTTTGAGAAATCGCACTTCTTCCGCCGTCAAACGACCGCCGATCACCCCGGCGAGGGCGACGAAGCGTTCGGCGCCCGGGCGCACCCAGTCCGGCAGATCCATGCGGGCGCGTCGCAGCATGGCTTCCTGTCCGGACGTGAAAGCCGCGGTGCTGTCAGCCTCGTTGAAGATCTTCCTGATGCCTTTGAGGGGCAGGAAGTGCTTGTCCTGGAGCGCGCGGATCCCCTGCAGGCGCGCCAGGTGTTCGGTCCCGTAGACCGCCGTGTTGCGGCCGGTCTTCCTGCCCGGTGGCACCAGGCCCTGGGCGATATAGAAGTGGATGGTCTCGCGCGTCAGGCCGCTTTCACGCACGAGATCGCGCATCCGTAACGAGGTGTCGCCCGCTTTCCCGGGCGCTTTGGAGCGGCTGCGTCTGCTGCGGGTGCCGGCGCTAGGCATCGTCGGGTGTCATGAGCATGGGTAGGGACGGCGGTCGTGGCGGTTCGCACCCTATTTCACCGCGTCGGGGGTGTCCAGCGCCCGCGACGCCGGCCACGCAACGCCGTCGGTCGTCGGCCGCGTTGACTGCGGCAAATGCATAGTACATAGTTACACTATACACATAAAAAGAGCCCGGGCGATCGTGCCCGGGCCGCGCCTCGGCCGACGGAGACCACGATGCAATGCAGCAAGCTAGACGACGTTGCCCGGCTGCTCGATCCCCTCGACGCCGGCTGGGATGCGGTGACGGCGCAGCGGATTGAACTGACGCCTGCGCCTTTGCCACTGCAGCCGACGGCATACATCCGCGTCGCCTGGGCCGACCGGCCCTACGGCACTGTTCCCGAGCTGCAGGCGCGGGCGGCGCACGATGGTCAGGACATGGTCGTGCGACTGCGCTGGCCGGTCGCGGAGCCGCACGAGCGCGATGCGCTCGCGCTTGCTTTTCCCGTCGGTGCCAACCCGAGTCTGGCCACCATGGGCGCTGCGGACTCGCCCATCCATATCCTGCACTGGCGAGCCTCCGATCCGGGCGTGCGTTCCGTCCTGGCCACCGGGATCGGGTCCACGCGGCCAGGGGCGGACATCCGCCGCTCGGCCAAAGTCGTCTGGGACGGTGGCATGTACCAGCTCACGATCGCCCGTGCGCTGGGGCGTGGCGCGGGCGTCGCGCCGCTCATCCCCGGCAGCGAGACGAAGATTGGCATGGCCGTATGGCGCGGCGCCAACGACGAGCGCGCCGGGCTCAAAGCCTACTCGATCGACTGGCACCCCTTACACCTGCCTGCGTAGGAGAACACAGATGGAACAGGCCACGGTACGCCGTCAGGTCGCAATGGTCATGGATCTGAACAAATGTCTCGGTTGCCATACCTGTTCGGTCGCGTGCAAGACGATGTGGACACGCCGGCCGGGGATGCAGGGCATGTGGTGGAATACGGTCAATACGGCGCCGGGCGCCGGTACGCCGCGGAACTGGGAAACCATGGGCGGAGGCTTCAGGGCGGGGGAGCCGATCGCGGGACACCCGCCCGCGGAGAACGAGTTCGGTGAAGCCTGGGAGTTCAATTACGACGAAGTGTTTTACGGCGGTCGGCAGGACGCGACGCTAAAACCCTTGTCCACCGAGCAACCCGCGTGGGGGCCGAACTGGGATGAGGACGTCGGTGGCGGCGAATACCCCAATGCCTACTATTTCTATCTGCCGCGCATCTGCAATCATTGCACGCGACCGGCCTGTCTCGAAGCCTGTCCGCGCGCGGCCATCTCGAAGCGTAGCGAAGACGGCATCGTGCTGATCGACGAGGAGCGCTGTCGCGGCTATCGCTTCTGCGCCGAAGCCTGCCCCTACAAGAAGATCTACTACAACGCCGTGACCGGCACTTCGCAGAAATGCATCTTCTGCCTGCCGCGCGTCGAGCAGGGGGTCGCGACCGCCTGTGCGCGGCAGTGCCCCGGCCGGGTCCGGTTCCTGGGGTATCTGGACGACGTGGACGGCCCGATCTACAAGCTGGTCAAACAGTTCCGCGTCGCACTGCCCCTGCATCCCGAATATGGCACGGAGCCCAATGTCTTTTACGTGCCGCCGCTGTCGCCGCCCATGCTCGACGCCAATGGCGATTCGACCGGGAACCGGCGCATCCCCGCGCAATACCTGGAGCAGCTGTTCGGGCCCGAAGTGCACGCGGCGCTGGAGCGGATCGCCGGCGAGATGCAGCGCCGTCGGGACGGTGAGCCGTCGGAACTGATGGACCTGCTCATCTCCCGGCGCTGGCTCGACATGTTCAAGGGATTCGAACGACACCCGCGCGAAGTCGGCGCGAAATGATGGCTGGCGCGGCGGTTCGTGACCGTCGCCTGACGGAGGGTGATCATGACGGTTGACCTCGATCGACGCGGTTTTCTCAAATTCGCGGGTTCCGCGGGTATCGCGTTCAGCCTGCCCAGCTTCCTGCCGGGAGCCGGCATGAGCTTTGCGCAGCTGTCGGACCTGCCGGCGCCGGCCTACCGGAGCTGGCTCGATGTCTACCGCCGGCAATGGACCTGGGATCGCGTGGTGCGCAGCACCCATTTCCTGAACTGCTGGTACCAGGCCGCGTGCGCCTGGGACGTCTACGTCAAGGATGGTGTCGTTTTGCGCGAAGAGCAGGCGGGCGAGTATCCGCAGATCCACCCCGACGTTCCGGACTTCAATCCGCGCGGCTGTCAGAAGGGCGCCTGCTACAGCCATCGCATGTACGACCCGACCCGCCTGAAGCATCCGCTGAAGCGGGTCGGTCCCCGCGGTGGCGGAAAATGGCAACGCGTATCCTGGGACGAAGCGCTCGACGCCATTGCCGATTCGTACCTCGACGTGGTGCTGGAAGAGGGGACGGACCGGGTCGTGATCGACGAAGGAACGAACATCAGCTTCGGGGTCATCAACGCCGGCATCGGGCGGTTCAGCCTGCTGACGCAGTCGGTCATACTGGAGCCGAACAGCGAGATCGGCGACCAGCACCGGGGCGCGTTCGAGACCTTCGGCAAGATGCTCAGCGAACGCTCCGCGGACGATTTCTTTCGCTCGGATCTCGTACTGGTCTGGGGCTGTAACCCGATTTATACGCAGATCCCCAACGCCCACTTCTACACCGAGGCGCGTTACAACGGGACCCGCTTCATCGCCATCTCGCCGGACCACAACGCGTCGGCGACGAAAGCGGATTTGTGGGTGCCGATCAATCCCGGCACCGATGCCGCACTGGCGTTGTCCATCTGTCACGTGCTCATCGAAGAGGGCCTGGTCGCGCACGATTTCGTCGTCGAACAGACCGATCTGCCATTGCTGGTGCGTACCGATACGTCCATGTTCCTCACGCTGGGGGATCTCGGTGCGGCAACGCCATCCGAGGCGGCGCGCCACTGCGTGCTGGACGGCGCGAGCGGCGCGCCTCGCCCGGTGCCGGCCGATTCGCTCGCCTTGGGCGAGCTGCGGCCGGTCCTGGACGCGCACACATCGGTGCAGCTGGCCGACGGCAGCGAGGTCGAGGTGCGCTCGGTCTATTCCCTGCTCGTCGCGCGTCTTCGCGACTATGCTCCGGAACAGGCGTCGGCACACTGCGGCGTCAGCCCGGCGCTGATCCGCCGGCTCGCGCGCGAGATCGCGGCGGCCAAAGCGGTCTCCAACATCACCAGCAGCAACCTGTCGAAGTACTACCACGGCAACCTGTCGGAGCGCGCAATCATCCTCATTTTCTGTCTGACCGGGAACATGGGGCGTCAGGGCGCGGGCTACTCGGCCTTTCCGGGGCTCACGACCGACGGGGTGGAAAAATTCGCCTCGGTGCACCGGCTCGAGGCGCTGCCGCAGTTTTTCGAGAAAATCAAACCCCTGGTGGACGGCTGGCGCGCGGCCGGCGCCACCGACGAAATGATCGCGTACGAGATGGCGCGCATGCCGTACCAGGCAGGAACGGGCCTGCCCATTTTCACCTCGGCGGCGTTGTTCTGGGCGGTGCACGGCGGCGTGATGGACCTCGCCAGGCAGAGCTGGGATCCGTTTCTCAAACGTCCGATCGGCGAGCACGTGGCGCATTCCATCGAACAGGGCTGGCAGCCGCTCGAACCACGGCCGGGACGTACACCGCGCATCATCATGACCGTCGCCGGCAACACCTTACGCAGGGTGCGCGGCAGTAAACGCCTGCTGGAGAAGCTGTGGCCGGAGCTGCGCCTGCACGTGGTATTCGACCTGCGCATCAGCTCGACCGCACGCTTCGCGGACTATGTGCTGCCGGTCGCGAGCTATTACGAGCGTACCGACCACCGCTACGCGACACCGCTGATGCCCTTTCTGCACGTGGGTGAGGCGGCGACGCCACCCTACGGAGAATCCAAGAGCGACTGGGCGATTTTTACGCTGCTCGCGAAGCACATCCAGGCGCGGGCCCGCGCCCGGGGCATTGCGGCGGTGAAGACGGCGCACGGGCTCGAGATCCACCTGGATCGCTTGTATGACGACTTCACGATGGACGGGCAATTCAGCGAAAACGACGAGGACAAAGTCGCCAAGACGCTGCTGGATCTCTCGACCAACCTCGGGACGGTCGACTGGGAGGAGCTGAAGAAAAAAGGGTTCGTGCGCTTCGCGGGTGTCGGCACCAGCGCGACTTCGGTCGGCAACATGTGCGAGATCCCCGCGGCCGATACCATGGCGCCGCATACCTGGCACGTGCGTGACAAGGTGCCCTGGCCGACGGCTACGAAGAGGATCCAGTTCTATCTCGATCACCCCCTGTATATCGAGCACGACGAGGAGCTGCCACGCTACAAGGCCCCGCCGGCCATCGGCGGCGCTTATCCGCTGATGCTGACCGGTGGGCACACGCGCTGGAGCATACACTCGACCTGGCGGGACAGCGCCATGATGTTACGTCTGCACCGGCCGGAGCCGTACGTGCTGATGAACGAACAGGACGCGGCTGCGCGGGGTATCGCGGAAGGCGACCTCATCCGGATACGCAACGATACGGGGAAATTCGTTGCCCGCGCCAAGGTGGCACCGGCGATCCGTCCCGGTCAGACCATCATCTACCACGCCTGGGAGAACTATCAGTTCCGGGAGGGCAGTGCGCGCGATACGACACCGAGCCCGCTGAATCCGGTGGAAACGGCGGGCGGTCACGCGCATCTGCGTTACAACGCCCTGACCGGGCAGTGCGGCAATTTCGACCGCGACACACGGGTCGAAATCGAGAAAGTCGAGGAAGCGAGGCAAGCGGTGTGAGCACCTGCACGGACGCGCCGCACGACCAGCGGGAACGGTCGGCGGCGTATGCTGCCTTCGCGCAGGTTTTTCGCTACCCCGCATCGTCCGCCGAGGAGTCGGTCGCCTATCTGGCGACGTTCGATCCGGCGGTGGCGCGCGGTGCGATCCGGCTGCACGAGTCCGCGTACTCCGAGCACGAACGGGCGGCGATCCACGAAGAGCTGTTGCGCTATTACGAGTATTTCGGTGTGCGGCGCGCGCCCGGCGCGGAGTTGCCGGACCATCTCGTCGTGGAGCTCGAGTTCATGCAGTTTCTGTGCTGGCGGGAAGAGCGGGCGCGCGAACGCGGCGAGGACGTGACCGATCTGCGCCGTGCCCAGTACGATTTTCTCGTGCGTCACGTCAGCAAACTGGTGCGTAGCATGGTCGCGCACCGGGAGGTGGCGGATGAGGCGTATCGGCAAGTCATTTCCGAGCTGTCGGATTTCATAGACGGGGATCTGCAGGCAATCGGTGCGGCGGCTGAAGCCTAGTGCCGCCGGGTCGAGGGCGACGGCTCGCGGCGTTGCAGCCGCGGGGAGCATTGTTCTGTTCGAGGAGAGGGGCACATGCAAGTAAGACCGGTGAATTTGGAGGAGATCCAGGCGTATCGGCGCGACGGCGCGGTTTACCTGCCGAAGTTTCTCGACGCCGCGAGTATCGAACCGCTGCGCAGGGCCTGCGAGTCCGAAATCGATCAGCCTGGGCAGTACAGCAACGAGCTGGCCAGACAGGGCAGGTTTTTCGAAGCCCGTTACATGTTCTGGCGCCAGCCCGCGATGCGCGAATACATCTTCGATACCGGTATCGCCGAATCGGCCGGACGCGCCATGGGCTGCGAGGAAGTACGGGTGTATTTCGATCACCTTTTCCTTTGTGATCCGAACACGCCGCTCGATTACTACTGGCACCAGGACATCTCCTACTGGCCCATCGGTGGCGACCAGGTGTGCTCGTTCTGGCTGACACTGGAAGACTGCACGCCGCAAAGCAGCGCCCTGCAGGTCGTGCTGGGCAGCGACAAGGGTCCGATCTATTCGATTCGGGCGTTCGGCGACGAGAATTTCGGCGAAGACGTGCAGGCCATGTACGATCATTCGATCCCGAAGTTCCACGAACACCGGGACGAGTACCGCATCCTGGCGCCGGACATGAAAGCGGGCGACGCCATTTTGTTCAATTCGCGCGTCATGCATTCGTCGGCCGGCAACCGTTCCCCGGACACGCGGCGCGTCGCATACTCGGTGCGTTTCATCGGCGAGGACGTCGTGTGGCAGCCCAAGCCCGGCTTCGACCACGAGTCGGTGACGCCGGAGAGTCATCCCAAACCGGGGGAACGTTTCAGCAGCGGGAAATTCCCGGTCCTGTGGCGAGGTCGCCCGGCAGCGTAGACACATCCTTGCCGCGCGCCGATAGTATGGCGCCATGACGGCCATACCCGACGAGCCAATTGACGGCCCCGCCTGCGATGTCCTGGTGATCGGCAGCGGCTTCGCCGGATCGGTGGTCGCCGAGCAGGTGGCCGCGGCGGGCCTTGCCGCCACGGTCATCGAACGCGGTCCGTGGCGGGACAATCTGCCCGTGCGTACGCTCGGCATCGACCACCGCGCCCGGTATCCCGCCGGCTGGCGCGGCTATGCGTCGCTGTTCTGGGGGCTCAATCATCGTCTGCTGCCCGGCGGGCGCATGCGTGTGCACCGCGACGGGCTGTTCGAGCTGTTCCTCGGTTCCGGCATGGACGTGCTGTGTTCGTCCAATGTGGGCGGCGGCAGCCACGTCTACGGGGGGTTGCTCGAGAGGCCGGTGGATCCGCACTACTGGCACGGCTATCCCGGCCTCGATCCGGAAGAAATGGAAGAGCATTACCGCGTGCTGCTCGATCGATTCGCCGCCCGCGCGCCGTTGCCCGCCGACGCGTTGCCCAACTACGCGCCCGGGCTGTTCGACACGGTGCCGGTGGTGCACAGCGATGCGCGCATGCAACCGGCGATGGGTATCGCTTTCCCGGCCGTGCCCGGTACCGCGCGGCGTGTACGATCCGCCGAAGGCGTCGAGTACGGGGAGTCGACCTACCGGGGTGACGGCCTGCTCGGGACGGCCGAGGGTGCCAAGCGCACGGCGGACGCGGTGTTTCTCCCCGCGGCGCTGCGCGACGGCGCGCGAGTACATGCCCTGTGCGAGGTGCGGGCGCTCGATTATGACGCCGCCCGGGGGCACTGGTGCGTCGACGTGCGGGATCGGCGTATACGCCGCAACCGCCGTCTGAGGGGCCGCTTTCTCGTGTTCGCGGCCGGTACCATGAATACGGTCCGGCTGCTGCTGCGCGCCCGCGAGCAGCACCGCGATCCGCAGCACATGCCGGCGCTCGGTCGGGGTTTCGGCGGCAATGGTGATGTCGCCGGTTTCTGGCGGTCCGCGCAGCCCGATGCCGACTTCCGCAGCGGCCTCCCGTGTTTCGGGCGGATCCGGGTGCGCACGGCGCACGACAGCCAGGATGTGGTCTTGTCCGGCCTCGGCGCTCTCGAACAGTTGCCGCTGCCGGCGCGCCTGCGGCGCGTGCTGCGCTCGGGGCTGGTGCTCGCGGCGATGGGCGCGGATGCGGGCGACGGCTGTATCCGTCTCCAACGCGGTCGCCTGCAAGTCGATTATGATGCCGCGCGCAGTCCCGTGTTCGCGCGCATTGGCGCCGCTTTCCGGGCGCTGGCCGAGGCGACCGCAAGTCCGGTTGCCGTCGCGTCGCGGCCGTTGACGGTGCATCCCTACGGCGGGGCGCGTCTTGCCCGATCACCCGCCGAGGGGATCGTCGACGCGACGGGCCGCGCCTTCGACCTGCCGAACGCCTACGTCGCGGATGCGGCCGCGCTGCCGGCGGCCTGTGGCGGACCGCCGTCGCTCACGGTCATGGCCTGGGCCAGGCACGTCGCCGGCCACGTCATCGCCGCCGGACGGCGCTGAAGCGGTCCTCGCCCGCTGCCGACGGGCCCCGCGAACCGGTGTGATTTTTGTTCAATACCACGCGCCCTGGAGCGTGCTTACTGCCATACGGGCCCCCGGGCGGGGGCGGCGACGGGGAGAGACGACAGATGATGCCGAAGATCGGAATCGGGGCACTCACGGCGACCGTCCTGCTGTCGCTGGTAGTACGGTCGGGCGTGGCGACAGCCCGGCAGGCGGGCGAGTCGTTCTTCATGGAGCTGCCGGACGACGGCATTGCGTTCACGCACGGCGGCAACATGGCGCTCGCCGCCGGACCGCCCGGCGTCGCTCTGCTCAGCGAGCCGCGCGTGCAGTCGGGTCTGGCGATCCTCGCCAAGCTGCGTGACGCGAGCGGCGAGGTCGTCGGTTTCGCCAGTGAGCTCGAGGTCTTTCCGCCCGGTGCCGACATGCTGCAGGAGGTCGTCTGGGACACCGACTGGACGCTGGTGATCCCCGGGCGTGGCAGCCTGTACCTGCGCCAGCAGGAGCACTCGGGTGAGCTGGGCGCCAAGGTCATCATCCCGACCCGGGAGAGTGGCGAATCGTGGCGCGGCGAATGGATCGTGACCACGACCGTCGGACCGCGAGCGGACGGCCGGGGTGTCATCGTCGGCGGCGCCGGCGAATTCGAGGGCGCCACGGGAAGCTTCCTGGAGATCGTCACGCTCACCGGCTTCGATCTGCCGGGGATCCTCCTCGGCCGGGTGGAACTGCGCCTGGACATGACGCTGCCGGACTGATTCGGTCCCGCCGGTGCCACGGTCGTCGCGCCTTTCCACCGTCGCCGCGCCGGGCGAGCGCCACCGGCCGTTCGCGCGCGGGTCAGGCCGCCGGGTGACCGCCACGCTGCTGTGTGCGGCCTGGCTCGGCTGCGCGCTCACGGTGACGGCGCAGGAATGGGGCTACTACGGCGCCACCCAGGAGGGCCTGCGGTACTCGCCCCTCACCGAGATCAACCGCAATACGGTCGGCGATCTCGACGTCGCCTGGGTGTACCGGACCGGCGAGCTCGAGCGCCTCGGCGCGCAGCGGGCGGGCGAGCAGTCGTTCGAAAACACGCCGGTGCTGGTGGACGGCGCGCTGATCGTATGCACGCCGGTGGGCCGGATCGTCGCCCTGGAGCCGGCGAGCGGGCGCGAGCGCTGGGTGTTCGATCCCAATACCTACCCGCTGCCCGCGGACCTGCGGTTTCCGAATTGCCGCGGCGTCTCTCCCTGGCTGGATCCGGATGTGGCCGAGGACGCGCCCTGCCGGCGCCGGCTGCTGTACGGCACGTGGGCGTTTCGCGTCTACGCCATCGACGCGCGCACGGGCAGACGCTGCGCCGGCTTCGGCCGCAACGGCGAGGTTGTCCTCGATCCCGGCAAGACGCTGCTGCCGGGCGAGTTCATGCACGTCACCTCGCCACCGGCGGTGATCGACGGCGTCGCCGTGTTCGGTTCGATGATCCTCGACAACCAGCGCACCGACGCACCCAGCGGCAAGGTGCGTGGGCTGGACGCGCGCACGGGGGCGCTGCGCTGGGAGTTCGATCCGGTGCCGCGCGAAGCGACCGATCCGGCGGCGGCGTCCTGGCTGCAGGGCAGCGCCGCGGTCACCGGTCACGCCAACGTCTGGGCACCGATGTCGGTGGACGCCGCGCGCGGACTGCTGTTTCTGCCGACCACCAGCCCCAGCCCGGACTTTTACGGCGGCCGGCGGCCCGGCGAAAACCGTTACGCGAATTCCGTGGTGGCCCTGCGCGGCGCGACCGGTGAGGTGGTGTGGCACTACCAGATCACGCATCACGACGTGTGGGACTACGACCTGCCCGCGCAGCCGATCCTGGTCGACCTGACGCACGGCGGCGCCCGCGTGCCGGCCCTGGTGCAGCTGACCAAGCAGGGCCTGGTGTTCGTGCTCAATCGCGAGACGGGCGAGCCCTTGTTCCCGGTCGAGGAACGGCCGGTGCCGCAGGCTGGCGCCGATGGCGAGTGGCTGTCACCGACCCAGCCGTTTCCGACCGCGCCGCCGCCGCTGGTCGACCCGCGCCTCGGGCCCGAGGACGCGTGGGGATTCACGTTCATCGATCGCTGGTTCTGTCGCAAGCGCATCGAGGCGCTGCGCTACGAGGGCATGTACACGCCGCCCGGCACCCGCGGCACCATCCTGATGCCGCCGTTCGCCGGCGGGGCCAACTGGGGCGGCGGCGCCGTCGATCCGCAGCGCAAGCTGCTGCTGGTCAGCACGATGCACGTGGCGGGCGTCGTGCGCCTCGTCCCGCGCGCACAGGAGTCGACCGGGGCGCCCAAGTATACGGACGTCAACGCCGGCGGCATCATCCGCTGGCCCCAGCTCGGCACACCCTACGAGGCCGAGAACTGGCTGGTCATGTCACCGCTCGGTGCGCCATGTACGCCGCCGCCGTGGGGCCGGCTGAGCGCCGTGGACCTCGAGCGGGGCACGATCGCCTGGCAGGTGCCGCTGGGCACGCTGGAGAAGCTCCTGCCGCTGCCCCTGCCGCTGGAGCTCGGCACGCCGAATTCCGGCGGTGCGATCGTCACCGCGGGCGGGCTCGTATTCATTGCCGCGACGATGGACGACAAGTTCCGGGCTTTCGACATCGACAGCGGCGCGGTGCTGTGGCAGAGGGAGCTGCCGGCCGGCGGCCAGGCGACCCCCATGACCTACGCGGCGGCCGGGCGCCAGTATGTGGTCATCGCCGCGGGCGGGCACTCGATCTACCAGACCACGCCCGGGGACTACGTCGTCGCGTTTGCGCTCAAGGCCGGGCGGGACTGACGGCTCACATTGCCGCGGACCGGACGGCCCGCGCCACCTGCGTCGGGCGGCTCCGGCTCCGATGCCCGCTGCCGAAGGCCGCAGTGCCGGTCGATCGTCAGCTGGGGCTTCCGCGCCGACAGGGACGTCCTCGCGAACATGCCAAGGCGCTCGAGTGACTCGAGACTGTCGTATGCCACGTGCTCCAGGTTGAAGCAACGACGCCAACGCTTGCGCCGCCTCGGGTCGAAATCCTGTTCGGGGCCTGCCGGCGGCAGATCCTGGCCTTGCCGCTCCGGCACCTTGAGAAGGGTTTCCAGGTACGGAGATCGGACGCTTGGCAGGTATTCCTGCCGGTCGTTGCACCGATTGGAAAACGTACTGCGCATCCGGCAGCTCAAGGAGCACAAGCTGACGCCCGTGAGATGCGGCGACTGCTGGCCGTGGCGGCCCGAAATCTCACCGATATATCAATTATAATCAATAAGTTATAATTTCATGCCGGCTTTCTACTAAATGGTCCGCATCACGGGATTGAAAACGCAAGCCCTGTCACTGGACGTCATTTTTGAGATTCACAGCTTGGTGACGGAGAAGACGCTCGATGATTCAACCGCCGCAGGTCGATTCCGGCGCCCCGATGAAGAGCGGTTTGTCGGCGACAACTTCGGCAAGGTATTTTTCGTTCCGCCCGAAGCGGAAGAATTGCCCCGGCGCATGCGGGTCATGTGCGATTTCGCGAACGGAACCACCCCCGACTTTTTCATTCATCCGGTAATCCGGGCGATCATCCTGCACTTCTGGGTGGCATATGACCATCCGTTCGTAGATGGAAACGGCCGCACGGCGCGCGCGCTTTTCTACTGGGCGATGTTGCGCGCCAACTATTGGCTGTTCGAGTTCATTTCGATCTCGAGC
The DNA here is from genome assembly GCA_020850735.1 of Gammaproteobacteria bacterium. Lineage (GTDB taxonomy): Bacteria > Pseudomonadota > Gammaproteobacteria > JADZEE01 > JADZEE01 > JADZEE01. Next base: position 2,866 of record JADZEE010000165.1, on the reverse strand, counting down.
ATCCTCCGGAAGGCACCGATCAGATATGCCCGATCATTCCTGCTTACCGAGACGGATGACAACGATCTGACGTATTTCATCGTCGCGCAGGCAAAAGTGATCCGCCGGGCAATCAACGAGCTGCACGCATATATCGACCGTAAGACCGAGGAAATCCGGAAGCTGGAATCGCACCTGCGCGCCTTGAATCTGTTCAACCATCGCCAGGTCGATCTGATCCGACATGCGTTGAAGCACCCCTGCCAGACGTACACCATAGAAAGCCACCAGAGAAGCCATGGCGTGGCTTACCAGACGGCGCGTACCGATCTGCTGCACCTGGCGAGTGACGGGATATTGGAAAGAAAGAAGCGGGGCAAGAGGATGGTGTTTCTGGTTCCCGCGGATGTGACCGAGAGGCTCGTCAGCATCGATGCGCAGCAGCGGATTTGAGGTTTGCAGAATCCGTCGTAAGGAATAGGAAAAATGGTCCGCGTCGAGCCTGAATGGTTGTCCGGCGACGTCGGATTTTCAGCGTTTGGCCGGATTCCCGGTAAGGAAGCGCGGGGCGAGAAGCGCGTAGCGCGGTCCGGATTGACGTTCGCAAGCCTGCCAGACTGAGTCAGGGGCGGGCACGGAAGGGGTCGGGCGATACGAAGTTGAGCGTGGTCCTCGCCCGGCCGTTCAGCGGATGTCGGGAACCGGGTGACAGGTGAGCGGGAGGGTGGCCGTGAGCGCAACTGATCGTCAACTAGCAGATAGTATAGATATTGACTATATTGTCGCCCATGCCGGGTACGGCATGCCGCCGCCGGGAACAATGTCCCGATCGACGCGCTCGCAGGGCGGGCGAACCGGGCGCATGACCGGCGTGTGCGCGGCTGCATGACGTCGGATCCGGGTGCAGGCAAATCCAAAATCGAGGACATGCCGATGAAACCTCTCGATGCACAGACGCGGGCGCTGATCGATCGATTGCAGGCCGGCGGATTCCGGCCGGCGCATCAGGTTCCGCTGGAGGTGTCGCGCCTAGGGCTCACGGCCATGGCCGTGCAGATGGCCGCACCCAAGGTCGAGGTATACGCGGTCGAGGACCGCGCGATCGCCGGTCCCGGGGGCGCGCTGCCGATCCGTGTGTACCAGCCGCGCGCCATGGCGGATGGTGAGCGCTTGCCGGCGGTCGTGTATTTCCACGGCGGCGGGTTTTACCTCGGCAACCTGGACACGCATGATCACGTTTGCCGTTTCCTGTGTCACCACGCGCAGGCCGTGGTCGTCGCCGTCGATTATCGCCTCGCGCCGGAGCACAAGTATCCCGCGGCCGTCGAGGACTGCTACGCGGCCGTGCGCTGGACCGCAATGAGCGCCGACGCGCTGGCGATCGACCGCGCCCGCATCGCGGTCGCCGGCGACAGCGCGGGCGGCACCCTGGCGGTCACGACCTGTCTGCTCGCGCGCGAGCGCGGCGAACCGGCGATCGCCTGTCACGTCGCGGTCTATCCGGCGCTCACGGTTACCGACGGTGAGGAGTTTGCTTCGCGCCGCGAGCTCGGTAGCGGCGAGTATTTCATCTCGTACGACGATTTCGCCTTCTTTCGCGACCTGTATCTGAGCGATCCGGCCAGCCAGGCGCGTGATCCGCTCGTCTCGCCCATCTACGCGGGCGACTACAAGGGTTTGCCGCCGGCGCTCGTGCTCACCGCCGGCTACGACCCCTGCCACGACGAGGCGGTGCGTTACGTCGAGCGCTTGCAGGCCGACGGCGTCGCAGTCGTCCACGTCTGTTTCGAGACCACGATTCACCCCTTTTTCCTGTTTGACGGCGTGCTCGACGCCGGGCGGGAGGGTCAGCAGCTCGTCGCCGATGCGCTGCGGCAGTTCTTCACCACCGGGCGGCTGCCCGGCGCGTGAGCGCGGGCGTCCGGGCGGGCGCCGCGCGAGGCAGGATTTTCACGATGGGAGGACGACATGAAGATTGAAGGCATTGACCGGTTGGTGATCGGCGTCAAGGACATGGACCGCGCGCTCGCCTTTTTTCGCGATGTGCTCGGGGTGGAATTCACGGAGGTCACCGGTCCTGCGGGCGAGCTGTCCGGCTGCCGACTGGCGATCTCGCTCGACATGCATCTCGAGCTCCTGTGCCCGGTCGCCGAGCCGCAGCAGGTGACCAACCCGCCCGATCCGCTGGTGCTCAAGCAGCGTCTGCAGGACGCCGACGCCGTGCTGTACGCGCTGGTGTTCAAGGTAAACGACCTCGATGCGGCGACTGCCGACGCCGCGCGCCTCGGCGTGCGTGTCGTCGGCGATCGTTTCAGCGTCCCGCGCAACGACCAGCTGCGGATCTCGGATTTCGCCGAGGTGGCGCTCGGCGAAGCCGATACGTTCGGCATCAAGATGGCCTTGGCGCAGTACCGCCGCGATCCCGGCTGAGCGCTTGTGAAAGCATGGGCGCGCCGGCGGCGACGACCCCTGGAAGCCCCTGGTGGTGTCGAGGGGACCCCGGAAATCGTGTCCGCAGGCCCGCTGTGCGCGCGATGTTGTGCACCCCCGCGCCTGGCCGGAAACGCCCGGGAACCGTCTCGCGACGGCGGGTGCATGTTTCACCAGCGCTGAGAGCGGCACGGCCGGGGGCCGTGGGCGCGTGTAAATGGTCAACTGGCATATAGTAAATATCTTGACTATATTAGCGCCATGGCACGCAAGGCCTTCGAGCACCAGGTTCCCTATCTCATCTACGAGGTCGAACGGCTGATGAGCCGGGAGTACGACCGTCGGATGCGCACGCTCGGTCTCACCCGGGCGCAGTGGTGGGTGCTGGCGCGGCTGTACTTCAACGACGGGGTGACGCAGTCGGAGCTGGCCGAGGATCTGGGTTTCAGCAAGGCGG
>JADZEE010000164.1 GCA_020850735.1 Gammaproteobacteria bacterium | reverse complement strand
GGGTCGTGTAGCAACGCCAATCATATCGGAGTCGTGACCGTCTTTTTGTTTCTACCGAGGAAAATCTCCGCTTCTTCAACTCTCACTCGACGTGAGATTTGCCGAATCGCCGCGAGCGCTCGCTCAGGCTGTAATTACCGAGTCCGCAGCGCATGAGCTGCGAAATTTATGCAACTGGCGGGTATAGTCAATCACATCCGTAGTACCGGTTATTGGGGGTGACCTGTGACTTCGCTCTTTCACTTCCGCCCCGCGGCAATCGCGCCGCTCCTTATGACAGTGCTTGGCGCTTGCGGTGGCGATCGGACACCGGCGAACAAGAGCGCTGCTCCGGCGCAGCAGAACATGCCGGGGGACTCGAGCACGCTGCTGGCGCAGCAGAAGATGTACATCTCGTTCGAGGTCACGTTGACGGGAGAGAGAAAGTTCGGGGAACGGGTTCCGGCCGATGCCCTCTCAGACGTTGCTTGGCGGCTCAACCGAAGTGTGAAAGGGGAGATTCCACTCGACATGCCTATGCCCGGGTCTGTTCCGGCCAGCACTGCCTCCGACAACTCAAACGAGATGATGGAGGAGGGTCGCTACATCGGCTGGATGGCCGCTCCCCCTGAAGACCCGTCGGTCATGGAGCAAATCATGGCGGGCAAACTGGAGATCTCCAAGGACCCGACGTCCGTGCCGGTCGAATTCCGGATCGACGACGAGGCGCATCAGCGCAGCCGCGACTTTCCGTCCCAGCCGTTTGGGACGACAAGCGATAAGACGATCCAGGGTAGTGGCAAGGTCTACACCAGCAAGGGTGGTGTGGTCGCCTGTGACCTGAAGATGAAGATCTGCGACATCAGTGGGTTTCTCGCGACGTACACCGATGGCACCGACCTCGTGTCTATCGCGGAGATGTCGAGCTACCCCGGCGACCGGGGCAGGAGTCTCACAAGAGACCCGGCCATGATGCTTCCCAGGATCGGTCCGGCTCTTGGCCAGCGCCTCGCCGGCATCGAGTTCGAATCGTCCGGTCCGATCAGTACGTCCTTCTCGGAGCCGTATCCCGACCGTGACCAGATCAACGACATCCCGGTGGGCGCGGACTCGGCACTGATCGTGACCGTCAAAGTGACCGTGTCACCCAGGCCTGCACTGGGCACCAGCAAAGCGAAGTGAGCGGTGAGTCAGCGCTGCCCCTTTGCTGGACTCAGCGGCTGTCGGAATACGAACTCCAATCGGCCATTTCTGCCAACGGAAGATCCAGCCGCCTGTCGAGCACCCGATCGAGCTCGTCGAGATCGATGGTGACGATGCCATCGTAGCCAGCCGATGTTACGGAACATGCCGAAGTCGATGCCGGCGAGCGCAGTGTCCTCGTCCGTGAGATTGCGAAGTCCACGACCGCGGCGAGAGCCACACCGCAATCGCATCCATACCGTTGTCCCCGAGAGAAATGCTGCGAGGCGCGGACTGCGCTGCGTTTCTTGACGGTGTTGACCGATCGGGTGTAATGAAAGTCATTCGGCGAGGGATTGCTCGCCGCGGGGGGGTTGTTATGAGAGTCGCAAGCGTCCTTCGCGTCTTGCTCCAGGTCGGCGCGCTGGGCGCATCGCTGCTCGCGTCGAGCACAACGGCTCAGGAACTCGTTGCAGTCCAAAGCACGACCGCGGTCGCCTTCCGGGGCGAGCCCGGCAGGGTCGCCACTTTCGTTTGCCCTTCGACATTCACTCTCAACCCCCAGGTCTGGGGCACGGATGTCTACCACTTCGACTCCGAGATCTGCCCGGCCGCCGTGCATGCCGGCGTCCTCGCCGCTGGCACTGCGGGCCAAGTCACGTTCAGGATGGCCGCGGGCACGGGCGACCCTCTGCTGGGCACGACACGCAACGGCGTCACGAGCCGGTCGTATCCACGCGCCGATGCGACCTACTCGTTCATCGGCAACGGCGAGCCGGGACAGGTCAGCTGGTACACGACGTACGCTCGCGTTCCGGACGATTTCGGCTCGCCGATCACCGTGCTCTGTCCGCCGAACGGCGACGTGACTACTTCCATCATCATCGGCACGGACGTCTACAGGGACGACTCGGCAGTGTGCGTGGCGGCCGTGCATGCGGGGATCATCACGGTCGCTGCGGGTGGCCGCGCGACCCTGACGCTCCAGTCGAAACGGGCTGTCTTGGCGGGGAGCACGCGCAACGGCGTCACCAGCCAGCCGTGGAGAGCCTGGGATTACCTGTCCTTTCCGCAGCCGTATGCGGTCACGCCGGGTGCCGTGATGCTGACGGTCCCGACATCCGCGCCGGCCACGAGCACAGCGCCGAGACAAGCCCGGAACAGGCGCGCGAATTCTCGCGCCGCTGCAACCACCGGGGCCGCGCCTGCGCGCGGGACAGGCGCCGTTGTTACCGGTGATCGTCCCGCGGGCACCCAACCGACTGTCATGTCCAATGCACCAGCACCCACGGGGCTCACGGTAACCGGCACGCCGACGACGGCGACCGTGCAATGGCTGCCGGTCGCGGGCGCGACCGGGTATCTCGTCAATCGAGCGATCAGGGGCACCACGCAATGGACGGCCGTGACGCCGGCGCGGATCGCGGAAACCACGAGCCCCACGGACCAGTTCAATGACCGGCTCCAAACCTACACGTACCAGGTCTTGGCCTATCAGGCCGACGGCTCCTTCGGCGCTGCGACTGTCGACTACGTGCCCGCCAAGCCGCGCGATCCCTCCGGGCTCGCGGTGACCGCGGTCAACAACCGTTCGGCCGTGATCGGGTGGCAATCTGTGGAGAACGTTTGGGAGTACCTCGTCAGCGGGCCCGGCATCTCGCCATCGGCGCAGACGTCGAACCTGTCGTTCGTCGTCGTGCCGCCGGGCGGCGGGGGCGTCTATCGCGTTGCCTCGATCTATCGGCCCGGCGGTGTTCTGACGCCGGACGCGGAGTGGCCGTCCGTGGCCGTGTCCTTGACCGCAGGCGCTCCCGGGTTTGCGCGCCCCGGAACGACGGGCGGCGCTGCTCCGGCCCCAACCGGCAGCAACAGCGGTCAGTGCGCGTGCACCCGCACCGGCTCGTTCAGCAGCCCGGCGCTGCGTACGGTCGACGAGGACGGTCTGACGGGCAGCTTCACGCATCCGACGGCCGGGTCGTTCACGATCGACGCACGATCCGTTGCCGCATCGGTCACGCTCACCGTCACCGATGCGCAAAACCGCGTCGTCCTCAGCGAGTCGAGACCGGCCGGATGGGCCTTGAGCCCGGACAATCGGTACTTCGCGGTCGTCAACCCACCGCAGTCGAGGGATACGGCGGCTCCGATTCGCGTGTTCCGCGTGGCGGCAGGACCGAGCCAGTGGTCGCCCATCATCAACACCACAGTCGACGCCGACGGCCGGTGGGCGTTCAGCGCCGGCAGCAAGATCTTCTTGATCACGCGCCTGCAGAACAGCACCGTCCGTTTCAGCTTTCAAGCCTACAACCTCGAGGCGCCCAATCCGAACGCCGCGATGGTGCAAGACAGCGAAGCCGACGTCAGGGGGGCGACCATCACGACGAGCCCATGCGACGACCGATTGATGTATTTCCGCTGGACTCAGACACGCGGCCCGCTCGAAGGCAGTGCGGATTTCTACGACCGCGTCTCATTCGGCCCGCGCGCCGAGAAGATCAGCACGTCGTGGGACCACGCGTCACAGAGCACGCCGACGGCTTCGATCGTTGCCGAGGAAGGCAGTACTCCTTTCATGGTCGCGCTGAACGGCCTGGAGATCAGGGGCGGCGGCGGGACTACCTTCCCGAGCCTGCAATGCGCGCCGTGACGGCGCGACTGGCCTCCTGACGGCTCTTGCGGTGTTGGCACCTGCAGCCGCTCTCGCTCAGACCACGAGTGCAGGCAGAGTGCGTTGGGAGGAGACGCCGCATCTGACGATGGAGCGGATCACCGGGCACGTCGCGAGCGGATGGACATCGCCGTGTCCGTTCCCTATCGTCCCGCCCACATGGAGCTCGAATTCTTCGGCGCGGCCGGTGAGGTCACCGGCTCCTGTCACATCGTGCGGGTCGGTGGCCAGCAGATTCTGCTCGACTGTGGCCTGATCCAGGGCGGCAGCGACGCCGAGCAGCGCAACCGCCGCGCCTTCCCGTTCGAGACGCGCGGCATCGATGCGTAAGCGATCAGGCATCCACGCACTTTCGTCGTGATCTGCGGTCGAGCAGGCTTGCGCGCATCTTCAGGCGGAGGTGCGCGATGGCGACGCAGGCGGGGACACAAGAGTTGACGGAGCTGCAGCG
>JADZEE010000163.1 GCA_020850735.1 Gammaproteobacteria bacterium | reverse complement strand
GCTGCTTGTGTGCGGTGAGATCGCGCAGGCGATGCGCGAGGTCGGGCTCGGCGCAATCCTGCGCGACTTCGTGCGCACGTTCCTGCGTCTTGGGAGCTGACCCCATGATCGAGTCGATCTATTACATCTCGCTCGGAGTCGTCATCGTCGCGGCGGTCGTCGTTGCGTTTCACCATGCCATCCCCGGCGGCGCCGTCGGGGCGACCGTCTGGGGTGCGGTCGCGGTCTCTGCGCTGGCGGGGTTCGATCAGGAGCCGACCCGCTGGACGACATCCCTCGTTGCGAGCCTCGCTGGCGCCGCCGTCTGGGCTGCGACCAGGTGGCGGATGCACCGCACGCGCTGCCTGCTCGATCACCTGACCAAGGTCGGCGGGACGGACTGAGGTGCAACCCGTGGATGCGCTGCACGACGCCGTCGACCCCGCGCTCGCCGAGCTGCCCGAGCGCATGACGAGCGACGCGGCACGCGTGATGCTGGTCGCGATCGGCCTGCAGGAGTCGCGCCTGACCTGGCGGCGACAGCGCGCAGGCGGGCCAGCGCGCGGGTTGTGGCAGTTCGAGCGCAACGGCGCCGTGCGCGGCGTGCTGGTGCACGAGGCGAGCCGTAGCGAGGCCCGGGCAGCGTGCGCGCGGCGCGACCTGCCGGCGACCGCCACTGCCGTCTACATGGCGCTCGAAACCGACGACGTGCTCGCCGCCGTATTCGCGCGGCTGCTGCTGTGGACCGACCCGCTTCCGCTGCCCGACGACATGGACGCGGGCTGGAGCTACTACCTGCGCAACTGGCGGCCGGGCAAGCCGCACCCGCAGACGTGGCCGGCGTACTACCGGCGGGCGGTGCAGGCGGTGCAGGAGCGGCACAGGACCGCAGGCGATGCAGGAGACGCAGCGTGATCGACATCCCGACCCGCGTCGCCGGCTGGATCGGCGGCCTGCTGTTCGTCGCCGCCGCGTTCGCCGGCACCTGGCTGCATGGCCGGTCAAAGGGCGTCGAGTCCGAGCGGGCCGTCTGGACCGAGCGCCAGATCGTCGCCGAGCGCGCGGCGCGGCAGACGGAGACCGATCTGGCCACGCTGGCCGCGAAATCGGCCGCCCGGCAGGCGCAAAAGGAGGCGCTACTACGTGACCAAGCGAACCGTCAAACCGCCGCGTGGCGGGCCGCTATGGCTCGCCTGCGCGATATCCGGGTGCCTGCTGCTGTCGGCGTGCAGCTCGACGCCGCCGGCGGCCTGTCCGGCGCTCCCGCCGTGGCCGAGCCACCTCGAGCCGATCCCGATGATCCCGCACTCGATCAGCTCGTCCGGCTTGCCGACGAGCTCGACGTCGTCCGGCAAAACTACGGGATCTGCCGGGCCAATATCGAGCGACTGAGCGAGGCGCGGGACTGGTACGAGGCGCTGCGGGAGCGCGTCAATGCCGATCGTTGACTGGCTGATCGACCTCTGGGCCTGGTGCGTGGCGCACCTGGTGGCCTGGGTGCTTGCCTGATGGAGATCACGATGGGCGCAATCAGCAGCAAGCTGCGCAACGCCGAAGGCGGGGGGTTGACGTTCTGGTGTCCGGGATGCGCCCGCGCACATACCGTGCGCGTCGGCGACGGTCTGGGGCCGAGATGGGGGTGGAACGGAGATGCCGCGCGCCCGACCTTCACGCCGTCGGTACTTGTGACGTGGAGCGAGCCGAGCGACGATCCGGCACTCGCCGGCGATCCCGCGCATGATGTGAGCCGCGTCTGCCATTCGTTCGTCACGGATGGCCAGATCCAATTTCTGGGCGACTGCACGCACGCGCTGGCCGGCCAGACTGTGCCGGTGCCGGACAACTGGTAACGCCCCGCCGGCTGACCAGATCGACGCAGGCGGCGCGATCGGCGGGCCGGAGGTATCAGCGTAGCGGGGCGGGCGATCGGCGCTCAGAGGGCGGTTCGGCTGTCCAATACTCACCCAAGCCGATCCGCGCGTCAGAGGGACGATTCTCGGCTGCTCGGCCGGATCGTATTGGACAGCCGGCAGGCGTTTCCTGCGCCGCGTCAATGGGATAGGCCGGATTCCGACGGGTCTGACCGACGCCACTTCATCCTTCCCTCCAGTCAGCAGACCGCTTCCACCCGAAGGTTGGTGGTGCATCGAGTAGCCACAGGTGACGCATGTTGGCCACGTTGACGACTTCTGACTCTGGCGGATAGCACTCGACGGCCCATCGGTCGCCGAAGCCGCACTCGCTCTTCACGCGCATCAGGTCATCCCATTCAATTCCGTCTTGCCATCTGTCGCCGCGCAGACCGGTCCGGCAGACACTCAGCCGTGGCACCGACTCATGCGTATAGAGTTGCGCGAGGAAGTCCCGCGAACGCCACACGGACTCGATGCCAGGCGGAACACGGACAGATAGCCAGTGTTCGCGCGGCACCGGCGTCATCCGCGCCGGTTGCTTGGCGTTCTCTCGATCAAGCAACCGGCGTTGTTCGCGGGTGGTCACGATACTCATCCCTCCATCCCCAGCGCCTTGTCCGCCTGCGCGATCACGGCGTCGTACCGGCGCAGAACATCACCGTCGTCATTGTCCATGCGCCCATCCGACCAAATGTTCGCCAGCGCGAACGCTGCGCGATCCTGCTGCACAATCTCCATCGCCGCCACCAGCGCGGCGCGCAGGCGGTCGATTTCCCGCCCCTGCCAGCGCACGAACGCCGCCTCGGTCAGCAGGTCATCCTCACAGTTCTCCAATGTCTGCGCGCACCGCTCGGCGTCGGGGTAAGTCGGATCGCCGGCATCGCCGACTGCGCGGACCGTGGAAACAGCGCCGGTGTCGCGCAGCCACCGATACCGTGCGGCGTCCACAGCCATCCTGCGAACCTGCTCACCGAGAAGTACGGAACCACCATCAGGTGGGTCCATGTAGTAGACGCCGGGCAGGGTGCTCAGCACGTCACGCTCAAGCGCCAACAGTTTCTCGTTCTCCACCTTGAGCGCGTCCCGCTCGGCGAGCAGTTCGCGGATCGCAACAAGACGACAGTCTGGCACCAGATTCGAAATCGCTTTAGCTGTCTCGATGCTCATGCTCCCTCCCGTGCTTTGAGCATGGCGTCAGCCATTGCATAGGACAGTTCTGGAATGAGCGCCGAGGAAGTCTCGTCGCCGTTCACTAGCTTCCCGATGAATGCCTGCATCGCCTCCGCCGCGAAGTAGTCGCGCAGGGTCATGCCGCCCGTGTAGTTATGCTGCCCGTCATGCGGAAACGCAGGCCCGCCGTCATTGATGCTCATGCCGCCTCCCAATCTCTGCTGCGGCTCGGACGATGGCGCGGCGGGTAGCGGCGAGATCGTCCTCATCTTGTCGGCCGAACCGCTCCAGCGATCGAAAGTGGTAGAACTCTGCCCCGTTGAACAGATTCAGATTCACTGCCAGCCGCAGCGCGTCGCCGTCGTCGGTGAGAG
>JADZEE010000162.1 GCA_020850735.1 Gammaproteobacteria bacterium | reverse complement strand
CGAGGCGCAGGACGCGCTCGCGACCGTCGACCTCGGGCGCGCCGACGATGGCACCCCGGTGCTGCTCGAGTGGCACAGCGCGCTCGCCGAACCGCTGATCACCGTGACTGCGCCGCTCGCCGAAGTGCTCGCGCTCGCGGATGCCGTGGCCGGACACGCCGGCGACGACGCCAGCGTTCTCGCCTGGTGGGATACCTCGCGCCGCCTGGCGCTGTTCGGCGGTGTCGATGTGCGCTTCCGGGACAACCTCGCCCGGCCGCTGCTGCTGCCTGCCGCGTGGGAGTCGCGGCGCAGCGCCGCGCGTACTGTCGAGGCAAAGCTGTGGCAGATCGACGGCAATCAGACTGACGATTTCGACGTCTTCCTGGACGCACTGGCCGCGCCCGTAACCGAAGGTGTCGCGCGCTTGCGCGCGCTCGCCGGCGATCGGCACGCCTACGTCGCCGTGCACGTGACCGACGCCTACCGGCTCGGCGCCGAGCGTCCCGCCCGTTTCGGCATCGGCTACAAGGACTTCCCCAATACCGGGCAGCTGCACGGCGTGGTCCGTGGCGTGAAAGCCTGGTTGCGGGAGCAGGGTTACGACGCCTATCTGGTCGTGCCGCACGCGGACACGGCGATCCGCGTGTATTTCCTCACCGACGCGGCCTCGGCGGATACGCTGCTCGCCAGGATGCTCCCGTTCACCACGTCCAATCCCCTGCAGCTCGAGGAGCCGCGGGTGGTCGGTAACTACGGCGGCTTCTGGGTTTACGATCTGGACGGCGCGGGCGGCTGAGAACGCGCCGCCGCGGGGCACGCACGCAAGGGGGACTGCGCAATGCCGGCAACGATACCCGGGATCGGACTGACACTGCTCGTCGTTCTGGCACTCGCGCCCGGTGCGCGCGCTGCGGACGAGCCCCCGTACGACGGGCGCAAGAAGTGCACGTCCTGTCACAAGAGCCAGTATCGTTCGTGGCAGGAGACCGGACATGGCCGGGCGATGCAGTCACTGGCGCCCGGCGAGAAGGCCGACGCCAAGCGCAAGGCCGGCCTGGACCCGGACGAGGACTATACGCAGAACATCGATTGCGTGGGCTGTCATACGACCGGGTACGGTCACGAGGGCGGTTACGACATCGACGACCCGGACAAGTACCTCGTGAACGTCACCTGCGAGTCCTGTCACGGCCCGGGCTCCGAGTACCGCCTGCTGCATCGCAAGTACGGAGAGCGTTTCGAAAAATCCGGTGAACCCACGCCGCGCGCGGTGCTGGCCGAGGCCGGCCAGGAATTCGAATTCGCCGAGCGTTGCAACGCCTGCCACATGAACTACGAGGGATCGCCCTGGCCCGGTGCCGCCGAGCCGTATACGCCGTTCACACCCGGCGTCGATCCGAAATATGCATTCGATTTCGAAAAGTCCTTGCGCGATGACGGGGCCATGCACGCGCACTTCAAGCTCGACGGCACCTTCACCGGCCCGCCCGTGCCGTCATTCCACGACGAGTTCCAGTCCACGGCCCGCCCGCTCGATGAGCAATGAACCACCGGTGACTCAGTCGCGCCCCGGCAAAGGCCGGTTTGGCGCCGCGCTCGCCGGCGCGCTGGTGATGCTGTTGCTGGTGGTGGCCGTCGTCGGCGGCGAGGCGGCGTTGTCCACGACTGGTTTCTGCACCTCGTGCCACTCGATGAGCTACCCGGCCGAGGAGCTGCGCGAATCCTCGCATTACGGTGCGCTCGGTGCCGATCCCGGCTGCAAGGACTGCCACATTCCGCAGGGCATGGAAAATCTTCACCGCGCCGTGTGGGCACACCTGGCGGACGGCAGTCGCGATCTGCTCGCCGAGCTGACCCGCGACTACGCCGGCATCGAGGCGTTCGACGAGCGACGGCTGGAGATGGCACACCGCGTACGCATGCAGATGAAGGCGCAGGACAGCCTGACCTGCCGGCGTTGCCACAGCAATCCGCGACCACCGGGCCGCTCCGCGAAGGCCGCGCACGCCCGCATGCAGAGCGAGGGCCTGACTTGCATCGATTGCCACCAGAATCTGGTCCACGATGAGGTCGAGGAGACCGATCTGACGGCGAGCCTCGCGCGGGGTAGCATGGTCATCCGTGATTCAGAGGACTGAGAGCTCGCGAAACAAGCACCGCGCGCCTGCCGCGACGGCCCGTGGACGCCCCTGACGGCGTCGCGGGAACCCCCAGAATCGATTCCGCGGGCCCGCTACGCGTGCGCGATCTTGTGCGCCCCCGCGCCTGGCCGGGAACGCCCTGGGATCGTCTCGCTACGACGGGCGAGTGTTTCGCGGGCTCTGAGTGTTTCTGACCTGATCACCGCGCAGCTGCCGCAACTGCCGGCTGGCTGTTCACGCGCGTTGCGAGGTGGCGAGCCGCGCGCGACGGGTCCTTGGTGGCGCCGCCTTACAGCAGACCCTCGGCGACCAGCCACGCGTAGCTGTCGTCGACCCCCTTTTGCACGGGCACCGCGCGGTAACCGAGCTCGCGCTCGGCCTTGTCGGTTT
>JADZEE010000161.1 GCA_020850735.1 Gammaproteobacteria bacterium | reverse complement strand
GTCTTGAGGACTGGCAAGCGCCGCAAGTGCCTGATTGGCAACAGCCCCAATTGCTTGGGACCCGCTTTTAATCCGTTGGTCGCAGGTTCGACCCCTGCACGCCCTACCAGTCAACTCAGGGACTTAGGCAGCTTCCTCGTCCCGCGTAAAAGTAGAACGTAGGGGATTCGCAGGGAAACGCCGGACGTTCTCCACGCGCAAATGCGCCTTGGGCCGACATCCCATTCTTTGCGCTCATCACGGACGCAACGAACCAGCGGGCGGCGGCCTTCCAACGCCACCTCGACTTCATGGCGTTACCTGGATATCCCGGATAACGGCATGATAACTTTCTGCCGTCTCAACCGGAACCGAGAGCGAAATGCCGTGAAGCGCCTGCTGATCAAGAACGCGAGCATCCTGTCGATGGATCCGGCGATCGGCGACTTCGACAATGGCGACATCCTCATCGAGGACGACCGGATCGTCGCCGTCCAGCCCGATCTGGATGTTACCGATGCCGAGATCGTGGATGGCACGCATCGGCTCGTCCTCCCCGGTCTCGTCAACGCTCACATCCATACTTGGGAGTATCAGTTGCGCGGCATCGGCGCCGACTGGGCAGGCATGCGCGATTACTTCGCCAACATGCACGGCAACCTCGCCACCCGCTACGGTGCGCGCGACGTGTACCTGGGCAACGTGCTCGGGGCGCTGAACCAACTGCGCGGCGGCACCACGACGATCGTCGACTGGTGCCACATCGCGCGCGACGCGCAGATGGCCGACGCGGCGATCGACGGCCTGGAGGAGGCGGGCGTGCGGGCGGTTTTTGCGCGCGGCACGGTTAAGCCGCCCGAGCGGCCCGGCGAGATCCCGTATCACAAGAAGCCGTTCCCGCGCGAGGAGATCGAGCGCCTGCGCAAGGGGCGCCTTGCGAGCGACGAGCGTCTGGTGACCCTGGCCATGGCGATCCTCGGTCCCGACTGGGGCGAGTACGAGGTGGCGGCGCACGATATCCGCCTCGCCCGCGAGTTCGGCCTGATCAACTCCGCCCACACGTATGGCCGCAAGGGCAAGCGCGTGGTGGAGGACGGCTACCCGCGCCTCGCCAGGGAAGGCCTGCTCGGCCCCGACCACAACATCGGCCACGGCAACTGCTTCGAAGAGAGCGAGCTGAAGATCGTCCTCGACGCGGGCTGCACGATCACCGCGACCAATCTGACCGAGATGCTCAACTACGAGCAACCCGCGATGCTGGGACGGCTCGTCAAGCATGGCGCAACGCCGTCGCTCGGCACGGATTGCGATCCGTATTTCAACAGCTCGATGCTGGCGGTCATCCGCCACGCGTTTCTGCATCAGCGCGAGCTCGATAACCGCTCGCTGTGGCACGAGGGGAAGTGGCCGACCGCGACCCAGCATTCGACGCTCACGCGCGATGCGATCTACTGGGCGACGATGGGCGGCGCCAAGGCCTTCGGCCTGGACCGCAGGATCGGATCGATCACTCCGGGCAAGCAGGCCGATCTGGTCATGTTCGACTGCCGCGGCATGAACATCTTTCCGGCGCTGCCGGGCGGAAACCCGGCGCACATCGTCGTCATGTACGCCGAGACGTCGGACATCGAGAACGTGTTGGTGGCCGGCAAGTTCGTCAAGCGCGCCGGCCAGCTCACGTTCGATCCTGCGCGCCTTGCCAGGCTGAGCGAGGAGCTGCTCGCCTCGCGCATGCGCATGTTCGAGCAGGGCGTCTTCAGAGCCAACCCGGTCCAGCGCGGGCCGCAACCCGAGGAGTTCTACCTTTGAAACGCCGTGACGTTCTCATCGGCGGCCTCGCTGCCGCCGCGCTTGCTCCCTTCCCGACTCGGTCAGCCCCGGGCTGGCCGAACCGGCCGGTGAAGATCATCCACGGTTTCGGCCCCGGCGGCCCGGTCGATCTTCTTGCCCGGATGGTGGCGGCAGAGTTTCCGGCCAAGTTCGGCCAGCAGGCCGTCGTCGAGGCCAAGCCCGGCGCGGGAGGAACCGTCGGCGCGAACTTCGTGGCCAAAGCGGCGCCTGACGGCTACACCCTGTTTCTCATGGCCTCGGGCCATGCGGCGGCGCCCGGTCTGTACGCGTCGCTGCCCTACGACCCGGTCGGTGACTTCACCATGATTTCCATGGTGGCGCGCAGCCCGTTCGCCATCGTTGCGAATCCGACGGCGCCGTTCAAGACCGTGCAGGAGCTGGTGCAGCAGGCCAAGGCGCAGCCGGGCGCGATCAACTACGGCAGCCCTGGCATCGGCACCGGGATGCATCTCGCCGCCGTGCTGATGCTCTCGCGGCTGGGACTGCAGATGACCCACGTGTCCTATCGCAGCGGCGGCGCGCTGAACGCGGCGGTGATGGCGGGCGAGGTGCCGGTCATGTTCACCTCGCTCGCGGCTCTGGCGCCCATTCTCGAGAGTGGCCGGCTGCGCGGACTGGCGGTCACGTCGAAGAGCCGCTTTGCGGGCTTGCCCGACATTCCCACCGTTGCCGAGACGGTGCTTCCCGACTTCGACGTCTCCGCCTGGTACGCCGTGGCCGGCCCGAAGGGGCTGGACGACGACGTCACCGTCGGCGTGAACGAGATGATCCGCGCCGCGCTCGCCCGGCCGGACATCCAGGAGAAGCTGCGCGTGCAGGCCGCCGTTCCCTGGACCACGACGCCGCAGGAAGCGCAAGCTTTCGTCGCCACGGAAGTGGCGCACTGGACCGGAGTGATTCGCGCGGAAAAGATCGCCGCTCCGAGCTGACGGCATCGCTGCCGTTGTCTGCGTGAGCTCGCGGCGGCCGGCGTTCATCGCAGGCGACGCCCGGCCGCCGCCGTGGACCGCCCTGTCGCATCGCGCCGCTGACCGATGAGATTCCACTTGTTCAACACCGCGGCGCTGTCTAGAAAAACAGGGCCACCCCTATGAGTCGTCGGAATGACGCCCGCGGAGCCGACGGGCATTCCGATCCCGCCGGGGAAGACCCGCCCGTCCGTCGCGTGCCGGTGTTCACGATCGTCGCGATGGCGTTGCTGATGATCTCGATCGACTCGACGATCGTCGCGACGGCGCTGCACCCGTTGCAGCACGGACTGCACACGTCGATCAACTGGGCCGGGTGGACCATCACGGCGTACTCGTTCGGTTTCGTGCTGATGCTGCCGATCAGCGGCAGGCTGAGCGAGCGGTACGGCTGCCGCAGGGTGTTCGTCGGCTCGGTCGCCGCGTTCACCGTGGCATCGCTGCTCTGCGGGCTGGCCGACAACATCTTTGCGCTGATTGCGTTACGCGCGCTGCAGGCGGCCGGAGGGGCCGGCCTCACGCCGTCGGCAACCGGGATCGTCGTCGATCATTTCGGCGACGCCCGCGATCGCGCGGTCAGCCTGTTCGGCAGCATCTTTCCGATCGGCGCAATGATCGGGCCCGTCTTCGGCGGCCTGTTCGTGACGTACTGGACCTGGCGGGGCGTGTTCTTCGTCAACGTGCCGATCGGGATCGCCGTGGTCGCGCTGGCGTTGCGTTACGTGCCGCGCGACCGGCCGCGCGCGAAGACAACCCGGTTCGAGACGGACGGCATCGGCATGACGCTGCTTGGCGTCGGGCTGCTCGCCGGCATGCTGGCGGTCAGCTACCTGGGCGAGGACCGGGCGCAGGTCTGGTCGCCCGCGTTCGTGGTGCCGCTGATCGTCGCGATCGTCACGCTGTGGATGTTCTTCCGCCACATCAACCGCGCGGCGACCCCGTTCATCGCCCCGCGCCTGATCCACGGGCTTGGATTTGGATCGGTGAACCTCATCAACACGGTCTACGGCGGCATCACGACTGGAGCGATGGTGCTCATTCCGCTGTATGCAACCAACCGCTACGGTTTCGACGCGTTCGACGCGGGCGCACTGCTGATCCCCCAGGGGGCCGCCGCCATCGTGCTGTCCATTGCGGCCGCCCTGGCACTGCGGCGCACCGGTCATCGGCCGCCCCTGTATGCCGGTGGGATCGTCATCGCAGTGGGGATGCTGCTGCTCGCCCTCGACCCGGCTCCCGGCATTTCGCCGTACGTCTGGCTGGCGGGTGCCTCATTCATCGTCGGCGCCGGACGCGGGACGGTGAACCCGGCCAGCCGGAATGCGGGGCTGCAACTGGCGCCCGAGCATTCCTCGACGCTCGCCGCGCTGCGCACCGCCGCCCTGCAGATCGGATCGATCACCACGGTTTCGATTGTCACCGCGATCCTCGCGAGTTCCGATGACCCCAGCCGTGCCCAGGCCTGGGTCTACGCCGCGACGGCCTTGCTGCTCGTTGCCGCCCTGCCGCTGGTTGCCCGCGTACCCGAGCATCACGGCTCGTGGTAGACGAATCCGTCGGCCAGCACTTCAGCGTGGCGTTGCGGTCCGCGTTTCGGGCCCGGAAGAGATGCCTCGATATCGGAATACTTCATTAGCCCGCCGACTGCAGAGACAGAAAAGCACGCCGCCAACGGGCGTCTCGCTCCACCCTCACGCAAAGATTGTGTCGGACAATTTGACAACTGCGTAGAGCCGGATTCCGCTTATCGCGACGAACGTCTGAAAGTTCAAGATCTTGTGGAATCTGGAACAAGTCTTGCTCATCGTCAGCAAACCGTAAGATATTACCCAGTCTGTAAACCTTCTCGGCAGCGGCTGGCTCGTCCGGGCCGGGTCGCCGCCGCAACAATCGCCCGGAACCGCGATCGCGCCCCTGGCGTGGTCGCACCAGGAGGTCGCATGCGCACCCCGCTCGCTTCGGGTAGTTCGCTGTGGACGATTGGGACGGGCAAGCGGACTGCGGCGCTCGCCTTTTGGGCAGGGTGCGCGATGTCCGGGCCGGCCGACGCCACGGCGCTCTACGACGCAGGGACCCTCGTCTTCGACACCGTCGGGCAGAGCATGTGGGGGCCGGGCACCGCGCCGGTATTCGCGGACTCGGTGTTCGTCGGTCCGCAGTGGACCAACCGCACGGTGGGTGTGGGCGGCTTCACGGGCAGCCTGAGCACGGTCACGATCAACACGAACCCCGCATGGTGGGCGTGGAAGGCGTGCCAGGAGACGATCTTCCCTTGCGGTCCCGAGCCCTCCAAGGGCCAGGTGCGCGAGGTGATCGACACGCGCACCGGCGCGCGCGTCGATCTCGTCACATCGGGGAAGTTCGGACTCGAGTTCGGCTACACGATCAACAGCGGCACGGTCGACGCGGCGGCCCTCTACGACGTGTCCGCCGTGCTGCCCGACACGGCCACGGCGGGCGCGTATTTGAGCCTGAACCCGGACGGCACCCGCACCGGGGCGAGTCTCGCGTCCCAGTCGCCCTGGATCGAGGCGCACATCGACGCGATCGCGCAGCTCTCCGGCTCGGTGAGCGCCCGTGCGTGCCTCATCCTTTCGGGCTGCACGCCGACCGGCACGGCTGCCCTGCCGGCCCTCGACCTCGACCAGAACGTGCTGAGGATCGACCCGAACAGCATCAAGGTGCTCGACGAGCTGCTGCCGCCGAACAACCCCGGCGAGCTGCGCCAGCCGCTCGCGGAGGTGAAGCTGGCGAACCAGACGCTCACGCTGCAGGCCGCAGTGACGGCCGCCGCGACGCCGGGTTTCAAGCTGACGACCTCGCAGTTCACCCTCCTCGACACCACCGGGGGCGTGCCCGGCGTGACGATCGATCTCGCCTCGATCGAGTTCAAGCTGCCCAACATCGCTACGAGCAGCGCCGGCCTGACCTCGAGCGGCCGCGACGACGTCGTCAAGCTCCGGGCGGACGTCGACGGCCTCGCCTTCGTGACCGGCGCGGGCGCGATCCCGCCGCTCGGTATCGGGCTGACGCTGATCGACGCGGGCGGCTTCAAGGTCGGCATGCAGTTCGACGGGCTGGACATCGACATCGGCCCGGACATCGGCATCACCCAGGACTTCGAGCTCACGCCGACGCTGATGGCGCGCCTGGACTTCAGCTCGCCGCTGCTGATCGAGGGCCTCGCCGGACCGCGGAGCTTCTGGGAAGGCGCGTGGGAGGCGCTGCCGCGGATCGCGCTGCTCGAGACCACGACCTTCACGCCCACGTTCTGGGTCGAAGCGATGCTGAAGAACACGATCGGGATCGACCTCGGCCTGACGGGGAACTGGGACATCTACAAGTTCGGCTTCACTGCCGAGGCGGCGGGGGTCACCATCCTCGGCACCACCCCGGTCAGCCTCAACACGCTGCTCGGGCTCGGCAACACGCTGTTCGCCACGCCGAAGCTCCGCTTTCCGGTCTTCGACCGGACGTTCGATCTGCTCGGCTTCGGCCGGATCCCCACAGCGGCGTTCACCATCGCCGTGGCTGCCGTCCCTGCACCGGGCACGCTCGCGCTCGTCTTCGCGGCGCTCGGCGTCGCGGCGATCGCGCGCCGCCGCCTCGGGGCGCAAGGAGGGCGCGGGCCGACGGGATGCTCGTGAGAACAACCGCCGCGAGCGTGCTTGCGGCGATCGCGGTCGCGCTTGCACTGCCGGCCGGCGCGGCCGACGACCGGGGGCAGTTCGGCGTGCGCGGAGCGGGGCTGGTCAAGTGCGCCGTCTTCGAGCGCGAGCGCGAGGCGCGCTCGCAGATCTACCATCTCGTCGGCGCCTGGATGGACGGCTACATCACCGGCGCCAACCAGCACACGGACGACACCTACGACATCGCGTCGTTCGAGACCACGGAGCTCCTCGCAGCGATCGTGAGCGAGAACTGCCGAAAGAATCCCGACGCGCCGGTTTTCGCGGTCCTCCGGGCGGTGGTCGCGCAGGCCGGCAAGGGGCGGCTGCACGCGCCGTCGCAGAAGGTCGAGGTCGCGCTCGGCGAGCGCAAAGTGCTCCTGTACGAGGAAGTGCTGCGGCGCGTGCAGCGCAAACTCGCGGCCGGCGGCTTCTACCCGGGCGCGATCGACGGCCGGTACGACGCGATAACGCAAGCGGCGCTACGCGCCTACCAGGCGTCCGCGCAGTTGCAGCCGACGGGCTTCCCCGACCAGGTGACGCTCTGGCGCCTGCTCCACGGCGGGAGTTAGCCGGAATCGCAATTCGCGGGAATGGTTCCCATCATGGGCGCGGAGCCCATGAAGCAGCTGAGTCTCACCGATGGTCGGCTGATCGCAAGTCCGATTCCAGTGTGTCTTACCAGACAGACCGCCTCCGCGCTGCGAGGCGGCGACGCCGCCGCACCCGGCCGGCTCTAG
>JADZEE010000160.1 GCA_020850735.1 Gammaproteobacteria bacterium | reverse complement strand
GGTCCGGAAAGACCACCCTGGCATTGCAGATTGCCCGGGAGGCGCACGCCAGAGGCTTGCGCGTTGCGTTGATCGTCAACGAGCGCGGTGAAACCGGCGTCGACAACCAGCTGGCGACGCGACTTGGTTTCGCGGTCACGGAGCTGCTGGGGGGCTGCATCTGCTGCTCCCTGGTGGCGGAATTGGCGCCCGTCCTGGAAGGTCTGGCCGCCACCACCCTGCCGGACCTGGTGATCATCGAGCCCTCGGGCATAGCGGAGCCGGCGCACCTCGTTTCGGCACTCGAGTTCGCGCGCGTGCCTGATCTCAAAATCGTTGCCGCCACCCTTGTCGACGCCCAGCGCATCGAGGAACTGATGGCTGTCGTGACACCGCTGATCATCCGGCAGATTCGCCATGCGGACCGGGTGATCATCGGCAAGCTGGATATCGCAACGACGGCAGAGATCGCCGCCGCACGGCGCATCGTGCACGAAATCGACCCAAGCTCCAGACTTCAATTGCACGACGCGACGGCACCATTGAGCACCGACCTCGCCGAGGCACTGCTGGCTTGACGAACGACGGCCTGGAACCCTTCGCACGGACCTACCGGTGGACCTTCCACGATCCGGCGGCGCCTGCCTCGTGCGCAGCCGCGCTCACGGAGGTTCTTGCTGCCCTCGCGACGACATGCCAGAGCGCCGGCCGGCACGTCATCGGGCACATCAAGGCCTTTGCACCGCTGCCATCCGGGGGGGGTCATTCGAGGCAGTGCCGTCTCCACGCGGCAGGCGCCCGACGTCGAGCTGTATGAGCCAGCCACGATGCCGCTGACCGGCATCGATGTCACCCTCAACGTGCTCGTCGTGGGAATGGAGCCGGTCAGCTGCGAACGTCAGGTACGCGATGCACTCGACGCTGCCGCGGTCCGGTACGGGTTCGAGTACTCAGCCGTGGAGTCCTCGTGAACATTCAGCCGGCGGCACGGCCGTGCGCGCGCAACGTGACGCGCGCGACCGTCTTGCCGAAGAGGTGGTAGCCGGAGCCGCCCTCGGCGAGCAGCTCGAGCACGCCATCGGCATCAACCACGCGCGTACCGCCGATGACGGTGACGCCGCGCCGGAAGTAGGGCTCTGGCATCAGCGTCGCGGTCGGCCCGATCACCGCCGCTTCGACGCCCGGCCGCAGCAGCCGCAAGAGATCCTCGAGCGTGCCATTGAGCAAGGTCGTGCCCGTCGTAATGAAGACGTCGGCATCAGGGAGGACATCGGCCGCCCGTTCCGCCGGCACATAGTGCGGCAGCTCGTCCGGCTTGAGCGTCTTCGGATCGAGCTCGAGGACGTTGAACGGCTGGTTGCGACGGCGCAGCTCGCGCATGTACGGCGGGAAGGCCCCGACCAATGCCACGCGCTGCCCGGGCGCGATGCGCAAGGCCGCGAAGGCGTCGCCGTCGCTCGCCTCCACGCCGGCCGGCGGTCCGTCCCGCAGCCAGAGCGTCTCCGTCAGCGCATTGAGCGTGGCGATGGCCAGCGCCCGCCGCAGATCCTGCGGCCGCTGCAGATCCTCGAGCACCTCGAGCGCCTTGCGACCGGAGATCCTGCCCGGCGCGGGCGTGGCCCTGGCCGAGCTCGGGCAGCAGACAGCCTCCGGCAGGCTCTTGATGGGCGTCGCACACAACCCACCCGCGCCGTTGGCAAGCTTCACGCCGGTGAAGAAGATGCCGAGCACCGCGCGCTCGACCGTCAGCGCCTCCGCCCCCGCGCCGAGACGGCTGCGTACCTCGCTCAACAGCTCACCGAGGATCGCCGATTGTCCGGGGTCTCTGGTCTGCACGCGCTCATTCTACACCGTCTTCGACGGCGGCCACCCCGGCAAGGGCCGTGGGCGTGTTCCACATGCCGGTCAGTTCACTTGATCAACCCACTGGCGAGCCGGGAAAGCGCAGCGCCGAGCGCTTGCAGAACCTGCGGCTCGGGCACCGGCAGCTTCACGTAGCTGCGCCCCGTCGCGGCGTCGGTCGTAAGCCAGCTTGGCGTTGTGCCGGCGGCGCCATTGCCGTTACCACTCGATGCGCTCGCGAGCGACTCGACCAGCTTCAAGCCTGCCGTCAGCAGTGACGCCCAGGAATCCACCGACGGTTGTCCGCCTGCCGGCTTTCCGGACTTTTCCGTTGACCGCGCATGATCAGTAGTGATGGCGTTACGGGCCGGCAGGCGTGCCTGTACCGATGCGGGCGGCGCCGCGGAAGGGGAATCCGCAGTCGCCACCGCGGTCACCGCTTCCACGCTCTCCATGAACCGCCGCAGTCGCGATCCGCCCAGGAACACCTCGCTCGGTCCACCATCGAGCACACCGGCGAAGAGCGACTTCTTGAATGCCAGCACGGACAGCATGCCCTCTTCGATGGCGCCGCGGGCGACGAAATTCACGACCTGAACGCCGCGCGTCTGACCCAGGCGGTGCACCCGCCCGATTCGCTGCTCGAGCACCGCCGGATTCCAGGGCAGGTCCATGTTGATCACGACCGATGCCGCAGCCTGCAGGTTCAGACCCACCCCGCCGGCGTCCGTCGAGAGGAATACCCGGCAGCCCGGATCCTTATGGAAGCGCTCGACGAGCGCGCCGCGCCTGGCACCGGGTACGCCGCCGTGGAACAACACGTGCCCCCAGCGCTTCGGCTCCAGGCGGCGAACGATGAGTTCGTGCGTGCGCAGCCACTGACTGAAGATGACGACCTTCACCGCCGGTTGCTCGAGCAGCTCCCGCAGGAGCGTTACGAGTTCCTCGCACTTGTTCCCATGATCGGTCTTGCCGTCGAGCAGGTACGTACTG
>JADZEE010000159.1 GCA_020850735.1 Gammaproteobacteria bacterium | reverse complement strand
GCGCCGGACCTCGCGATGACGATGCTGCATAACCCGGCCGCTCCGCCGCCGCGTCGTACCGGCGCCCCCGTCATGGCGAGCCGTCATAGCGGGCGTGGCCATCCATGCGCCGCGGTCTGGATCGCCACGGGACGTCGCTGGCGCGCCGTCCCTCGCGATGACGATACCGTATAAACCGGCCGCTCCGCCGCCGCGTCGTATCGGCGCCCCCGTCATGGCGAGCCCGCATAGCGGGCGTGGCCATCCAGGGCCTGGTGACTCCGGTGCGTGGATCGCCACGGGACGTCGCTGGCGCGCCGTCCCTCGCGATGACGCGGGGTATGCCTGCCCGCCCCGTCCCGCTCGGCGACGGGGCGCGAGCAGGTGCGCCGGGATCCGGAAACGCGCAGCGCTCAGTGACGTTCGGGCGTCGTGGCCTGGATCGCCTCGGCCGCCCGTTCGAGCAGCCGTGTCTGCGCGAACGGCTTCTCGAGAAAATCGAATGCGCCGGCACGCATGGCTTCGACCGCGCTCGACACGTCGCTGCGCGCGGCGATGACGATCACGGCCAGCGGCTCGCCGCGCGCGGCGATCTGTTCGATGAGCGACAGGGCCGAGCCGTCCGGCAGCGCGTGTTCGGCAATCACACAGCCCGGCCCGAGGACGGCGCCGCGGGCCAGAAACGCGCTCGCGTTCGCATACACCTCGACGGCGTAGTCGTGGCTCACGAACAGCGAGCGCAGCCCCTGCGCGACGGCGGGGTCCGGCTCGATGACGTGGATCGTCGGCGGAACCAGTGTGTTCACCGCGCCGGCAGCACGTGCGATGGTGGTTTCCAACTCAATCGGCGCCGTACCCGCTACGCTCACGACACCGCCGAGACCGAATCGGAGTAGGCGGTCTGGCGCATCGCCTCGAGCGACTCGAGGCGCACGAAGCGCCGCTCGATGGTCACCAGACCCTCGCCCTGGAAGGAAGTGAACAGACGGCTCACCGTTTCGATCGCGAGGGCGAGGTAGTTGGCGATTTCCTGGCGTGACATCGGCAGGTTGAATTCGGTCGCCGACAGGCCGCGGCGCTTGAACTGCGCCGACAGGTACAGCAGAAACGCGGCCAGGCGCTCGCGTGCGGAGCGCTGCCCGAGCAGTACCACCCGCTCGTTCTCGGTCGCGATTTCGTTGCCGACGAAGCGCAACAACTGGTGCTGCAGGCCGGGGATCTGGCGCATCGCGGTGTCGATGGCGTGCCAGGGCAGCATGCAGACCATGGTCGTCTCGAGTGCAACGGCGGTGCTCATGTGGCGCTCCTCGCCCATGGCATCGAGGCCCATCAGATCGCCCGGCAGGTGGAAGCGCAGGATCTGCTCCAGTCCGTCCGCCGTCGAGCTGTAGATCTTCACTGCGCCGGCCTTGATGACGTATAGATGCTCGAGCGGTTCTCCGGAGCGGAACAGGCGATGCCCGCGTGGCAAGGGGCGGCTGTGCCGCATCGTCGCGCTGAGTCGTTCCGTGTCCTGGGCGTCCAGGCCGGCGGCCAGGCAGAAGCGGTTGAGGCTGCATTCGTCGCAGGACACGCGCTGGTGCAGCCGAACGATGTTGTCGGAAGTACCCATGTTTCGAAGCCCCCTTCGTTGCGTGGATCTCAGGAAACGCCGGGAGCCATCACAACATGGCGCGGGAAGCCTTTGAATCAGCGGTTTCCGCGAGCACCTAAGGGAAACTACGTAGTCCGGGACCGGCGCTGCGCGGATGCGGCGGGGCCGGGGCCGGACCGGGCGGGGCACGGCCCGGGCGGGGCACGCGCCGCGCTCATTCGCGGGCCAGGAGCGTGACCCGGACCAGCTCGGCGAGCGAGCGCGCCTCCATCTTTTCCATGGCACGGGCGCGATGGATCTCGACCGTGCGTTCCGACAGGCTGAGGGCGGCGGCGATGGTCTTGTTGGCCTGCCCGTCCACGACCCGCGCGAGCACCTGATGTTCGCGCGGCGTCAGCCGTGCCATGCGTGTACGGACGTCGTCGATCTCCGCCGCCGCCGCCGCGGTGCGTTCGGCGCCGAGCAGCGCTTGCTGTACCCGCTCGATGAGATCCTGATCGTTGAACGGCTTTTGCAGGAAGTCGACCGCGCCCGCCTTCATTGCCGCGACCGCCATGGGCACGTCGCCGTGACCGGTGATGAACACGATGGGCAGATCCAGGCGTCGCGCCGCGAGCTCACGCTGGAGCTCCAGCCCGCTCATGCCCGGCATGCGCACGTCCAGCACCAGGCAGGCGCAGGCGGCCGGCAGCGCGTCGTCCAGTAGCGCACGCGCGGACGGGTAGCTGTACACCTCCAGACCCACCGAGCGCAGCAGCAGGCTCACCGAAGCCCGAACGGCCTCGTCGTCGTCGACGACGTAGACGATCCTGCGGGGCGCGGCGGTCACGCCGGCAAGGCCACCGGCAACGTGAAACGGAACACCGATCCCCGCGGTTCGTTGGGCGTGTGCCAGATGCGGCCGCCGTGCGCCTCGATGATCGACTGGCTGATGATCAGACCCAGGCCCATGCCGGTCGCCTTGGTGGTAAAAAATGGTTTGAACAGGTTGCGCGCCAGTGCCTCGTCCACGCCCGCACCGGCATCGGCGATGCCGATCTCGACGAAGTCCGGACCGGCCGCTGCGACGTCGATGATGATCGCCTTGTCGGCGGCTGGCAGGCCCTCCATGGCCTCGATGGCATTGCGGACCAGGTTCAACACCACCTGCTGCACCTGGATGGCGTCGGCGCTGACCGCGGGCAGCGCCGGCGGGGTACGCAACTCGATCCGGGTCTCGTTCGTGCGCGTGTCCACGGCCGCGAACTGGATGACGGCGGCGAGCTCTTCGCGCAGATCCGTGCGTTCGACGCGGCTCTCGCGTTTGTGCACGAAGCGGCGCAGCCGGCGGATCACCTCGCCCGCGCGCTCGGCCTGGGCACCGATCTGCACCAGCGCGTCGAGAAAGTCCGGATGCCCGGTGCGGCCGCTCTCGTACAGCCGCTGGCAGGCGCGTGCGTAGGCGGATATCGCCGTCAGCGGCTGATTGATCTCGTGCGCGATCCCCGAGGCCATCTCGCCCATGCTATTGAGGCGGCCCGCGTGTGCCAGCCGTTCACGATGGCCGCGGGCCTCGCGCTCGGCGCGCAGCTGCTCGGTCCGGTCGACCAGGTGTATCACCACGCGATGTGACCGCTCGGGCATCGGGATGAGGCCGTAATGTGCCGAGACGACGAGCTCGGCACCGTCGGCACGCGCGAGCCGGTGCTCGAGCGCGGGGACGTGGCGTTCGCCGGCACCGAGGCGGCCCAGCACGTCCGCCGCGGTCGCGGCATCGGCGGCGCCGAGGATCCGGAACAGCGAACAACCGGTCAGGGTGGCGGCGCCGAACAGCTCCAGCGCCGCCGGATTCGCGCCGCGGATCGTACCGGCCAGCTCGCAGTCGATGATCGCCATCGGTGCGTAATCGAACAGCAGGCGCAGCTCCTGCTCACGGGCGCGCAGCGCCTGCTCGGCGTCGACCCGGCGGCTGATGTCGCGAATGAGGCCGATGAAACGGCGCCCGTCCGGCAGCGTGACCTCGCCGATGGCGATGTCGGCGGGAAAGGCGCTGCCGTCACGGCGCACGGCCACGACTTCACGGCCGATGCCGATGATGCGAGCTTCGCCCGAGCGGCGGTAGCGCGCGAGGTAGGCGTCGTGCTCGTCGCGATGCGGCGGCGGCATCAGCACCTTGACGTTGCACCCGATCAGCTCGCCCGCGGGATAGCCGAACATCCGTTCCGCCGCCGGATTGACCATCTCGATGCTGCCCTGCTCGTCGATCACCACCAGTGCGTCCACCAGCGCCGCCACCAGACCGTCGAGGCGTGCCTGCGTGTCCGTGAGCCGGCGCGCGAGCGCATCGACGACGCTCGCACGGGCGCGCGCCCGCACCGGTTCGCCGGCACCGTCAGCCGCGGTCGGTGTGCTCATGCGGGCCGGGTTCCCGTTCCCCGGGCGCCGGCGGTTGCGGCTCGACCGGGTCGTCGTCGTCGAGCAGCACGCGGTAGGCCGGCCCCTCGAGATCGTCGAACTGGCCGCTGCGCACCGCCCACAGCAGCGCCCAGACGATGACGCCGGTCAGCGCCAGCGACAGTGGGATGAGCAGGTAAAGAATGTCCATGACCGTCCATCCTACCCCTCGCCCGCCGCCGGGCGCAGTACGCGCAGGGCATTGCCGACCACCACGAGCGAGCTCAGCGACATGCCCAGGGCCGCCACCCACGGCGCGACGTAGCCGAGCGCGGCCGCCGGGACCGCGGCGAGGTTGTACAGGATCGCCCAGATGACGTTCTGGCGCACGACCGCGAGCGTGCGGCGCGCGACGAGCGCGCCGTCGGCAATGGCCGTGAAACGCTCGCCCAGGACCACGAAATCCGCCTGCGCGCGTGCGATGTCGGTGCCGCTGTCCACGGCGATGGCGACGTCCGCACCGGCGAGCACGGGCGCATCGTTCACGCCGTCGCCGACCATCGCCACGCGGGCGCCGGCCGCCTGCAGCGTGCGCACCCGTGCCAGCTTGTCCGCCGGCAGCAGCCCGGCCGCGAAATCGTCGATACCGAGCGCCCGCGCAACGGCCGCCACGCTCGCCGGCTGATCGCCGCTGAGCAGCACGATCCGCAGACCGCGGCCGCGCAGGCGGGCGATGACGCCGGCCGCGTCGGGCCGCACGGTGTCGCGCAGGCGCAGGATCGCGCGCAAGCCGTCGCGCGCGGCCAGGTGCACCTCGATGTCGTCCCCGCCGGCGGGTGGCACCGCCACGCCGCGCCAGGCGGCGACGAAGCGCGGGCTGCCGAGCGCCAGCTCACGGCCGCCGACACGACCTTCGATACCCCGCCCGGCGACGATCCGCACCTCGTGCGCGGCCAGAGCTGCGCCCTCGTGTGCGGCCACGATGGCCGTCGCGATCGGGTGGTTCGCGTGCCGTTCCAGCGCGGCCGCCTCGGCGCGCGCACGCGCCGCCGTCACGGCACCCGCGGTCTCGACCGCGCGCAGGCTCAGGCGCCCGGTGGTGAGCGTTCCGGTCTTGTCGAACACGAAGGTGTCCACGCGCGCGAGCTTCTCGATGGCGTCGGCGCGTACCGTGAGCAGCCCGCCTTGCATGAGCGCGTTGGTACCGGCGCTCAGGGCGGCGGGAGTGGCCAGCGACAGGGCGCACGGACAGCTCACCACCAGTACCGCGATGGTCACCGCGAGCCAGTCGGCGTCGCCCGCCTGCAGCCTGGCCAGGGCCACCAGCGCCGCGAGCACCAGGACGGCGCCGACGAACCAGGCCGCGGCCGAGTCCGCGAGCCGGGTCAGGCGCGGACGCCCCGCCTGCGCCCGGTCGAGCAGCTGCACGACCTGACCGAGCAGCGTCGACTGGCCGGCACGGTGGATCACGCATTCGATCGGACTGTCCACGTTCACGCTGCCGGCGATGACCTGGTCACCGGTCCGGCGGCGCCGGGGCGTGCTCTCGCCGGTGAGCAGCGATTCGTCCACGCCCGATTCGCCCGCGACGATCTCCCCGTCCGCGGGGATCTGCTCGCCCGCCAGCACGCGGACGCGATCGCCCGACCGCAGGCGCGCCGCGAGAACACGCTCCTCGCCCGCCGGATCGCCCGTGCCGGTGAGTCGCCGCGCCTTGACCGGGATCAGGCGCACCAGGTTTTCGCAGACCTGCCCGGCGCGCCGGCGCGCCCCGAGCTCGAGCAGTCGACCCGCCAGCAGGAAGAAGGCGAACATCACCACCGAATCGAAGTAGACGTCCCCGACCCCGCGAACGGTGGCGACCGCGCTCGCGGCAAATGCGCTGACAATGCCGAGTGAGACCGGCACGTCCATGGACAACCGGCCGGCGCGCAGATCGCGCCACGCGGGCTGGAAAAAAGCGAGGCTCGAATAACCCACGACCGGCACCGTCAGGATCAGCATGGCCCAGCGCAGCAGGGTCCACAGCCCCTGCTCACTGGCCGCGAATCCGCCCGTGTACGTGGCCACCGCGAGCATCATCACCTGCATTCCGAGCGCGCCGGCGACACCGAGCCGGCGCAGCAGCGTCCGGCGCTCGTCGTCGAGACGGGATTCCTGCCGCGCGTGACTGTAGGGATGCACGGCATAACCGAGCGCATGCACGCCGGCGAAGATCCGGCTGAGCGCCAGACGCCCGGGATCCCAGCGCACGCGGGCGCGGTGACTGGCGTAGTTGACGTGAACCTCGAGCATGCCGGGCAGCATCTGCAGTTGCCGCTCGTTCAGCCACACGCAGGCCGGGCACGCGATCCCGTCGATGATGAGGGTGGCGCTGCGCGTCCCGTCCGCGGCCTGCTCGACGAACGTTTCCTGGAACGCGGGATCGTCGTAATCGCCGAAGTCGATGCCGCCGGCATCCGCCGCGGGCGTTGCGGCCGCGGCGCCGCGGTGCCGGTAGTAATCGCCCAGACCGGCGGCAAGGATGCGTTCGGTGACGGCGCGACAGCCCGCGCAGCAGACCCGCTGGGGCACGCCGGCCACGACCACGCTCAGGGTCTCGCCGGCCGGCAGCGGCCCCGCGCAGTGAAAACACCGTCCGGCGCTGCGCACGGGCACATTGTCCCGGGGCAAGGTCGGTGCAGCGGCGACGGGGTTCATGGCATGTCGGAACCAGGGTGGCGGCGATCGGCGACGAGCCTTATGGCGCGACGCGCCCGGGCGCGGCTGCCGGGGCAGGCTTGAACCGGATCACGAAGCGCCCCGATCCGGATCTTCGCGCGGCAGTGTTATCTTTGGCAAACTGTGCGCGCGGATCGACGCCGCGCGCGGCAGGTCCGGGCACGATCATCAAGCGGGGGAGACAGGGGCATGATCGCACACATTCTGGGGCTGTTCATTCATCCGACGGACGAATGGCGCGCCATCAAGGACACGCGCATGACGCTCGCGCAGGCCATGGCCTGCGTGCTGGTGCTCGCGGCTATACCCGTGGTGTGCGGATTCATCGGCACGACGCAATTCGGCTGGCAGATCGGCACTTCGGCAACGGTGCGGCTGTCCACCGCGAGCGCTTCCGTCATCGCCGTGCTGTACTATATCGTCATCGTCACCGCGGTGTTGTCCGTGGGCTGGATGATCCACTGGATGGGCGCCACCTACGGTGCCGCCCAGTCGCTGACCCAGTGCATCGTGCTCGCCGCATTCATACCGGTGCCCTTGTTCCTCGTCGGCGTATTCCAGCTCGCGCCCATCCTGTGGCTGAACCTGATCGTCAACCTGCCGGCGCTCGCCTACACCGTATTTCTGCTCTACCTGGGTATTCCCGTGTTCATGGAGATCCCCGCCGAGCGCGGCTTCCTGTTCGCGAGCGCCGTGCTCGCGGTGGGCCTGGTCGGGCTCGTCGGCATGCTCGCCGTGACCGTCATACTCTGGGGCATCGGCGTCGCGCCGGTGTTCGTCAGCTAACAACCCCGCAGCGACATCTTTTCAGGAGAACCGCATGTCCAGCGCAGCCTCGGCGACGGCGCAGACCTACAACTACAAGGTCGTGCGCCAGTTCGCGATCATGACCATCGTCTGGGGCATCGTCGGCATGCTGGTCGGTGTGTACATCGCCGCCGAGCTCGCCTGGCCGCAGCTCAACTTCGACATTCCGTGGCTGACTTTCAGCCGCCTGCGACCGCTGCACACCAACGCCGTGATCTTCGCCTTCGGCGGCAGCGCGTTGATCGGCACGTCCTACTACGTCGCCCAGCGGACCTGTCACGTGCGTCTGTTCAGCGACACGCTCGCGGCCTTCACGTTCTGGGGCTGGCAGCTGGTCATCGTCGCCGCGGCCGTTACCCTGCCGCTCGGCTACACCCAGAGCAAGGAATACGCCGAGCTCGAATGGCCCATCGACGTCCTCATCGCGCTGGTGTGGATCGCCTACGCCGTGGTGTTCTTCGGTACCCTGGCCAGGCGCCGCATCAAGCACATCTACGTCGCCAACTGGTTCTACGCCGGCTTCATCCTCGCCATTGCGATGCTGCACATCGTCAACAGCATGGTGATCCCGGTCAGTTTCCTGAAATCGTACTCGGTCTACGCGGGCGTCCAGGACGCGATGGTGCAGTGGTGGTACGGGCACAACGCGGTGGGATTTCTGCTGACCGCCGGCTTCCTCGGCATGATGTACTACTTCGTGCCCAAGCAGGCCGGCCGGCCGGTGTACTCCTACCGCCTGTCGGTGGTGCACTTCTGGGCGCTCATCTTCACCTACATCTGGGCGGGCCCGCATCACCTGCATTACTCCGCCCTGCCCGACTGGGCACAGTCCATCGGCATGGCCATGTCGCTGGTGCTGCTCGCGCCTTCCTGGGGCGGGATGATCAACGGCATCATGACCCTGTCGGGCGCGTGGGAAAAGCTGCGCACCGATCCCGTCCTGCGTTTCCTCATCGTCTCGGTGTCGTTCTACGGCATGTCGACGTTCGAGGGCCCGATGATGTCGATCAAGACCGTCAACGCCCTGTCGCACTACACCGACTGGACCATCGGTCACGTGCATTCGGGGGCCCTGGGTTGGGTCGCGCTGGTGACGCTCGGCAGCATGTACTACCTGATCCCGCGGCTGTACGGGCGTGAGCTGTACAGCCTGCGGCTGGTCGAGCTGCACTTCTGGGTGTCCACGATCGGCATCGTGCTCTACATCACTTCCATGTGGGTGTCGGGCATCATGCAGGGACTCATGTGGCGGGCGGTGAATACCGACGGCACGCTGACCTACAGCTTCGTCGAGTCGGTCCAGGCGATGCACCCCTACTACATCATCCGCACCGTCGGCGGCGCGTTCTTCCTGCTCGGCACCGTGATCATGGCCTACAACCTCTGGAAAACCGTTGCCGGCGCGAAACCGGTTCAGGCGCTCATTCCCGTCCCGGCGCCGGCGCACTGAGGAGCACGGGCATGACAACCGCACATGACAAGGTCGAAACCAACGTCGGGCTGCTCATCGTCCTGGTGCTCCTCGTGGTGAGCATCGGCGGACTCGTGGAGATCGTGCCGCTGTTTTTCATGCACAGCACGACCGAGCCTGTCGCGGGCCTGAAGCCGCGCACGCCGCTCGAGCACATCGGACGGGACATCTACGTCCGCGAGGGCTGCTACCTCTGCCATTCGCAGATGATTCGCCCGTTCCGGGCCGAGACCGAGCGCTACGGACATTACTCCGTGGCCGGCGAGTTCGTGTACGACCATCCCTTCCAGTGGGGCTCCAAACGTACCGGCCCGGATCTCGCGCGCGTCGGCGGCCGTTACAGCGACGACTGGCACCGCATCCACCTCGTCAATCCGCGCGACGTGGTGCCCGAGTCGATCATGCCCGGCTATCCGTGGCTCGCGACCACGGCGGTGGATGCGTCGCACATCAGCGACAAGCTCGAGGCCATGCGCACCCTGGGTGTCCCCTACACCGACGAGGACATCGCGGGCGCGGCCGCATCCCTGGCGGGCAAGACCGAGATGGATGCGATGGTGGCCTACCTGCAGAACCTCGGCACGACGATCACGACGCGGCGCTGAGCGGAGATCACGATGGATTTCGGCCTGATCCAGGGTATCTGGACCATCGTCGTGCTGGTCGTATTCGCGGCCATCGTCCTTTGGGCGTGGAGCGGCAGGCGCAAACGCGAGTTCGACGCCGCCGCCCGCATTCCATTCGATGACGACGATACGACCGACGTGATACCGACCGACGACCGGAGATGACACATGCCTGATTTCACGAGCGGTTTCTGGTCCTGGTTCATCGCCGTACCGACCATCGGCGGTTTCTTGGGCCTGTTCGTCCTCATCCGCTGGATGGCCAGCGTGCGCGGCCGGCGCGAGGATCTCGACACCACGGGACACGTCTGGGACGAGGACCTGGAGGAATACAGCAATCCGCTGCCGGGCTGGTGGTTGAACCTGTTCTACATCACCCTCGTGTTCGGCGCGGTGTACCTGGTGCTGTATCCGGGCCTGGGGGCGTTCAAGGGTGTGCTCGGGTGGTCGGAATTGAAAGAGTACGAGCAGGAAATGGCGGGGGCCGAGGACAAATACGGCCCGATTTTCGCGCAGTATCTCGACGTGGACGTCAAGTCCCTGGTCGACGATCCCGCGGCGGTCCGGATCGGTGAACGCCTGTTCGCCGCCTATTGCACCACCTGCCACGGCTCGGATGCGCGCGGTGTGCGCGGCTTTCCCAACCTGCGCGATCAGGATTGGATCTGGGGCGGCAGCCCCGAGGCGATCGAGCAGACGATACTCGCGGGCCGCCAGGGCATCATGCCGCCGTGGGGCGAGGCGCTCGGCAAGGATGGCGTGTTCGAAGTGGCCGAGTACGTGCGTCAGTTGTCCGGCCGCAAAGCCGATCCGGTGGTCGCCGCCCGGGGCGAGATCGTTTTCAATCAGACCTGCGTCGCCTGCCACGGCGCGGACGGCACCGGCAACCAGGCCCTGGGGGCGCCGAACCTGACCGACAACGTGTGGCTGTACGGTGGCTCGCAGGCGCGCATCATCGAGACGGTCGCCAACGGCCGCCAGGGGCGCATGCCGGCGCATCGGGAATTCCTCGGCGACGCCAAGGTGCATCTGCTCGCGACCTACGTCTACAGCCTGTCGGTGGGAGCGGAGCAATAGACGCCCGGGCGCGGCCCGCCGGCGCGGCGTGCACGCTTGCGCACCCGCGCGGGCGGGCGGGCATTCCCGCCTGGCAACGGTACGTGCGGCGCGGGGGCCCTGAACCGCGCCGGCAGACATCGGTCTACACTGCATGAACAGGCTCGAACCCGGACATCCGCTCGCCCCACCCGTTGCCGATCCGGCCCGCATCGAGGCCAGCGTGCCGCTCGACGACCTTCAGCGCGCCCTGTACGAGAAGCGCCAGAAGGTCTATCCGCGCGAGGTACACGGTCTGTTTGCCGGCTTGCGCTACACGGGCGTGGTGGTCCTGCTCGGCCTGTTCTATGGCCTGCCCTGGATCGATCTCGGCGGCACACAAATCGTGCTGTGGGATCTGCCGAACCGCAAGTTCCATCTGTTCGGACTGGTGTTCTGGCCGCAGGATTTCATCTATCTCACGCTGCTGCTCATCATTGCGGCCATGAGCCTGTTTTTCTTCACCACACTGGCGGGACGCCTGTGGTGCGGGTATGCCTGTCCGCAGACCGTGTGGACCGAGGTGTTCCTGTGGATCGAGCGCTTCGTGGAAGGCAGCCGCATCCATCAGATACGGCTCGATCAGGCACCCCTGTCGCTGCGCAAGGTGCGCATCAAGGCGACCAAGCATGCGCTGTGGATCGCGTTCGCCCTGTACACCGGCTTCACTTTCGTGGGTTACTTCACCCCGATCCGCGAGCTCGCCGCCGGAATGACGACCCTGGCGCTGG
The DNA here is from genome assembly GCA_020850735.1 of Gammaproteobacteria bacterium. Taxonomy (GTDB): domain Bacteria; phylum Pseudomonadota; class Gammaproteobacteria; order JADZEE01; family JADZEE01; genus JADZEE01. The sequence goes on along the minus strand of JADZEE010000159.1, from coordinate 2,066 downwards.
GGCCGTGGGAGAGCTTCTGGATCCTGTTCTACGGTTTTGCCACGTACGGCAACGCGGGCTGGCTGCGCGAGCAGGTCTGCAAGTACATGTGCCCCTATGCACGATTCCAGAGCGCGATGTTCGACGCGGACACGCTCATCGTCTCCTACGACGTGCGCCGCGGCGAGCCGCGTGGTGCGCGCCGGCCCGGTACCGATCAGCAGGCGGCCGGGCTCGGTGACTGTATCAACTGCGGTCTGTGCGTCCAGGTCTGTCCGACCGGCATCGACATCCGCAACGGCCTGCAGCACGAATGCATCAGCTGCTCCGCCTGCATCGACGCCTGCGACACCGTCATGGAGAAAGTCGGCTATCCCAAAGGGCTCATACGCTATACGACGGAGCACGCCCTGGCAGGCGAACCGGTTCGTGTTCTGCGCCCGCGAGTGTTCGTCTACGGAGCCATACTGCTCGTGTTGACGGCTGCCGCCGCCTGGGGCATCGCCAGCCGTACCCCGTTCGCGCTCGACGTCATCCGCGATCGCAACCAGCTCTACCGGGAAACCGACGATGGGCGTATCGAAAACGTCTACACCCTGAAGATCCTCAACAAGGAGCAGCACCCGCGGCGCTACACCCTGAACGCGACCGGCATCGACGGGTTGTCGCTCGCCTACGATGCGCCCGCAATCGAGGTCGACGCCGGTGCCGTGTTCGATCTGCCGGTGCGGCTGAGCGCCGGGGAAGACCAGCTCAGCGCCCGCAGCACCGCCGTGCAGTTCGAGCTGCGCACCACCGGTTCGCCGGCCGTGGAGGTTCGCGCGGACGCACGGTTCATCGGGCCCGCGCCATGATCCCATCGCCGCGCCCCTGGTACCGTGAACCCTACGTCTGGCTGCTGATCTCGTTTCCGCTGCTCGCCGTGCTCGGCTCGCTGCTCACCATCACGCTCGCAATCGAATCTGACGACGGCCTGGTGTCGGACGATTACTATCGCGAAGGCCTGGCCATCAACGAGGTTCTGGACCGCGATCTGGCGGCACGACGCCTGGGGTTGCACGCCGCGCTGGAAGTGAACCCGGCGGCAGGCCGCGCCGCGGTACTGCTCGAGGCGGACAGCGGTTTCGTGTTGCCGCCTACCGTACAGGCCACGTTTATGAGCGCCACCCGCGCGGGACTCGACCAGCAGGTCACGCTCGTGCGCGACGGCGCCGGTGTGTACCGGGGCGAGCTGGCGCCGCTCGCCCGCGGCCGCTGGCACGTGCAGCTCGCAGCCGGCGACTGGCGCCTGCTCCTGCACACGACCGTCGACTGAGAGGCTGTGAGCCGCCCCGGGACGGCCGCGGTGCTGGCCCGGGTGCGTAACACGCCCGCATAATGCGGGCGGCGCGCAAGCCGGCGCGCCGCACACCGGGTTCACCGCATTGGATCACCTGCTGTTCGCCGACACGATGCTGCTGCTCGCGATCTCGGTGCTCGCGATCGCGCTGTTCAGCCGCCTGCGCCTGCCGCCCATCCTCGGCTACCTGTTCGTCGGTGCGCTGGTTGGTCCGCACGCCCTGGCGTGGGTGCAGGACGGCGAGGTAAGACGCCTGCTCGGCGAGATCGGCGTCGCGTTCCTGTTGTTCACCATCGGTCTGGAATTCTCGCTCGCGCGCTTTCGCTCGATGCGCGACATCCTGGTGCGGCTCGGTGCCTCGCAGGTTTTCATCGGCACGCTATCGGGCGCCGTCATCGCCTGGGCGCTCGGGATGAGCCAGTCGGCGGCCATCATCGTCGGTGGCGCCCTGTCCTTGTCGTCGACGGCCCTGGTCGTCAAGCAGCTCAGCGATCAGCTCGAGCTGCATGCCCGCCACGGCCAGCTCGCCCTCGGCATATTGCTGTTCCAGGATCTCGCCGCCGTGCCCTTTCTGGTGCTCATTCCGCTGCTGTCACCGGGCGGGGCCGGTGCGTCGGTGGTGCCCATCCTGCTGGCGATGGCCAAGGCGCTCGCCGCGGTGGCGCTGATGCTCGCCGCGGGCCGCTGGATCCTGCGGCCATTCTTCCATCTGGTCTCGGCTGCCCGCTATCCGGAGTTGTTCACGCTG
>JADZEE010000158.1 GCA_020850735.1 Gammaproteobacteria bacterium | reverse complement strand
CCTCGGCCGGTGCAGTTCATCGACGTCGGCGCGCGATGCTCAAATGCAAGACCTGACCCCACCGGACCGACCCCCACCGGACCGACCGCACCGGACCGACCCCACCGGACATTACGTGAGCGGACCTACGGAGTGCGATCCATCGATCGTTCGGCAATCGATCGATTGACGAAGCGCAACACTTTTCGCTCGCACGCGATCGAAGATGACGGCCCGCGATCGTGCAGCGCGCGGGCGTGAGCATGTGCCACGCAACACGCTGCACGATTGGACGCTCCTGCGTTTCCGCTCGAAGGAAGCGCGGGACACGCGGTGCGACGGCACGGGAGCCGTCGCCCGCCACGAGCACCCGAGGAGATGCCCATGAAGCGCAGAGTCTTTCTGACGACCCTCACCGCGGCGGCGCTCGCCGCGCCTTCGCTGAGCACGGCCCAGGGACCCGGCAAGGGCCCGGGCTACGGTCCCGGTGGCGGCCCCGGCGGTGGTCCCGGCGGTGGTCCCGGCCCCGGCGCCGGGATGGGTCCGCGCGGCTGGGCGCGCGAGCGCATGTACGGCACACGGCTCATGACGCTGGAAGAGCGTCAGGCGCACATGCAGCAGATGTGGAATGCGAAGACGCCGGCCGAGCGCGCCAAGCTGCGCGACGAGCACCGCGCCCGCATGCTGGAGCGCGCGAAGCAGCAGAAGACGCAGATCGAGGAGAAGCAGGACGACACCTTCTCCGTGCCGTCGGTGCAGTGACGCTGGTGCATGTGGGGTCCATGTGGGGTCAGGTCTTGCATTTGAGCATCGCGCGCCGGCGTCGATGAACTGCACCGCCGGAGGCCCGAGGCTCAACTGCAAGACCTGACCCCACCCAACGGACCTGACCCCACCCAACGGACCTGACCCCACCGAACGGACGCGCGAGCCCGACTCGCCTGACCATCGATCCGCGCTCAGCCGAGCGCGGCCTTCAGCGCTTCGAGGTTGTCCCAGCCCATCGCGCGCCGGCCGGTCTCGATCTCCTCGAACATCCGCCATTGCAGGCGGTTGATCGGCGTGGGCACGCCCAGGCGCTCGCCGCGACGCACGATCTCGCCGGTGATGTAGTCGATCTCGGTGCGGCGCTTGCGCACGACGATGTCGCGCCAGTAGCCGGTGCGCACCTTGATGTTGTTCTTCGCCTGCCCGGCCGCCATCTCGTCGAGCACCGCGAACGCGCGCTCGCGGCCGCCCGGCCCGTCGTCGACGAAGGGCGCCGGGTCGAAGTGGGTGAACGGCTCGACGCGCACGCCGTCGGCGGCCGCCACCCGGATCGCCTCGGCGAGCAGGGCGATGCGCACGGGGTGATAGCGACGGTCGGCCCGCACCTGGAAGGCGTTCTCGTCCACCAGGGCGGTGGTGGCGTCGACGGTGGCCTTGCACATCTTGGCCCACACGTAGCCCATGATGTTGGCGCACACGTGGGTGGGCGTGGAGAGCGCGAGCAGCCGCCGTACCTCGGCGATGCGCGCGCTCGTGCGCCCGTCCAGCTCGCCGATGAAGAGATTGCCGGTGCGCCCGCGCATGATCTCCGCCGGGCCGTGATAGTCGGCCGAGAAGTCGACGAGACAGCCGATGGTGCGCTGCGCGCCGATGCGCTCCGCGATGTCGGGCTCGTTCACGCCGTTCTGCAGCGAGACGACGGCCGACTGCGGCCCGAGGTGCGGCAGCACGGCCGCGACCGCCAGCGCGGTGTACTGCGACTTCACCGCGAGGAAAACGAGATCGAAGACGCCCTGCACCTGCGCCGGCAACGCGGCGCGCACCGGCGTCGTGCGATCCCCCTGCGCGGACTTGATCGTGAGCCCGCGCGCGTTCATCGCCGCCACGTGCTCCGGCACGACGTCGACCAGCAGCACGTGCTCGCCCGCGGCCGCCATGCCCGCGCCGACGACGCCCCCGATCGCCCCGCTCCCCCAGATCGCGCACTTCATTCGCCGCCCCCCGTCGTCGCGCCCGCCGTTGGTGCCGGCGCCCATCTTCATTCCGGCCGGATGCCCGCCGCCTTCACCACCCGCGCCGCCCGCGCCACCTCCTGCCGGATGTAGCGCGCGAACTCCTCGGGCGTGTTCGTCTCCGGGTCCGCGCCCTGCGCGATCAGCGCCTGCCGCACCTCGGTCGAGCCCACCAGCTTCACCAGCACGGCATTGACGCGCGTGACGATGTCGCGCGGCGTCCCCGCCGGCATGAGCACGCCGATCCAGGAGCGCGATTCGAAGCCCGGCAGGGTCTCGGCCATCGTCGGCAGTTCCGGTGCCGACGGGTGACGGCGTGGGCTGGTGACGCCCAGACCACGCAGGCGACCGGCCTTGTGATACGGCAGCACGCTCGGCACGGCCGGGAACATCAGGTCGAGCTGGCCGCCGAGCAGATCGGTCAGCGCGAATCCCATGCCCTTGAACGGCACGTGCACCATGCGCACGCCCGTCATCATCCGCAACATCTCGGCCGACAGGTGCGCGGCACTGCCGATGCCGCCGGAGCCGTAGTTGAGCCGGTCCGGCTGCGCGCGCGCCAGCGCGACGAGCTCAGCGACCGACTTCGCCGGCACCGTCGGGTGCACCACGAGCAGGTAGGTGGACTGATACACGAGGCTCACCGGCGCGAAGTCGTCGACGATGTCGTGCGGCACCTTCTTCATCACGCTCGGATTGACGGTGTTCTGGCCGGTGCCGAAGAGCCAGGTGTAGCCGTCCGCCGGCGCGCGGGCCACGACCTCGGCGCCGATCATCGCGTTGGCGCCCGCGCGGTTGTCGATCACCACCTGCTGCCCCAGCACCTCGGTGAGCCGCGGGGCGAGATAGCGGGCCACGACGTCCGGGCCGCCGCCGGGCGCGGTCGGCACGACGATGCGGATCGTGCGGGCGGGCCAGGCCTGCGCCAGCGCGGCCGTGCTTGCCGCGGCGCACAGCAGCACCACGCCGAGGCGGGCGGTCTTCGTCATCGGGGGCTCCGAATTCGATCGCAGGGACGGGGAATGCGCGCATGCTACCACCCGCCCGCGGGAACCTGGACACCAGCCAGCGACCTCGCTTCCCGGCCTTGAGATGCGTCGCGAATCCTCGGACACTACGGGCACCCGTCCGCCGGACCGCCCCGCCTCGACGCCGGACGCCCGCGGCCGCCGTCCCACCTCATCCGAGAACGAAGGAGGTTTGCATGAAGGTCATCCGTTCCGCCAACCGCAAGACCAAGGTGTCGCCCGCCGCGAACTTCACGGGCACCGTGCTCGCAGACGAGGTCGTCGTGGGCGAACCGCCCTCGCGGATGCGGGCGACCGTGGTCACGTTCACGCCGGGCGCACGCACGGCATGGCACAGCCATCCGGTCGGCCAGACGCTCTTCTGCCTGTCCGGGGCGGGGCGTGTGCAGCGCGAGGGCGAGCAGGTGCAGGAGATCCGCGCCGGCGACACCGTCATCATCCCGCCCAACGTGCGGCACTGGCACGGCGCGGCGCCGGGCAAGCTGTTCTCGCACCTCGCGATGTCGGAGCTCAACGACAAGGGCGAGGGCACGGCGTGGTTCGAGCACGTGACCGACGCCGACTACGGCGCCCAGCCGGCCCCGATGAGCTGACGCGGCACGCATGGAGCGCTCCCGCAGGGGCGGGCGCGCACGCCGGCGCGCTCGCGTTGCCGCCGGCGGCGCGTGCGCCGGTGCATCGCGCTGCGCATCGGGTAGTGAACGCTTCCTCGACGCCGGCTCGAACCACGCACACCGGCACGCTCGCGCCGGTCGAGCCGCAGGGCCACCTCAGTCGGGCTTCGCGCCCGACGCCTTGATGATCGCCCCGTAGCGGCCGATCTCGCTCTGCATGAACTTGGCGAACTGCTCGGGCGTGGTGCCGACGGCCTCGACGCCCTGCTGCAGCAGCTTCGCCTTCACGTCCGGCGCCTGCACGGCACGATTCACCTCCGTGCTCATGCGCGCGACGATCTCCGCGGGCGTGCGCGCGGGATAGAGCACCCCGTACCACACCACCAGATCGATCCCGGGGAAGCCGAGCTCGGTGAAGGTCGGCAGCTCCGGCGCCGCCTCGCTGCGCTTCGTGCTCGTGACCGCGATCGGACGCAGGCGCCCGGAACGCGCGTGCGAGATCGACGAGGGCAGCGCGGTGAAGCCCATCGACACCTGCCCGCCGACCATGTCGACGACGGCGGGCCCCGCGCCCTTGTAGGGCACGTGCACGATGCTCACCTTCGCGATCGACTTGAGCAGTTCCCCGGCGAGGTGCTGCACGCCTCCGGTGCCGGCAGAGGCATAGGCGAGCTCGCCGGGTCGGGCGCGGGCGAGCGCGATCACGTCCGGCAGCGACTTCGCGGGGACGCTCGGATGCACCGAGAAGAGCAGCGCCGCGTGGGCGGCATAGGACACCGGCGCGAAGTCGCGCGTGGAGTCGTACGCCATCTTCGGGTAGAGGTGCTGGTTGATCGTGATCTCCGCCGACGAGGCGAAGAGCACGGTGTAGCCGTCGGGCGTCGCCTTCGCGACGGTTTCGGCGCCGATCATCCCGCCCGCACCGGAGCGGTTGTCCACCACCATCTGCTGGCCGAGCTGCTCCTGCAGTTTGGGCGACGTCACCCGCGCAAAGAAGTCGAGGCCGCCGCCGGGCGGGAACGGCACCACGATGCGCACGGACTTCGCCGGCCATGCCTGGGCGAGGACGAGCCCGTGGCCTGCAACGAGCGCCGCCACGACGGCGGCGCGAACAACGCCAGATGGACGCGACATGATGCGGTGCCTCCCGGGAGATCGACGATCGCCCCGATCATAGCAGGCCGCCGCTCACGCCCCGGGCAGGGTGAGGAATGCGGGCACGGCCAGCGTCGCGAAGGGCTGCGCGAGCGCGGCCTCGCGCGCACCGTAACGTCCGGCGTCGCCGTTCAGGTTCATCGTGCCGAGGCTGCGGCCCCGGTGCCGCACCGGCACGCACATCGAGGACGTCACCCCCATCGCGGCGAGCGCGGGGTAGTCCCCGAAGGTCGCGCGCATCTGCGCCTCGCCGCTCGCGATGAACACCTCGCCGCGGTCGATCACGGTCTCGGCCCACGGCCCGCGGCGCATGGACTTGCGCGCGCCGATCGGGTAGAGGTCGGCACGCGTGCAGTGCAGCCGTTCCATCTCGAAGCGCTCCGCGTCGAAGCGCAGGAAGGTGAACATGCGGCTGCCGATCAGGCGGTTCAGGCCCTCGCCGATCACGCGCAACGCCTCGGCGCCATCCGCGCTCTCGCGGACCGCCCGCGCAGCCGCGTCGAGCGCGGCCCACCACGCGCCGGCGGTAGCAAGGTCGTCGAAGACGTTGCTCGGAGCACTCATGGGCATGCCTCCCGATCGTATCGAGTGGATCACGGATGGCCGCGCATCCGCGCCGCCGGCGGGAAAGGGCGCGAGGATACCGCAGGCAGGCGATGAACGCGACCACAGGTGCCGGCGATCGCGCCGGACGCGTTCCTGGCCCGGCCGGTCGTCGCTGCCCTGGTGCATCGTCGCATCGAAACATCCACGTGAACGATGGCCGGTGCGCTCATGCTCGTCATGCCGCGCGGCGTCTCTGCCAGCAATTTGGTAGCGCGGCGACCTCTTCCGTGCGTGCCGTATGTGATCGTCGCAGCTATAATCGGGGGCCATGATCTCACTGGCTTCGCGCGTTTTCACGGCCGCTGCAGCGGCGGTCGTCGTCGGACTCGGCACCTTGCCTGCGCAATCGCTCGCCAACTCCGTGCAGGCCGCACCGCTGACGGAGGCGTTGCGCTATCGCACGGTCTCGCCGCAGGTGCGCGAGCTGCAGGTGCGGTTGCGGCATGCCAAGTACCTCGCGCTCTACGACGTCGGAGCGCATTTCGGCACGCTCACGCGCGCGGCCGTGGTCAAGTTTCAGCGCGACCAGGGCCTGCCCCCCACGGGGGCGGTCGATCAGTCGACCTGGAGTGCGCTGCTCGCCCGCTCGCGTGCGCCGACCGCGGCCGAGCTGACCAACGTCGACGTCGGTTCGTGGTTCGTCGCGCCGACACAATCCGGTTACGTGAAGGAGCTGCAGCATCGCCTGCGACAGGTGAACCTGTACCCGGGCGGCGCGCACGGCGAGTTCGACGACGCCACGCGCAAGGCGGTCGGCGCCTGGCGCGCGCGCATCGACCTGCCGGTGAGCGAGGTCATGGACGAGCGCACCTGGGCGCAACTGATCCGCCGCACGCGCAACCCGAGCTATGCCGCGCTGTTCGAGGCGCCTCCGGCCAGCACGCTGGCGCAGGAGCTCGACCCGCGCTGCAAGACCGGCAAGGTGGTGTGCATCTCCAAGCGACAGCGCAAGATGTCCCTGGTCGTCGACGGCAAGGCGCTCTTCACGCGCGAGGCGCGCTTTGCGATGCCGGGCTGGGACAGCCCCGAGGGCGATTTCCGCATCTGGTACATGAACGCCGACACGGTCTCGACGATCTTCGGTGAGCGCGTGCCGATGCCCTACGCCATCTTCTACCAGGGCAACGTCGCGATCCACTACTCCCAGGATTTCGCCGACAAGGGCTACGAGAGCGGCTCGCACGGCTGCAGCCAGTTGCGCGACTACCAGGTCGCCAAGTGGCTCTTCGAGCAGGTCAAGGTGGGAGACCGGGTCGTCGTCCATCAATAGCGGCAGCGGTTCCCGATGCCTGGCGCTGAACGCATCGCCCGGATGGAGCGCGCAGCGCGTGATCCGGGGCGGAGATCGATGAGCGCCGCTGCCCCGGGATGCGCTTCGCGCCTTCCGGCCCGCAGGTGTCAAGCCAGTGCCCTTCGTACTGATCCCATGACGTTTGGCGAGTGACCCGGTCTCGCCGTGGATCGAACCGCTCTGATGTTCTCACAGCGCGGCCGGAAGCGGCTGCCATCGCGGGCGGCGAGATCCTCGTCCATGCGGTCGCGCGCGTCCGCGGCGGCCTGGGCCTGGCGCAGCATGATCGCGGCCGCTTCGGGACTTGCAGGTCAATCGAGCGACGCGAGCATGACCTCGGCGTTTCGTCATGCCGCGACGGAATCGCGTCAAGCTGTCGCCATTGGGCGAGAAGCGTTTGCGTTGCTGGAGGCTCACGGTCTGCGTAGCGGCGTGGGTACCGTTCTGCCCAGGCTGCGGGTGTGACTTGATTCACGAACAGCCGCGTCCGCGCTCGTACGGCTCGATTCATGCGTGGAACCATGGCGTTCCTCCTACAGAATGCCTTTGCCATGCGCTCTCTCCGGCGATTACCAGCACTTCACGCGGGTGTAGCTCTTGCGGTTGCGGCCACCTGCGCGGTCTCCCCACTTGCGCGAGGCGCGCAATCCGTTCATCAGGATCTCTTCCTGCCCGGCAATGTGCCCAGCCTGGTGAGCGGTCCGTCGACGTTCGATGCCAGCATCCATCTGCTGGCCGAGCTCCCTCTGCAACCTTGGCTGAGCGGGGACGGGTCGGTTTCGGGGCAAACCTTCGACCGCACGATCGGTTTCTTGCCGGCATCGCCCGCGTACGAGGTCAGAACGCTCAATGTTTCGCGGGTGTTCGCCTCGGCGAATATCGGCGGTACGACCATTACGTTGAACAATGCGTCGCTGAACGTGCCGACGTTCGTGCTCGGCGACAATCGCGGCGAAGGGTTTGCGTATTTGGGGTTGCACGGCGCGGGTAGGCTGCAATCGTTCGGCTATGCCTACCTCGGGTATCCGATGCAGGCCGGTTCAGCCGCGAGCGGCGTGCTCGAGTTATCGGAGCACGCCCGATGGTTTCACAATGGCTTCATCGGTGTCGGCGATGTCGGCGGTGCGGGTATGCTGTACATCGGTGCGGACGCCGAAGTGTCAGGCGGCCTGGGACTGGCGCCGAACGTGTTCATCGGGCGTCGGGCCATCGATCCCCAATGGATTCACTTCGGATACACCCAGGAACAACTGCACGTCGCGGATTCCGGCAGACTCGTTGCGAGCGAGCTCACGATCGAGGGGCGCGCGAGGGCGCTAGGGTCCGTGAATGCCGGGCTGGTTCGAATCCAGAACGATGGCATCGCGCAGTTTCATGCTCTCGATACACCCAGCCTCGGCATCGGTGCGCAGGGAAGCGCCCGGGCCGCGGCCGCCGGGTTCGCGGGCAGGGTCGACCTGGGTACCGGTGCTGGCAATCTCGGCGCGTTGCATGTGAACGAGACGCTGACCGTGGGTGCGCCCGGCACGGGCTGGTACCTGAATTCGCTGGCGGCCGGCGTGTTCGGCGGCACCGGGGAGCTCACCGTGGCCAGGCGCAGTTTTTCGGACGGCGTGTTCATGCCGGGCGCGGCGGCGACGCTCAACGTGAACGGCTCCGTGTCATTGGCGGATGGCGGCAGCCGCGCGAGTCTGCGTATCACGGACGGCGGCAGAATGAGCACCACCGGACCGATCCAGGCCGCGATCTATCGCGGCGGTCACGCAACGATTCTGATCGAAGGTGCAGGCTCGAGACTCACGACGCCGGAGCTGCGCCTCGCGGCCAACGAGTCGACCCAGTCCTATGGCAACTGGGGGCCGGGCGAGACGGGCAGCGGTCGGCTCACGCTGCGCGACGGCGGTGTGCTGGAAATCGCGGGTCGCAGCGAGTCTTTCCAGATGGGCGACACCGAAATCGTGAACCACATTCCCGGACGACTCGTGATCGGGCCGGACGCTACCCTCGACGGCAACGGTTCGGTCGTCATCACGGGTCCCGCGGGCGGCGACGTTCTCGTCATGGGGACCCTCAGTCCGGGCAACTCGCCGGGTTGGCTCACCATCGCCGGCGACCTCCGGTTGGCGGGGCCGCAGTTCGGTGTTGGCAGTTCACGTCTGCTGATCGAGCTTGGCGGCCATCAAGCCGGGGCGCAGTACGACGTACTCGAAGTGCTGGGAAATCTGCACCTGTCCCAGGCGCTGCTGGAGATCTCGCTGGTGAACGGCTTCGTTCCGGTGGCGGGCGCGAGCTTCGAGTTTCTGCGGGTCCACGGGACGATCACAGGCGGCTTCACTGCGTTGGTCGATCACACCGGCCTCGGACTCACGCTGGCGGGCCTGTCATTCGATGGCGGAAATGTGAGCCTGTCGGTCACAGCCGTGCCGGAACCGGGGACGTATGTGCTGCTTCTCGCCGGTCTGATGATCGTGTGCGGTTGTGCGCGTCGGCGGTTCGCGGCGTGAGATTGTCCGCACCGGCTTGCGCTTCGATAGTCAATCAGGTCATTCGAATGGCGCACGCTTGACCTGGATCAGAATTCTTCGATCCGCGCTGACGTAGCGTGGTTTCTCCGACGCATCGGAGGAGGCAGTGTCATGGTCCGTGTCGCATTGGCCGTGGGGTGCTGCGGCCTTCTGCTCATTTCGCCCGTGCTCGCCCAAGTCCCGCCGACCACGGGCGGCAACGAGAATTACCAGTCGGTGTCGTCGAGCTACAAGGCGGACGTCGGCGTCGGCAACTGGAACAACGAGGACTACTGGAACGGGCCCGATGGCTACAAGGTGCCGTTCAACCGTCCCGTCGGCGACGAGGTGTGGTTTTATCACGCGACCATCCCGCCGAGTGGTCTTGGCCTGGGCGGTGTGACCGTACACCTCGATATGAGCCCGGTGATCGCCGGGCTCACGATCTCCGGCGGAGGCAAGGTGATCGTCGGGCCGAACTTCGCGCTCATGCTGGAACGCCGCTCGAGCGTCGCCGACGGTGATATCAGCAACGCCGGCACCATTGAAATCATGGGTGGGGCGAGCTCATCGTCGCTCTCCTTCATCACCGACGATACCTCGTTCCGTCAGAAGGTCGCGGGCGCGGGCGTGATCCGTCTCGGGTCGTCGAGCTCGAGCTTTCTCACCGGCCACAAGTTGCTGCACGAGGCGTCGCACGTCATCGAGGGCAGCGGCAATGTGCACTTCACGGAATTGACCAACCAGGGGGTGATGCGCACCGCGAACTCTTATGACACGCTCGCCATCGGATTGCCGAGCGGCATATCGAACGCCGTGCTCATCAACACCGGGGTAGTCGAGGCCGCGGGCGGCGGCACGGTGCACATACGCAACGGCTCCGTGATCAACGCCAACGGCGTGATTCGTGCGAAAGAGGGCTCCACCGCTCGCATCGGTGTCCCCGTCGTGGGCGGCACGCTGTCGTCGAGCGGCACAGGCGTAGTCGAGATGGTGAGCGGCTCGCTCGCGAACGTGACCATCCAGGGCACGATGCGGGTGACGGGGTCGCCCATGCTCGCGCGCGATACCACGGTCATCGCCGGTCAGACCATCACGAACAACGGTCTCGTCGTGTTCGAACCCACGGGACCCGCGGGCGGCTTCACGGTGGCTTTCGACCAGATCACGATCGACGGCAATGGCGAGATCGACATGGGCGCGAGCGGCAAGGGGCGCATCGGCGGCACCGGCGCGCACCAGCTCAGTTTCGGCGCGGGCCAGCTCGTGCGCGGCTCGGGCGCGCTTGGCGCCTCGCAGATCGCGATCATCAATCACGGCACGATCCGCGCCGATCGAGCGCTGCCGCTCACCGTCCAACCCTCGTCGGGCGGCGTGATCAACCAAGGCACGTTGGAGGCCGCGGGCGGGACCCTGCGGCTCGCCGGCCAGGCGATCTTCCTCAATACGGGCGGCGTCATCCAACACACCGGCGCCTCGAGCGTCGAGCTGATCGGGAGCGGCGTGACGATCGCCGGCGGCACGCTCGCCGGCAGCGGAACCGGCGCGATCCGCATCGGCACGCAATCCTATTTGCAGAATCTGACGATCACAGGACGCGTGCTGGTGCCGGCGGGCAGCACCGCGTTTCTGCGCACCGGCACGATCGTCAACGACGGCATCATACGCATGGAGGGCGGACCCGCGGGCGTGGCCCTGGCGAGACTAAATCTCGGCGACATGACGCTCGAAGGGACCGGGGCGCTCGAAATGACCGGTATGGACAACATGGTGACATCGACGGCGTTCGCTCCGGTACGCACGCTCACTCACGGCAAGTCGCACAGCATACGCGGAGGCGGGCAGCTCGGCGGAGGCTTTCTCGGCATCGTCAATCACGGGCGCATTCTGGCCAACGCGCCCACGCCGCTCGTCATCGATCCGGAAGGCATAGGCCTCACCAACCACGGTGTGCTCGAGGCCGCCAACGGGGCCACACTCACCGTGACCGACAGCCTCACCAACTACAATGCGTCGACCCAGACGCTGACCGGCGGGAGATACACGGCCTACGGCACGGTGCGGTTAGCCAATGCGGATATCGTCAACAATTCGGCGTGGATCGATCTCATCGGACCGTCGTCGTCGTTGCTGCGCCACACGGGCGGCGCGGATGCACTCGCGAATTTCGCCGCCAACCTCGCTGGAGGCACGCTCGAGCTGATGTCGGGACGTTCGCTCGCGAGCGCCGGAAACCTCGCGAACGCCGGCACCATCGCGATCGGCGCGGGCAGCACACTCCACGTCGGCCCTTCAGGGACGGGCACCTACACCCAGACCGCGGGTGTCACCAGCGGGCTCGGCACGCTGCACGCAGGGATCGTGCAAATTCTCGGCGGGCACTTGGAGCCGGGCGCATCGCCCGGCGTCATGACCATAGACGGCAATCTCGTCGTCGGGCCGGATGCCGAGCTCGTGATCGAGATCGGCGGGGCCGCTCTTCACGATCAGCTGATCGTGTCCGGCGACGTGCAGCTCGGCGGACGGCTACGCGTCGAGCTGGTAGACGGATTCCAGCCCACGAGCGCGTTTGCGTTCTCCCTGATCAGCGCCGCGAACATCGCGGGCGGCTTCGCAGCGATCGACCTGGGCGCGGGCCTCGCGAGTGTGAGCCTCGTACCCAGCGCCGGCGGTCTCGAGCTCGCCATGGTCCCGGTACCGGAGCCACGCGCTTACCTGTTGTTCGCGGCGGGAGCGATGCTGGTCGGATTGCGGATGCGGGGGCGACAGCGGAGTCGGAGGCGTGCGGCCTACGTTGGCTTGACCCTCGCGCTCGGGTCGTCATCGCGAGCCGCGGGCTGTGCGTCATCGCTCGGTGCGCCGCGCTCAAGCCACGCCGCGAATGTCGGCATGGCGTGAGCGAGGCGCCATTCTTCGAGCACCGTTTGCGCCATCGAGGCGGCTCCCGGCGCCTGGCCGGCTTCGTCCTCTTGCAGGAAGCGCAGCAGCCAGGCTTCGAACGCCTGGGGCGCCGGATCCTGCGCGACCACGCGCGCCAGAAGCTCACGCTTGAGCGCGAGACCGATGGCGTCGGGGGTTTGATCACGCTTGCGCTGTCTTCTGCGGCCCTCGGATGCCTCGAGCGCGGCGAGCAAGGCTTTGCAGGTCTGAGCGGGGGTCATGCTTCGGGGGCCTCTGAAGAATCGCCCTGTCCGCGCAGGCGGGCATCCAGAAATACTTGATCGACCTGGATTCCCGCCTTCGCGGGAATGGCGAAACTACGGTCCTTCAGAGAATCCTTAGGCACTGCGTCAGCATCGGCGAAGGTCACCCCGAGCACATAGCCCGCGCCCTGCGGACGCCGGTAGTCTCGATCGGCCGCCGCAAGATCGAGCTCCACGCTCGCCAGATCGTCGAGCAGGATTTGTGTCGGCGCGCTTGCTTGCAGCCGGGTAAACGTCTTGAGGTAACCGCGACATCGGTTGCACACCTCGATGGCCGCGGCAGCACCGCGTTGCTCCACCACCAGCGAGCCGAGCTCCGCATGATCGGTCAGGCTGCAATAGGCGCAGGACAGGCCATGTATCCGCCAGGCGGCGCCGCAGCCGCCGCAGCGTAGATACCGCGCGCGCTCCACGCCGCACAGTTCCGCAAGCGCCGGCCAACGGCCGCACACCGGACAATGTCCGTGCGACCAGTCGCGCGGCAGCGCGCTGCTCCATTGCGCGCGGCAGGCGTGCAGAAACGGCATCGGCAGCAAGTCGGCGATCGCACGAAAGAGGCCGGCCTCGGTTTCTTCATCGCCAACGAGTTCCGCCAGCCGGTCCTCGTCGCCATTGAGCCCGGCGGCGAACGCGGCGAAGGCGCACGCCGGCGGATGAATGCGTCGCGTGAGCTTTTCCAGCAGCCGCGACAGCGCCTGTGCCCGGAGCGAAACCATCGCGCCGGCAAGGAGCGGCGCACGCGGGTCAGGCTGCGTGACCCGGCGCGCACCGGACTCGGACCACGCCGGATCATCGATCGCGGCGAGCGCTTCGGCGACGACCGCGAGCCACGGACGCCACTCCGGGTTGCGCCGTTCGAGCTCCGCGAGCGTATTCATCGGGCGAGGCTCAGCCGGCGTGCCTGCCGGGCGCCTTCGAGCGCTGGACCCTCGGCGGGAATCAGCGTCGGCGTGCCCGCGTAGGGCTGCGAGCCCTCGTGCATGACGATCGGGTTGCCGCGATTGCCGATGTCGGCGCCCGGTCCACCGCCGCGCGAGCGCTCGGCTTCCGGACTGGTGCAACCGAGAAGACAACATGCCGTCGCGATGACCAAGGCGCGCTTCATCGCTCGATCCCATGCGGCATGAACACGATCAGCGCGCGCAGCAGGAAGCCACTGGCGAGGACCAGCGCCGCCGCAGTTGCGGCGCCACCGAACCGGCTCTCGCGCCAGTGCAGGACAAGCGCCGCCACGCCGAGGACGACCACGAGCGCAATGAGCAGGAGGTTGCGCCATTCGAGCAACGCGCGCGCGGAGGCGCCGAGCGACACGACGAGCGCCGCCAGCGCGAGCAGGCCGACAGCGAGTGCCTGCGCATCGATGCGCTGCAAGGCGATGATGCCGGGCGCGTCCCAGGCGCGCCAGCGACCGAAGAGCACGAGATATGCCGCTGCCATCGCCACGGCGGTGAGCACCAGGACGGGACCGATGAGCGGCGTCTCGGACCACACCGGCCGGCTGGTGAAGGCGAGGAGCAAGCCTTCATAGCTCGCGATATACAGGCCCAGCAGCGCACCGCTCACGCAGATCACCGTTCCCCCAACGCCGGGAGGACGCAGCGCCAGTAACCGGCGAGAGCGTAGCCATCCCGCCTCGCTGGCAGCCGCGAGCGCCGAGAGCAGCGCGATGGTGCCGAAGGCGAGCATCATCCACGCGGCGAAGTTGATCGGCGTCCACCACTGGAACAGCGGCCGCCAGGTATGAATCTCGACCAGCAGATGCCAGAAGCGATCCGGACGCGACAAATCGAGGATGAGCGCGATCGCGCTGAGTGCGAGGCACGGCAACACCGTAAAGTAGGCCGCGCGTGCGATCGGCCGGTCGCGTTCCCGGCCGAAGAGATCGATCGCCGCCGCGAGGACGTAGCAGCCGCCCGCGAAGCCGCCCAGGAAGAAGTACAGCACGACCAACCATCCCCAATTCGGATGCGTGGTGAACCAGACGCTGGCAGGCGCGTCGATCATCGTTCCTCCGTCCGGCGCCGGAAATTGATCGCCGCGATGATCGCAGCGATCAACGCACCGACGCCCGAGAACAACGCGCTCATGGCCACGTTACGGCTGGGGAGCTTGGGATCGGGCGGCAGCCGGTAGACCTCCGGCCGGTCGACGAGCAGGAAGAAAGCGTTGAGCCCGCCGAGCATGTTCTCGTCGGCGCCGTAGAGGTAGGCGCGCTTCTCGCCGCTCTCATGGAGTTGCTGCACGCGTTTCGCACCGCGCGCACGCAGCTCTTTGATCGGACCGAACTGGATCGAGTCTGTCGGGCAGGCTTGGGAGCACGCCGGCTCCATGCCGTTCTGCAGTCGGTCGTAGCACAGCGTGCATTTCTGCGCCGTATTGGAGACGGGGTTGATGTCGATCACCCCGAACGGGCAGGCGGCGATGCAGGCCTTGCAACCGTTGCACACGTCGGACTGAATGACCACCGTGTCGAACTCGGTGCGGATGATGGCATTGGTCGGGCACACCTCCAGACAGCCGGCCTGCACGCAGTGCTTGCAGACGTCGCTCATCAAGAGCCAGCGCCCATCCTTGCGGTCTTCGCTGAACTGCTCGATGAACTGCACGTGTCGCCAGTGGATGCCGTCGAGCTTGCGGGTGTTGTCGTAACTGTCGCCCGACATCGTGTTCTGTCCGCCCGCGGTGGCGGGGAGTTGGTTCCATTGCTTGCACGCGACCTCGCACGCTTTGCAGCCGATGCAGACCGTCGTGTCGGTGAAGAACCCCATCGGCTCGGCCATGGCTTATGCCTTCTCCACGTTGCACACGAACGCCTTGCCTTCGTGGATGGTCACGTTCGGGTCGCCGACGAGCGCGGTGAGCTCGTTCATGACGTCACCCGTGCTCAAGCCTTCATAGCCCCAGTGCCAAGGCATGCCGACCTGATGCACCGTGCGCCCGCCGATTTGCAACGGCCGCATCCGGCGCGTGACGAGCGCTTTCGCGCGCACTTGCCCGCGCGGGCTCGAGATCTTCACCCAGTCGAGGTTGGCGATGCCTTTCTCGGCGGCGAGCTCGGGCGAGAGCTCGACGAAGAGCTCGGGCATGAGCTCGGTGAGCCAAGGACTCCAGCGGCTCATCGCACCGGACAGATAGTGCTCGGTCAGGCGGTAGGTCGTCCCGACATACGGATACTTCGGGTCGGCGACGGCAGCGAGCGGGTTGCCGTCGGTCTTCCAATATTTGAGGACGGGGCTCGACTGCTGGCGATAGAGCGGGTTCTTCAGCGGCGATTCGGCAGGTTCGTAGTGCGTGGGCAACGGTCCGTCGACGAGACCGTCGGGCACATAGAGCCAGCCCAGGCCGTCGGACTTCATGATGAACGGCGCGGTGCCGGGCAGGGCGTCCATGCCCGTGGCATTCGGCTTCGACGGCGCCGTGGGCGGCTTGTCGAGCGAGAAGTCGGGCACGTCGTAGCCGACCCACTGCTGCTTGGCCTCGTCCCACCACACGTACTTCTTGCGCTCGCTCCATGGACGACCTTGCGGGTCGGCGGAAGCTCGGTTGTACATGACGCGGCGGTTGGCGGGCCAGGACCAGCCCCAGCCGAGATTCGCGCCACCGGGCGTTCCCGGCGGATCGGGCTGGCGGGCCGCGGCGCGGTTATTGTCCGGCGCCGGGTAGACGCCGCAGTAGATCCAGGACGCGCAGGTAGTCGAGCCGTCGTCTTGCAGCTCGTCGAAGCCGCCGAGGTGTTTCGACGGCTCGGCGCTGTAGTAGCCGTTGATCTCCTTCATCACCTTGGTGGTGCTGGGCTCGCCACGCTTGCGCTGCTCCGGATCTTCGTGCTCGAAATCCCACATGAGGTGCTTGAAGCCCTGGTCGCGCGGCAGATCGGAATCGGCATAGAGTTTCTTCAGCCGCTTGCCGAGCTCGTAGGTGAACCAGTTGTCGGAGCGGCAGTCGCCCGGTGCCTCGGCCGCCTTGAAGTGCCACTGCAGCATGCGGAAGGTATTGGTGAAGCTGCCGTCATACTCGGCCACCTGCGCCGCGGGGAAGAAGAACACTTCGGTCGCGATGTCGGCCGTGCGCACCTCGCCCG
The DNA here is from genome assembly GCA_020850735.1 of Gammaproteobacteria bacterium. GTDB lineage: Bacteria > Pseudomonadota > Gammaproteobacteria > JADZEE01 > JADZEE01 > JADZEE01. Next base: position 4,635 of record JADZEE010000158.1, on the reverse strand, counting down.
CTTTCACCTCGGGCGCGTTCTTCCAGAAGGTCGCGCTCTCGTGCAGCCAGTTGTCCTTCACCACCAGCCATTCAAGCTTACGCATCGCCGCGCGCTCGAGCTTCGCGTTGAGGGAGGTCGCCGGATTCTGGCCGACGAGGAGCATGCCTTTCACGCGGCCTTCGTTCATCGCCACGAACATCGGCAGGTGCGAGTGGTCGCCGAGAATCCTCGGATGCCAGTTGTAGCCGAAGTCGTTCCGCGCCGTGGCGGCGCTGCCGTACATCGACTTGAGATACGACACCATGAACTTCGGCGTGTTGGCCCAGTAGCCCGTGGCTTGCGTCTCCTCGGTGAGCCAGTCCGCCAACGTCGCGTGCTGCTTCAGCGCGGAGGGATGCGACATATAGCCGTGGATGGAGTGGTACAGCGTCGGGATATCGGTCGAGCCCTGGATCGAGCAGTGGCCGCGCAGCGCCATGATGCCGGCGCCCGGGCGGCCGTAATTGCCGAGGAGCAGCTGCAACAGCGCCGCACAGCCGATGATCTGCGGCCCGTTGGTATGCTGCGTCCAGGCCACGGCGTAGGCGAAGGATACGGTACGCTCGGCGCCCGAGTTATCGAGGATGGTTTGCGCGACTTGCAGGAAGGTATCGCGCGGGCAGCCGGTCGCTTGTTCCACCATCTCCGGCGTGTAGCGGTGAAAGTGGCGCCGGAGAATCTGGAACACGCAGCGCGGATGTTGAAGTGTCTCGTCGCGCTCCGGCGGCGGCTGCACGAGCGAGCGCACTAAATCGTCGTAAGGCGGACCGCGTCGTGCGGCCTCGCGTGCCTCGCCGTCCTTCTGCTGCCCCGGCCCCGCGGCGCCCGCCGGCCCTGCACCGCGCTGCTTATCGGCTTGACCCTTGCCGGCGGCCTGCTCGCCCGATTTCTGCGTCGAGGCGGTCCAGCCGGTCGCCTTGCCGCCGCCGCGCGAGTACTGCCACGAGGCGTTCTGGTATTGGCCGACGAAACCGTTGAACGGCCATTCCTGCACGTCACCGTCGTACGCCATGAGGCCCGAGAAGACGCCGTCGAGCTGCTCGGTGTCGCGGAAATCCTCCGCGATGATGGTCGCCGCGTTGGTGTAGCTCACGACGAACGTGCGGAAGAAGGGATCGGCGCTCCAGCGCGGATGGTTCAGGACGAAGTTGACGAGGCCGCCGAGAAAGGCGATGTCGGAGCCGGCGCGGATCGGCGCGTAGATGTCCGCCATGGCGCTCGTGCGAGTGAAACGCGGATCGACGTGGATGAGTTTCGCACCGCGCTCGACCTTCGCCTTCATCGGCCAGCGGAATGCGACCGGATGATTCTCGGCCATGTTCGACCCCATGACCACGATGCAGTCGGAGTCGGCCATGGAGCGGTAATGCATGGTGGCCGCCCCGCGGCCCAGCCTCGTCCCCAGACCGGGGACGCTAGACGAATGTCATATTCGTGCCTGGTTCTCGATCGGCACGACGCCTAAGCCGCGCATCAGCTTCTGCTGGAGATGGTTCCACTCGTTGTCGAGCGTCGCGCCGCCGAGCGAGAAGATCGAGGTACAGCAGTTCACGAGCTTGCCCTCGGCGGTCTTCTCGATGAAGGTTTCGTCGCGCGTTTTCTTCACCAGCTCCGCCACGCGGTCCATGGCGCGTTCGATGTCCCACACCTCCCAATCCGCGGCGCCCGGCGCGCGGTGCAACACCTGCATCGGGCGATTGGGGTTGACGTGCAGTTGAAAAGTCGCAGCGCCCTTGGGGCAGAGCGTGCCCTCGCTGAACGGGCTGCGCACATCGCCTTCGATGTTGACGATCTTGCCCTCGGTGGTATGCACCAGCAGCGCGCAGCCGACCGAGCAGAACGGACAGACGCTGGGTGTGGCCTTCGCGGTTCTGATGCGTAGCTGCTGCGCCCGCGCCGTCACCGGCGCGAGACTCACCCCGGAGGCGATCAGCCCGCTCAGGGCAGTGCCGCTGCCGGCCGTCGTCGCCAGGCGCAAGAAGTCTCTTCGGGAGATGTCCATGTCGCGAGCCTCGTGTCGTCGCCGGCCCGCAAGCGCCGCGCCCGTTTGCGCGACGTTGCATATGGACAATCGCGGCCATGCCGGGTCGCGAACGGTAAGGGACCTCTGAAGAACCGCAATTTCGCTATTCCCGTGCAGACGGGGAGTGTCGCAAAAGCCTCGCGGAGAACTGTGCCAGGCACGATTGTGCCTGGCACGAATTTGGAAGCTGCTGATTTTTAAGCAACCACCATCTTTTCGCGACGCCCTCGCACGGGGACACAGGCTCGCGGGCAAGGCGGAATTTTCAGAGCATCCTTGGTGGCCGAAAACGGAAATCTCTTTGGCGTTGCACGGAATGGTCAGTCCGCGCGTTCGAACTTCACCTGTTTGGCGAGCGTCGTCCAGCGATCCAATTCGGTCTTGAGGTGAGAGGCCATCTGCGCCGGCGTGCTGCCGACGACGTCCATGCCAGCACCGTCGGCGCCAAAATCACCAAGCTCACCGGCGCGAAATCCTTGTCGGCCTGATACGGCAGCTTGCGGAACAGGATGGGCTGCGCGGCGAGCGCCGTGGTCGCGGCCAGTATCGTGTAGCCGTCGGGTTTGGATTTGGCCACGAGATCCATGCCTGGGATCGCAGCGCCGCCGGCGCGATTCTCGACGATGACCTGCTGGCCGAGATCCTCGGTCATCCCGGGTGCGATCACTCGTGCGGTGATGTCGGTGATGCCGCCCGGGCCATAGGGAACGATCATCCGGATGGCACGGTTGGGAAAATCCTGTGCGCCTGCCCGCTCAATCGAAAGCGAGCAAGCAAGGGCGAGCACCAGCGATGCGATTGCGGTACAGGTCGGGCGTCGGTGCATCGTCTCCTCCGGGGTGCGTGCGGGCGTGGTGAGGCCGCAAGCGAATGCTCATGACATGAATCGGTTTACACTGCTCACCACGATCCATCTGACGAAGCTTGCAGCGGCGTCGAATCTCGACTCGGCGATCTCGGTTCTGAGTCTCTGCGTCCGAGCTAGCCCCGCCGCCGAGGCGTTCGTGTCTCAATTCGCCTTGATGCCAAGGGTGCGGAGGATGGGCACCCATTTCTTTCGCTCGGCGGCGACGTAGGCCGCGAGTTGCTGCGGCGTACCGCCGGCGAGCTCCATCCCCAGCATCGACATTTGCTTGCGGTACGCCGGATCGTCGAGGACGGCGTTGATGCTGCGGTTGAGCGCCGCGATTACCGGCGCCGGCGTACCCGCCCGCACGTAGATTCCGTAGGAGATCGCGGCGCGGTAATCCGGCAGACCGCTTTCGGCGAACGTCGGCACGTTCGGCAGCATCGCTAGGCGTTTCGGGCTGGCGGCGGCGAGCACCTTTAAGCGGCCTCCCTTGATCTGGCCTTCGGCCAGCGCGACGTTCTGCATGATCATCTGCACCTCGTTCGCCATGATCGCCGCGACCACAACCCCGGCACCCTTGTACGGGATGTGCACCATCTTGATGCCCGCCACCGCGTTCAGCAGCTCACCCGCGAGGTGCATGGACGTCCCCACGCCGCCGGAGCCGAAGTGCACCGGACGCTGCTTGGCCAGCGCGATGAACGAAGCGAGGTCTTTCGCGGGCAGGTCCGCGTTCACCATCAGCACGAGGGGGACCTCGCCGATCAGGGCCACCGGCGTGAGATCCTTGTCGGGGTCGAAGGAGAGATTCGAATAGAGCGTCGGGTTGTTGACGATGATCGCGAGGGATGCGAACAGCATGGTGTAGCCGGTCGGTTCGCTCGCGGCGGTCGCCGCCAGCGCGACGTTGCCGCCACCGCCGCCCATGTTGTGCACGACCACCGGCTGCTTCCAACGTTCGCTCAACTGGTCCGACAGGCGTCGCGCATTGAAGTCGGCCCCGCCGCCGGGCGCGAACGGCACGATCATGCGCGCGGGCTTTTCCGGAAACTCCTGAGCCGGCGCGTTCGCCGTAGCGGCGAGCAGGACAGCGGCAACCCCCGCTACAACGAAAGAGCCGTTAGCACCGCGTCTGGGTTGGAACGCCATCGGATTTCTCCTGCGGTTACGGGGGACGAGCGCGGAGCCTGCATGGCGCGGGAGCGCAACCGATCGAACCTGCCGAGTGCGTCCGAGCGCTCGCGCCACGCGCGCACATTATCCTCAGAAAAGGGGCTAGGCTCGAATTTCTGATGGCTACGTTCCGCGACAGGCGCGGTGAGCAGCACTTACTTGATGGCGGCCGCCTGGAACCGATGCTCGGTCCCGTGAGCGGAAATCCGAGCCTGGCCCCTTTTCTGACACGCAGCGTGCAATCCGGGAACGAAAACGGGGACAGTCCCTGCAGGGACTGTCCCCATCCTTGCCTCTGACCCCGGAATGCGCTTTGCTTCTTCCGGGCTACGGGTGGTGAGTAAGCGCCCATTCGAGCTTGGCCCTTTTTCTGCGAGCAGATTCGGGCAAACTTCGGGCTGCAGAGACGACGCAGGCCACGAGGAGTGGCCTGAATATGTATGGCGCGCCCGGCATGATTCGAACATGCGACCCCCTGGTTCGTAGCCAGAGGTAGTGGGGTTAACCGAGGTAGTTGTAGCTTATTGTGGCATTGAAAATAAAAGAAGAATATTTTTTCAAGTTCTCT
>JADZEE010000157.1 GCA_020850735.1 Gammaproteobacteria bacterium | reverse complement strand
GATAGGGAGGGGGGGATCATGCGCAACGCATCGCTGCCGCTCAGCTGGCGCGGCTGGATCATCATCATCGGCCTCACCGCGGCCTGGCCGCTGCCGGCAGCGGCCCAGCTCGAGGAGGTCGTGGTCACGGCGCGCAAACGCGAGGAGAAGCTGCAGGTGACGCCGGTGTCGATCACCGCCTTCACCGCCAAGCAGCTCGAGGAACCCGGTCTGCAGGACCTCACCGACGTCTCGCGCTACACCCCCAACCTGACCTTCATGGCGGGCAGCGGCAGCACGGGCGGCGCCGCCAATGCGCAGGTGTTCATCCGCGGCATCGGTCAGACCGATTTCCTCTTCAGCAGCGATCCGGGCGTCGGCATCTACGTCGACGAGGTGTATTTCCCGCGCTCCACGGGCGCGGTGATGGACATCGTCGATCTGGCGCGTGTCGAGGTGCTGCGCGGGCCCCAGGGTACGCTCTTCGGCAAGAACAGCGTTGGCGGCGCCATCAACATCTTCTCGAGGAATCCGGCGGAGAAATTCGGCGCGGATGTGGCGGTGACCGGCGGCAGCCGCGAGCGCATCGATGCGCGCGGCAGCGTCGACGTACCGCTGGTCGACAACGTCCTGTTCAGTCGCCTGACGGTCTCCACGCGTCACCAGCAGGGCTACGTGCGCCGGACGCTGACCGGCGCGCGTCAGGGTGACGTCGACCGTGATGCCGTACGCCTGCAGCTCCACTGGTTGCCGGGCGGCGACTGGGACCTGCGATTTGCCGCCGATGCCTCGCGGCGGCGCGAGGAATCCATCGCCACGGAGCTGGTCGCCGTCAATCCCTTCGCGCCGGGGGCGATGCTCTGGAACATGCTCGTGGCGCCCATGCTCGGCGGCGGCACTGCAGCGAGCAGCGCCGATCTGACGCCGCCCTGGACCACGCATTCCACCGGACCGAACTACAGTCGCTTCCGGACGCGTGGCGTGTCGTTGATCGCCAGCAAACCCCTGGCCAGCGGGCTCAGCGTGAAGTCCATCACCGCCTATCGCAAGCAGGACTCGCAGTTCGGTGCCGACAGCGACCACTCGGCGCTGCGTTACACCGAGACGAGCAACGACAACCATCATCAGCAGTTCAGCGAAGAGCTGCAGTTCAATGGCGTGAACTTCAGCGGCCGGCTCAATTGGGTCGCCGGTGCGTTCTACATGCACGAGAACGCGCGTGACGTCTTCGACAACGCGCTCGCGCCGGGGTTGTGGGTGGCGCTCGAATCACTGCCGGCGCCGCTGATACCGCTGCTCCCGGGAATCAGCTGTCCGCCGCCGCCCGGCGTGCCGCTACCGTGCCTCGGCGGAGCCGGCAACCCGCTCAACATCATGATGGACTACGAGGCGACGCTGTTCTCCGGCATCGGGATCGACAGCTACGCGGCGTATGCGCAGGGGAGCTACGATCTCACCAAGCGGCTCAGCCTGACGCTCGGCGGGCGGCTGACGCGCGAGGAGAAGAGCTTCACGAACATGCTGGTGCGCAATGCCTCGCACGTGGTGTCGGTACCGCGCACCACCATAGCGCGTCGCTGGGACGCCTTCACGCCGAAGGCGGGCCTGGAGTTCCAGTGGACGCCCGATCTGATGAGCTACGTGTCCGTGGCGCGCGGCTTCAAGAGCGGCGGTTTCAACGGGCGTGCCCAGTCGCCGCTGGAGATCGATGCGTTCCGTCCGGAGTACCTGTGGTCCTACGAGATCGGCACCAAGTCCGAATGGCTGCAGCGCCGGCTGATGCTCAATCTGTCCGCCTTCTACAACCGCTACTCGGACATTCAGCTGACCAGCCTGCGGCCGGCAGCGGGCATTCTGGCCGTCGTCACCGAAAACGCCGGTGAGGCCACGATCAAGGGCTGGGAGCTGGAACTGGCTGCCCAGCCGCTGCGCGGGCTGGTGCTACGGGGCGGCATCGGCTATGTCGACGCCGGCTACACGCGGCTCGATCCACTCGCCACCGTCACGCTCGACAGCAAGTTCGTGAAAACACCGAAGTGGAGCGGTAATGCGGCTGCGCAATACGCGTTCCCGCTGCAGGGTGCCGGCACGCTGACGCTCGCGGCCGATATCACCTACCGCAGTAAGTACTACAACGAGACGACCAACCTGGAGGCGCTGGCGCAGGGGCCGGTCTCCGTGGTGGGTGGCTACCTGCAATACGAATCGCCGGCGAAGAGCTGGGAGCTGACGGTGTTCGGGACCAATATCACGGATCGCCGCTACATCATCAACGGTTTCAACGGCCTGACCAGCTTCGGCATTGCTGATGCAACCTTCGCTCCGCCGCGCGAGTGGGGGGCGACGCTGCGGCGGCGCTTCTAGACGCTCAGGCCGCGTCCGTGAGGCGCGCGAGCGACTGGCGCTGGCGGATGCGTGCCACGTCCATCAGCATACGTCCGGCCCAGCGGTAGACGTTGTTCTCCGCGACGGTGCGGCGCATCAGGCGCATGCGCTGGCGGCGCTCCTCGCGCGGCATCTCGAGTGCGCTGCGGATCGTGCCGGCGGTCTCCGCCACGTCGAAGGGGTTCACCATCAGCGCCTCGATCAGCTCGCGCGATGCGCCGGCGAAGCTGCTGAGGATCAGCACCCCATCGTCGTCGTCGCGCGCCGCGACGAATTCCTTGGCCACGAGGTTCATGCCGTCGTGCAGGCTGTTGACGAGGCAGAAGTCGGCTGCCCGGTAGAGCTCGTAGACCTGCTCGGGTTCCTGGTGCTCCGGGATCAGCACCACCGGCTGCCAGCCGTTCTGCCCGAGGCGCTCGTTGACGCGCCGGACCTCGGCCAGCGTCTGCTGCTGCAGGGCCTGGTAGGCCGGCAACGGGCTGCGTGACGGTGCCGCGACCTGCAGGAAGGTGAGCCGGCCGCGCCAGCCGGGGTTGTGATCGAAGAAGGCTTCCAGGGCCTGCAGCCGCTCGATGATGCCCTTGGTGAAATCCCAGCGTTCCACGCCGATGCCGATGCGCACCTCCGCGCCGAGGCGGTAATGCTGCCGCACGTTCTCCCGCGCCCGCGCCGGCTCCGGCGTACGCGCCAGCCAGCGCGGCGGCCACTCGATGGAGATCGGATAGGCGGCGACGCGGCACACGCGCCCGCGGTGCGTGACGGTCATGTGCTCGTAGTCGATCTGGCACTCGATGAAGCGATCCGCGGTGGCGAGGAAATTCTGGCAGTGATAGCGGGTGTGGAACCCGAGGATGTCCGCCGCGAGCATGTGCTGCAGCAGAT
>JADZEE010000156.1 GCA_020850735.1 Gammaproteobacteria bacterium | reverse complement strand
GGCATCGATGCCGGCTTCAGTCATGGGTTGCCCGGAAGAACCGTACTGGCGCTTTTCCGGGTACAGCGTGGTGAGCGGCTGCTCGTCCCGGCTGACGCGCACTTCGCCGCGCTCGGCGGTGAAGTTCGGGCCCTGCCGCGTGCTCACGCCCACGAGCTCGAAAGTGTAATCGGCGAGCGTGTAGCGCTCCCCGGGTGCCATGCGAATGTCCTTGTCCGCGCTCCAGACACTCGTGCACGTGACCCCGACGATGAACAGCGCAACGCCGAAGTGGGCGAGGGTCATGCCATGGAAACCGCGCGGTATGTTCGCCACCGCGCGCGCCGCGGAGCCGTATTTGCGCCACTGACCGGCAAAAGCCTGGACACTGGTCCAGGCGACCCACACGGCTGTCGCCAGGCCGGCGAGCGCCATCACCGGCAGCGATCCGGCGGCCAGCACGGCGAGCGCGACGGTGAGGATCAGGGTGGTGGCCATGGCCATGCGCAGCTCGGTCAGCAGGCTCGCCGGTGCGGCACGTTTCCAGCGCGCGATCGGACCGATGCCGAGCAACACGGCCAGGGGCAGCATGAGCGGCACGAACACGGTATTGAAATACGGCGGCCCGACCGACACCTTGCCGAGCCCGAGGCTGTCGAGAATGAGCGGGTAGAGGGTGCCGAGCAGCACGCTGCCCGCGGCCACCACGAGCAGGACGTTGTTCACCAGCAGCAGGGATTCGCGCGACACCAGCGCGAAGGTTCCGCTGGAAGCGACGTTCGCCGCCCGCCACGCGTACAGCAGGAGCGCACTGCCGACAACCAGGCCGAGGAAGATGAGGATGAACACGCCGCGCGCGGGATCGGTGGCGAACGCATGCACCGACACGAGCACACCCGAGCGCACCAGGAAGGTTCCGAGCAGCGACAGCGAAAAGGCGAAGATGGCGAGGATCACCGTCCAGGCCTTGAAGGCACCGCGTTTCTCGGTAACGGCCAGCGAGTGCAGCAGGGCCGTCGTCACCAGCCAGGGCATGAACGAGGCGTTCTCGACCGGATCCCAGAACCACCAGCCGCCCCAGCCGAGCTCGTAGTAGGCCCACCAGCTGCCGAGTGTGATGCCGAGGGTCAGGAACACCCATGCGACCAGGGTCCAGGGACGCGTCCAGCGCGACCAGGTCAGATCCAGGCGCCCGTCGAGCAGCGCTGCGATCGCGAACGCGAACGGTACGACCGTGCCGACGTAGCCCATGTACAGCATCGGCGGATGCACGACCAAGCCCGGATCCTGCAACAGAGGATTGAGGTCACGGCCCTCGGCCGCCGCCGGCAGCAAACGCTCGAAAGGATTCGAGGTCGCGAGCATGAACAGCAGAAAGCCGATGCTCACCAGGCCCATGACCGCGATGACCCGGGCACTGAAGGCGAGCGGCATGGAGCGCACATAGATGCTGACGGCAACGGTCCAGCCGCCGAGGATCAGCGTCCACAGCAGCAGCGAACCCTCGTGCGCGCCCCACACCGCCGCAATGCGATAGGCGAGCGGCAGCTGGCTGTTGGAATTGGTGGCGACATAGAGCACGGAGAAATCCCGCGCGACGAACGACCAGGTGAGGCAGCCGAAAGCAATCGCCACACAGGCGAACTGCGCGCGCGCGGCCGGTACCGCCAGCGTCATCCAGGGCACATCGCGGCGCTGGGCGCCGGCCAGCGGCAGGATGCCCTGCACCAGCGCCAGCGCCAGCGCCAGCACGAGGGCGAAATGGCCGAGCTCGGGGATCAAGATTCAGTCCTCCGCGTGCGGAAACGGCATGCTGCCGCCCTGCTGCGCTGTCTTCAAAGCGTCGGCGACCTCGGGCGGCATGTACTTTTCGTCGTGCTTGGCGAGCACTTCCTCGGCCAGGAACGCGCCGTCGGCGCCCAGACGTCCGAGCGCGACCACACCCTGCCCCTCGCGGAACAGGTCCGGCAGAATACCGGCGTAACGCACCGGCACGGTCGCCACCGAGTCCGTGAGCTCGAAGCTCACCGTCACGCCGTCGCTCTGGCGCGCGACGCTGCCTTCGACGACCAGGCCCCCGACGCGGAAGTTATGGGTCGGCGGCGCCTCGCCGGCGAGCACCTGCGACGGACTGAAAAAATACAGCAGATTGCCCTCGAAAGCCCGCAGGGCCAGCAGCGTCGCGACGGCGACACCGCCGAGCACGACGGCGACGAAAATCATGCGTTGCCGACGCGGCGTCATCATTCATTCTCCAAGCGCGTGCGGCGCGCGAGCGCCCGGCGCAGCGCACGCCCATGCAGGATCGGGCCGATTACGTTGGCGATCAGGACGACGGCCGCGATCGCGTAGGACGTCCAGACGTAGAAGGCATAGCCGCCCATGTGCAGGAATTCGTGCAAGCCGCTCATGCGTCCTCCGTGGCGAGGGTCCGGACCCAGGCGCTGCTGCTCTCACGCTCGAGTATGAGGGCCCGCGCGCGGATCAGCACGGTGGTCAGGTAATAGAGCTTGAATGCGACCGCCATGACCAGCAGCGGGACGAGCATACTCGTGGCGATCGAGGGTGCGCCGAGCTTGGTGACCGTGGCTCCCTGGTGCAGCGTGTGCCACCACTCGACCGAGAAGTGCACGATCGGGATGTTCACGACGCCGACCAGCGCGAGCACGGCGCAGGCACGGCTGGCGCCGCGCCGGTCCGGGATCGCGGCCTCCAGCGCCATGAAGCCCAGATACAGGAACAGCAGGATGAGCTCCGAGGTCAGGCGCGCATCCCACACCCAGTAGGCACCCCACATGGGCTTGCCCCACAGTGAGCCGGTGATCAGGGCGAGGAACGTGAACGAAGCGCCGATCGGCGCGCTGGCCGAGGCGATGACCTCGGCGAGCTTCACGTGCCAGATGAGGCCAGTGGCCCCCGCAGCGGCCATGACGACGTAGATGAACAGCGACATCCAGGCGCTCGGTACGTGAACGAAGATGATGCGGTAGCTCTCGCCCTGCTGATAGTCGGGGGGCGCGAGCACGAGCGCGCCGTACAGTCCCACCACCAGCAGCACGGCCGTGAGCCCGCCGAGCCACGGTATCAGCACCGCGGCGCAGCGATAGAACACCTGCAGCGACGCGTACTTGTAGAATCGTTCCAGCATCACGTTGTCCGGCGGCTCACGCCGCGAGCGCCAGTCGCCGCACGGCCGTGCCCTCTATAGTGACGGGCTGGTGGCTTGTCAACACGACCAGCCCTCCCCCGCGCAGATGCTCGGCAATCAGTCCGCCCACGATCTCCCTGCCGGCGGTGTCGAGCGCCGTGAACGGTTCGTCCAGCAGCCACAGCCGCGCGTCCGCCATTGCCAACCGCGCCAGGCCGGCCCGCCGTCGCTGCCCGGCCGACAGCATGCGCACCGGCAGCTCGGCGAAACGTCCGAGCCCGACCCGTGCGAGCGCCGCGTCCCCGGACGTGTCGGCGCGTGCGCCGGCCAGTCCCCGCGCCACGCCGAGATTCTCGAGCGCGTCGAGGTCATCCTTGATCCCTGCGGCGTGACCGACATAGAGCATGGCGCGATGATAGGCGGCGCGCTGGCAGCGGATGTCGATCCCGCGCCAGCGCACCTCCCCCGCCACCGGTCGCAGCAGGCCGCACAGGATCCGCAGCAGGCTCGTCTTGCCGCTGCCGTTGGCTCCTTCGACCTGCACGACCTCGCCGGGTTCGACGCGCAGGCTCAGATCGCGGAACAGCTGCCGATCGCCGCGCACGCAATCCAGCGCCAGCGCCTCCAGGCAGTTTCCCGCGCAGCTCATGGTCGTGATCATGCGGTGAAGGACGGACGGCTCGCCACCGGCAGGCACAGGCGCGTGCGCTGGCCGGACGGCATTATCGCACGCGTGGGACGGTCCGGTACGGCGCCGATTACAATCGATTATATATATTGTAATAGGTTAAATATTCCGTTAGAAGAAATTTTCGTCTGCGCCCATCCTGTACCCCTCAACGGCCCTGAAGGAGGACCCACGATGAGCAGGCCCCCGACTCTCACCACCAGCGCCGGGATCCCCGTCGCCGACAATCAGAACAGCCTCACCGCCGGACCGCGCGGTCCGCTGCTCGTACAGGACTGGCCGCTGTTCGAGAAACACGCGCACTTCAACCGCGAGCGCATTCCCGAACGCGTGGTCCACGCCAAGGGCTCGGCCGCCTTCGGCACACTGACCGTCACGCACGACATCAGCCGCTACACGAAGGCGAAGGTGTTCGCGGGTATCGGCACGCGGACCGAGTGCCTGTTGCGCTTTTCCACCGTCGCCGGCGAGCGCGGCGCCGCCGATGCCGAGCGCGACGTGCGCGGCTTCGCCCTGAAGTTCTACACCGAGGAGGGCAACTGGGATCTGGTCGGCAACAACACGCCGGTGTTCTTCGTCCGCGATCCGTACAAGTTCCCGGACTTCATCCACACCCAGAAACGCGACCCCAGGACCAACCTGCGCAGCGCCACCGCGATGTGGGATTTCTGGTCGTTGAGCCCGGAAAGCCTGCACCAGATCACGATCCTGTTCTCGGACCGTGGACTGCCCAGGAGCTACCGGCACATGAACGGCTACGGTTCACACACCTACAGCTTCGTCAACGCCTCGGGCGAACGCTTCTGGGTGAAGTTTCACTTCAAGACCGTGCAGGGGATCGCAACGCTCACCGAAGACGAGGCAACTGCACTCATCGGCCGGGATCGCGAGAGTCACCAGCGCGATTTGTACGATGCCATCGAGCGCGGCGACCACCCGCAGTGGCGCATGTACGTGCAGATCATGCCGGAAGGGGACGCCGACGAGACGAGCTACAGTCCCTTCGATCTGACCAAGGTCTGGCCACACGGCGACTATCCGCTCATCGAGGTCGGCGTGATCGAGCTCAACCGCAACCCGCAGAACTACTTCGCCGAGGTCGAGCAATCCTCGTTCTCGCCCGCGAATGTGGTTCCCGGGATCGGTCACAGTCCGGACAAGATGCTGCAGTTTCGCATCTTTTCCTACGCCGACGCGCACCGCTACCGGCTCGGTGTCAACTACGAGAGCCTGCCGGTGAACCGGCCACGTTGCCCGGTCCACAGCTATCATCGCGACGGTGCGTCGCGCTACGACGACAACGGCGGCGGTGCAGTCAACTACGAGCCGAACAGCTTTGCCGGTCCGGCCGAGGACGCACGCTGGCGCGAGCCGCCGCTGCGCATCGACGGCGACGCCGATCGCTACGATCACCGCGAGGGCAACGACGATTTCGGCCAGGCCGGTGATCTGTTCCGGCTCATGAGCCCGGCACAGCAGACACGGCTGATGGACCGCATCGCCGCGGCCATGGACGGCGTACCGGCAGCGATCCAGCGGCGCCAGATCGGCCATTTCCGCAAGGCTGATCCGGCCTATGGCGAAGGCGTCGCGACACGGCTCGGGATCGCCGCGCCCGCCTGAGCAGCGGCCCGGCTATACTGTGGGTGGGGCGGCGCCGCGAGCACGGCACCGCCCCGCCGACCGTTCCGATGACCAGCGTGCCGCCCAAACCCGAGACCCCGGGACCATTCGCCGCCTTCGGCGTCGTGGTGCGTCGCGATCTCACCCTGGCCTGGCGGCGGCGGGCCCAGATCGTCAACCCACTGGTATTTTTTCTCATCGTCGTCACGCTGTTCCCGCTCGCCCTCGGGCCCGAGACCAACCTGCTCGCGCGCATGGCGCCCGGCATCATCTGGGTGGCGGCGCTGCTCGCCTCGATGCTGTCGCTGGAACAGATCTTTCATGCCGATTTCGACGATGGCACGCTCGAGCAGATGCTGCTCTCGCCGCAGCCGACCGTGATCATCGTTACCGCCAAAGTCGCCGCACACTGGCTCGTCGCCGGCCTGCCACTGGTGCTGCTGGCGCCGCTGCTCGGCGTGCTCCTGCACGTGCCGGAGTCGGTCATGCCGGTGCTGCTCGCAGGACTCGCCCTCGGCACGCCCATCCTGAGCCTGGTCGGCGCCGTCGGTGCGGCACTTACGGTGACCCAGCGCGGTGGCGGCGTGCTGCTGTCGGTGCTCGTGCTGCCCCTGTTCGCGCCGGCCCTCATCCTCGGCGCCGCCGCCGCCGATTCCGCCGCCGGCGGTCTGCCCGCCGAGTCACACCTGTATCTGCTCGCCGCCCTGCTCGTGCTCACCGCCACGCTGGCGCCGTGGGCCATCGGCGCCGCCGTGCGGATCGCCTTCGAGTAGGCTCGATCACAACCACTTCATCAGGCCCATCTCGAACGGGTGGCACAGCAGCGGGTGCTGCGGGAAGGCACGCAGCTTGTAGGCGATGAGCCCGGACAGCGCGGGCGCGAGCTCGAGCTCGAAAATCGTCTCGCCGTCGCTGCTGCCGACCGGGTGCAGGCGCTCGCGCGTGATCACTTCGAGCTCGTCGCTGTCGCTCGGGCGGCCGATCAGGCACTCGATGGCGACGTCCTCGGCACGCAAGTCGTCGAGCCACGCGGCCACGCGCACGCGCAGCTGCTCGCCGGCGGGCAGACGCGCCGGCACCGCGTCGATGCGGCGGATGCGTACCGCGGGCCAGCGACTGTGCATTTCGCGCCGCCAGTCCGCCAGCATGCGCGCCGCGGCGCCGTCCTCGGCCGCGAGCGAGCGGCCGATCGCTATCGCCGGCAGGTAGTACTGGCCGATGTAATCCATGAGCATCCGCTGCGCGCTGAAGCGCGGGATGATGCTCTTCATCGACTCCTTGGCCATCGCCACCCAGCGCGGTGACAGACCCTGGAGCTTGTCGAAATACGCCGGGATGGCCTGGTGCTCGAGGATGTCGAGCACTTCCCGCGCCTCCAGCCAGCGACGCCGCGCCGGATCCTGCTCGGAAGCGTGCGGCTGTACGGCATAGCCGTTGCGGCCGTTCCAGCCCTCGGCCCACCAGCCGTCCATGACGCTCAGGTTGACGACGCCGTTGATACCGGCCTTCATGCCCGATGTACCGCTCGCCTCGAGCGGGTATTCGGGCAGGTTGACCCACAGGTCGGCGCCGGAAACCAGCGCCCTGCCCAGGGCGAGATCGTAGCCCTCGACCAGGATCACCCGGCCGAGGAACTCCGGCAGCCGGCTCACCTGGTGGATCCGGCGGATGAGCTCCTGACCGGGCTCGTCGCTCGGATGTGCGCGACCGGCAAACACGATACACACGGGACGATCACCGTCGTCGAGCAGCCGGCGCAGGCGATCGAGATCGTCCAGCAGCAACGTGGCACGTTTGTAGGTGGCGAAGCGACGTGCGAAACCGATGAGCATCACGTCGCGCTCGCAGCACAGCCACTGGGTCTCGAGATCGATCTGCGCCTGGCTGTAGCCGAAACGCCGGCAACGGCGCTCGACGTGGCGGCGAACCACGGCCATGGCGGCCTGCTTGAGCTTCAGGTGCACGCTCCAGAACGTGGCATCGGCCAGCGCATCGATGCTGCGCTGCCAGTATGGTGCATTGAGGAGCTGGTTACGCCACGACGCGTCGTCGATGACGTTGATCCACTCGCGCGCGAGAAAAGACGGCACGTGCACGCCGTTGGTGACGTAACCCATGGGGTTGTCGCTGACCGGCACCTCGGGCCACAGGTGACTTTCCATGCGCGCGGCGACACCGCCGTGAATACGACTGACCCCGTTGTGAAAACGGGAAGCGTGTAGTGCGAACGTCGTCAGATTGAAGGTGCCCGAGTGCGAGTTGGCGCCGAGGGCGAGAAACTCCTCCTCGCCGATGCCGAGCTCGCGGATGAACGGCCCGAGCTCCTGGCGCATCAGCTCGGCGTCGAATATCTCATGGCCCGCGGGCACGGGAGTGTGGGTGGTGAACACGGTGCTGGCGGCGATCTGCTCGAGCGCGGCGGCAAAGGGCAAACCGCGGGCAACCCGTTCACGGCAGCGCTCCACCACCTGCAGGCTCGGGTGACCCTCGTTCATGTGCCACACCGTCGGCGCCAGACCGAGCAGGCGCAGCGCACGGACACCGCCGATGCCGAGCACGATCTCCTGCTTCAGCCGGGTCGGCCGGTCGGCGGTGTAGAGCACGTTGGTCACCGCCCGGTTGGCCGGCGAATTCTCCGGCAGATCCGAATCGAGCAGATACAGATCGATGTGGCCCGCCTTCACCCGCCACACCCGTACCGCGAGCGGTTCGTCAGCCATTTCCAGGCGCACGATCAGCTCGCAACCGTCCTGTGTGCAGGCGGCGACCACCGGCATGTCGTCGATGTCGAAGCGGGTAAAGGTCATGATCTGGTGACCGTGCTCGTCGATCGCCTGGCTCATGTTGCCCTGACGGTAGAGCAATCCCACGGCGACGAACGGCAGGCCGATATCGCTCGCCGCCTTGCAGAAGTCTCCCGCGAGGATGCCCAGGCCTCCCGAGTAGATGGGCAGGCTCTCGTGAAAGCCGAACTCCAGGCAGAAATAGGCGAGCAGATCGGTTTTCGGATCGCAGCGCGCCGCGAGGCCGACCCGCGCGCGCTCGCTCAGGTAGGTGTCGTAGTTCGCGAGCGCGCGGTTGTACGCCTCCATGAAGGTGCGATCCGCCGCGGCCTCGTCCAGCCGCTGCTGCGCCACCCGGCGCAGGAATACGCGCGGGTTGTGGCGGCAGCGATCCCAGAGCTCGGCGTCCAGGTAGAAGAACAGGCCCCTGGAGAAGCGGTCCCAGCTGTAATACAGGTCATCGGCGAGCTCGGCCAGCCGCTCGATACGCTTGGGCAGGCGCGGATTGATTTCCACCGTGTAGCGGGTTCCCGCAGTGAAATCAACGGGCTGTGACGGGTCTGGAGCTTGCATCCGGGGATCCCTGAAAGTGGAGGGGCGGGGCAGCGGCGCCGCAGCGGGCGCTGATCCGCGTCAACTAAAAATTTCTGTCAAAAACTTACCGTAGCCTGGATAGTCGAAGTCGACAGATCCCCGGGCGCGCCACCGACCGGTTCGAAAAACTCTAACCCCGGGCGCGACGGATGGGAACCACGGCGACCAGACGACATCGAGGAGGTCACGATGATGGACACGACGGGACTGACCATGCTCGCCCGGCGCGCCGGTCTCGGCGACGTCAGCTGCACGGGTTCGGAAGCCGATATCGTGCGCGCGATCCAGCGCGCGCGCGGCGAGGAAACGTGTTTTCGCACCGAACGGCGCCTCAGCTGTGGCCGGGTACACTGCGAATGGCGCCACGACTGCCGGCGACTCGTGGCAGAATGGATGCGTTGACGGCCCCCGGGAGGACATGACGGAACATGGCGAGCACGATCAAGAAAGCCGGCACGGGCAAGACCGCCGGCACCGACATCGAGAAACTCCTCGGCGGGGAAGCGAAATCGCTGCTCGGCCACACCTGCGCGGGCATTCCAAAAGCCGCGCTGCAGCTACCCGGCCCCGATTTCGTCGACCGGGTCATGCTCGACGGCGACCGCAAGCCGGCAGTGCTGCGCAACATGCAGGCTCTGCTCGGCAGCGGACGCCTCTCAGGGACGGGCTACCTGTCGATCCTGCCCGTCGATCAGGGCGTCGAACACTCCGGCGGCGCGTCGTTCGCGCCCAACCCGGCCTATTTCGATCCGCGCAATATCGTCGAGCTGGCCATCGAAGGCGGCTGCAACGCGGTTGCCTCGACGCTCGGCGTGCTCGGCTCGGTCGCGCGCCGCTACGCGCACCGGATCCCGTTCATCCTGAAATTCAACCACAACGAGTTCCTGTCCTACCCCAACACTTACGACCAGTCCCTGTTCGCCTCCATCGAGCAGGCGTTCGAGATGGGCGCGGTCGCGGTGGGTGCGACCGTGTATTTCGGCTCCGAGGAATCGCGCCGGCAGATCTGGGAGGTATCGCAGACATTCGAGCGCGCGCACGAGCTCGGCATGGTCACGATCCTGTGGGCCTACCTGCGCAACAATGCCTTCAAGCAGGGCGAGACCGACTACCACACGGCGGCCGATCTGACCGGCCAGGCCAATCACCTCGCCGCGACCATCGAGGCGGACATCGTCAAACAGAAGATGGCCACCAACAACGGCGGTTTCAACGCGCTGAAATTCTCCAAGACCCACGCGCGGGTCTACAGTGATCTGTGCAGCGATCACCCCATCGACCTGGTCCGCTACCAGGTGGCCAACTGCTACATGGGCCGTGCCGGCCTCATCAACTCCGGCGGTGAGTCCAAGGGCGCCGGCGACCTGGCCCAGGCCGTGCGCACCGCGGTCATCAACCGGCGCGCCGGCGGCATGGGCCTCATCTCCGGGCGCAAGGCATTCCAGAAGCCGATGGGCGAGGGCGTGAAGCTGCTGAACGCTATTCAGGACGTGTACCTGTCACCGCTGGTCACGATCGCCTGACGGTCGTTTCCCGCGAGGGCTCAGGCGCGGCGCAGGCGGGCATGATCGGGACGGATCGCTACGCTGCCGATCGCGAAGCGCTCATCCGCCAGATCGAAGCGCAGTTCCGCGAGACAGCGCGTTACACCGCGCTGCCCGAGCTCGACGAGCGCGTCCGCGAGGCCCTGCGCAGTGTTCCGCGGCACCTGTTCGTACCCGCGCACGAGCGCGATGTGGCCTACGCCGACGTGCCACTGCCGATCGGCCGCGGCCAGACCATCTCGCAACCCTACATCGTCGCCCTGATGAGCTCCCTGCTCGATATCACACCGGGCGACCGGGTTCTGGAGATCGGCACCGGCTGCGGTTACCAGGCGGCCGTGCTGGCCGCGCTCGGCGCCGAGGTCTACAGCCTGGAGATCATCGCCGAGCTCGCCGAACGGTCCGCGCGGCTGCTCGCCGAGCTCGATTACGACGAGGTGACCGTGGCACACGGTGATGGTCACGCCGGCTGGCCCGAGCACGCGCCTTACCAGGGCATCGTCGTCACGGCCGCCGCGCCGGAACCACCACCGGCTCTGCTCGAGCAGCTCGCCGCCGGCGGCCGCCTGGTGATCCCGGTCGGGCCGCGCGCGGGCGGGCAGATGCTGCGGTGCATCCGCCGCCGGGCGGACGGCGGCTACAGCGAACGGGACGTGCTGCCCGTCGCCTTCGTACCCTTCACGCGTGATCGGGATCAGCCCGGCCCGGCGTGCGCATGAGCAGCATGGCGGGACGGATCGGGCCATAGCGGAGGCGGTCACCACATGCACGACAGAACCTGGGTGATGGTCGCGGAATCGAGCCGCGCGCGCCTGTTCCGACGCAGGGGCGCCGGGCTCGAGGAGTTGGAGGATTTCGCCCATCCGGCGAGCCGCGCGCACGCCCGTGACATCGTCACCGACAAGCCGGGGCGCGGATTCGCCAGCGGTGGCGCGCGCCACGCCATGGATCCGGCGCACGATCCGCACCAGATCGAGGCGCAGACCTTCGCCCGCCAGATCATCGAGCGTCTCGAGGCGGGGCGGGTCGGGGCCGAATTCGAACGCCTGGTGCTGATCGCGCCGCCGCAGTTCCTCGGCCACCTGCGCCACGCCATGCCCGCGGCGCTGGTGGCCACGATCACCGCCACGGTCGACAAGAACCTCGTCCACGCCGACGCCCGGGAGATCCTCGCCTGCCTCGAGCCGCCCTGAGACGGGGATATGCCGTCCAGGCCGCGCTGGGAACACTTCAATCACAGCGCCGACATCGGCGTGCGCGGCTACGGCGACACGCCCGCCGAGGCTTTCGCACAGGCAGCCCTGGCGCTGACCGCCGTAATCGCGGATCCGACGACGGTGGCCGGCGCGCGAGCCGTCGCCGTGCACTGCGAGTCGGAAGATCCGGAGCTGCTGCTGGCGCAGTGGCTGAACGCGATCGTCTACGAGATGGCCGTTCGGCACATGCTGTTCGGTCGCTACGACGTCCGGATCGACGGTCCCCGCCTGGAAGCCGTGGCCTGGGGCGAAGCGCTCGACCGTGTCCGCCACGCACCGGCGGTGGAGGTCAAGGGTGCGACCTACACGGCGCTGGCCGTCCGTCGTCTCGACGGCGGCGGCTGGATGGCGCAGTGTGTCGTGGACGTATGAAACGCCCCGCGCTCGCGCAGATCTCCGCCATCCGCTGGCAGCTCGAACCGCACGCCGGCATGCACGTGCCGGTGCTGTTCCACGCCGACGCCGCGCTCATCGAGGCGATGGACGACAAGGTGTTCGAGCAGGCCATCAACGTGGCCTGTCTTCCCGGTATCGCCGGCGCGGTCCACGCCATGCCCGACGCCCACTGGGGCTACGGCTTTCCCATCGGCGCCGTCGCCGCCTTTGACGCGGACGCCGGTGGGGTCGTGTGTGCCGGCGGCGTCGGCTTCGACATCTCCTGCGGCGTCCGCACCCTGCACACCGGGCTCGCACTGGCGGACGTCGCGCCGCACGCGGCGCATCTCGCCGACGTCCTGTACAGCCGCGTGCCCTGCGGTGTGGGCAGCACCGGCGACATCCACCTGAGCGAGCGGGACATGCGCGACATGCTCGCCGGTGGCGCGGGCTGGGCGGTCCGGCGCGGCTACGGCACCCGCGCCGACCTGGAACGCATCGAAGAGCGGGGCTGCATGGCAGGGGCGGATCCGGAGGCGGTCTCGGAGCGGGCCCGTGCGCGCCAGCGCGACGAGATGGGCACGCTCGGTTCGGGCAACCATTACCTCGAGCTGCAGACGGTCGCCGAGATCTTCGATGCCCCGACCGCCGTCGCCTTCGGTCTCCACCGCGGCGACGTCCTGGTCAGCATCCACTGCGGTTCGCGCGGGCTCGGCCACCAGATCGGTACGGAGTACCTGCGCGAGATGGCGACCGCGGCCGGCCGCCACGGGATCCGGCTTCCCGATCGCGAGCTCGCCTGCGCGCCCCTGCGCAGCGAGCTCGGCGAGCGTTATCTCGGCGCCATGCGGGCGGCAATCAATTGCGCCCTCGCCAACCGCCAGATCATCACCCAGCTCACCCGCCAGGTGTTCGAACGGGTGCTGCCGCGGGCCCGCCTGGTATTGCTCTACGACGTCTCGCACAACACCTGCAAGCGCGAGCGCCACGTCGTCGACGGCCGCGAGCGCGAGCTGTACGTGCACCGCAAAGGCGCGACGCGCGCCTTTCCCCCCGGGCACCCGGACCTGCCGGCGGCGTTTCTCGCGACCGGCCAGCCGGTGCTGGTGGGCGGATCGATGGGTACGGCGTCGTGGATCCTCGCCGGCACGGCAGGCAACGACGCCCGTTCGCTGTCCTCGGCCTGCCACGGCGCCGGCCGGCAGATGAGTCGCAAGCAGGCCACGAAACGCTGGCAGGGCCGGCAGGTGATCGATGAGCTGGCCGGCCGCGGCATCCACGTTCGCGCACCCTCGGACCGCGGCGTCGCCGAAGAAGCGCCCGGCGCCTACAAGGACGTCGACGCCGTCGTCGCCGCGACCGGTCTCGCCGGCCTCGCACGTCCGGTTGCGCGCCTGACGCCCATCGTCTGCATCAAGGGCTGAGAGCTTGTGAAACCATCACCGCGCTGGCGGCGACGGGCGCCGTCCCTCAGCGCGCCGGATCCTCCAGGCAACCGAGACAGCGCCTGAAGGTGTAGTCGACCGGTTGCGTGACGAAGGTCTCGGCAGCCTCGTCAGCGTTGCCGCCGGCGAGGCTGAACGGCAGCGTCACCGCATAGATGGCACCGCCGATAATCGTGGCGGCGAGACCCAGCGGCCGCAGCACCAGGCCGTCGGCGAGCATGTACTCGAGCGAGGGTTTGTGCGCGCCGCGGCCGGGATCGGCGTCGGCAGCGACGGCCGCCGTCGCGACGAGCACGCCGCCGGCAAGGACCGCCAGCGCGGCGGCAATGCAGTGACGGAACGAACGGGGCATCGGTGCACCTCACCACTGGCGGGAGCGGGCATCATAGACCGTCGCGCGCCGCCGTGCAGGTGGCGGCCGGTTCGGCTCATCACGGCGTCGTTGCAGCGCCGCGACAGCTCGCCAGCTCCGCCTCCAGCTCGGCGATCCGCCGGTCCTTGGGATTGGACATCCACACGCCCTGCAGACGGCCGGCCTGCATGCGCACCCGTGTGCCGCCGGGCGGCGAGGCGTAGATGAGCTGCGGATCGTCCCAGCAGCCGAAGTACGGCAGATCGGCCGGTGGCTCCCGGGTCACCCACTCGGCGACGAAATCCAGGTACGGCCTGCCGCGACGCTTGCGCGCGGCGCGCTCGGCATCGCGCGCGGCCCGCGTGGCCTGCGCATCGACGATCAGCGCCTCGGCGTCGAATTGCACCTTGAAGATGTCGCGGGCCAGCGCCGGCGACAACAGGTTCTCCTCCACGTCCTTGAGCACCAGCGCGGGATCGCGCTGCAGGACGTCGCCATAGCCGCCTCCGGCGCCCTGACAGATCATGTACACCTCGCCCTCGGCGCACGGCTCGAACGCCATGCCGGCGTCGTGGACGATGTACTTGCCGCCCGGGATTGCCTGCTCGTTCATGAGCTCGACCATGCTGAACTTGAACAGATCGGGGTCGTCCTTGAGCACCTCGAAAATATTGATGCCCTTGATCTTGGCGAGCGGGTAGGCAGGACTGGCGTAGCCGCCGAACAGGCCGTACGCCGACGGATGCTTGGCGCCGCACTGCCCCGTCATGAAGCCCCAGAAGCTGCTCTCCTTGACCGTGGTCATCTGCTCGTAGCCCATGCCGCCACGGTACTTGCCGAACCCCATGCGGTCCCGGGCGAGCTCCTGGGCGACCAGGCGCACGTAGGGCAGCTCTTCCTCGGCGATCTCCATCTCGCCCGTGTCCGCCATGAAGCCGAACACCGGCGACAGCGCGTGCTCGCCGTCCGCGTTCTCGCGGGCACCGCCACCGTTGCCGTTGATGTCGGCACAGAAGTTGCCGGTCACCTCGTTGTGCTGGGTAAGGCCACCGTAGACGAAAGTCGCCGGCTGGTTGTAGTGATTCGCGCTCATCGCGGTGTAGCGGTGCGGCAGCGAGTAGGCGAGCTTGCTCATCGGCGCGGACAGCAGTGTGAAGGAGCGAAACAGCGGGATGAGGCTCATCGAGGTCGGCACGTCGTTGGAACAATCGTGCAGCGAATTGCGATCGGTGACCACGTCGATCGGACTCATCATGGCCATGTTGTGCGGCAGATCCGGCCACACGTACTGGTACAGGCTGGTCAGCAGGCAGGTCTTGAGGGAAGCGACCGTGGAGTTGATCGAACGGTTGGTGAGCTCCGGACCCGAACCGCGCAGATCGAACGTCATCTTATCGCCCTTGACGTGAATGGCGATGGCCATCTTGTGCAGAAAATGTTCGCGCAGCGTGCCGTCGATGAAGGTGTTCAAACGTACCGTGCCGTCGGGAAGCTCGGCGATGCGCCGACGCACCTCGGCCTCGGTGTCTTCCAGGTTCTTGCGCAAGGTCGCGACGAGGTAATCAGGTCCGAATTCCTCGAGCACCGCCCGAATGCGTTCGCGCAGCCGCAGCACCGCGTGCAGCTTGACTTTCATGTCCTCGGACTGGAGCTTGGGATCGCGGACCGAGTTCTGCAGGAAATTCAGGATGTCGCGCCTGATCCGGAAGTTCTCGACGATCTTGAAAGGGCACATCTTCAGGCCCTCGTCGTAGCGGCTCTCGGCCACCGCCGGCATGCCGCCCGGCTCGATCGCGCCGTTCTCGCCTTCGTGTATCGTCGAGGCGATCCAGCACAGCAGCCTGCCCTCCCAGTACAGCGGCATGATCAGGCTCTGGTCGGTGTTGTGGATGTTGCCATAGCGCGAATCGTTGTGAATGAAGCCGTCACCCTCGCGCACACCCACGCTCGGATCGTCCATCCAGTACTTGCGGATGAAGCGGATCGGGTAGTGACAAACGGCACCGAACACGACGATACCCGTGGAAGCAATCTGGCTGAGATCACCGCTCGCCGTGAAAACACAGGTGATGAGGTCACCCCACTTCGCTCCCGGCGCTGCGCCCATCTGCTCGACCATGGTGAAGGATTCATCCAGCGCCGACTGCACGCGACCGCGCACCAGGTGCATGCGGTGCGGATCGAGCGCCTCGCCGAGCACCTTCACCTCCTCGGCCGAGCGCGGCGCGATGTGGTGGTCGCGCATGATCTCCGGGTCCGGCCCGTAGAACAGGCGATTGTCGTGCATGAAACGATCGAGCAGGGCCTGCTCGTCGGCGCTGAGCGCCGCAGTCGCGGTTTCGTCGTGCGTTGCCATCGTCATTGCCTCTTCCCGCATCCGGGAGCGCGTCTGAATCGGAGGATCGTTCGACCTGCAGAAGATTTCACGCGGGCGTCACGCCACCGTGCGCGTGAACCAGACCGCACCGTGCAGTGCGGCGTCGTAACGCCAACCCGGCTCGACCAGGTAGGTGGTTGCCCGCGTGGTGACGATCGCCGGACCCGCGATGCGCACGCCCGCAGACAGCGCCGCCTCATCGTAGAGCGGTGTGTCCAGGGGGGTGTCGCTGCCCGGGAAGTGAGCGCTGCGCGTGGCCACCGGCGCGGGTGCGGCGGCCGGCACGTCGAGCGGATGGATCGCACCGATGTCCACCTTCTCGTGCTCGACGTAGGAGCACACGCGGATCGTGTTGATGCGGATCCCCGCCTCCTGTGCCTGACTGCCGGCGCCGAAGCGCTCGCCGTAGCGGCTATGAAACTGCTCGATGATGCGCATGACGTCGTGCACGGTCGCGAGGCGCGTCAGATCGGTGACCACGGCGGTCTCCACGCGCTGATTGCCGTAGCGCATGTCGAGTTCGAGCCGGTAGCGTATGTCCCCGACATCCGCACCCTGGCGCAGCAGGTCCTCACGACCGCGTCGCTCGAGGTCCGCGACGATGTCGTTGAAACGCCGGTAGTCACGCAGGATCGTGCCGGCATTGGCGTCGTACAGAACCGTGTAAGTCGAGGTCTCGTGAATGTGCATCTGATTGACGTTACCCGCGCCGAGGGCCGAGAACACGGCGCTGAACGGCGGCGCCAGCACCCGGCTGACGCCGAGCGCGCCGGCGATCCCGCACGCATGCAGTGGCCCGTTGCCGCCGTAGGCGAGCAGAGTGAAATCCTCCGGCGCATAACCGCGCGAGCGCAGTTCGGTGGCGATGCCGTTGGCCATGTTGTGATCGACGATCTGCTTGACCACTTTTGCCGCCTCGATCTCGTCGACGCCGAGCGGTGTGCAGAGATTCTTCTTGAACGCCTGACTCGCCCGTCGCGTCGCGAGCCTGATGCGCCCGGCCGCGTAGTTGTCCGGATCGAGATAACCGAGCAGCAGATCGGCGTCGGTGACGGTCGCGCGGGTGCCGCCACGGTTGTAGCAGGCCGGACCGGGATCGGAGCCGGCGCTCTCGGGGCCGATGCGCACCGTGTCGTACATCCGATCGTAGGACGCGATCGAACCCCCGCCGGCGCCCAGCGTCACCAGGTGCACCATCGGCACGCTGACCAGCCAGCGGTCGATCACCGGATGAAAGTCGTAGTGCTTGACACCACCCTCGGTGATGATGCCGATGTCGAAGCTGGTGCCGCCCATGTCGGTCGCGATGACGTTACCGAGTCCGCCCTGCAACGCGAGCTGCTCGGAGGCGGCGATGCCGGAAACGGGGCCCGAATGCACCGTCTGCAGCGCGTCGGTGGAGTTGAGCTGCGCCATGCCGCCCGAGTTGTGGTTGATGAGCATCGGTCTCGTGTAGCCGGAGGCGCGCAGGTTGAGCTCGAGCGTACCCAGGCCGTGGTACATCACCTGATGCAGGAAGCCGTCGATGATGGTCGAGGTGGCGCGGGTGTATTCGCCCTTGCGTCCGGCGACCTGGTGCGAGAGCAGCATCGGTACGGCGCCGAGCAGATGCGCCGGGTACTCTTCCAGGAACACCTCGCGAATGCGCAGCTCGTGCTCGGGGTTGACGACGCTGTTGGCGAGCATGACGACCAGCGTCTCGGCACCGCGATCGACCAGATCACGCAGCTTCGCCTGCAAGTCGGTCTCGTCGAGCGCCAGCAGCACCTTGCCGGCGTAATCGACGCGCTCGCGCACCGTGCGGATCATGGGAATGGGCACGAGCGGCACCGGGCGGCGGGCGTTCGGAAGATCCATCTGCACCCGGATGTCGAGCCCCTCGCCGTGGCCGCGGGCCCGTGAGCAGGGCACGGTGCTGCCGAATCCCGCGGTGACCAGCAGGCCGATACGCGGCCCCTTGCGTTCGATGAGCGCATTGGTGCCGAGCGTGGTCGCATAACGCACCGAGTCCACCTGCGCCAGCAGGGTCGCGCGATCGAGGTTCAGCTCGCCGACGGCGATGTCGAGCGCCTCGTTGAAACCGACCGCGAGGTTGTGATGGGTGGTGAGCGATTTGGCCTCGACGTAACGCCCGTCCCAGGCGACGAAACAGTCGGTGAAGGTACCGCCGATGTCGACCGATACACGCTTCATCGTCGTTTACCTCCGTGATGAGGGTGGTGATGCGCGCGCGCACGGGGCTGCGGCACCTGCGGCTGCCCGTCCGGTTCGCCGCGCGCGGCCCACTGCGCCTTGAGCGCGTCGATGTCGAGCTCGAAATCCCGCACCGGCGGATGGCCCGGAACCGTGTATTCGGTTTCCACCATGGTGCCGCAACCCGGGCAGTAGTACTCGAGCAAGGCGCACCAGCGCGGATCGGGCGAGAACGTGTAGGCGTACTTGGCCGGATCGAGCAGCGGGCGGTGGATCTCGCGCGGATCCCGGTCGTACACGAGCAGACCTTCCTTGTAATTCCCGCGTGCCGGTCCGAGGTCATGCCCGCACTCGCGGCACTGCCACAGCTCCCGTTCGAGATCGATCTCGAGGTACTCGGTGATCGCGACTTTCATGCGTGCTGCTCCTCAGGGGTCACGGCGTAGCAGCAGGTCACCGTTGCCGGTCACCTGCATGGTCCAGCCCGCGCCGATGCGGCCGGTGAGAAAGGCTTTCTCGAAAATCGCCGGGCCGGCCGCCGTGGCGCCCGGACGCAGATCCTCGAGCCGATACACGGGCACCGCGGTACGCTGGCCGTCGGCGTCGAGCGTTTCACGACTGCCGGCCGGTACCGCCGGCCGTTCTTCCACACCGGCGAGCGCCTGCAATGGCGGCCGTGCGAGAGCGCGTGTTACCGCAAGCGTCAGCACGAGGTCGTCGCCCGCGCGCGCGGCGGCGGGGAGTTTCCCGTCCGCGATCACCGCGCTGGCTTCCTCTTCGCCCCGGCGCCAACGCACGGCGGCCTGCACTTCGCAATCCTCGATCGCGGCACCCTCGGCGTACATGCCGCGACGGGCACGGCTGCCGAGCGTATCGAGCGCCGCGGCGAGCGCCGTATCCGTCGGTTCATCCAGGCGTGCCTCGTACTCATGACTCAGATCCGAGAAACCGATGCCGACCGCGCTGAACACTTCGGCGAGCGCCGGCACGAGCACGCGACGCGCGCCGACCGTGTCGGCGATCGCCGTGACCGCGAGGGCGCCCGCACCGCCGAATGCGGTGAGCACGGCGTCGGCGTCGACAACGCCATGGGCGGTGATGGCTTTGCGCACCTCGGCCACCCAGGCCTGCTCCATCGCGAGCAGCGCGACGTCCAGCGGGACACCGAGTGGTTCGGCGACGTTACGCTGGACGGCGTCGCGCGCGCGCCTGGCGTCGAGTGCCAGCTTGCCGCCGAAAAATGTCGCCGGATCGAGCACGCCCATGAGCAGAAACCCGTCCGTCATGGTCGCCTCGGTGCCGCCGAGCCCGAAGCAGGCCGGTCCGGGCGCCGCGCCGACGCTGTCGGGCCCGACGTGCACGCGCCCGTCCCGGACGCGCAAGATCGAGCTGCCGCCGACGCCGTGACTGCGGATGTCGCACAACGGGAACGCGATCGTGACACCCTCCACATCGCCGTAACGTTGCGCGCGCACCGTGTCGTGCTCGATGACGCCGACGTCGGTGGTGGTGCCACCGACGTCGAACGACAGGACGCGGTCGAAGCCGTAGTGCGCGGCGAGCGCACGCACGCCTTCCATGCCCCCGCGGGGGCCGGAGCTGTAGGTCTTCAGCGCCATGGTCTTGGCCACCCGTGCCGCTCCCCCGTCGTTGCGGAAGATGAGCAGGGGATTGCGTGTCTTGTGCTCCTTGAGCCGGTGCTCGGAGCTGTACAGGAAACGTTCCATGGCCGGATGCAGGAAAGCGTTGCCGAGCGCGGTCCAGGTCCGGCGCGCGTGATCCCGATCCCGCACGAGTGCCGTGCCGAACAGCAGCGGTACGGCGCCGAGCAACTGCGCGGGGAATCTGCGCAGCAGCACGCGTTCGAGCCACTGCTCGCGGGCGGCTGCCCGCGCGCCCGAAAAGCTGAACACCACCCGGTTCGCGCCCGCCGACGACAGCACGTTGACCGCCTGCAGGGCCGCTGTCTCGAGCTCGGCACCTTCGAGTCCGGCGGCGAGCACGCTGATCCGGTCGCCTACCAGGGTTTCGATGAGATCGCGCGCAGCGGCCGTGACCGCGAGGGCCGCCAGGGCGTCGGCGGCGTCGACCACGAGCCCGAGCCGCGGTCCCTTGCGCTCGACCAGCGCGTTGGTGCCCTGCGTGGTCGAATAGCGGATGTAGTCGACCTCACGCAGCAGCCGGCCCAGGGCGGCACGGCCGTAGACCGCGTGCGCGACCTGATCGAGACCATCGAACAGGCACTTGCTCAAATCGTGCGGCGTGGTCAGCGTCTTGGTGTAGCTGACCGCACCGGCGTCGATGACGACCACGTCGGTGAGCGTGCCGCCGTTGTCGATGTTGACGAGCTTGCCCATGCAGATCCTCCCGCGGGCGCTGTTTCATGCCAGCCGTTATGCCGCAACGCAGCAGAAAGAGGGCTGCGGCGATGATCAGGGAGTGTCGGGGCGCGCCATGCGCAGTTCACCCCCCGCAATGAGGGGGTGCCACCGTCTCACGGCGACAGGCGACAGGCGACAGGTCATGAGCGCGTACCGATCGCGTGCTTCGAAGCCGTACGCCGCGTACAGCCTGCGCGCCCGCCCGTTGCTGCGCGCCACCTCCAGATGCAGGGCGACGATGCCGAGGGCGCGTGCCCGCAGCTGCAGCTGCTCGAGCACCGCGCGACCGATCCCCTGTCCGCGCGCCGCCGGGGCCGGGGCTGCGCACCGCAGCCGTCGCGGTCACGGCTTCACGGCGCGGGCAGCAGCAGCTCCGTGTTCAGCGCCTTCACCGTGCCCTGCGCCGTGGACTCGACGATTTGCACGAACGCCGTGGTCGAGATCCGGCGTCCGGCCATCAGCAGGCGGGTGACGTCGTCGAGGCTGCGGCGCTGGTCGCTGCCCGCCCGGATCTCGGCGTCCACGTCCATCAGCAGCAGCACGGCGCGCGCGGTCACGGCGCCGGTCGACACCGGCACGCGCAGGCTGCGTACCTCCTTGCTCCAGGCGCGCAGCCCGCGCTTGATCCCTTCGAGCCGGGCGTCGGTCATGCCGCCGGCGCGGTACAGCAGCTCGATGGCGTAGAACTCCGCGAGCCCCTCGGCGATCCAGTCGTCACCCGCCCCAGCGCCGGTGATGCGGGTGACCACGTGGGTGAGCTCGTGCAATACGGCGCTGGTGCCGTTCTCACTGATGAACGGACGATCCAGGTGCAGAAACAGCGACCGGGGCGCAGACAGGCCGCCACGCCACATGGGATCGGGGGCGCTCGCCAGGAGGATCCTGCGCGGCAGATCGCCGAAGGCATCGCGCATCACCGGCAGGGTGAAATTCAGGAACGCGAGCAGGTCCATGCGCCGGGCGTGATAGCCCACCGGCGCCGCGACGACGACGTCCACGCCGGCGATCTCATCGCGTCGCGTACCCAGTCGGCCGGCGATGATCCAGCCATTGGGTGTGTCGATTTTCGTCTCCGGATGGTGGATGCCGTAGCCGCCGCCCTTGCGCCTGGCGTACGGGGTCTCGACTGACCAGCCCGCCGGCGCCTCGACGACCAGACGCGAGCGGGCGCGCGTGCCGTCGGCGAAGCTCGTGTACTTGCGCGGGATCACGCCCTCGGCGCGAAACACCGCCCAGTCGTCCGCGAAATAACCGCGGTAGCTGTCGCTGCCGCCTTGCAGCTCGTCGATGCGCACCCGATACCTGAAACTACCGCCCTCCGGCGGCGGCGTCCAGCGCAGGCGGGCGCCGTTCGGTTCGAGGCTGCCGTCCGCGTCCGGCTCGCTGTAGCGGGGCCCGAGCTCCAGATCCATCCAGTCGATCAGCGCGGCGCCCTGCGCGAGCGTGATGCTGGCACGCGCGCTGCGCGAATCCGGTTCGAGCACGAGCGTGTAGGTAATTTCGACCGACTGCGCCGCGCCCGCGCCGGCGGCGTGCAGCGTCATCAGAACCGCCGCGGTCGCGGCGAGAAACGACAGGCGTGGCATCGCGGACATGTGCTCCAGGTGTCGGCTTGCGGCCGCGGCGCGGCACGGCCGGGCCGGGCGCCGATCCTACTACGGCCGCGTCACGGCGCGCTCGCGCATGCCGCGGCGCCCGCGCAGCGCCGTGCGCCGGCGGTTCAGATCAGTCCCCGCGCCCGCGCGCAGTCCACGGCCCGACCGCGGCCGCTCACACCGAGCTTGGGGTAGATCTGTTTCAGGTACCACTTCACCGTCTCGACCGAAACGCTCATGGTGCTGGCGATTTTCTTGTTCGAGAAACCGCACGCGAGCAGGCGCAGCACCTCGCGCTCGCGGTCCTTGAGCGCCTCGCTGCGCTGCGGCTCGGCGAGCGTCACCAGGGCGCCGGCGCCGCTACCGGGCGGTGCCGTCGCGGTACACAGCGTGGCCAGCCATTTACGTTCGGCCGGTTCCATGTCCGGCGGTGCCCGGCGCGCGAGCTGGTCGATGAGCCGCGCACTGCCGGGTTCGTCGATCAGTGTACGCAGCACGCCCAGACCGCGCGCCAGCCCCGCCGCGGCGCGCAGCTGCACTCGTGCCTGAGCGTCGTGGCCGAGCCTTGCAAGCACGACCGCCAGCAGCACACCGCACCGCACCGCGAGGATCCGTCGCTGCGCGGCGTTCGCGCGGTCGACCTCCGCGCGCAGGCGGTCGACGATGCCGGCCTGCGGATCACCGCCGGCGGCGATGCGCGCATGGCCGATCACGGCGTGTGTGCGTACGTCGGCCGCCGCGTCGGCCGCCGCGTCGCCGGCGCGCGCCGCCAGCGCGTCGAGTTGTGCCTGCAGCGCGGCGGCCGTGCTCTGGTCGCCGAGCAGCACGAACACGCGGATGCGTTCGGCGAGCGCGATGGCAAGGACGCGGATGAGGCCGAGCTCCTCGCCGCGCGCCTGCATGCGTTCGAGCACGATCAGTGCCTCATCGGCGGCACCGCGCGCGGCGCGGGTACGCGCGTAGCTGACGAAGGCCCGGTTCAGCGCCGCGGGAATGGGTCCGTCGGCGACGACGTCGAGCCGACCGGCCAGCACCGCCTCTACCGCTTCGAGCCGATTGGTTTCGTAGAGCACCTCGGCCAGCAGCGCCGCGGCGAACGAAGCGGGAAACGAGCGCCTGCCGGCACCCGACTCGGCCCGCGCCAGCGCTTCGCGATAGCAGGTTTCCGCGCGCTTGATCTCGCCGGCCGCGGCGTGACTCAGGCCGAGCACGCTGCGGCTGTAGACCAGCTCGGCGGGCGAACGCGCACTTTCGGGAAAGCGGCGGGCGCTGACCTGGATCTGGCGCGCACGCTCGAACTCGCCCTGCTCGGTGTAGGCGTAGGTCAGCACATTGCACGCCGCACACACGGCGAGCGGATCGTCGCAGCGCCCGCTCTCGACCCAGGCGGGCAGGTACGCGAGCGCCGCATCGATGTGATCGCCGAATACCGCGATGATGCCGCGCACGGCCTGCGGAGCGAACTGCTGCGGATCCGGCGGGCCATGACCCGCCAGATCCAGAAAGCGGCCGGCATCGTCGAAGCGAAAGCACATCGCGAGCGCGAAAGCCGTGTCCAGCGCCAGACCCCTGCACCGGGCGAGCCGTGCCTCGGGCAGGCGCTGCGCCCATTGCACCAGCGTCTTGTACTGGCCCTGCTCGACCAGCGAGCGGGCGCTGGCGGCGACGAGGTCGACCGCGGCGTCGGTGTCACCGGCTTCGAGCGCATGGCGTGCCGCTTCGATCGGCTGGCCGCAATCCCGGAACCAGCGGCACGCGGCCCGGTGCAGAGCCCGTGCTTCGAGGTCGGTGCGCGTGCCGAGACGCTTGCGCAGGTACTCGGCGAACAGTGGGTGAAAGCGATACCAGTCGCCGGCGTCCTCGATCGGCAGCACGAACAAGTTTTCCGCTTCGATCTGACGCAGGAGAGGGCCGGCGTCGGCACGACCGGTCAGCGCGGCGCACAGCGAATCGTTGAAGCGCTCGCACACCGAGGTGCGCAGCATGAACTCGAGGACATCGGCGGGCAGACCGTCGAGCACGCGCTCGGTGAGATAGTCGGCCAAGTTGCGTGCGTAGGCGCCGGAATCGAGGGCAGCCGGTGCGAGGTCACCGCTGCGCAGCGCGATGGCTGCCAGTTGCAGCCCCGCGACCCAGCCATCCGTCTCGCGCCACAGGCGCTCCACCAGGTCCGGTGCGGGTTCCTCGCGCAGGCGCTCGGCGAGAAACACCCGCGCCTGCTCATAGCCGAAACGAAGCTGGCGAAAGTCGATCTGCGTCAGCGCTCCGCGCAGCCGCAGATCGGCCAGTTTGAGCGGCGGTGCCGTGCGCGTGGCGATCGCGAGATGAAAACCGGCCGGCGCATGCACGAGCAGGTGCTGAACGATGCCGATCACCTGCGCGCTGTGGAGGTGGTGAAAATCGTCCAGCACCACGCAGATCTCGCCGGGCAGCTCGGCGAGTTCGTTGACCAGGACCCCGGCGACGGTCTCGGGATTGCTGCCGTGGATACGATTGAGCACGTCGAGGGCACCGCGGCCGGCGTCGATGCCCGCGTGATCGAGTGCGGCGGTCAGACAGGACAGGAACTGGGTCTCCTCATCGTCGCCTTCCTCGATCGCGACCCAGGCGACCGAAAAACCCGCAATCATCAGCTCGCGGCGCCACTGAGCGAGCAGCGTGGTCTTGCCGAAACCGGCCGGCGCGACGACCAGCGTGAGCGTACCGCCGCGACCGGCATGCAGGGTCGCCAGCAGATCGTCGCGCGACACGAGCCGGCCGGCGTACCGGGGCGGCGCCAGCCGGGTCGCAACGACGGCATCTACGGGACGCGGCGCGGCGCGGCGGGTCATGACGGTCAACGGCAGGCGCCGACGGGGCGGCGGGCGGGCGCCGCGTGCTCAGCCGGTGCCGATACGACGGATGGCGGCGAGGGTCAGGTAGGCGTCGAACACCGAGGGATCG
Organism: Gammaproteobacteria bacterium; assembly: GCA_020850735.1. Lineage (GTDB taxonomy): Bacteria > Pseudomonadota > Gammaproteobacteria > JADZEE01 > JADZEE01 > JADZEE01. The sequence goes on along the minus strand of JADZEE010000156.1, from coordinate 26,548 downwards.
TTGACCTTCATCTCGTAACCGCCGGAGATGCTCCTGACCTGCTCGAGGCGGCTGATCCGGTTGGTCTGCACGTCGTGCGCGTGCACGGTGCACCAGGACCAGTAGGGATGCCGGCCTTCGGATACGTTGCCGCCGGCGTCCTCGTAGGTCGAAAACGTACCGTCGAAGGACTTGAAAATCTCGCCGCGACGATCGTAGGAAACCATGCCGAGCGGCAACAGCGTGCGCGCGTCGAACCACACCCGTTTCTTGCTCACCGGAGCGCGCGGATACATGACCGGCTCGGCGTCGACGACGATGGCCTCGGGCACCAGCTCCACTTTCGTATCCCAGAAGGTATTGCCTTTGGGGCCACCGTGCACACCGTGTTGCCAGTTTTCGTGGCTCGAGCTCCAGTTGCCGGCGATACCGGCTAGAAAGGGACCGCGGCCGACGACCTTGTAGTTGCCCCAGGTGAGGAAGGGATCCCCGGCAGCCCAGGCGTCCGACAGGTACAGCGTGCTGCCGGCGATGAGCGGTTCGAAGCGCTGATTGGTCGGGAATCGGCGCACGCGCTTGAATGCGGGCAGATAGCCCCACAGATCCGGGAACTGGGTCTGGTCATAGGGCCAGATGTTCAGGAACGACGTGCCGCGGGCGTCGCTCGGGTAGGTGAAGAACAGCGACTGATAGCGCAGCTTGTCCTCATGGCCCGGCCAGTAGGGCTTGGGCTCGAGCGTTACCCGCGCGACCGGCGAAAGCTCCGCCCAGCCGACCTGGTAGTTGTAGAGCACGGAGCCATCCGCATCCACGTCGTACTCGTTGATGCAATAGAAGGAAACGTCGTGCCGGCCCCAGGTGAGCGTAATGCCGGCAAACACCTCCACCGCTTCCTTCGGATCGGGGAACGGGTTGCCACCGATCCAGGGCCTGCCCTCGTCGGTGACGACGTTGCCGGTCGCGTCGAAGCGCGCCTTGCCCGCGTTTCGCAGCGTCGCCTCGAGATAGTCCGGCGGGCTCAGACGGGTGATGTCCGTGGTGGTCGGCATCAGCTCCACGCGCCGACCCATCTGTGCGATCTGCAGGTAACGGATCGGATCGAGCAGATCCTTGACGACCTCGACGTTCGAAGCGTCGATCACGTCACCGGGCTTGAGACGACCCTTGGTGTAACTGTCGATGGACAGCAGTTCCTCGGGGTAGGCGGCGCTGACGTCACCGGTCTGGGCCATGGCACGCCACAGCGGCATGAGCACACCCGTTGCAAGGATGCCGCGCGCGGTCTGGTCGATGAACCGTCGGCGCGAATAGTCGAAGTCGTACTTGCGGATGTGCATGTAGCGTTACCGTCCAGGCAGGGGTGGCGGTGTCAGGCGCAAAGGCTGGCGAAAAGCTCCTCGAGGCGCGCGATGTCCAGACGTCGGCCGATGAAGATCAAGCGGCTGGAGTGGTCACTATCGGGCCACTCGTCCAGCCATTCAACCGGGTAGAATTTTTCGCGCACGGCGTGCAGCATCGCCGGCCGGCCACCCTTTTCGCGAAAACCGGCCAAGCCCTTGATGCGTAAGACCGCATCACGTTGCTCGTTGACCAGCCGGTTGAGGAATACCGAGGTGCCGGCAAGACTGAGCGGCCCCGGTCGCACGATCGCGTGCGCGCCGTAGCCGTCTCCGTGCAGGTGATCGGCGACATCGGGAGACGCGCTCGCCGCGGTGAGCCAGCGGCCGAGCGCACTGGCCACCGGGTCGGGATCGAACAGGCGCCGGCGAAACAGTCGCTGCGGTTCGATGGCGCCCGCCACCACCGTGTACAGCTCGGCGCCCGGGTTGTGCGCACGCACGTGCCGGGTGACGCTGTCGTGGCGTTCCTCGCCGACCAGGTCGGTCTTGGTCAGGAGCACGACGTCGGCGATGGCGAGCTGGCTGGCCGCGGTGTCGTGTTCGGCCACGGTAGCCTCGAAATTGGCCGCATCGACGACAGTCAGGACGGCGTCGAGCACGTAGGCACGGCGCAGCGGCGTGTCCGCCATCAGGGTGTGCACCAGCGGTACCGGATCGGCGAGCCCGCTGGTCTCGATGACGACGTAGTCGAACGGCGGGATCTCACCGAGCAGGCGCTTGCGGTGCAAATCGCGCAGGGTCAATGCGAGATCCCCGCGGATGGTGCAGCACAGGCAGCCGTTACGCAGCTCGATGACGTTCTCGGTAGTCTTCGCGATCAGGAGGTGATCGAGCCCGATCGCGCCGAACTCGTTCACCACCACAGCCGTGCGCCGCATGTACGGCGCACTGAGCGCACGCGTGAGCAACGTCGTCTTGCCGCTGCCGAGAAAACCCGTCAGCAGCGCGACCGGCGTGACCGCCGGTATCGCGTCCGCGTCAGTTGACGGCGCGCGCGACATTCGCCCAGAACTTCTTGCGGATCTCGTTTTTCTGGACCTTGCCGACCGGCGTGCGCGGCAGCTCCTTCCAGAACTCCACGCTCTTGGGCGCCTTGACGCCGCCGAGCGCCTGCTTGACGAACTCGATGATCTGCGCCTCGGTGGCGCCGGCCCCGGGCTTGAGCGCGACGATGGCCTTCACCGCCTCACCCCACTTCGGGTCCGGCACGCCGATCACGGCGCAGTTCTCGACCGCAGGATGGCCGTTGATGCAGTTTTCGACTTCGGCGGAAAAGACGTTGAAACCCCCGGTGATGATCATGTCCTTCTTGCGGTCGACGATGTAGACGTAACCATCGGCGTCCCAGTAGCCGACGTCGCCGGTATGCAACCAGGCGTTGCGGTGCGCTTCCGCGGTCGCCTCCGGGCTGCGGTAGTAGCCGGGCGCCACCAGGTTGCCGCGCACGCAGATCTCACCGCGCTCGCCGCGCGGGAGGACCCTGTCGTCATCGTCGAGCACTTCCATGACCGACAGCACACCCGGCCGCCCGCAGCTCATGAGCCGGTGCCGGTGCGCCTCGTCACGCACCGCGTCGAGTATCTCGGCCTGCGACAGGTAGGTGACCAGCATCGGCGCCTCCACCTGCCCGTAGCACTGGCACATGCACGGCCCGAAAACGTCCACCGCCTCGGCGAGCTTGTCCGGGGCGACCGGCGAGGCGGCGACCAGGAAGTGCGTCAACGACGAGTAATCGAACTCGCGCACGCGCGGGTGCGCGAGCATGGCGTACAGGGCGGTCGGCGGCAGGAACAGGTGCGTCACCCGGTGTTCCTGGATGTTCTGCATGAGCGCCAGCGGATCGATCTTCTCCATCACGATGTTGGTCGGCGCCTGCGGCATGAGCATGAACGCGAGCACGCCCGCAGCGTGGGTCATGGGCGCGGCGCACAGATGTACCGGATGCGCACTCATGCCCATCTGGATGCTCGCCTCGGCGAGCAGGATCTCCCACGTCAGGTTGGTCCACAACGTGCCCTTGGACTTGCCGGTGGTGCCGCCACTGCCGAGGATTGAAGCCATGCGGTGCGGATCGTGCGCGATCTCCACGGGTCGGCGATCCCCGGTACCGGCGATGAAGTCGGCGAGCGCGGGCGTGTCGCCGTCGGCGATATCGATGCACACGAAGTGCGCGAGCGTCGGCACCTCGGCACGGATCTGCGGGATCAGACCCGCAAAGCTCGAGTGATAGAACAGCCACTCGCATTCGGTGAGATTCATGAAATCGATGTTGACTTCGAGCGAGTTGCGCGCATTGATCGGCACCCAGGTGCCGCCGGCGCGGAACGAGGCGAGCACGCACGCGAACGCGCGAATGTTATTCGGCGAATACACGGCGATGCGGCCGCAGTCAGCGAGGCCCGTGCCGGCGATCGCGACCGCGATGCGGCCCGAATAGGCACGGATCTGCGCGTACGTGTAGCGCTCTGCGCCGGCGATGAATGCAGCTCGATCCGGATGGTTGATCGCCGCCTTGTCGAGAAAGTCGATGACGCGCATCGGTTCATACCTCCTGCTGGTCGATTCTGTACGGAAATACGCCTCGTTGCGACGTGTTCGAATTCTCTGCCCGGCTGCACGGCGCCTTGCCGAGCGCGGCGTCGAGGCGAGCCCGCACCGCCGGTGCGAGGGTCGCACGGCGTGGCTCGATGGCCGGCAACAGCTCGCACGCCGCTTCGGGACGGGTCGAGCGCGCGCGGATCTCCACCCGCTCGAGCATCGCGTCCCACCACTTCGCCGTACCGGCCGGGGTGTGCTCGGCGATGATTTTCCAGGCGCGTTCCGCCTCGAAGGGATGATCAGTCAGCGCGGCAGCGCGCGCGTACAGCAGCCAGGCGTCGCCACTGGACGGATCCGTGGCGACGATCTCGCGCACCCCGGCATAGGCTTCAGCGGCACTGCCGGCATCGAGCTGCGCGCGGATGCCGAGCAGACGCAGCTGGCGCGCCATCGCCGGATCGTTGCCGAGCGCCGGCGCCAGGGCGGCTGCGGCGGTCGCGACTGCGGCCGGGTCCGACAGGCGCGCGATGCGCGGATAGAATTGCTCGACCTGCCAGCCCTGCGGTCCCTGCGCGGCGAGCTGGCCGGCGAATGCCGCCACCGCCTCGGGCGACGCGCTGCGGTCCAGGAGCTGCAGGCGGGTCGAGAACAGTGCCTGCTGCATCTCCAGTCCGCTGGCCACGGCGCTCAGGCGATCGAGCTCGCGCAGCAGCTCGGGCGAGCTCTCGCCGATCGCCACGCGCATCTGCAAAGCGATCGCGGCGTACTGGTCGCGCGTGTCGCGCGACAGCTTCAGCCGCGGGTACAGCGCCAGCGCCGTACGAGCGGTGGCCGCGGCCGCCGCCGAGCCGGCGCGGATCTGCTCGGCAAACTGGCGCGCCAGCAGGTTGAAGCGCGTCAGATCCACCTGCGCGCCGCCGACCTGCGGGCTGCGGATCCCGGCGAGCGCCCGGGCGGATTCGGGCGCGTCGGCGGAAAGCTGGGCAAGTGTGAGGCGGGCACGGTCGGCGTTGTCGCCGGAAGGCCGCGTGGCCAGGTAGGCGCGCGCGGCATCGACCAGCGCCCCACGCGCCGGCGCGTCGCCGCTGGCCTCGTAGCGCCGCGCACGTGCGACCCACATCAGCTCCAGCGCCGCCATCCTGAGCTCGGGGTCCAGGTCCGGCGCAGCGAGCACCGTGCCGAGCACACGAATGCCGTCGCCGAGCACACCGGCCTGCACATAGGCGTAGGCTTGGCGATAGCGAAAGCGGGTGAGATCCATGTGTGCGAGCGCGGCGCCGTCGCGGAACAGCTCGGCGTACTTGCCGGCGGCGTCGTAGTAGTGACCGTTCTCGAAGGCATCCTCGGCGTCGAGCAGACGCCCGAGCGGCCCGAGATCGTAGCCGAGCAGCTCCGTCCGGTATCGCAGCATGTCGCCGACGAGCGCCGCGTCAGCGGCGCCGGCCTCGATGAGACGGCGCAGCTGGGACGCCGCAACGCGCCCGCCCGAGCCCGTCCGCCGGCGCTGTTCGAGCGCGGCAAACGCCTGGTCGCGCAGCTGGCGCGCGGTGCCCGCGTCGAGATCGCCCGCCGCCACGGTCCCCGGCGCGCGCTCCCCGGGACGCGCTTCCAGGGCGTCGATTTCGGCGCGAACGACCTGTCGCAGCGGATGATCCGGTTCGCGCGCGAGCGCCTGCTCGAGCTTGCGGAAGATGGTCAGTGCCTGCGATCGCTGGCCTTCGGCGGCGGCGACGTAGGCGATTCCCAGCCAGCCGCCGAACACCAGATCCGAATGCAGAAATCGCACCGCCGCCGCGCGAAACCCGCGCTGCGCACGGTGCAGGAGCTGGATCCGTTCGCCCGGGGGGACATCGTTCTCGGCAAGGGTGAGCTCGATCCAGGCGCGCCAGTAGGGCGTCGCCGCGAGCGCATAGCTCGCCACGTCCCAGTCCGCGGACCGGTACAGTCGCTCCAGCGCCGCCTCGTCGTCGCCGGCAGCATCCTCCTGCGCCCGGATCCGTGCCCGGGTCGCCACGCGCAGGGACTCGGCCAGCTCCAGCAGTGCGCGCAGCTCCGGTGCACCGGCGCGCAGGTCCCGGGCGCTGGTGACCAACGCGCCGAAACGCCGCGCCGTACTCGCGTAGGCACGGGTGTCGCCGTCGGGCGCGAGCTCGTTCAGCAGCGCGCGCGCGCGCGGCACCAGCTCCGCGGCGGACGGCGGATCGGCGCTGGCCGCGTGCAGGGCCGCGACGGGCAGCGCGAGCACGAAGATCAGGAAGCGGACCGGGAGTCGCGCGCGCATCAGATCGCGTCCAGCAGTGCGCTCATCTCGGCGGCGAATTGCGTGCCCATGATGAGGGTGATGAGCCGGCGGGTCACCCGGATGTCGCCGTCGAGGGTCGAGGCGTCGCCGCTGCCGGATTCGGCGATCAGACGGAACTGGTACATCGGCTCGTTGCGGTACAGCGCACGGTCGACCTTGCGCCCGATGCGGGCCTCGGTGAGATCCGGATTCGCCTCCTGGCTCACGTCGAGCGTGGTGATCTGCCCGCCCGCGCGGGCGAAGCTGGCGGCCGTGGCCTGCACCGCGTCGAGATCGTGATCGTAGGGCGGCGCGTCGCCGAGCAGTATGACGATACGCTTGGCGCCGGCGCGCCAGCCACTGTCCTCGACCGCCGTACGCAATCCGGCGAGCACGGCCTCGGGCAGCGTGCCACCGCCCTTGGCCTCGAGGCCGGTGAGGAAACGGCCGAGCTTGCGCTGGCTGAACGTCAGCGGCTGGGCGCGGGTGACGAACTCCGGATCGTCCTTGTCGCGGTAGGCGACGACGCCGAAACGGGCGATCGGCACCAGCGCGCGCACCGTGTCGACGATGTCGCCGATGCGCGACTTCACCTCGTCCAGCACCCAGACCATGGACCCGGTCGCGTCGACCACGAACACGACGTCCAGACCCGCCTCACGCAGTCCCTGCACGTAGGCGGCGAAACGGTTGGAAGAATAGTCCAGGCCGTTGCCGATACCGTGGCCGATACCGGCCGTGCCGCCGCCGGTACCCTCGGCGAGCGCCGCCATGCTGCCCGCCGGGCTCGCCGGCGCCACGCTGCCCTGTCCACCCGCCGATGCACGCAGCGCCACGGGCACATCGGGTGGCGGCGGCGCAAGCGCCTTGGGCACGACCAGCGTCTCGGGCGGGGTGAGCTCGATCGGTTGCTCGAATTCGAGCATCTCCACCGGCTCCGGCTCGATCTCCATATCCGGCGCCGGCGTGACGGGCGCGACCAGCAGTCGGATCTCACGCGCCGCACCCGTCGCCGTCGTATCGAGCAGCTCCCGGCCGACGCGCGCGGAGATGGTCGCATGCACGAGCAGCGACACGACCACGAGCAGCGACCACAGCAGCAGCTGTCTCATCGCCGGTCTACGCCGGCGTCGCGCCGCTGGGTGGTGACCAGCACGACTTCGCCGGCCCCGGCACGGGCGAGCGCGTCGAGCAGCATCGCGACGTTCGCAGCGTCGGTCGCGGCATCGGCCTCGACGCGGATCTCGTGGCGGGCGGCGACGGGCAGGGATTCGAGGGCGAGCGGCACCGCTTCGATCGCGAGCGCCCGGCCCTCGTAGCGCAGGCTGCCGTCGGCGGTCATGTGCAGGGTCGGTGCCTGTTGTGGCGGCACCGCGGTGCTCGCCGACAGCGGCGCGGTGATGGTCTGTTCACGGCGTGCCGCGAGGTTGCCGGTGATGACGAAGTACAACAGCAGCAGGAACACGACGTTGATGAGCGGCACCATGTTGCCTTCGCCGCGCCGTGTGGTGCTGTCCCGGCGGCGATGGCGTGCATTCACCGCTGTCCCGCGCGCGTGCATCCAGCCGAGCAGCCTGCTCACCGCTGCAGGCCTCGCGGCGCCGGCGGGGAAATCACCGCGCCGTCACGAGCCGGCTCCCGCGGCGTGATCGGCATGGACACACCGGCAGGGCGGCGCGGCAGGCGTACAGGCGTTTTCACGCTCGCTCGCTCACTCGAAGCGCTGGCCGCGACGCAGCGACACGCGGCCGACGCCGTGCGCGTTGAGCACGTCCATGACGTCCACGACTCGCTGCAGGCGCACACCGGGATCGGTGGCGATCACCGCCTCGTGTGGCCGGCTCGCCAGGCCGTCGAGATAGCGTCCGAGCGCGCCCGGCTCGACCCGCGCGCGGTCCACCCACAGCGCACCCGAGGCGTGCAGCTCGACGATCAGGGTAGTGGCGCTGCCGGCACCCGGACTCAGCCCGGGCAGCTCGAGGGCCATGGACCCGGGCCGCAGGAAGCGGGTCTGCAGCATGAAAAACACGAGCAGGATGAATACGATGTCGATGAGCGGCGTGAGCGGCACCGGTTTGCCACGTTTGCGCGCACGCAGCAGATCAGCCATCGGACGCCTGTTGCGGCGCGCGCTCCACGGCGCCGATGGACACGCGGGTGAGCAGATCCTCGACGCGCTCGCCGATGCCTTCCAGACGCGACTCCAGGGCGGCGTGCATGGCGGCGAAAGGGATCGCCACCGACAGCCCGACCGCCGTGGTCAGCAGCGCTTCCCAGATGCCGCCGGCCAGCGCGGTCGCATCGGCCTGCGGGCCGGCGGCCTCGAGGACGCGGAAGGCATCGATCATCCCGAGCACGGTACCGAGCAGGCCGAGCACCGGGGCAAGATAGTAGATGAGTTCCAGCGGTCTGAGCAGTGCCGCATAGGGTCGCAGGAAGGCGGCGCCACGGCGGACCAGCTCGTCGTGGACCGCCTCGGCGGATGCGGCGGCCCGGGCGCGCAGTCCGAAGTGCAGATCGGCGCCGAGCGCGAGCGGGCTGCGCTCGAAGAGCTTGGCGGCGGCCTTGGTATCGCCGGCGAACCACAGATCGATGCCGCGATGTAAAGCCGCGAGCCGCCGTCCCGACACGCCGGCGAATTGCAGAGACTTGTACAGCACGATGGCGAGGCCAACGACCGAGATGGCGAACAGCACCACGACCACCGGCCCGCCGAGTGCCACCAGCCGGGCCAGATCCGCCCAGGTGGTGACGTCGATGGTCGAGTCGGAAGCGGCCTGGGCCGCGGCCAGCCGGGCCGCGACGGCACTGAACGCCAGGACCGTGGCCGCCACCGTGCTGCGAATGACAGCGCGCAGACACATGAGGCGGAACCGGCGCGGCGGTCGCCGTACGACCGCCGCGCGAGGTGAGATTATTAGAAGAAGTAGCTCACGCGGGCGAACAGCTCGTCCGCGAAATCAAACGTCTCCAGCACGTCGTTGTTGTTGCCGTTGCTGCCGATGAAGTTGCCGTACAGGTCGAACTGCCAGCTCGCGCTCGGCTTGTAGCGCACACCGGGCTGCACCAGCCAGCCGCCCTTGACATCGACCAGTACCGCGAGATCCGCGCGCCAGATGAGGTTGGGGAACGGCTGCTGCATCGCGAAGGCAAAGGCATTGAACGTGTCGATGCCGTTCGGTTGGCCATCCGCCTCGGTCCAGCCGGCGTTGCCCATGCCCGAGAGGTGGCGGCCGAACATGTCGCTGTCGCTCTTGAACAGCCACTCCAGGACCATGAAGGTCGCCGGGAACGCGTCGCTGAAGCGGTGGTATTTCTCCAGCACCGCCGACGCGACCACCTCGTCGGACTCGATGTAGTCCGCGCTCAGGCTCGGGTTGGTGAACTTCTTGTCGGGCGTGTAGCTCACCTCGCCGCGGATGACGAGCTGGTCGAAGAACGATTCCGGATTCGCAGTCACGATGTAGTTGGCGCCGACGCCGAAGATCTCCTCACGCTTGTACTCGCGCGCCAGCCAGCCACGCAGCGGGGCCAGCGAGTAGAACGCGTCGAGGTTGGCGAGTGCGGTGGTCTTGTCGGTCACGACCGGCAGGCCGAACGCCGCCCGGATCGCATCGGCAGCCGGGAAGTCGGCGTAGGCCGACTGCAAGCCGCCGACACCGTTCAGACGCGCCTTGCCCGCGTACGTGAACCACTCCTGGGCGGAGTACACACCACGCCCGTCCGCCTGGAAGGGCGTGCAACCGAGCGCCGGGTCGACGCCGAAGGCCGCAAAGTTCGCGGCGCACACCGCGCCGGGGGCATCGGCCGGGACCGCGCTCCAGCGGAACACGCCGTCCGGATTGCGGCGGCTGACGCCGAAGGCCTGCACGGTGAACGAATCGGTCACCGGCCAGTTCAGGCGGCCGCCGAAGTTGACGGCGCTGTCGGCGTCGTCGAAGCCCGGGCGCTGGTCGATCACGAACTGCGAGGCGATGACGTTGTAGGGCGAGTTCTCGTTGCCGTAGATGGTCGGCTGGAACTTCTGCACGAAGGCGTCGATTTCCATGTTGTTCTTGAAGGTGTAGCTGACGCGCAGCCCGGGGCTCGCCACACGCTCGTCGGCGTACTCCTCGCCGGCCACGTCGAGGAACGAATGCCGGCGCAGGTCCAGGCCGTTCACCACGTCGGCGACGCGGAAGAATATCGCCTCGCCCCAGGCGATCTGCTGGTTGCCGGCGCGTACCCACAGCGAACCCTGATGGTAGTCGAGGTACGCCGCCGGGAAGTCGAGCATCCACTGCTCGCCGTTGACCTCGAGCACGTTCGCGCGCCGGTCACCGTAGAACGGCACGCCGAAAAAGTCGGTCTTGTCATAGGCCGACGAGAAGGTGTCGGTGCCGTCGCCGTAGGCACGCAGCTTCACGTAGCCGTTGAGGTTGTCGCTGAACGCGTACTGCACGTCGATCTCGAGCCGCGTGTTCATGACGTTCCAGGTCGGCTCGTCGTCGAAATAGGTCGGCAGGCCTTTGATCGGGCCGTAAAAGAATGTCCCTGGCGCCGGCATCAGTCCGTCGTTGAAAACGCGCGGCTGGTTCAGCGGCAGGCCGCCGAACGTGGTGCTCGGCGGCTGGCGGCCGTTGTAGGGGTTGCCGTACTGATTGAACGGGTTCTCGTTGCCAAACAGCGCGGCCGCCATTTCCTGGCGCACCATGCCGGTAATGTTGAGCCGGTTGTTGCTGAAGCCGAGATCGAGGGCGAATGCCGTTCCCGACACCGCCGCCAGCGCTGCCACACCCACCACCAGTCCCGCTGCTGTTCGTATGCTTTTCACGTCAACTCCCCCTTCGTTCCGCTAGGGTGATCACACCGCTCAATCGTGTACCTGCGCCGCAACAACTCACGGCCGCTCCAGTCCGCACTTGGTACTTCTGTGGTACTTTTGGTACCAAGGCTGAGTATACGCCATCAATTACGCCAAAACCAGATATGTTCGAGGCCGCGAACGCGGCTCCGGCGCCGGCGCCGCGAGCGCGCGACGGTCCCTGATCCTGCCGGGCTGTCGGCATTTCCATACAACGGTCGTATCGCCTTCACCACTACTCGAGCACCCGCGCGATGATGCCGCGATTGCCCACCGCGAACACCACTTCCTGGACCAGATCCGCGCGCTCGGCAACCTTGATATCGCGCTGACCGGCGGCGAGCGCCAGGTACCAGCCGCGCGTGACCTCATGCGCGGTCGACGCGCGCCAGCTCTGGCCGCCGTCGCTGCTGCGCAGGAGGGCGCGGATACCGACGATCACCACTTCACCGTGCTCGGAGGCCCACACGCCGAGCAGATTGGACTCGCTCGGCACCTTGACTTCGCGCCAGGTGCGGCCGCCGTCGCCGGTGCTGATCACATAGCCGTCCTGACCCACCGCCCAGCCGCTGCCGTCCGCGGCCAGGCTGAGCGCGAACAGCGAGGCCTGCGACTGGTGCACGGGCTCCCAGCTGCGCCCGCCGTCCTCGGACAGGAGCACGAGACCGAATTCGCCGACGATGGTCACCCGCCCGGCGGTGCCGACGATGACGTCGTACAGATGCGGCTCGTAGCCGTCGGGGTTCAATGCCGTCCAGTCGATGACCACCGGCTCCCAGGTCTCGCCCGCGTCCTCCGAGCGCAGCACGGTTCCGAACGCACCCACTGCCACCGCCAGACCCTGCTCACCCAGATCCACGTTCAGCAGGCGCGCTTGCGTGTCCGTCGCCACGGCGCGCCAGCTGCGGCGGTCGTCGCTCAGCAGGACCATGCCCTCCTGGCCCACGGCGATCGCGCGCTCGGGACGCAGCGCTACACCGAGCAGCGCCAGGGGTGTCGGCGGGGGAACCTGCGCCCAGGTCGTACCGCCGTCGTCGGTGATCAGGATCGCGCCGGCGCCACCCACCGCGATGCCGCGGGACTGGTCGATGCGGATGTCGTAGACGGCGTCGTGCGGAATCCCGGTGCGCACGATCTCGATATCCGCGAGCGGCGCCGTTTCGGCCGCGAGCGCCGTCACCGGCAGCGCCAGCAGGCAAGCGAACGCCGCCAGCGCACGGCAATGGACGTCGGTCATCGTCTTCGGCATGTCCGCTCTCCTCAGTTCGCCGCCGCCGCCAGCAGCTGGTTCATGTCCGTGGTCTCGGAAATGATCAGGTGCTCGCGCTCGATGAAGCGCGGTTTGAACAGGTACACCAGCAGCGGCAGCACGACGAGCGCGATGATCATGTTGATCAGCATGATCATCACGAGCAGCAGGCCCATGTCGGCCAGGAACTTGAGCCCCGAGAGAAAGTACCAGGGCAGGATGCCGATGAGCACGATGGTCGCGGTGAAGAAAATCGCCTTGCCGGTCGTGCTGACCGCGGCCTGGATCGCGTCGCCGTGGTGCTGGGAGTCGCGGAACTCCTCGCAGATGCGGCTGAGCAGGTAGATGCCGTAGTCGATGCCGACGCCGATACCGATGGCGGCGATGGGCAGGCTGTTGACGTCCAGGCCGATACCCATCATCACCATCACAGCGGCCAGCAACACGTTGGAGAAGTTCACGGGCACGAGCAGCAACAGGCCGGCGGCGAACGAACGGTAGGCGAAGCTGCAGGTGATCAGGATGACCGAGTTCAGGGCCGCGAGGATCACCCACTGGTAGTGGTCGACCGTGTCGTTGACCGACTGCTGCAGCGCGATCGCACCGGTGCCGAGGCGGATGCGGAAAGCGTCGTGTTCGGCTTCGACCTCGGCGATCGCCGCCCGCGTCTGCGCGAGTGCGGTGTCGACGGTCTCCTGCTTGTTGTTCTTGTACCAGAGCGAGACGGTGCCGTTTTCCAGGCCGAAGTCGGTGACGTGGCTGTAGTTCTTGGTGCTCGAACCGATGAACAGCGCCGAGGCCGCCGCGTTGACGGCGGCATCGTTGTCGTCGAGCGGCGACCACTTCGGGTTGCCGCCGCTGAACAGGCGATTCGACTCCGGCAGGTAGTCGGCGAACGACAGCGTGGCTTCGGGCGGCGGATTCTGGCTCTCGAGTATTCGCTGGAGCCTGAGCATGGTTCGCGCGGTGTCGGCGAGCTTGACGATGCGCGCACCCTCCTTGCCCTCGAATACGATCTCGAGCGTCATCAGGCCCGGGAAATGCGCGTTGATCTGGCGTACCGCGGTGTTGAACTCCGAGCTCTCCCACAGCAGGTTGCTGCCCTCGACCGGATTGCCGACCTTGATGTGCGAGGCCATCCAGCCCGCCCAGACCGCTAGAACGAGCACCACGACCGTCGTCACGCGCGCGCGCTTGCCGTGGCTCATGCTGCCGACCACGTTCAGCATGGCGATGATGCGCGAGTGCCAGGTCTTCGTTTCGCCGCGGCCGGTGAGGGTGGCGACATTCTTCGGCGGCGGGAAGTAAGACAGCAGCACGGGCGTCAGGAACTGGTTGGCCGGGATCAGGATCACCGCCCACCAGCCGCAGAACAGCGCGAAACGCTCCATTGCCGGGATCGGCGCGACGCCGATGAGGAACAGGCCGGTCGCGTCGGTGACGATACCGAGCACGCCGGGCGCCATCATCACGCCGAGCGCGATCTCCGCCGCTTTGCGCCGGTCGCCGACGTGGAAGTAGATCTCGTAATAACGCTCGATGAGCTGCACGCAGTGGCTGAACGAGCGGGCCACCAGCAGCAAGGGCACGACCATGATCAGCGGTTCGATTGGATCACCGATCCAGCCGACGAAACCGAAGCCCCAGATCGCGGCGATGACGCTCACGAGAATCGGCGTCACCACGCCGGGCACGTTGTGCATGTACACGAGCAGCGCCAGAACCAGCGCCAGCGCGGTGATGCCGAAGATGGCCAGCATCTGGATTTCGTACGTGTAGACCCAGCCGGTGAGCATGGGCTGGCCGGCCACGAACACGTCGTGATGGGCGTCGCGTTCCTTCTCGACCAGGTCCTGCACGTACTTGAACGTCACGCCGTAGTCGAGCAGGCGTTCGATGAACGTCGCCGATATGATGGTCGCGGTCTCGTCACCGGAGATGAGGAAGGTGCGCACGTTCGGCGCCTTGTCGATGCGGCGCTCGAACTCGGCGAGCTCTTCCTCGGTCTGCGGCGCGCGATCGTCCATCAGCGGCTTCATGTCGATGCCGACCGGTGTGGCTTCCGCGTAGCGCGCTTTTTCGGTCGTGATGGAGACGATCTGATCGTGGTCCACTGCCGGTGCGAGGTCGATGTCGCGGGTCATCCGCCACACCTTGGCCAGCGTCTCCGGGTTGTAGATGTCCTGCCCGTCCTTGCGCTTGACCATCACCACTACGGTCAGCGGATTGCCGAAATTCGGGTGATCCTTGAAGGTCTGAACGAACGGGTGATTCTCCGGAAACAGGTCCGAGAAGATGGTCTTGATCTGCACGTGACGCAGACCGATCCCGAAGAACACCGTCACGGCGGCGACGCCGAGCAGCATGAGTGCGCGATGGCGCAGCGTCAGCCGCGCAAGCGTGTGTCGGATGCCTTGCATGAGCGTTGCGAGTCCCGGGTCAGAGAACCATGTAACGGAGGCAATGCGGCGCGAGCGCGCGCCGGCGCGGAATGCCTGTACCACGCCCCGGCCGATCCGGGGACGCGAGCGACCAGCGCACTGTTTCCTCCTCCTCCCGCCACCCACGGCTGCCGCGGGAGCGGCAGCGCGAAAAGCCGGGCTGCAGTGTCGTCGTGATGTTGCGTACTGGTTTTCGGGTACTGCGCCGGCCTGGTACTAAGAGTACCGGCTCGGTACCGCGCAAGTCTCCAGCATTTGCGGAAGCGGTGTCAACCGGGCCCCGACCGGCAGCAGCCGCTCCACCATAAATCACAATAAAAACAGATAATTCAGATCAGCGACCCGCCTCAGCCGGCGCGCCCGAGATGGCGCACGAACCAGTCGCGTGCCGCGCCGCCGGCGGTATCGAATCCCTTCACGTAGGCGTCGAAATGCCCACCCGGTACCAGCACGAGTTGCTTGGGCTCGCGCAGCCGCTCGTACAACGCGAGCGCCGTGTCCGTGGGCGTGAGCGTGTCGCGCTCGGCCACCACCAGCAGCAGTGGCGTGGGCGAGATGCGCCCGGCGTAGTAACCGGGTTCGTAGTCCCAGCACATCTCGACACTGCTCATGGTGATCTCGTTGATCCAGCCGGGCGCGCGATCCTTGTTGCGGTCGAAGAACTCCCAGCTCTCGGGGCCGACCAGTGCGCAGGGCAGCCCCCGTTCCGGCGCCACGACGGGCAGGCGCGCGTGCGCCCCGCCGGCATGGCGCGCCTCACGATCGGCGACGAACGAGTCGAGCATGGCCGGCAGATCCGGGCCCGGCACCAGACGGCGGAACAAATCCTCACCGCTCACGAACGGCACTTGCGCGACGGCACAACGTACCCGCTGATCGAGTGCGGCGATCACGAGCACGTGACCGCCGGAGTAGCTCGAGCCCCATACGCCGATCCGTTCCCTGTCGACCACGGGCAGTGTGCGCGCGAATGAGATGGCGTGGCGATAGTCGCGGATCTGACGCCAGGGATCGATCTCCCCGCGCGGCTCGCCGTCGCTGGCGCCGAAATTGGCGTGATCGTAGACGAGCGCGGCGATTCCGGACGCGGCGAACAACTCGGCGTAGTTGTCCAGGAAGTGCTCCTTGACCGCCGAGAACCCGTGCGCCATCACGACGATCGGAAACGGGCCCCGGCCCTGCGGCTGGTACAGCCAGCCACGCAGCGTCGTGCCGCCGGCGTCGAACTCGATGTCAGTACGCATGTCCGTCCTCTCTTGTCGGGCGTTGTGTGCAGGGCGCCCGTGGCCGTCGACTCCGGCGACCCGCCGCGGTTGCGGCGCGTACGCTCAGCCGGTCGGCGCCGCCCGGCGGCAGCCGGCCGCGCAGCATCATCCGAGGTTCCAGGCGCATGGGCGCTCGCCCTCAATCCATGCCGAGCGGATCCTCGGCGATCCGGACCATGAGCTTGCCGTGATTCTCACCCGTGAACAACATGTTCACCGCCGTGCTCGCCTGCTCCAGGCCCTCGACGACGTGGGTGCGATACCTGAGCCGGCCCGCCCGGTACCACTCGCCGAGCTCGCGGGTCGCTGTGGCGACCGCGGCGGCATCGTCGAGGAAGTCGAACACCACGAAACCCTCCATGCGCACCCGGTGCAGGACGATGTTGATGAGATTGCGCGGTCCGGCCTGTCCCGGATCGTTGTACACGGCGATCTGCCCGGCCATGGCGATGCGCGCGCGGTCGTTGACGCGATCGAGCACCGCTTCGAGGATCGCCCCGCCGACGTTCTCGTAGTACACGTCGATGCCGTCCGGGCACAGGGCGTCGAGCCCTTGCGGCACCGACTCGTGCTTGTAGTCGATGACGCCGTCGAAGCCGAGCTCCTCGCGCAGCCACGCGCACTTTTCCGCGCCGCCGGCGATGCCGATGACGCGGCAGCCTTTGATGCGGCCGATCTGACCGACCAGCGAACCGGTCGCGCCGGCGGCCGCGGATACGACCAGGGTCTCGCCGGCGCGCGGCCTGCCGACCTCGAGCAGACCGAAATAGGCGGTGTACCCAATGTGACCGTACAGGCCGAAATAGGCCGACAGCGGCAAGCCCGGATCGCGCTCGAAGGCCGTGACCGGATCCACGCCGGCACGCGCGGTGCAGTACTCCTGCCAGCCGAGCAGGCCGTTGACGTAAGTACCCACCGGAAACGCGGCAGCGCGCGACTCGATGACGATGCCCAACGCGATACCGCGCATCACGTCGCCGATGCGCAACTGCGGCAGGTAGGTGTCCTTCGGCACGCCCCAGGCGCGATTGGTGGGGTCCAGGGACAGCAGCAGATTGCGGATGCGCAGCTCGCCGTCGCGCAGCGGCTCGAGCGCCTGCTCGGACCAGGCGAAGTCCGATGGCTTGTACATGCCATCGGGATAGGCGGCGAAGCGCCAGCAGCGATTGACCGTACCCATCGCGCAGGATCTCCTCCCGGTCGCTGTAACGTTCGTGTTCGAGCATTGGATACTAGCAGTATCAATCCAGTACCACTAGTTCCAGTCGGTCGCATCGCGTCCGTCTGCGGATCTCGCCTGAAGCCCGAGCACGGCGTCCGTGTCGTTGGTACCGCAGGCGTTGCCTGTATTCCCTTCCAAACGGAAAACGGGCACAGAAACGCCGTACGATTGCCGGCGACGGTGGTACCGGACAGCGCAAGTCACAGCTATCGGCAGACGGCAGGCAGTCGTTGCGTTTCCGTCGTGGCGCTTGCATACTGCTTCAATCGGTACCATAAGTACTGATGGGATACCAATATGCACGTCGATGTGAATGCTCCCCCGACGGTAACCGCTGCGGGCAACGGCAACGGACGGGCCGCGAATCGTGCCGCAGAGTTGCTCGACGCCCTCGAGGAAATGATGCTCGCCGAGGGTTTCTCGCGCATCACCGTCGGTGACATGGCGGCCCGCCTGCGCTGCTCGCGGCGGACACTGTACGAACTCGCGCCGGGCAAACAGGAACTGGTCCTGCTGGTGCTCGACCGGTTCTTCGAGCAACTCCGCCAACAGGGCAGGGACGCCATTGTCGGCATCGGCGATCCCGGCCGGCAGATCTTCGAGTACCTCCAGGTCGGTGCGCGCGCGGCGCAGCGGCTGTCCCCCATCGTCATCTCGGACATCGACAAGTGGGCGCCTAGCCGCAAACTCTGGCAGACACACATCCGCCTGCGCGTGGACGGCTTGCGCAACCTGGTTCAGGCGGGTATCGATGCCGGCCGCTTCCGCGGCGTGCACGCGCATCTGGTCGCCGAGATCATGTTCGCGAGCATGGCCCGTTTGCGCGAACCCGATTTCTACGCCAACACCAACATGAGCATGCCGGAAGCCTTCGGCGAGCTCGCCAAGCTCCTGCTGCACGGCCTGCTGCACAAGAGCGGCTGAAACGCCACGCTCCGAATGAGCGCGTGGTCGGCGCCGCGGCCGCTACGCACCGAGGCTGCGCAGCCGCGCGACCACCTCCTCGGGTCGCGCCTGCGCCGGTATACGACCGTAGAGCAGGCCCGGGCCGGTGCCCGGCGCCTGGCCCTCGAGCCAGAACGCCTGTGGCAGGCCGCCGCCCGCGTTGCGGGCGGCCGCGCCCGCTGCCACCGCAGCCGTCGATTCGGGCAGGAGCAGCAGATCGAAGGAGTCGATCGGCGGGATCTGAGCGGTCGTGTAGCGATCGAGCGACAGCGCCGTCAGCCAGCCGTAGTGGCGCACCGCGCCGAGCAGGGGATCGAGTGCCTCCAGCTCGTCGGTCGATGGCACGGTATCGCTGTCGGCGGTCACGAGTACGCCGGCAAAGGGCTTGCCGGCGAAGCCGCGCACGAAGTTGGCAAGCGCCACGCTCACTTCGTCCATAGTATCGAAATCCGGCTCACCGCCAGCCAGACGCAGAAGATCCGACGGCGCACGCAGGCGCAGGACCAGATCGATACGACCGGCGTAACGGTGCGCCAGGGCGTCGACGACCTCGCGCAGGAAAGCGAGCGGTACGGGCGCGTCGAGCAGCGCCTGGACGGCCTCGGCCGCGGGCACGTCGCTGGCGCAACCTGCGTGCAGAAAAGCACCGAGCGCGTCGACCGACAGCACGTCGCTCGGTACGACCTGGTGGGCCTGAGCGAGCGTCGCCGCATAACGCACCGGATCCTCGAACCAGTTCGACGGCGCGCCCGCAAATACGCGCCGCGCGTACTCATCGAGCTCGATCCACCTGAGCGCATCGCGCCCGGCGGCTTTCCAGCTGGCAAGCACTCCCTCGGCCATCGCCACCTCTCCTCCCGAACCGGGGCGGCAATTCTACCTCGCCGCCCGGTGGCGCGCTCAGCCTACTTCTGTCCCTTCATCGCCTGGAACTTCGCGGTCGACTGGTCGTTGCCGGTCAGCGCCTTGAGCTCGGACTCGAGCTGGGCAATGCGTACGTCCTTGGGATTGGGCATCATCACCGGCTGGATATCGTCGGCCGGGCAGGTGTCGCTGATCGAACCGCGGTAGATCAGACTGCGGTCGTCCCAGGAACCGTAAAACGGCAGGTGTGCCGGCGGCGCGGCCGTCGTCCACTGTTTGACGAACTCCTTGTAGGGCTTGGCGCGTGCCTTACGCATCTCGCGCTCGGCGTCGCGTGCCTTGCCGGTCGCCTCGACGTCGACCGCGGCGGTCTCCTCGTCGAGCACGACGTGGTAGATCTGCTGCACCGTGCGCATGGAGATCAAACCGTCACGATAGTCGCAGGCGACCATCTCCGGATCGCGGTCGAGCACGTCACCGTAACCTCCGCCCGTTCCCTGCGTGATCATGTAGAGCTCGCCCGGCTTGGCGAACTCGAGTTGCAGGCCCATGTGATGGGTGGAATAGGTCGCGCCCTCGAACGGGCGATCGTTCATGATGTCCTCGACCGTGTAGCGCAGGAGCTCGCGCCGGTCCTTCATCACCTCGAACACGTTCACGCCCTTGACCTTGCACAATGGGTAGGTGCGCGAGCCGTAACCACCGAAAATTCCGTGTGTGGTCGGGACCTTCGAGCCGATGCTGCAACACATGTACCCCCACATCGACGAGTCCTTCATGGTCGCGATCTGCTGGTAACCGTGCCCGCCGCGGTACTTGCCGAAGCCCTGGTTGTCCCGCATCACCTTGTGCGGAACGATCTTCATCAGCGGCACCTCCTCCTCGATGAGCTCCTGCTCGCCGATGTCGGCCATGGGCGCGAAAATCGGCGCGATCGAGTGCTCGCCGTCACGGTTCCAGCGCGCCGCGCCGCCCATGCCGTTCAGGTCCGCACAGACGTTGCCGACCAGCTCCCCATACTGGTTCACGCCACCGTAGATGAAAGTGACGATCATGTTGTACCAGCCGGCGATGATGTCCGTGCTGCGTTCCTTGGGGAAGTGCGTATAGGTGCTGTAGATGAACTTGGGTATACCGATCTGGATGGCGGTGAAGCCCGGGAAGAAGGTCATCATGCTCTGCGCGTTCGGGGCGTCCGGCGAGCAGTGCAGAGTCGAACGCCGGTCGGTGAGCACGGACATGGGCGCGAACACGGCCTGGTTGCGCGGCAGATCGGGCCACACGAAGCTCAGGAATTCCTGCGCCAGCATGCCCTTGAGCGAGTTCAGCACCGTGTTGTTCGGACGGTTGAGAAATTCCGGCGAGGAGCCGCGGAAATCGATGATCAGCTCGTCGTCGCGCTTTTCCATCTCGCAGCGGATGCGGATGAGGCAGTTCTCGCGCAGCGTGCCGTCGGCGAAGATGTTGGTTCGCACCTTGCCATCCGGCCAGGTGAGCAAACGCCGGCGGACCTCCTGCTCGGTGTCGAGCAGGGTACGGCGCAGGGTCGAGAACACCGCCTCGACGCCGTACTCGGCGATCGCGTCCTCCACCCGGGCTTTCATGCGCATGGCGGCGTAGAACTTGGACTTCATGCCCTCGAGCTGCAGCTTGGGTTCACGCACCGAGTTCTGCAGAAAGGTCATGATGTCGCGTTTGAACTTGTAGTTCTCGCCGACCTTGATCGGCGACATCTTCAGGCCCTCATCGTACGGCGATTCGGCGGCCGACGGCATGCCACCCGGCTCGATGGCGCCGTTTTCCCCTTCGTGCACGATCGCGCCGGTGAAGCACACGAGCTCGCCTTTGTGGAAGACGGGGATGATGAGGCTCTGGTCGGTGTTGTGAATGTTGCCGTAGCGCGCATCGTTGTGCATGAAGATGTCGCCGTCGCGCAGCCCGACGGTCGGATCGTCCTTCCAGTACTTGAGGATGAACTTCACCGGCGGTGCGGTGACGATGGAGAAGATGAGCACGCCGCCCATGCTCGCCATCGCCAGATCGCCCTGGGAGGTCCAGACGCCGGAGATGAGATCGCCCCATTTCGCGCCCGGCGCGGCACCCATCTGCTCGACCATGTCGAAGGACTCGTTGCACGCCGTCTGCAGCTTGTGGCGGACGAGGTTGACGAGATCCGGATCGGCGAATTTCTCCATCGACTCGGTTTCGCGCGCCGATACCGCGGCACAGGCATGATTTTCCATGATCTCGGGATCGGGCCCGAGGAAGAGCACGTTCTCCTCGAGAAACTTCTCGATCAGAGCTTTTTCCTGTTCACCACCCATGACTGCTCCTCCCTCAGACCTTTTCCAGCCACGCCGAACCCATCCGGCCCATGGTCAGACGCCAGCCCGGCTCCACCAGGTAGGTCGTGCGCGGCGTCTCGATGAGGGCGGGGCCATCGACCTGCATGCCCTCGCCCACTGCGTCGTGATCGTAGACCCGTGCCATCACCGGCGCGTCGAGCTCGGTGAAATGGCATTCGCGCGTGGCGCGCGCCCTGGGCACCGTGGCGTCGGGCACGAAGCTCGGCGGCATGTCCAGATGCTCGTGCTCGACGTAGGAGACGACCCGGACCACGTTGATCCGCACGCCCGCCTCGGGCGCCTGGCTGCCCTCACCGAAACGGTGCGCGTAGTTGCTGCTGAACTTGTCCAGCAGCGCAATGACGTCCGACATCGACTCGAGCCGGTCGGTGGGGCTGGCCACGCCGATCTGGGCGAGCTGGTTGCCGTAGCGCATGTCGAGCTCGACCCGCGTCCTGATCGCGCCCGGATCGACGCCCTGGCGCAGCAGATCTTCGCGGCCCCGTCCCTCCAGCTCTTCCACGGTCGCGTTGAACACACTGAAGTCCTCGAGCATGGTCCGCGCGTTGGCGTCGTAGAGCATCAGGTACAGCGACTTCTCATGGATGTGGAGCTGGTTCATGTTGCTGGCGCCGAGCGCCGAGAACACCGAGCTGAACGGCGGGATGAGGATCCGCGTGATGCCGATCTTGGACGCGTAGCCGCAGGCGTGCAGCGGCCCGCCGCCACCGTAGGACAGCAGCGTGAACTGCTTCGGGTTGTAGCCCTTGACGGCGACCTCCTTGAATATCGCCGAAGCCATGTTGGCGTCGACCTTGCGCTTGATCGCCTTGGCGGCGTCGATGAGCGACATGCCCGTGGGCTTGCAGATCTGCTCCTCGATGGCGCGCTCGGCGCGGCGCCGGTTGATCTTGATGGTGCCGCCCGCGTAGTTGTCCACGTCCAGATAACCGAGCACGAGGTTGGCGTCGGTCGTGGTCGGCAGCCTGCCGCCGCGGCCGTAGCAGGCCGGCCCGGGATCGGAGCCCGCGCTTTCGGGTCCGACCTCGATGGCGTTCCAGAGCTGGTCGTAGCGGGCGATGGAGCCGCCGCCGGCGCCCAGGGTGTGCAAATAGGTCATCGGCGTCGAGACCAGCCAGCGATCGATGACCGGGTTGAAGTCGTAGAACTTCACCCCGTCCGCCGTGACCAGGCCGATGTCGAAGCTCGTGCCACCCATGTCGGTGGCGATGAGATTCGGCTCCTTCCACGTTCGCGACAGGTAATTGGTCGCCTCGAGCCCGGCGATGGGACCGGAATGGATGGTCTGCAGCGCGTGTGTGGAGTTCATCTGCGCCATGCCCGAGGTGTTGTGCACCAGCAGCATCGGCCGGCGGTACCCGCCCTTGCGCAGCGCGATCTCGAGCGAGGACATGCCGTGGTACATCTGGTCGTGCAGAAACGCGTCGAGCACCGCGGACATGGTGCGCGCGTACTCCGCCTTGCGCCCGGCGACGCGGTGCGAAAGCACGATCGGAATGGCGCCGAGGACGTGGGTGGGGTACTCCGACAGGATGATGCGCTCGACCTGTTTCTCGTGCGCCGGGTTGACGACCGAGTTCACCAGCGCGACGACGAAGGCCTGCGCACCCTGATCGACCAGGCGCCGCACCTGCGTGCGGACATCCGTTTCGTCGATGACGAGCATCGCCTCGCCCTTGTAGTCGATGCGCTCCTGGATGCCGACGATCATACGCATCGGCACCAGCGGCCTGGGACGGTCCGCGCCGGGCAGATCGACCTGCTGGGCGCCGGGCAGGCCGTCGCCGTAGCCGCGCGCGCGCATCAGCGGCACCGACGACTCGTAGCCGGCGGTCGTGATGACGCCCACGCGCGGACCTTTGCGTTCGATGAGGGCGTTGGTGCCCAGCGTCGTCGCATAGCGGACCGCGTCGATGCTCGAGAGCACCTCGCCGACGTCCTTGCCGAGCTCCTCGCAGGCACGTTTCAGGGCTTCCATGAATCCGGAGGCCAGGTTGTGATGGGTCGTCAGCGATTTCGCCTCGACGTTGCGACCGTCGAAGGCGAGAAAACAGTCGGTGAACGTACCGCCGATGTCTACGCTAACCCGCCGCATGGCCGGCCTCCCTGTTCTGCTTGCCGAAGCGTGCCTTGAGCTTGTCGATGTCGAGCTCGATGTCGTTGGTGAGCGGCAGCCCGGGCGGCACGTACTCGTTCTCGATCATGGTCCCGCACGACGGGCAGTAGAACTCCACGATGCGACACCACTTCGGATCCGGCGCGTACGTGAAGGGGTAGGTCTCGTCGATGATGGGATGATGGATCTCGCGGGGATCGCGGTCGTAGACCAGCAGCCCTTCCTTGTAAGGTGCGCGGGCCGGGCCGATGTCGTGGCCGCACTTGCGGCAGTGCCAGCGTTCGGTGCCGATGTCGATCTCGAGGTACTCGGTGATGCAGACGCGTTCGCTCATGACGGCATGCCCTCCAGCGACAGGTCGCCGTTCGCGGTGACCCTGAGCTTCCAGTCCTTACGGATGAGACAGGTGAGGTAGGGCCCGCGCAGCAGGGCAGGGCCCGCGATTTCCCGCCCCGGCTCGAGCGCGGCGTCGCTGTATACGGCGACTTCGACCGGCCTGCCGTCCTCGAGACGGATCGCGGTCGTGCCCGTCGCGGACGCCGCACCGGTGCTGGCGCCGTCGTCAGCGGTGAGTGCGAAGCTCGGCAGGCGGTAGAGCGCATTCAGCGTGAGGCGTGTGCCGGCACCGTTCACCTTGACGTCGGCGCCGGCGGCAAGCGGCTGTTCACGGACGCGGCCGTCGACCACCGACCACAGCGAAAAATCGTAGCTGCACTGCTCCGGGTCCACACCTTCACCGTACATGTCGCGCCGGGCGCTGCTTTCGAGGTCCGCGCGCAACGCATCGGTGTCGACGCCGTCGCCGTGCAGCACGACCTGGTAGACGTGGGCAATGTTGCTGAAGCCGATACCGAAGGCGCTGAACACCTCGGCCAGATGCGGCACGATGACACGCCGGATGCCGGCCGCCTCGGCGATGGCCGAGACGATCATGGGCCCGCCGCCGCCGAAGGCGAGCAGAACCGCATCCTGCGGCGCGCGCCCCGCCGCCTTCAGTGCCGCGACGAGGCGCGCGCCGACCTGGGCGGCAAACGCGTCGATGGTCACGCCGACGGCCTGACCGGTGTCGAGTCCGAGCGGCTTGCCGACGTGCGTGTCGATCGCCTGCTCGGCACGTGCCGCATCGAGCGCGAGCTCGCCACCGAGGTACTGCTTTGGATCGATAACACCGGCGAGCAGCAGGGCGTCGGTCAGCGTCGCCGAGCTGCCGCCGCGGCCGAAGCACGCCGGTCCGGGCGCCGCACCGACGCTGTCGGGACCGATGACGATGCGGCCGTCGAGGACCTGGATGACCGAGCTGCCGCCGAGGCCGAAGCTGTGCAGATCGGGCAGCGGAAAGGAAGTCACCATCGAACCGACGTCGCCATAGGGCAGCAGCGTCGCGCGCCGATCGCACACGACCGACAAGTCTGTGGTCGTGCCGCCGATGTCCATGGCGATCAGGGTGTCGGCGCCATACAGGCGCGCGTAAGCGATCGCGCCCTCGAGTCCGCCGCGCGGACCCGAGCCCCAGGTTTTCAGCGCCGTGGTCTTGGCGACCCGCGCCGAGTCGCCGTCGTTGCGGAAGATCAGCAAGGGCCGGCGCAGGTGGTTCTGCTTGCAGATGTTCTCGGCGCCGTAGAGGAAATGTTCCATGCCCGGATGCAGGTAGGAGTTGACCACGGCCGTTATGGTGCGGCGCGCATCGTCCGGATCGTCCACCAGCTCGTGCGAGACGAGAAACGGGATCGCGCCGAGCAGATGGCGCGGATAGCGCTCCAGCAGCACGTCCTTGACGGCGTTCTCGGCGGCCGGCGTGCGCAGCGCGACCACCAGGCGCTGGACGCCGACGGACAGCAGCTGGTTGATCGCGCGGGTGAGCTCGGGCTCGTCCAGTGAGCCGTCGGTCGCCACGGCGAGCGATACCGGCCGTTCCGGGACCATCGCCCGCCACAGCGTGTCGTCGCCGAGCGCGGCGACGGCGCCGTAGACGCTGTCCTCCTCGCCGCGTTCGACCAGGAGCGCCACCGGCGTGCCCTTGCGCTCGACGATGGCGTTGGTGGCGGAGGTCGTCGAGTATCGCAGGTAGTCGGTATCGCGGATGATCTGCGCCAGATCCTCGTCGCCGTAGACGTCACGGGCGGCCCGGCGCAACACGTCGATGAAGCATTGCGTCAGATCGTGCGGTGTCGTCGTTGACTTGGCGTGAAACAGGCGTGTGCCATCACTGACGCAGATGTCGGTGAAGGTGCCGCCGTTGTCGATGTTGACCAGCAGTGCCATGTCGCGTTCACCTCCCAGTACAGTCCGGGTCCGTAACTTATTGTTTTATATAAGCTGTTATCTGAAGCTCGGCCGTACCCTCCCCGTCGTACCCGCTTTCGCGGGCACCCGGGGAGCATGTCGGTCCGTCAGGAGAGCGTCAGGTACCGAGACGGCGGATTGCGGCTTGTGTGCAGTACGCCTCGTAAGCGCCGGGATCGTTGACCTTGGTCTGATAACCACCGGCGATTTCGCGCACCTGCTCCAAGCGCGAAATGCGATCGCTCTGGATGTCGTGCGAATGCACGTGCGTCCAGGACCAGTACGCGTCCTTCATGCCACCGTCGAAACGGTGCCCGTTCTTCTCGTAAGTGTCGAAGCTGCCTTCCCATTGCTTCCACACCTGATTGCGCCGGTCGAAGCTGTTCATGACCATCGGCGTGAGGGTACGGGCATCGAACCAGATCCGCTTCTTGCTGTACGGCGAACGCGGGTAACCGGTCGGCTCCAGCTCCACCACGAACGCCTCCGGCACCAGTTCCATCGGCAGGCGGAAGAACTTCTTGCCGTTCTTGCCACCGCACAGCTGGTGAGCCCAGTTGTCGTTCTTGTCGCCGTTCCAGGCGCGGTGCACACAGGCCAGCATCGGGCCCTTGCTCACCAGCTTGAAGTTGCCCCAGGTCAGGGTCGGATCGCCCGTCATCCAGGCATCGGTGAGGAAGAACGTCGACCCCGCGATGACCGGCTCGAAGCGCTGGTTGGTCGGGAAACGACGCACGCGCTTGAACGCCGGCAGGT
>JADZEE010000155.1 GCA_020850735.1 Gammaproteobacteria bacterium | reverse complement strand
GGGTGCGCCGCGAACCAGCGATCGTAGTAGCCGGCGCCGAAGCCGAGGCGGCTGCCGTCGAGGCCGAACGCAATCCCGGGCGTGAGGACGAAATCGACAGGCGCCGCATGCGCCTCCCGCGAGGGTGGCGCGGGAATGCCGAGCGGTCCGGGCACCAGGGCATCCCAGCCGGGGAACGCCGCTGCGATCATCGTCGTCCGGTCGAGCAGCCGCGGTACGAGGACCGTGTGGCCGGCGCCGAGCAGGGCGTCGATCAGCGCCCGGGTACCGACTTCCCGGGCGGTGGCGATGTAACAGAAGATAGTCCGTGCCCGCCGGGCTGCGATGCGGGCCTGTGCCCGCGCGCAGGCGGCGCTCGACCAGGCGGCGATCCGCTGCGGGTCGAGCGCGTCACGGCGGGCGAGAAATGCGGCGCGCAAGCGACGTTTGGCCTCGCCGGCACGCCCCGGATCGGTTCCAGGGTCGCCGGCGGGCGATCCGAGGTTTTGATTCATCTAGCGATTTCCGTACAATACGCGCCCTTATCCGGCAGGCCCGGCTACGCCACCCCGGGATCGCCGACCATCATAAAGCCGAGCGCGAGACAACATCCATGGTCGTCATTCGTTTGAGTCGCAGCGGGGCCAAGAAGCGCCCCTTCTATTACATCGTCGTGACCGATCATCGCAGCCGCAGGGACGGCGGCCACATCGAGCAGGTCGGCTATTTCAACCCGATGGCCAGCGGCAAGGAAACCAGCTTCCACGTCGACCGCACGCGCCTGGACTACTGGCTCGGCCATGGCGCACAGCCTTCCGAGCGGGTCACGCACCTGATCAAGCAGCACGCGGCCTGATTGCCGGCGGTACCCCGGCGGCAGGCACCGCCATGGGCACGCCGCGAACCCTGTCGGCGCCGGCCGGCGTGGTCGTCGGCCGGATCGTCGGCCTGTACGGTGTTCAAGGCTGGGTGCGCGTAGCGAGCTTCACCCGGCCACCGCAGAACCTGCTCGACTATCGTCACTGGGAGCTGATCCTGGGAGATGTTGCCGAGCCGGTCGTTGCGGACGAGCTGCGATCGCACGGACGGGGGTTCATCGCCCGCCTCGGTGGCTGCAACTCGCGTGATGCCGCGATCCGCTACGTTGGTGCCGATATCCGGGTCGCGCGCGGCCAGCTCCCGGCGGCCGCCGATGGTGAATATTACTGGGCCGATCTGATCGGCCTGGCGGTCACGACGCCGGACGGCAGTGCGCTCGGCGTGGTGACCCGGGTGATGGAGACCGGGGCAAACGACGTGCTGGTGGTCACGAGCGACGCGGGCGAGCACCTGATCCCGTTCGTTGCCGGGATCTACATCCGGTCCGTCGACCTGGCCGGGCGCCGGATCGTCGCCGACTGGCAAGCGGATTACTAGCACGTGTTGCGTATCGGGGTCGTGTCGCTGTTTCCAGAGTTGATCCGCGGCGTGGTCGAGCACGGCGTCGTCGGACGCGCAGCCGAGCGCGGGTTGATGGCGCTCAGCAGCTGGAATCCGCGCGATTACACCCGTGACCGTCACCGCAGCGTCGACGATCAGCCCTACGGCGGCGGACCCGGCATGGTCATGCTGTGTCAGCCCTTGCTCGCCGCGATCGCTGCGGCCCGCGCCGCGGTCGGAACCGGCGCGCGCACGATCTACCTGACGCCGCAGGGGCGCCGGCTCGACCATGAACGCGTGCGCGCGCTGGCGGCCGAAGACGGGTTCGTGCTCGTGTGCGGGCGTTACGAGGGTATCGACGAACGTGTCATCGCGGCGGCCATCGACGAGGAGCTGTCCATCGGCGACTACGTCCTGAGCGGCGGTGAACTGGCGGCCATGGTCGTGGTCGACGCCGTGACCCGGATGCTGCCGGGCGCGCTCGGTGACGCGGGGTCGGCGGCCGAGGACTCGTTTGTTGACGGAATGCTTGATTATCCTCACTATACGCGCCCCGAGACGGTGGGCGGGATGACCGTTCCCGCCGTGCTGCTGAGTGGCGATCACGGCGCAGTGGCGCGCTGGCGGCGCAAGCAGGCACTCGGCCGGACGTGGCTGCGCCGGCCGGATCTGCTCGCGGCGCGGCCACTGGATGCGTGCGATCGTGCGTTGCTGAACGAGTACCTTGCCGAGCAAACCGTACATGGTGATTGCCGGGCGCCCCTGGACGACAGAGGTCAGGATCATGAGCAAGCTGATTAACCAGATCGAGGCCGAGCAGATCAAGGCCGATGTGCCGGACTTCGCGCCGGGTGACACGATCGTTGTCCAGGTCAAGGTCAAGGAGGGCGACCGCGAGCGTCTGCAGGCCTTCGAGGGCGTGGTCATCGCCAAGCGCAACCGCGGTCTGAACTCCTCGTTCACGGTGCGCAAGATTTCCCATGGAGAGGGCGTCGAGAGGGTTTTCCAGACCCACAGCCCGCTGGTACACGAGATTGCGGTGAAACGCCGTGGCGACGTGCGGCGTGCGAAGCTCTACTACATGCGCGAGCTGCGCGGCAAAGCGGCCCGCATCAAGGAGAAGATCAAGGGCAAGTGACCGGCGCTGCCGGTTACGGCGCCAGGGCACGGTCCGCCGCTCAGGTCGGGGATCGCACGGGAGTGTGAGCGTGGTCGGTCGGGACGCTCTCGAGCCCGCAGACGCGGCCCTGCTCGAACAGTTTCTCGACAAGCTGTGGATGGAGCGCGGGCTCGCGCGTAACACGCTGTCCGCATACCGTGCGGATCTCGACGCGCTGGCGCGGTGGCTGCGGCGCCACGGCGGCGCCCTGGACGCGGCGCATACCGGTGACCTGCTCGGTTTCCTGGCCGGTTTTCCATACGCTTCCGCGCGCAGCACGGCGCGGCGGCTGTCGACGCTGCGCCGCTTCTACCAGTTCCTCGTGCGCGAGCGCCTGCGCAGCGACGATCCCAGTGCCCGTATCGAGCCGCCTCGCCTCGGCCGATCCTTGCCCAAGTCACTCACGGAAAAGGAGGTCGAGGCGCTGCTGGCGGCGCCGCGAGTCGACGACACCCTCGGCCTGCGCGATCGCACCATGCTGGAGGTGCTGTACGCGACCGGCTTGCGCGTGTCCGAGCTCGTGCAGCTCACAATCGCGCAGCTGAGTCTGCGCCAGGGTGTGGTTCGTGTGCTGGGCAAGGGCGCGAAAGAACGACTGGTTCCGTTCGGCGAGGAGGCCCTCGCCTGGCTCGAACGCTACCTGGCCGAGGGGCGCCCCGAATTGCTCGGCGCGCGCCCCTGCGCGCACGTGTTCGTGACCCGCCGTGGCGGAGCGCTGACCCGGCAGGCATTCTGGTACGCCATCCGGCGCCACGCGCAGACCGCGGGTGTCGCCGGGCTTTTGTCGCCGCATACGCTGCGGCACGCCTTCGCCACGCATCTGCTCAATCACGGTGCCGATCTGCGGGTGGTCCAGCTTCTGCTCGGCCACAGTGACATCTCGACCACGCAGATCTACACCCATGTCGCCCGCGAGCGGCTCAAGGAGCTGCACGCGCGGCACCATCCGCGCGGCTGACCTCAGGAAAACGCCGCATCCTCTGCGGCGGGAACGACCGAGAACACTTCCTCCGGTGTGGTCAGACCGGCGGCGACCCGGTAGGCACCGGCGAGCCGCAGGCGCCGCATGCCACTGCTCACCGCGGCGCGCCGCAGCGCCTGGGTGCTGACTTCGGGATGCACGAGCTCGCGCACGGCCGTGGACATGATCAGCATTTCGTACAAACCGACGCGGCCCAGGTAACCGGTATGGCGGCACTCGTCGCAGCCCACCGGCGTCATGACGGAGGCGGGCAGGGGCAGCGATTCAGGCGCGATGAGCGCCGCCCAGGTATCGGCATCGACGCTGCCGGCGGTCTTGCAGTGCGCGCACAGCGTCCGCACCAGGCGCTGCGCGACGATGCCGAGAACCGTCGCGGCGAGCAGGTAGGGGGGAACGCCGATGTCCATGATCCGGGTGATGGCCGAAGGCGCGTCGTTGGTATGCAGCGTCGACAGCACGAGGTGACCGGTCAACGCCGCCTGGATGGCCATGCCGGCCGTTTCGCGGTCGCGTATCTCGCCGACCATGATGATGTCGGGGTCCTGGCGCATGAGCGTGCGCACCCCGGTGGCGAAGTCCAGGCCGATCTGAGGCTGGACCTGCATCTGGTTGAATTGCGGCTCGACCATCTCGATGGGGTCTTCGATGGTGCACACGTTGAGCTCGGGCCGGGCCAGGTGCCTGAGCGCGGAGTACAACGTCGTCGTCTTGCCCGAGCCGGTCGGGCCGGTGACGAGGATGATCCCGTGCGGCTGGCTGGTCATCGAGCTCCACAGGGTCAGGTCGTGCTCCGTGAAGCCGAGCTCGGCGAAGCTGCGGCTGAGGACGGTAGGATCAAAAATGCGCATGACCAGCTTTTCGCCGAACGTGGTCGGCATGGTCGACAGGCGCAGCTCCACCTCCTCGCCGGCCGGCGACTTGGTGCGGATGCGCCCGTCCTGGGGCCTGCGTCTGTCGGCGACGTCCATGCGGCCGAGCGATTTGAGCCGGCTCGAAATCGCCGTGATCACCGGCATCGGCAACTGGTTGACCAGGTGCAGAACGCCGTCGATGCGAAAGCGTACGTTGCCCTGATCGCGGCGCGGCTCGATGTGAATATCACTGGCGCGCTGCTCGAACGCGTACTGCAGCAGCCAGTCGACCAGATGGACGATGTGCTGGTCGTTGGCGTCGGGCTCGCCGACACGGCCGAGCTCGGTCAGCTGCTCGAAGTTACCGACCCTGGACGACGGCTCGGCAGCGGCGCGCGTGGCCCCTGAGATCGATCGGCTGACGCCGTACATCTCCACCCGGTAACGCTCGATGTCCTTGGGGTTGGCGACGACGCGCAGGATCCTGCGCTTGAGTATCCGGGCGATCTCGTCTTCCCACCCGCGCACGAACGGCTCGGCCGTAGCGACGGTCACGGCCGTGTCGATGACCTCGACCGGCAGGAAGTGGAAGCGTGAGGCGTAGGCCTGCGACACCAGTCGGGTGACGGTTTCCACGTCGATCTTCAGCG
Organism: Gammaproteobacteria bacterium; assembly: GCA_020850735.1. Lineage (GTDB taxonomy): Bacteria > Pseudomonadota > Gammaproteobacteria > JADZEE01 > JADZEE01 > JADZEE01. Next base: position 7,328 of record JADZEE010000155.1, on the reverse strand, counting down.
GATCGATGCGGTAGTACGGCAGTCCGACGGTATCCGCCAGCCAGCGGGTGAGCCGCTCGAGGGTCAGCGGAAAGGCGGGTTTGGTCGCGCTCTGCCAGCCCTGATCGGCAAGTACGATCAGGGGATGGCGGCCATCGGCGTGGCGCTGAGCGGCGCTCGCGCGCAGGGCGGCGGTCTGCTGCGCGTTGACGATCCCGGCACGCTCGAGCTGATTGAGCAGATCCTCGAGCTTGAGGCGCTGGTCGCTCGATTCCTCGTTCATGCCCACACGCCACGGCGCAGGTACCCGGCGGTCATGGCCATGACGCCGGACACGCTACTTCGCCCCGTCGCTCGCCCGCAGCTCGCCCGGAGGGTCGGTCGCGAGCCGGTCGGTGGCGCGCGACAGCCGTTCGATGAGGGTGTGCAGGAACAACTTGTGAAAACGCAGCTGACAGGTCAGCGAGGCGCGCTCGATGAGTGGTGCCTGGACTTTCATGATCGTGACGCGGCCCCGTGCCCGCACGGTCGCGGTGCGGCGCCGGCCGGATACGAATCCCATCTCGCCGAAGCAATCGCCGGTCGTCAGCACGTCGATGAACCGGCCGCCCTTGGAGATTTCGACGGAACCCTCGATGACCACGTAGAACGCCTTGTCCACTTCGCCTTCCATGATGATCGTTCCGCCCTCGTCGAGGTGATGCCAGGTGCTCGCGTTGATGAGCTCCCACAGCTCCGTGTCCGTGAACTGGCGAAAGAAGTCCAGCTCGCGACTGGCATCGAATTTCGCCTGGCGGGACAGGGCGGATTCGGGTTCGTGCAGGAAGTCGAACACGATGCTCAGATCGCCGGCGAGATCCAGGGCACTGTGATAGCGCTTCGCCAGATCCTTGGCGAGCGCGCGTTCGACGACGCGTTCGAGCACCGGAGGTACGTCGGCGCGCAGATCCGACAACCGCGGTGGCTCGGTATTGAGAATGCGGTGATTGATGGCCGATATGTTCTCGCCCGCGAACGGGTGGCGGCCCGTGATCAGCTCGAATGTCACGATCCCGAGTGCGAAAACGTCGCTTTGCGGCGTGAGTGCTTCGCGCCGGATCTGCTCCGGCGACATGTACAGTGGCGAGCCGGCGTGCTCGGCGAAGCCGGGCTGGGTGTCGCCGGGCATGACGGCAATGCCGAAGTCGCTGATTTTCACGTCCTGCTCGTCGGTGATCAGTATGTTGCGCGGCTTCACGTCGCGGTGAATGACCCCCTTCCTGTGTGCGTAGTCCAGGGCGACGGCGCAGCGATAGACGATGGCGACGGCCTCCTTGATCGGCAGCAGGGTGCCCGGATGGCAGAACTGCTCCAGGGTCGTGCCGCCGTGCACGTATTCCATGACGATGTAATACAGATCACCATCGGTGCCGGCGTCGAAGATGGCCGTGATGTTGGGATGCTTCAGCAGGCCGGCGGCCTGGGCCTCGTTGAAGAACAGGCGACGGAACAGCTCGCCGTCGTCGCCTGGCCGCAGCGCCCGCTCACGGGCCACCTTGATGGCGACCGGCCGATCGATGAACGGGTCGTGGCCCAGGTAAACCGTGCCCATGTTGCCGCGACCGATCTCCTTGATGACCTGGTATTTGGCCAGCGTGCGGTAGTCGAGGGAGACGGGTTCGGGTTCGAGCATGAGTGCCGGTTCCGGGTGCACGCGTGCGATCGGGCGCCGTCGCCGGATCACGGATCCTGCGGCATTATAGCCGCGCGGCGGTGCTCGAGTCGCCGCGCCCCGGAACGGACGCGCGTGCAGCCGGTCTGATACGATATCGCGTGCGGCCTGGCCGGGGCTTTCGCGCCCCTGCCCGGCGGCGTGTGGAAATCGTGATGGAGCGGAGTTTTCGACCAATGAGCCATTTTCGGACCAGTTCGGCTGTGCTCGTGCTGGCGGCCACGGCCACGACCGCGGTTGCGGGCGATGACCTGAGCGCCCGATTCACCGAGCGTCTGCGTACGGTGATCCCTGATGCCCGGGTCACCGCTGTGGAATCCACGCCCGTGCCGGGGCTGTACGAGGTCGCGCTCGGCCCGAAGATCCTCTATATGAGCACGGACGGTCGCTACCTGTTCAGCGGTGACCTCATGGACCTCGGTGAGCGCCGCAACATCAGCGAAGAGCGCCGTGAGCAGGCCCGCGTCGCGGCATTCGTCGCCAGCGGCGTCGACAAGATGATCCAGTTCGGACCCGACAATGCCCGGCACGTCGTCTACGTGTTCACGGACATCGACTGCGCGTACTGCCGCCGTATGCATCAGGAGGTCGGCAAGCTCAACGCCGCGGGAATCGCGGTGCGCTACCTGGCTTTCCCGCGCCACGGTCTGCAGTCGGAGTCCTACCACAAGGCGGTCTCGGTGTGGTGCGCGAAGGATCGACAGCAGGCGCTGACCGACGCGAAGGCCGGCAAGCCCATTGCGGAGGCGACCTGCAACAACCCCGTGGAAGAGCAATTCACGCTCGGGGAGGCGATGGGGGTGCGCGGCACACCAGCCGTTTACCTCGACGATGGCGTCCAACTCGGTGGCTACGTGCCCGCCGATGAGCTCATTCAGATCCTGAACGGCAAGTCCTGAGGCAACGCCGGCCTGTGCCGGCGCGTACTCACGAGGGCCCGAGCCCGTCCTGGGACTCGAGCACGGCGCTGGTCAGGTCGCCGTTTTTTTCGCGGTAATCCACGCGCACGGGCAGGAAGTGCAGCCGGGGTGCGCACCAGATCACCGTCTCGCGCGCGCTGTTGCTCTTGCGCCTGACGATCCGGATCGCGTCGAATTCCCCCGCCGGCGTGCGCAGATGCTCCGTGCCGGTCACCTCCAGGTGATAGATCTTGATGCGGCCCCCGTCGGCAATGCGGTATTCGAGCGTTCGCTCTCCGGCAGCGAGATCGATCATCAGCACGAGCTGGTAGACGAGCTTGTCGAGCACACCGGGGACCATATCCATGTGCCAGGTCTGGTCGTTGACGGTGGTGGCGATCCGCCCTGACAGCTCGTCGAATCGTACCGTGACCTCGCGTTGCTTGCGTCCGCCGGTCTGCGAGTAGCGATACTGCACCGGTTCCACCTTGGCGCCGTCGGGTCGCCAGCGGCTCTCTTCTTCGACACGATCTCCGCGGAACAACTTTGCAATTCCGGCGGCGCGCGTGCGCGAGCTGAAAACGTGCAGATCGGCATCGATGCGCCGCAACGCGCGCGTCATGTGGGCGACGTGCAGGCCGTTCACACTGAGCGTGTACTGCGCCGTGAAGGTCTCCGGCAGCTCCGCGTGCGCAGCGGGGCTTGCCGCCGCGGCCGCCAGCACGAGCACGAGCGGCAGGGGGAAACCGCCGCCGGCCTTGGTCACGAAATGCGGTATGGGCATGTTAATATGCAGCGCGACTCACCGGCATTATAACGACAAGCCTTTCACGCCGCCGACATGCAGGCTTCGCACGACGCCTTTGCCGCCGCCAGGGTGGTGGTGGTCGGGGACGTCATCCTCGACCGGTACTGGTTCGGATCCACTTCCAGGATCTCGCCGGAAGCGCCTGTGCCGGTCGTTCACGTCGATCAGCGCGCGGACCGCCCGGGCGGGGCCGCCAACGTTGCCTTGAACGCCGTAGCGCTCGGCGCCAGGGTGATGCTCGTGGGCCTGGTCGGTGCGGACGAGGCCGGCGCCACGGTGCGCCGTCTGCTGGAGGACGCCGGCGTGCGCTGTGCGCTGCTCGACAGCGGCGAGGCCGGCACCGTGGTCAAGTTACGCGTCCTCAGCCAGCACCAGCAACTCATACGCCTGGATTTCGAGAAACCCGCGCACGCCGCCGTGACCAGCGGTCTGCGGGAACGATTCGAGACCGTGCTCGCCGACGCCGATGTCGTGATTCTGTCGGACTACGCCAAGGGCACTCTGCTTGCAGTCCAGGAGCTCATCGCGCTGGCGCGCGCGGCGGGCAAACGGGTCGTCGTCGATCCGAAAGGCACGGATTTTGCCCGCTATCGGGGTGCCACGCTCGTGACTCCCAACCAGAAGGAGCTCGAGGCGGTCGTCGGCGCCTGTCCCGATCTCCCCACGCTCGCCTCGCGCGGCGAAGCGCTGCGCGAGGCGCTCGGGCTCGAAGCCCTGCTGGTTACGCGCGGGGAGCACGGCATGTCGCTGATTGCCCGCGACGAGCCGGTGCTACACCTCGACGCGCAGGCACGCGAGGTCTTCGACGTTACGGGCGCAGGCGACACCGTCTGCGCCGTGATGGCGACCGCGCTGGCCGCCGGGCACGATCTGCGCCATGCCACCGCGCTTGCCAATGCCGCGGCGGGCGTCGTGGTCGGCAAGCTGGGTACGGCTACCGTCAGCGCGGCCGAGCTGGAGCAGGCGCTGCGGGCCGACGCCCCGGCACACGCCGGTGTCGTCGACGAGGCTGGTCTCATCGAACAGGTCGCGAGCGCCCGACGGCGCGGGCACAGCATCGTCATGACCAACGGTTGCTTCGACCTGTTGCACGCCGGTCACGTTGCCTGCCTCGAATCCGCGCGCAAGCTCGGTGATCGGCTGGTCGTCGCGGTCAACGACGACGCGTCCGTCACCGCGCTCAAGGGCGCCGGCCGCCCGCTGGTACCGCTCGCACAGCGGATGCAGGTGCTGGCGGCTCTGGCGGTGGTGGACTGGGTCGTGGCGTTCACCGAGGCCACGCCGGCACGGCTCATCGCGCGTGTGCTCCCGGACGTGCTGGTCAAGGGCGGGGACTACCACGGCGACGACGTCGCCGGCGGTGACGTCGTGCGCGCGCATGGTGGCCGTGTCGTGGTGCTCGACTACGTCGAGGGCTGCTCGACCTCGGCGATCATCGACCAGGCGCGGCGGGGCGCAGCCGGGGGATCGCGCGAGTGATCCTGGTCACCGGCGGCGCGGGCTTCATCGGCGCGAATCTCGTGCGCGCGCTGAACGAGGCCGGGTGCGAAGACATCGTGGTCGTCGACGATCTCAGCGACGGGACCAAGTTTCGCAATCTCGCCGATTGCCGCATCGCGGACTATTTCGACAAGGACGAACTGCGGGCGCACATCGAGTCCCGGGGTACCCTGCCCTTCGACGTGCGGCTGGTCTATCACCTCGGCGCCTGTTCGACGACCACGCAATGGGACGGCCGCTACATGATGGCGACCAACTTCAGCTATTCGAAACTGCTGCTGGATCAGTGCCTGCGGCTCGGCGTCGGGTTCATCTACGCGTCCAGTGCCGCCGTGTACGGACGCGGCGGGGAGTTTACGGAAGCACCAGCCAACGAGGCGCCGGTGAACGTGTACGGCTACTCCAAGCTGCTGTTCGACCAGTACGTGCGGCGGCGTCTGCGTCACGCCCGGTCACAGATAGTGGGGCTGCGCTATTTCAACGTCTACGGTCCACGCGAGTCCCACAAAGGCCCCATGGCCAGCGTCGCGTTTCATTTCAACCGTCAGCTGCGGCTGGAGGGGCGCATGCGCCTGTTCCGTGGCAGCGGTGGTTACGGCGACGGTGAGCAACGGCGTGATTTCGTCCACGTCGCCGACGCGGTCGCGGTCACGCAGTGGTTCGCCGGGGCGGCGCAGGTTTGCGGCATATTCAACGTCGGCACCGGCAGTGCACAGTCTTTCAATGACGTCGCGCGTGCGATCATCGACTGGCATGGCCGCGGCGAGATCGAATACATCCCGATCCCGGCGCAGCTCGAGCAGTGCTACCAGCACTACACCCAGGCTGATCTGAATGCACTGCGGGCGGCTGGCTGCACGCACCGGTTTCGCGACGTGGCCACGGGCGTGCGCGAGTACCTCGACACACTCAATGCCGACTGACGCAAAGGTGGTCCGGCGCGTCCTGCGCGCGGGGTATTCGTTCGTTCTCTATCTGCTGGTTCCGTGGGTGTTGCTGCGACTGGCGTGGCTCGGGATGCGCAATCCGGGCTACTGGCGGCGCTGGCGCGAACGCTTCGGCCGCGTGCCCGTCGCGTACGCCGGCCGGCGGCCGGTGTGGATCCACGCGGTGTCAGTGGGGGAGGTCCAGGTTGCACGGGCGCTGGTCGAGCGACTGCGCGAATTGCGGCCGGGTCTGGATCTGCTCGTCACCACCACGACACCGACCGGTGCCGACCTGCTCGCCCAGACACTCGGAAGCAGCGTGCGGCACCTGTACTTTCCTTACGATCTGCCGCACGTCATCCGCCGCTACCTGGAGCGTATCCAGCCTGCGCTGGTCATGCTGATCGAAACCGAGATCTGGCCGAACCTGATTGCCGCGTGTGGCGACCGGGACATCCCGGTGCTGCTGATCAACGGTCGCTTGTCGGCGCGGTCCTACGCCGGTTACCGCCTCGGCGGGGAGCTGGTCCGCTCGGCAGTGGCCGGACTGCGGGGCATCGCCGCGCAGTCCGCCGAGGATGCCCGGCGCCTGGTCAAGCTCGGTGCGGCGTCCGCGGGCGTTACCGTGACCGGCAGCATCAAGTTCGACGCCCGCATACCGGCGAGCCTGCGCGAGCAGGCCGAGCCGCTGCGCCGCAGCCTGGGCGTGAACCGTCCGGTGCTCATCGCCGCCAGCACGCACAGCGGCGAAGAGGAACAGTTACTGAGCGCGTTCGCCCGTATCCGCTCGACCCGTCCCGACGCACTGTTGTTGCTCGTGCCCCGCCATCCGGAACGCGGTGACGCGGTCGCCGCGCTCGTGCGCGCACGCGGTCTGCGCTGCTGTCGCCGCAGCGAGGGGGCGATCGACGTTGCCGCGGACGTATTCCTCGGTGACACGCTCGGCGAGCTTGCGTTGTTCTACGCGGCCGCGGACGTCGCGTTCGTCGGTGGCAGCCTAGTTCCGGTGGGCGGACACAATCTGCTCGAACCGGCGGCGCTCGGGATCCCCGTCCTGACCGGTCCGCACGTGTTCAATTTCGGCGAGATCGTCACGTTGCTCGAGCGCGGCGGAGCGGTCACCCTCGTGCGCAATGCCGAGGAACTCGCCGACCGTGTGTCGGCCCTGTTCGGCGACGCCACCCGGCGCATTCAGGCGGGTGAGGCCGGTCGAGCGGTCGTGCGCGCCAACCGGGGCGCCACGCAGCGCGTGCTGGAAGTCCTCTCGCCCTGGTTGCCGCGTGCCCCGGCTGCGTTGCCGGTCACGCGCCCGGCCGCGGATCCCTGAGGCAACCATCCGCCGCCGCGACGACTGTGGCCGGGCGTTCCCGGTGCCGCCCGCAGCAGGCGCGGTGATTGTTTCACATGGCATGGACTCCCCCTCCTTCTGCGGCATCGGCTGTGCCAGATTGGAGGTACATGCGACCAATCACGAAGAAGGAGGAGTCCACGATGAAGCCTACCCG
>JADZEE010000154.1 GCA_020850735.1 Gammaproteobacteria bacterium | reverse complement strand
GCACCCGCGTCCTGCGTGCGCAGCCAGGTGCGCAGCTCCGCGTCGACCCCGGCCTCGCCGGCATTGGCGGGCGGCGCCAGGTGCGAGCGCACGGCACCGGACAGCCGGCCAAAGCGCGGCAAGGCGGCATCCATCCGCTCACCGAACGTCTGCCGGGCGTCCTTGATTTTCTGGCGGGCGTGACCGGCCGAGCGCACCAACTTGGATGCGTCGTTCAGGGTCGGATCGTCGTGGACCCGGAAGTGCACCTCGCCGATGGCCTTGATCGTCGCCTTCGCGGTTTCGCAGAACGCCTTCAGGCTGATGGCTTCGGCGGTCAGGCCGCGCACCTCGGCGGGATTGCCAACCCGCAGCTCCAGCAGCGTCGGCAGCGTCTGGCGCTCGAAGTCGGTGCGGGCTTTCATGAATCGGTCAGTTGTCATGTGGGGTTCCTTTTGCGTAATAGGCCGATGCGATCTGAACAGCGCGGGCTCGGCCGATGCCGTGCGCTCGGAGAACGGTTTCGAGCTGGCGCTTGCGCACGGCCCGGCGGTAACTCGGGGACAGGGCGGCCCGGAGCCGCGCCATGACAGATCCGAGGGTGGGTCCAGCAGCCATGCGGCACCTCGTATGGTGGGTCGGATGGTGGGTATCGCCTGGCAGACGGCCGCGACGCCAGTGCTGGCGCGGTAGCACGGCGGCTGCCTGAGAATCCGAACCATGCAGCGCAGCTTGCCGCCGGGGGCGCGCGCGTAGGCATTTTTTTGCAGTGGGAGAATGGTGGCAGGGCGCGTCATCTCGCCTCCCCCCAGCGTCGCCGGCCAACATCGTCCTGGCATTCGACGCGCCGGCGTTCAGCGGGCCAGCGATCCAGCAGCCGCGCCAGTCGCCGGGACTCGGCAGCCGGTGAGCGCAGCAGCGCGACGACGATCGGCCAGCGGTTCACGACGACAGCCGCGCGAGTCGTCCGACCTGCTCGCCACCGCGACACCAGTTGTCGGCCAGTAGCGCCATGTCGTCGAAGCACGACGCGCTCGCATAGGCCAGCCAGCAGCCCGGCGCGAACACCGCCGCAATCTCGTTGCCGGGTGCCTTGCCGGCGGCCAGGAATCGAAGCTCGCCAGACGCGCCGACCTCGACCCGATCGGCGTTGACCGTCAACCGCCCGCCGTCGGCCACGGACTCGGGTACGGCCACCATCCAGTAATAGCGCCCCAGGTCACCAGTGCTCATGCTCACCCTCCGTAAGTGCGTCGAGCCTTCCCGACAGGTTCCCGACAAATTACCGACACGTCGCCGACGTCGGTGCCTCGGCCAGCGTTCCGGGTGAATCTCTGGCATCTCTGCCTTGCACGGGCGGCGAACAGGGACTTAGCCATGCGGCATGGTTCCCGTCGGTTTGCACCCACAGGCGAGTAGAGGGTGTAGAGGGTTTCCACATATGGACGTATCGCACGCGCGCGCTAGGACGTCGATAAGTACAAAGGGGTCTACACCCTCTACAGTTGCCGCCGACGGTGGAATCGGACAAGGGTCTACTCGGGTCATGCTGCGCTCCTGAAGTGCAGCCGCTCGCGCGCTTCGGTCGTCAACCGGATGCCGTCGTACCGCACCTTCCCCGCGGAGATACCACGGCGGACACCCGGCATTTGCGCCATGCGCTGGCCCCAAACCGTTTGACTCGGCGCGTGTTCGCCTCGGTCCTGTTTCCACTGCCTGAAGCTCGCGTACAACTCGCTGGCCGCGTCCGACAGTTCCGCTTGTCGCTCGCAGCACTCGGCCACCCAGGTCGCCGCGTCGTCGTGTTCGGCCAGGTAGTCCCGGCTCGCGTCGCGCACCTTCGCTGGAATCGCCAGCCCCTCGGCGTGCCAGGCGACTGATCCCTGAATCAGCCAAGCCAGCACCGCCGGCGCCTCGGCCCGCAGCTTGCCCGGCAGCGTCATGTCTTTGCGGTGGCCCTCGAACACTTCGAGGAACGGGATCAGCACCATGCGCCTGGCAAGCGCCGGGTCGCCGCCGCGCAACCGGGGTTTGTAGTTCCCGACGATCAAGTGCTTCTGCGACTGCCGGAACTCGAAGAAATCCTGCCGCATGAATCGTGCGGTCAGGAACTCGTCGCCGGTCAGTTCCTTGATCCTCGCTTCAGCCCAGAATTGCCCTTCCTCGAGCTCGGAGGAAAACGCGACGCGCCGGCCGCGCAGTTGCGCCAACTCCGTCGGGTGCCGATCGACGTTCGAGTGCATGAGCGCGGAACTCGGCAGCTTGATCGCGTACCGGCCGAGAATCCGCAACCAAAGGTCCAACAGGGTGTTCTTGCCGTTCGTGCCGGTGCCGTAGGCGAAAAAGATTTTCTGTTCGCGCCGGTCGCCCGTGAGCATGTACCCGCCCATGCGCTGGACAAACCCAATCATGTCCGGGTCGTGCGTGAACACCTCGCCAACGAACCGGAGCCAGTTCGGGCACCGCATCGCCGCATCTGGCGAAGTCGTCGTGATTTGCGTGCAGTAGTCGTCGCGGTTGCGCGACCGCAGCCGGCCGGTGCGAAGATCGATCAGCCCGGCCGGCGTGTTGAGTGTGAACGGGTCGCGGTCCCATGCCTCCACCGGGACCACGATGCGCGGATCGGATTGCGCCAGGGTCAGGACTGCGGCAACCGTCTTTGCCGATGCCAGCCGGATGGTGAACTTCTCAGGCGCCGCGTTCGACGCATCACGGCATATCCGGCGCGCGGCGTTGAACCGGGTCATCGCATCGTCGCGGACCCAGTGCGCGCCCTCGTCCCGCATCCAGTCCAGGCCCGGCGTCCACCGAAACCCCGGTCCGTACTGCGCGACGAACTGCAGCGCCAGTGCATCCTCGGAGAACTCCGGCGACAGGATGTCCGCCGTCTGAGTCTGGAACCCGATAGCCTCTAGGAATTGATCGTCCGTCCGCTCGGTGCAGTGCTCGTGCTGGCAGACAAAATGCCCACGAACATAGCCTCCGGTATGCGGCAGCAAGTAGACCGTCGACGAATCGTCGGCCGTATGCTCACGCGAGTGCTCGGCCTCGAACGGGCAGCGGATGGCGAACTTGCCGGCGCCCATGTCGCGCAGGACGCGTCCCTGATCGCGCAGCGCCACCAGTACCGGGTCGCTCGATTTCAGCCCCTCCAACGGGGACGCTCTCTGCGGCTTATCAGGAACGCCCAGAAGCGCCTGATCGACGCGCACGGGTGCGCCGTCGAACTGCCAGACGGTTGCGCCTCTGCGGGCCGTGTAGAGCGGCTGCTCGGGTTTCAAGCAGGACACGTCGATCTCGACCGGGACGTGCGCGAGATAGGACAGCCCGGCCGCCACCGCCTTGCACAGCCGCGGGTACTCGGCGCGCGTTACCTCGCGGTCGAGCGCGAAGATCAGCCGCGCCTTGTTGACCCCGGCTTCGGGTTTGTGGGAGAACGTCGTGTAACCGACGCCACGCCACCGATCGGCGGCCTCCACAATCGCGGCGAGCGCCATGTCGTCGGCGATCCGGTCCAGGTCGAGCGCGACGAACGCGAGCGGCTCGGCGGACTCGGTGTTGCGCCGCCCGTCTCGCAGCGGCCCGCAGATGTACGGGCCGTCCTTCTGATCGTGGCCGTTCGGCGTGACGCGCTCTACCAGGTCGTCGAACGTGCCGCGAACCTGCTCCAGTCCCTCGGCGTGACGCGCGTGCAGGCCGACCGAGAACGCGATGTCATTCATCGCTGTCTCCCTCCGCCGAGCGCCGACGGCGCTGGCCCGCGCCGTATGCGGTCATGATCTCGCTCGCGGTCATGCGCCAGCCGGTGCGCTCGGCACCGTCGCGGCCAGTCCAGCGCGTGGGCTCCATCACGCCGCACGCCGACACTGCGCCGCCCGCGCGCATCTGCATGAGCCGCTCGGCCGCGCGCTGATCGAACGCCGCCACGCCGATGAGCTGTGCATCATCGCCGGCCGGTACCCGCACGGTCACGGTGACGTATCGCGCGCCGGTGCGCGTCGTGCGCTCGACCGGATCGCCGACCAGCGTCCCGGATACCACGGCGCCGATCACCGCGCCACCCCGCCCAGGTAGCGGCGACGGTGCGCGACGTACCACCGATGCCACGCACGACACGTCCCGCACGTCGACGGGATCGTCATGCGGATGTGCTGGCGGCAGGTGATGCAGGTGCCGACCGGCGGGTGGTTGCGCCCGGCGGCGGGCGCGTGCATACTCGGTAGGGTATCTGTCCGTCCCGCGGTCCCGGCCGGTGCCACCCGGTCGGCCGCGCCTCGATCACCGCTCATCGCGCGACGCCTCGGCGCGGCGCGCGAGCCACGCATCTACCTCGTGCGCGAGCCAGCCGGTGATGCCGGCGGACACCCGGACAGGCCGCGGAAACGTCGGGTCGCGTCGCGCGATGCGCCACACTGTGGCGCGAGATCGACAGCCGATGCGCTCGGCCACTACAGTGTCACGAAGGATGCGCATGTATCGCCTCGGGTCTGGACGTCGCGGTATGCGACGCGGCGATACGGACGTTACGCGCGCTGCGCTGGCCAATCCGAGGCGAGTGGCCAACTATCTGAGGTGTGTTCTCGCCCTACAACGCGCGCCGGATCGTGCGCGCCGCCTCGGGGCGCCCCTCGCGCTGAGCGATCAAGCTTGCTGCACGCGCTTTCGAGTGCTGCGGGTACTCTGCCGCCCAAGCCGCGCGCCATCGGTCCTTGTCGGCCTCTGTGTAGATCGTCCGCGCTT
>JADZEE010000153.1 GCA_020850735.1 Gammaproteobacteria bacterium | reverse complement strand
TTCTGCAGCCGCTGGTAGTCGAAGTTGAAAGGCTCGTAGTAGTCGTCGATCTCGGGCAGGCTCGGGTTGGCGAAGATCTTCGAGAGCAGCCGCCACTTGCCGCCCTGCCTGGGTACGATGTCGCCGTCGCCGCGGCGCAGCCAGCCGCCCTTCCAGCGATCCTGGTTCTCCCAGTCCTTGGGATAGCCGATCCCGGGCTTGGTCTCGACGTTGTTCCACCAGGCGTACTCCATGCCCTCGCGGGACGTCCACACGTTCTTGCAGGTCACGGAGCAGGTATGGCAGCCGATGCACTTGTCCAGGTTGAGCACCTTGCCGATCTGTGCGCGCACTTTCATCGCAGATACTCCTGGCTGAGAATGCTCTCGTCGTCGCCCTCGAGCCAGTCGACCCGATCCATTTTGCGCAGCACCACGAACTCGTCGCGGTTCGAGCCAACCGTGCCGTAGTAGTTGAAGCCGTAGCTCTGTTGGGCGTAGCCGCCGATCATGTGTGTCGGCTTGACCACGGTGCGGGTCACCGAATTGTGGATGCCGCCGCGCGCGCCGGTGATCTCCGAGCCGGGGGTGTTCACGATGCGCTCCTGGGCGTGATACATCATCGCCATGCCCTCGCGCACCCGCTGGGAGACGACCGCGCGGGCCACCACCGCGCCGTTGACGTTGAACGCCTCGATCCAGTCGTTATCCTCGATGTTCGCCCGGCGCGCGTCGGTCTCGGAGATCCAGACGATGGGGCCGCCGCGCGAGAGCGTCAGCAGGAGCAGATTGTCGCTGTAAGTGCTGTGAATACCCCACTTCTGGTGCGGCGTGATCCAGTTGAGGACGATCTCCGGGTGGCCGTTCGGGCGCTTGTTGTGGATCTGAGCCCAGGTCTTGGTGTTCACCGGCGGGCGGTAGCAGGCGAAACCCTCGCCGAAGGCGCGCATCCACGCGTGATCCTGGTAGAGCTGCTGGCGGCCGGTGAGGGTGCGCCACGGGATGAGTTCGTGAACGTTGGTCCAGCCGGCGTTGTAGCAGACCTTCTCCGACTCGATGCCCGACCAGGTCGGCGAGGAAATGATCTTGCGTGGCTGCGCCTGGATATCGCGGAAGCGGATCTTCTCATCGGCCTTGTGGGCCGCCAGATGGACGTGCTGGCGACCGGTGAACTTCTCGAGCGCGGCCCAGGCTTTCACCGCCACCTCCCCATTGGTCTCCGGGGCAAGGGCCATGATGGTGTCGCAGGCCTGGCTGGCGCTGTCCATGCACGGCCGGTCGCGGGCGGGGCCCTCGCGCCCGCACACGCCGTTCAACCGGCCCAGGTACTCGACCTCGGCGACCGTGTCCCAGGTGATGCCCTTGCCGCCGTTACCGAGGGTGTCGAGCAGCGGCCCGACGGAGACGAAGCGCTCGTGGGTCGCCGGGTAGTCGCGCTCGACCACCCGCACGTCGGGCATGGTCTTGCCGGGCAGCGCCGCACACTCGCCCTTCTTCCAGTCGCGCACCTCCATGGGCTGGCCGAGCTCCGCGGACGTATCGTGGAGCAGCGGCACGGTGACGACGTCGTTCTCGACGCCGAGGTGTCCCGGCACGAGCTCGGAGAAGCGCTTGGCGATGCCCTTGAAGATGTCCCAGTCCGAGCGCGCCTCCCAGGCTGGATTCACCGCCTCGGACAGCGGGTGGATGAAGGGATGCATGTCGGAAGTGTTGAGATCGTCCTTCTCGTACCAGGTGGCCGTCGGCAGCACGATGTCGGAGTACAGGCAGGTAGTCGACATGCGGAAGTCCAGGGTGACCAGCAGATCGAGCTTGCCGACCGGGGCCTCGTCGTGCCACACGACCTCCCCGGCGCGGCGCTCGCCGGGCGCGCCGAGATCCTGCTCCTGGACGCCGTCGTCGGCGCCGAGCAGGTGGCGCAGCAGGTACTCGTGCCCCTTGCCGCTCGAGCCGAGCAGGTTCGAACGCCACACGAACAGATTGCGCGGAAAATTCTCCGGCGCGTCCGGGTCCTCGCATGCCATGCGCAGCTTTCCCGCCTGGAGCTGCTCGACCACGTAGTTCTTGGCGTCCTTGCCGGCGGCAGCGGCCTCGCGGGCGACGGCGAGGGGATTGCGGTCGAGCTGCGGCGCCGAGGGCAGCCAGCCCATGCGCTCGGCGCGTACATTGAAGTCGATGAAGCTCCCCGGCCAGTCATCGGGGTTGGCGAGCGGCGAGAGGATCTCCTCGACGCCGAGCTTCTCGTAGCGCCACTGGTCGCTGTGGGCGTACCAGAACGACGTGCCGTTCATGTGCCGCGGCGGCCGCGCCCAGTCGAGGGCGAAGGCCACCGGCAACCAGCCCGTTTGCGGGCGCAGTTTCTCCTGGCCGACGTAGTGGGCCCAGCCGCCGCCGCTCTGGCCGACGCAGCCGCACATCACCAGCAGGTTGATGATGCCCCGGTAGCTCATGTCCATGTGGTACCAATGATTCAACCCGGCGCCGAGAATCACCATGGAGCATCCGCCGGTCTTGGCGGCGGTGGCGGCGAACTCTCGCGCCACGCGCACCACCTGCCTGGCCGGCACGCCGGTGATGGATTCCTGCCACTTCGGCGTGTAGGCGATGTCGTCGTCGAAGGCGCGCGCGGCCGTGTCGCCGTCGAAGCCCCGGTCCACCCCGTAGTGCGCCACCATCAGATCGAACACCGTGGCGAGCGCGACGGCGCGCCCGTCGGCCAGGGTCACGCGCTTGACTGGTACCTTGCGGGCGACGACCTCCGGCTGCGGGTTGTGGCTGAAGTGCTCGTGCTCGACGCCGCCGAAGTAGGGAAACGCGACCGTCTCCAAGCCGTCGCCAGCGCCCGCAAGGGTCAGGCGCAGGCGCGTCTCGGCGTCGCTGCCGTCGCCTTTCTGTTCCAGGTTCCAGCGCCCGCTCTCGTCCCAGCGAAAGCCGACGGAGCCCTGGGGCACGACCGGCGTATCCGAGTTCTCATCCCAGGCGATAGTCTTCCATTCGGCGTGCCGGCTCTCGCTGAGCGGGCCTGCGAGGTCGCGCGCACGCAGAAAGCGCCCTGGCACCAGGCGGCCGTCAATCTCCTCGAGACACACGAGCATCGGCATGTCGGTGTAGCGTCGACAGTAGTCCTGGAAGTAGGGCTCGGGCTTCTCGATGTGGAACTCCTTGAGGATGACGTGGCCGAGCGCCATCGCGAGCGCGGCGTCGGTGCCCTGCTTGGGCGCGAGCCACAGATCGGCGAACTTGGTGGCTTCCGCGTAATCGGGTGAGCACACGACGATGGTGGTGCCGTTGTAGCGTGCCTCGGTCATGAAGTGGGCGTCGGGGGTGCGCGTCTGCGGAACGTTCGAGCCCCACATGATGATGAACTTGGCGTTGTACCAGTCGGCGGACTCGGGGACGTCGGTCTGCTCGCCCCAGGTCATGGGCGAACTCGGCGGCAGGTCGCAGTACCAGTCGTAGAACGACAGGCAGACCCCGCCGATCAGCGAGAGATATCGGCTGCCGGCGGCGTAGGACACCATCGACATCGCCGGGATCGGCGAGAAACCGACCACGCGGTCCGGGCCGTAGCGCTCGACGGTGTAGACGTTGGCGGCAGCGATGATCTCGTTCACCTCGTCCCAGGTGCAGCGCACCATGCCGCCGAGCCCGCGTCGTTGCTGATAGCTGCGGCGCTTGCCGGCGTCGCCGGCGATAGCCGCCCAGGCCTGCACCGGATCCGCGTGCTCGGCCCGCGCCAGACGCCACAGCCTCAACAGCACGCCCCTGACCATCGGGTACTTGAGCCGCGCCGCGCTGTACACGTACCAGGAGTAGCTCGCGCCGCGCGCGCAGCCGCGCGGCTCGTGATCGGGCAGTTCCGGACGCGTACGCGGGTAGTCGGTCTGCTGGGTCTCCCAGGCAACCAGCCCGTCTTTGACGTAGATTTTCCAAGAGCAGGCGCCGGTGCAGTTCACACCGTGGGTGGAGCGCACGATCTTGTCGTGCTGCCAACGCTGGCGGTACGACT
Source organism: Gammaproteobacteria bacterium (assembly GCA_020850735.1). Taxonomy (GTDB): domain Bacteria; phylum Pseudomonadota; class Gammaproteobacteria; order JADZEE01; family JADZEE01; genus JADZEE01. Next base: position 17,424 of record JADZEE010000153.1, on the reverse strand, counting down.
TCTCCCAGGTGCGATCCTCGCCGGTGGTACGCCCGTGGCCGCCGGCGAACTCGCCCTTGACCCTCCTGAAGAACATCAGCCGGTCGAGAAAATGACTCATGACGTTGGACTCCGCATCAGTGTGAGTGCGAGGTGCGCGACGCGGGATTGACGACGTTGTCCAGCAGCCCGACGAAAGTGATCGCCCAGGCGCCGAGCGCGACGATCATGAATCCATAGGATACCGGCATCAGAAAAGGCGCCTCAATGATCTGGGTCAACCGATAGGTGCACACCGAATACATCCCCAACGGGAACACTCCTCCCCAATAGAGCGGGTCATAGGTAAACGGCACGCCGCGCACCAGGTAGCGCCACACTCCCAGAATCACCAGCATCGGGATCCACCAGCTGCCGACGGCCCAGAACAACAGCGTGGTTCCCTTGATGAACGGAGCGAGCTCCGTGACGATGGGCGAGAACGTGGCGTGCTGCAGTATGGTGGCGCCGGCCAGGGTGGAGATCGCCACCGCGCCCATATTGATCCAGTAGGGCGGCGTCAGGTCTCGCGGTGACATGCGCAGAAACGTGTAACGGAAGAAGATGAGCGTCATCAGCCACATATAGAGCGCGCCACCACCGAGCCACAGCGCGAGCGCCGTGAACATCAACGGCTCGCGAACGCCGGTGAAGGCCGCCGAGGGCAGCACCAGCACCGTTGATATGGCGAGGGATTGGGTGGCGACCACGCTCACCAGCCAGCCGCCGTTGAGACCGTCGGCGAGATCGGGCTTGTCCTCTTCGACGGTGAGCGCCGCCAGCACACCGTAGGTGATTACGAACCAGAGCACCGCCGCCAGCACCCAGAACACGGCGGCGAGATCCAACGCGTCCATCTGCAGCGCGAGCTGGCTTGCGTACACACCGCAGGCGGCCGCGATGGTGAAAAAGCCGACCCCGCGGCTGTGACTGCGTACGTCGGCCGCGACCGCGTCGCCATAGCGCAGCAGGCGCGCGCCGGTGGCGACTGCCAGGACGGCGAGTAGCGCGCTGTTCAGCCAGAACAGGATCACCGGCACGCGGGCGACGCCGTGCAGGTGGGTGGCAATCGCGACAATGCCGGTGGCCATGACGAGGGCGAAATACGCCGGGTGCAAGCTTCGCAGCGTGTCGCGCTGCCCGCGCTCGAAACGCAGTCTCATCACAGCCTCGTGAAAGCGTCGATGGTGCCGCCTCGCCGGCGGCAGCGAATGCCTGGCGACGCCCCCGTAGTCACCAAGCCTATGCAATAGACGATCGATCCCCAAGTGGGGCGCTTTCGATGGTAAACGTCCACTCCTTACTCATGAGTCACAAGCCAAGGCGACAATGTGCACCCGGAATCGAGCGGTTCCCACGCTGAGTGTCCGTTCAGCCTGCCGCCCAAGTAGCCGACTGCCGAGTAACTAACGTCGCCCGTCGGCCGAGACGTCCGGCCGGCCAACCGCAATATAATATCTTCTTGCAGGGGCAACTGGCGATGCGATGGCTGTCACCCTGGCAGTGGTCCTGATCAATCAATAGGACACCGTCCTCCGGTGCGTTCGGATAAATGGCCCGGAAGTAGAATTCCACGGGGCTGTTGAACAGCGCGCACCCGACCCCGTCGTCAATGCCACGTACTTTGGCGAGCGTCGGATTGATGTAGACGTGCGGATCACCTCTTTGCAACCTCAACTGGTGCTCGTTCGCGCGCCAGTTACCGTCTATCCCCCCGCGCGCATGGCGTGAATAGAACCCCAGCGGATATTTCGAGCAGCCGCGCGCCGCATGGTGTCTCGCCGTCGGAACCTGGCTTTTCGGCTTCGGGGATCCGACGAGCTGATGGTGGTTCACTCGATCAACGGGTTCCCCGTGCGGTTCGATGCCGGACAGCCAGGGGTGTTCGGAATACATTGGCGGTAGGTACCTGCACGAGCCGGGCGCACACTCGAAGCGTTGGTATCGACCCGTTCCCGCTCGCTATAGTTTCTACCCGCTTCGTACGCGGCCTTCCGCCGCAAGGGCGGAACAGGCGCGCGCATGTCCGGCACGGCCAGGCCGCTCGCCCGGCTCTTCGATGCGCGGCCAGAGCGCGTCGATTTCCGCGAACGTCCCTGGCGTCCGCCGGTGCGCTCACTGCCGCCCCGCTGGCCCGTGCAGGCGGATCTCGGCCGATCGCGAGCGGGCGCGGGCCGCCGCGCGACGGGTGCTGGCGGTGTACCTGCCGTACCTGCAGCCGATGACCGAGATGGCCGGGATCCCCGCCGGGGAGATCCGCAGGGTGCGCGAGGCGGCGGCGGTCGGAGACTTCGAGCGCGGCGCGAGGCCTGTCTCGGACCTGTCGATCAGCAAGTGCTCGGTGACGCGAATACGAGGGTCAGATCTTCAGATTTCAGGGTCTTCACGGCATCGAGCGGGTGATCCAGGAGCATTCTTGATCGGCGACAACGTGCAGTTCAGAACCTTCAGTGAAATCCGAAGACGCAAGCTGTATTCCGCAAACCGTCCCCGCGGCCGTTGCCGGGGCGGTCAGCCGTCACGGGCTGGCGCGTACGCACTGTCGCCGTCGGGATCCGAACCGGCTGCAGCCGAATTCGCTTCGTGCCCGCTCGCGGCTGCCGCGGCCACACCCGGGCTGCGCAGGGCCCGATTGGCCTTCAGGAGCTGCTCGACCAGCCGTCGCGTGGCGCTCAGCGCGTCGAGCAGCGCTTCGGCAGCATCGGTGCTCAACCGCCGGGCGACGGCTGCGGCGAGCACAGCGGTTTTCGCACGCTCATAGGCCTGTCCGAACCGTGGCAGTACCGCGGTGGCGCCGGTGTCACCCGCGGATGTCGTCACCGGATGTTCGTCGATGACCAGGCACCCGGCGGCAGCGGCGACGGCCTGCATCACGATTGCGCGCGTGTCCGCATCGGTGATCCGCGCGGCCTGCGTGCGCAGCGCGTCGGCCTGTGGCGCGAGCCGCGCGGCCTCGACCAGATAACGACCGGTCCGGATCGCACGCGCGAGTTCCTCGGCCACGTCCTCCGACATCACGCCGGCACGCACGCTGGCCGCGAAATTCGCCACCGCCGCCCCGAGCTGACGCGCGGCGTCCGCCTGCCGTTCGAGCGCCACGGGCGCAGTCGCTTTGCCGGCGAGCGCGCCCTGCGCGATCCCGGTGACGATAGCGCGCAAACGCAGCAGCTCCTCGCGCAGTGCCGCGACGGCGAGCGCCGGGAGCGCGGTCAGCGTCGAATCCAGATGCTGCGCCCGGCCCAGATCCTCCTCGGCGCTGCGGAACATGCGCTCGAGCAGCCCGGCGAGACGGTTGGCCAGCGGCAACATGATCAAAACGCCGAGCACGTTGAACAGCGTATGAAACAGCGCCAGGAAGGCCGCGGGGCTGCCGGCGACGTCCAGCCACCCGGCCACGCGGGCGACGAGCCACAGCACCAGCGGCAGCAGCGCCAGGGCGATCGCACCGGTCACGAGATTGAAAACGATGTGGCCGATGGCCAGACGCTTGGCGCCCGGCGTCGCCTTGATCACGGCGATGGCCGCTGTCGACGTCGTGCCCAGATTCGCGCCGATGACCGCGGCCGCAGCCGGCTCGATGGCGACCACACCGCCTGCGGCCGCGGTCAGTATGATGGCGATCGCGGCGCTCGATGACTGCGTCAGCACCGTGGCGACGAAGCCGACCAGCACGAACGTCAGCCGACCGGCGATGACCCCGTCGGCAAGCGTCGCCCCGTAGACGCCGGCCAGACCGCCGAACGCGTCCTTCAGCATCGCCAGGCCGAGGAAAAACAGTCCGAATCCCGCCAGCGCCTCACCCAGACCCTGGCGGCGCTTGCTCTGCGCCATCAGCCGCAGCACCACGCCCACGGTGAGCATCGGCAATGCGAACGCTTCGATCCGCAAGCCGAAGCCGACCAGGCTGACCAGCCAGCCGGTCATGGTCGTGCCGACATTGGTGCCGAAAATCACGCCGAGCCCCTCGCGCAGCGTGAGCAAACCGGCGTTGACGAAACCGATCGTGGCTACCGTCACCGCGCTCGAGGACTGCACCACACCGGTGACCAGCATGCCGGCGAAAACACCGCGCACCGGTGTCGAGGTCCACCGCCCGAGCAATTGCTTCAGGCCGCGGCCGGCGAACACCTTTAAACCCTCGGTCATCATCAGCATCGCGAGCAGGAACAGCGCGAGACCGCCCGCGGCGTTCAGCGCAATCTGCAGATTCATGTCCCGTTCCTCCACCCGTACGCGCAATGACGCCGTCACCGTCTGCCGTGACACCGGGCTTCGCGGCCGCGGCGGACGGGCTCAACCCGGTCGCACGACCCCGACTTCACCTGCGCAAGCGTTCCAACCGCGCCGGTCCGGCCCCGCGCAATGTCAACGTCCTTTACAAAAACGGCTTCCTGCGCCCGGCGTCAGCCAGCCCGACGACTGGAGGCCATCCAGTAACCATCTGTTGCGAAATGATTTTATGTTTGCTTGCCCATGCGCTGGCATGCGGTTTGCTCCAAGTCCGAATGACAGGGGCGCGAACGGATTTCGTCAGTTCCATCCTCATCGGGAGAATCGCAAGCATGTCTCGTCGGGTCAAACAGTCCGAACGGCCGCCCGGGCGATACCGTCGCTGGGCGTCGCTGAGCTGTGCGGCAACGCTGCTGTTCGCCGCGGGCGTTACCCAGGCGGCGCTGATCAACTATCAGAATTTCAACGATCTGTCCGCGTTCAGCCTGAACGGCATCACGGCGGTCATCAACCCCGGAAATCAGGGTGTCATCGGTCCGAACGCCGGTGACGGGCGGGTCCTGCGGCTGACCAATAATCTCGCGCAATCGGGCAGTGCGTTCCTGACGTCGGCTTTTTCGCTCGCCGCGGATGCTTCATTCAGCAGTTACTTCGAATTCCAGTTCACGGATCAACAGAACGGCGGCGCGGACGGTATCGTCTTCGCCGTCCAGACCGTATCGAATCTGGCGGGCGGCGGCGGCGGCGGGATCGGCTACGCCGGGCTCGCGCCGAGCGTGGGTATCGAATTCGATAACTGGAACAACGGCTTCGGTGACGGCTACAACGACAATCACGCCGGCATCGACATCAACGGCAACATGGTTTCGGTCGTGCGCAACGACACGCTGCCGGCGCTGCTCGACAGCGGGTCGATCTTTCACGCCTGGGTCGACTACAACGGTGCCACCGATGAGCTCGAAGTCCGCCTCGCGCTGAGCGACACCCGTCCGGCCGCCGCGCTGATGTCGTACAACGTCGATTTGGTCACCGTGCTCGGCACCACGGATGCGTTCATCGGCTTCACATCGGGGACCGGTGCGGCCGGTGCCGATCACGATATCCGCCGCTGGGTGTTCGATGGCAATTTCAATCCGATCGTCGATCCCGACGATCCCGGCGGTTCCGTGCCGGAACCGGGCATCCTCGGCCTGCTGGCCATCGGGCTGGCCGGATTCGGGTGGCAACGGCGCAGGCGCTGACCCTGCGGTCGGCCGATCGCCGCCTGAACGAGCCCGGTCACGACCGGGCTTTTTTTCGGCTGTCGATCGGATGGTCGTGCCGGCCCATCGGCAAGCGGGACGGCCCGGTCGCGCGCGGGCGGCTGTTGCGCATCGCGCGCCGTCACCCGTGCCGCGTGCGCGGGATCGCCGCGAGTCGGTGGTCAGCGCGGTAAACTCGCCGTGAGCGGGACTCCGGAGCACCGGCCATGCTGACGCTGTACCAGTTCGCGGGCTCGCATTTCTGCGAGAAAGCCCGCTGGGCGCTCGACTACAAGGGGTGCGAGTACCGAATCCGCAACCTCGTCCCCGGGCCCCACCGGCGCACGGCGCTCAAGCTCGCGCCCAGATCCGAGCTGCCGATCCTGGTCGACGATGGACGGGTGATCCAGGGCTCCAGCGCGATCATCGACCACCTCGATCGCAAAGTACCGCGGCCGCCGCTCACGCCCGTGACGACCTTCGAGGCGTCCGCAGCGCAGGAGTGGGAACGCTACCTGGATCGCAACATCGGCGTCCCGGTGCGCCTGTTCTTCTATCACTACGCCCTCGAGGATCGGCGCCTGGTGACGGACTTTCTCCTGCGTGACGCACCCTGGTGGGGCCGGCCGCTGTATGCCGTGGTCTTCCCCCTGGTGCGCCGGGCCATGCGCCGGGCGCTGCGTATCAACGCCGAAACCGCCGCCGCCGCGCGCCGTGATTTGCTCGTCGCCCTCGATCGCCTGGACGCGCAGCTCGCGGACCACCGCTTTCTCGCCGGCCCGCACTTCAGCCGTGCGGATCTGACCGCCGCGTCATTGCTCGGACGTTTCTGCACCGCGACCGAACCTTATCCCGAACCGATCGAGACACTGCGGGATGCGTGCCGGGAAAGACCTTTCTTCACCTGGGTACAGGCGCTGCGCCGGGATTATCGATCGCCACGATCGCCGGCGGCGTGAACGGCCGCCGGTTGTTTGGTGTCTGTCTGGCACTTTGACGGCGGCGGATCTTCTGCAAGGATCCAAATGTACAGATACGATGCCACCACGCGATCCCATCACCACCGGTGACCCTACGAGTCATTTCCCCGCCCACTCTCGCCCGTGCACGCATTCACTCTCGCGCTGACGCCACATGGCCGGCTGCAGCTGGTGCAGGAGGCGGACGCCGTCGCGCTTGCGGTGACCTCCGGGGTACGGCTCGAAGCGGCTTTCGCCCGCGGCACCGGGCACGGTCTGCTGGCGCTCGGCGCCGCTGAAGTCGGTACCATCCTACCCGCCGTGTTCAGCTGGTGGCGTGCTTTCGCGGCACGCTACGTGACCGCGCTCTGCGCTCGTCCCGAGACCGGCGAGCGCACCGAGTGGCAGGCGTTGCCGGTTCCGCCCGCGGACGATCTCGATGCCCTCGCCGCGGGCGCGCCGCTCATGACCGGCGGCGAATATCTCAATCGTGACGTCCTCGCATCCATCTGGCAGGCTATCGATACCGCATTTGCAGTCGAGCTCGCCGATTCAGGCGCGTCCGTACAGGAGTTTCTCAAGGCCCGGCATCCGGCCTGGAATCTCGTCGGACGCGTACATTTCAATCTCGCCGAGAACCGCAGTGACGAGGCGGCGCCGTTTGCTTTTCTCGCGACCTACGCGCCGCGCCTGTCCGCGGCCGGCCGCGAGCAGCACGTGCCTCTCGGCCAGGCGTTGCGCGACTACGCCGGCGCGACCCGGCGCGATCAACTCCTCAAGTTGCTGCTGCCGGTTCAGCATGCCGCGGAAAAATGCGCGTGGCTGGGCGAGATGGTCGAGGCGGGCGAGATCTTCCACCCCTTGCGCTGGTCGCCGGCCCAGGCGGTGCGCCTGTTGCGCGATCTGCCGGTGCTGGAAGCCGCCGGCGTCGTGGTGCGCATGCCGGCGGTCTGGCGCGGCGGCCGGCCGCCACGGCCGAAGCTCAGCGTGACCGTCGGTGCAACGGCGCCGGCCGCCGTCGGTCTGGACGCCCTGGTCGATTTTCGCGTGGAAATGACGCTCGAAGGCGAGCCGCTGAGCGCGCGCGAGCTCGACAGTCTGCTCGCCGGCACCGAGGGCCTCGCGCTCATCCGCGGACGCTGGGTGGAGGTGGATCGCGGGCGGCTGACGCACATGATCGAACAGTTCCGCCTCGCCGAGCAGATTGCGGCGGGCGGTGTGGATCTCGCCGCAGCATTGCGCATGCTCGCCGGCGCGAACGCCGCGGGCGACGCCATCGGCGGCGCCGCGGATCCCGACTGGTCGCAGGTGCGTGCGGGACCGTGGCTCGCACAGGCGCTCGCGGGCCTGCGTGGACCGGCAGGGCTCGCGCAGATTGAAGCGGGCCAAGCGCTCAAAACGACGCTGCGTCCCTATCAGCAAGTCGGGCTGCGCTGGCTGCATCTTCTCGCGCGGCTCGAGCTCGGTGGCTGCCTGGCCGATGACATGGGACTCGGCAAGACCATTCAGATCCTCGCGTTGCTGCTCGTGCTCAAGAAGGAGCGGCGCGCGCAGCGGCGCGCGAGCCTGCTAATCGCACCGGCCTCGCTGATCGCCAACTGGGTGGCCGAGATCGAGCGCCACGCCCCGGATCTGGAGGTGCTCGTGGCGCACGCCTCGGCGCTGCCTGCGGCCGAGCTGCGGACCTTGGCCGCGCCGCGTCTGGCCGCCGTTGACCTCGTCATCACCACTTACGGCTCGTTGCCGCGGATACCGGCGCTCACCGGCTTCCCCTGGCGCCTGGCGATCATCGACGAGGCACAAGCCATCAAGAACCCAGCCGCGCGCCAGACACGCGCGATCAAACAGCTCGATGCACGGGTACGCATCGCTCTGACCGGCACACCAGTGGAGAACCGGCTGTCCGATCTGTGGTCGATTTTCGATTTCAGCAACCCCGGCCTGCTCGGCAATGCCAGGGCCTTTGCCGCGTTCACGAAACGCCTCGCCGCACGACCGGAAAATCCGTACGGCCCGCTGCGTGATCTGATTCGCCCCTACCTGCTGCGCCGGCTGAAGACCGACAAGTCCGTCATTGCCGATCTGCCCGCGAAGACCGAGCTGACGGCCTGGTGCGCGCTGAGCCGGCGGCAGGCCGCGCTGTACCAGCAGGCGGTCGGCGAGCTGGCGGAACGTCTGGCGCGATCGACGGGGATCGAACGCCGCGGCCTGGTGCTCGCCTACCTGATGCGCTTCAAACAGATCTGCAATCATCCCTCGCAGTGGCTGGGCGACGGTGCCTGGGCGGATGCCGACAGCGGCAAGCTTGCGCGGCTGCGCGAGATCGCCGAGGTGATCGCGGCGAAGCAGGAGAAGATGCTGGTGTTCACGCAGTTCCGGGAAACCACCGAGCCCCTCGCCGGATTCCTGGCCCGGGTGTTCGGGCGGCCGGGTCTGGTGCTGCACGGGCAGACCGTGGTGCGCCGGCGCCAGGCCCTCGTGCGCAAGTTTCAGGAGGACGAGGATGTGCCGTTTTTCGTCCTCTCGCTCAAAGCGGGCGGCAGTGGCCTCAACCTGACTGCCGCCGCACACGTGGTGCACTTCGATCGCTGGTGGAACCCGGCGGTGGAGAACCAGGCCACGGATCGTGCCTTCCGGATCGGCCAGCACCGCAACGTACTGGTGCACAAGTTCGTCTGCCGCGGAACGGTGGAAGAACGGATCGAGGCGTTGCTCGAATCCAAGCGCCGGCTTGCCGAAGATCTGGTCGAGGGCGGTGCGGAGCTGCTGCTGACCGAGCTGCCCGATGCGGAGCTGTTGCGCCTCGTGGCACTGGATTTGAATACCGCCGGGAAGGAGAATTGAGTCGTGTATTACCAATGGAAACCCTACGTGTCCGCCGCCGCGCGCCGGCGCCAGGCGGAACGCACGCTGGCGAAGCTGCGCAAGCAAGGCGGACAACCGACGCCGGTTCACATCGACGGGCGGGTGATCGCACACACCTTCTGGGGCAGTGCCTGGTGCGACAATCTCGAACGCTACAGCGATTTCAGCAACCGCCTGCCGCGCGGCAAGACCTATGTGCGCAACGGCTCGGTCATCGATCTGAGGATCTCTCCCGGGCAGGTCGACGCACTGGTCAGCGGCAGCCGGATCTACGAAGTGCGCGTGGAAATTGCGCGCGTGACGAAACCGCGCTGGCGCGCGCTGCGCAAAGACTGCGCCGGCGCCGTCGCCAGCGTCGTCGAGCTGCTCCAGGGCCGGTTCTCCACGGGTGTGATGCAACGCCTGTGCAAACCGCAAGAGGGCATGTTCCCCGCCCCGAAGGAGATCAAGCTCGCCTGCTCCTGCCCGGACTGGGCGATCATGTGCAAGCACGTGGCCGCCGTGCTCTACGGCGTCGGCGCACGCCTGGACGAGGCCCCACAGCTGCTGTTTACCCTGCGCCAGGTCGATTACGCGGAGCTCGTTGCCGGCGCCGGTAAAGAGCTCACGCTTGCTACGGGCAAGCCGGCCACCGACATGGTGCTGGAGGACACCGGTCTTGCGGAGCTGTTCGGTATCGAGCTCGAGGCAGGGAGTGCCGGACCCGCGCATGACGACGCGCCGCACAGTAAGACTGCGACAAAACGATCGAAAACGCCGGTCGCCGCGAAAGCAGCATCGAAATCGAGGCGGCCCGGCAAACCTGCCGCCGCCCGGGCCGCGCGAGCACGCGTCGCCGTGCCGCAGCGCACAGCGCACAAGCCAACCGCGAGCGCGGCGAAAAGCCGCGGCAAGCCTGGTACCCGCAAGTCGACCGCCGCCAAGGGACGCGGCAAGTCCGGCAAAGCCAAGACGACCGCCTCCGCAACGAAGCGCGCACGATAAGCCAACGGCGACCCGCCCGGGTGGAACGAACCGGTACCGGCGTCACAGCACGTGCACGGCCGCCGGCGGCGCCACGCCGCTCGCCCGTGCCAGATCGATCAGGTGGCGGTGGTGGGTGAAAAACAGCACCTGGGTACGCGTGGCGAGCTCCTTCAGCACGCGCAGGGCCGCGACCGCGCGCTCGTCGTCGAACTGCACCAGCAGGTCGTCGAAGATCAACGGGAACGCCCCGTGCCCGGCGACGTGCTGCTCGATGGTGGCCAGGCGCAGTGCCAGAAAAAGCTGGTCGCGTGTACCCTGACTCATGCCCGTAATCGGCACGCGGGTATCGTCGGGGCGCACACCGAGGATCACCTGGCGGTCGTCGTCGTAGTCAGTCATCAGGGTGCGGAAGCTGCCCGCGGTGATCGCCGCAAACAGCCGTCCGGCACCCGCGAGCACGGGGCCCTGGTGCTGTTCCCGGTAACGCTGCACCACGCGCACGAGCATTGCGCCCGCCAGACGGGCCCGGGCGCAGGCCCGCGCCCGCTCCGCGATGGTCGCCTGCAGTTCGGCGAGCGCCTGCTGAATGTCGGCCGCGCGGGCACTGCCATCGACGGCCTTGAAGCGTTGCTCGGTCTCGACCAGGGCGGCGTTGGCGGCCTGCACGCCGGCGTCGAGGCGCTCAGCCTGCGCATCGAGTGCATCGATACCGGCGCGGACACCGTCCGGCTCGAATCCATCGGCCTGCGCCGCCACCGCCGTGACCGCGCAGGCATTCTGCGCGACCAGGGTTTCCTCGATTTGCCGCACGCGTTCACGCAGGGCGCATTTGCGCTGCGCGCGTTCCTCGGCCAGCGGCAACTCAGCCACACTGCCACAACCGGCCGCCGCCACCAGCTCGCGCAGCGCCTCGTCAGCCTGCCGCTGCGCCAGCTCGGCCCGCTCGCCACGCGCGCGCTCGCTGCGCACGGCCTCGTCGACTTCGCGCAGCTTCTGAGCGGCTGCACGGGCGTGCGCGAGCGCCGTGTGCAGAGATTCGACCGTTTGCGCCGGCGGACGGCCGTCCACCGGCTCGCCGACGGCGACGGCCGTCGCCCGCAGCTGCTCGTCGAAGGCGCTCACACCCGCCCGCATCCGCGCGAGCTCGCGCGCGGCCGCGGCCAGCGCCTCCAGCGCCTTGCGCAGATCCGTGAGCTGGCGGATCCGCACGCGGACCTCCTCCGCGCTGGCCTCTGCGGGCAGGTGCAGCGCCGTAACCGCCGCCGACCAGCGCTGCCGCCAATGCTCTAGCTTCGCCTGCGCCTGCGCACGACGCCGTTCGATCTCACCGAGGTTACGCTCCGCGTCCGCGATACGCGCCTCGAGGCGGTCGCGATCCGAAGCCGTCCGGCGCGCCGCCTGGTCGATTCGTTGCAGCCGCAGCATGGCGCCGCGCAGGGACTCGTCGGCGGCGCGCGGCGGCTCGCCGCAACCGTCGAACGCCGCGTCCAGCACCTTGCCGAGCCGATCCAGCTCGACGCGCACCGCGCCGAGATCCTGCTCCAGAGTCGCGAGACGTTCGAACTCGGCACTGAATCGTGCGTGCTGCTGCAGCCATTCGCGTGCGGCCGCGGGCGTCAGCACCGGCCGCCCGAGCGGCGCCACGAGCTCACCCCAGCGATGCTCGAGATCCGCGCGCTCGTCGCCGAGCTGACGCCGGCGCGCCTCGGTCTTGCCGAGCTCGCCCTCCATCGCCTCGATGCGCTGCTGCGCGTCCAGCACCTGGGTCGTACGGGCGACGTCCGCGTGCAGCAGATCGGCGAGTCGATCGGCTTCGCGTATCGCCGCCTCGACGGCGTCACCGAGCGACGCACCGGCGGCGTACGCCTCGATCGCTGCCCGGACCTCCTCGCCGCGCTCCCAGGCCCGGCGTGCCAGCGCCCAGCCCGCGTCGCGGTGGGCGCGGGCCGTCACGACGTCGGCCCGGGTGACGACTTCACCCGTCGCGCGCAGGGTACGCAGTTTCTGTCGCAGACCGTCGAGATCGGGCAGGATGCCCGCCTCGCGGTCGTCGACACTCGCGGCTTCCTGGTTCAGATCCGTGAAACGACGTTCGTAGTCCGCCAGCGTGTCGGGCATGGGCAGCGCGGTTGCGGCGAGCTTGGCCGCATCCGCACACCCGAGCGCCGCCGCCGCCCGATCGACGCGCGCCCGCAGCGTGCCGGCGTCGCGGGCCAGCCGGCTTTCCTGCTCGCTGATCGCGACCAGGCTCTCGAGCTGCGCGAGCGCGGCGTCGAGCTGCGCGGCATCGTGAGTGGACGCCAGCGCGCCGAGGCTGTCGCGCAACCGTGCGAGCAGTGCGCTGCGCTCCTCCCGCTCCGTATCCAGAGCATCGAGATCGGCGCCCAGGACGGCCGCTTCCCGATCGAGACTGTCGATCCGTGCGATCAGCGTTTCCGGCGGCAGCAGCGTTGCGGCGTGGTCGAGCGGCGTATCGGGTGCGATCCCCGCGAGTGCATCCTGCGCCTGCGCGATCGCGCTGTCGCGCTGCGCCTCCCGGCGTTCGATGTCCTTGCGCGCCGCTTCACGGGCGCTTGCTTCGCGCCAAGACTGTTCGATGGCTGCCGCCTGATCGAGCACGTCGGCGCGCACGACGATCGAGGCACGGGTCCCGACCAGCCGATCGAGCTCGGCCGCGGCCGCCTCGCGCGTCTCGCGCGCATTGCGCAGGCGCTCCTGCGCCGCGACTCGTTGCTGCGCTGCATCGGCCGGCAGCACCGGGACCGGTTCCAGGACATCCAGCTCCGCCATCGCGAGCCGCCGTTCGGCCAGCAACGGCAGGCTGACACGGATCCGTTCGAGACGCTCGCGCTCGGCGCGGGCCTGGGCGTATGCGTGACGCTGGCTGTCGTAATGTGCGCGAGCCCTGCCCAGTTCGCTCTCGAGCTGCTGCCACGCGGATGTGCGTACCGTCGCCTCCCGCAGCGCCCTGCGTTGCTCGTCGTACTGGCGCAGGGCGACGTTCAGGGCACCGGTCGATCCGCGCGGCTTGAACAGCTCCGCCGCCTCGTTCGTCAGCTCGTCGGCGAGCGCTTTCAGCGACGCAAGTCCCGCGGCCGCCTGGAAAAGACCCTGGCCGACTTCGCCTTTGCCTTTGACCAGCTCCTCACCGCCGGCGACCAGGCCGTCGAGGTCGAAACCGAACAGGCCGCGGTAGCGCGCGCGGTCCATACCGGGGAGGTGGCGCGCCAGCAGCGCTTCATCGAGCGGCGCCGTCGTATCCTCGGCGCCGGTGTCCGGGTCGAGCGCGAATAACGTGCGCTTGAGGCCCTTGCGGCGAACCGCGTACACGACCTCGCCACTGCCCAGCGCCAGCGCCGCACCGACGCGCAAATCCTTCATGGCGTGGATGAAGTCCAATTCTGTCCGGTTTGGAAAACCGAACAGGAAGTCGGTGACGCCGCTGAGCACGGTCGACTTGCCCGCTTCGTTGGGGCCATAGATGAGCTGCAGATCGGCGTCGCCCGCTCGCGGGAGGTCCACGACGCAGTCGGTGAATCGGCCGTAGGCCTTCAGATACAGGCGCTCGAACCTCATTCATCGTCTCCGCGTACCAGGCGTGCGAGCAACTCCGACTCGGCCTCGGCGAGGATCGCCCGCAGGGTATCGAGGTCACCGAGATCGAGGCCGTCATCGCCGTCAGCCGGTGTGGCCGGAAGCTTCTGGCGCAGATCGGCGCAGGCTTGGTCGGCCAGTGCGCGCAGCGCGTCGGCGTCGGCACGAACGCGGGCGAATTCGCCCAGCAGGCTGGCGACGGCGTCGTCGCCGGCGGCCAGGCCCGGCAGGTCGAGCGGCGTGCGCACGTCGATCCGTACCTTCTCGACCCACACCAGGCCGTTGGACACGGCGATCGCGACACTGCGCAGCTGCTCCCGGATGTGCTCCGGTCGCGCCGCGAGCGTATCGTGCAGGGCGCCGGCGCCGGTGACGAGGAAGCGCACGGCCAGCGGGCGACCCTCGGCGGCGGCCAGCTTGCGCTGCGTCGCCGTTGCCGCGACGTCGAGCAACGCATCGAGATCGGCCAGCTCGGCGATGTCGATCTCGATCGTCGCCCAGCGCAGCACGTCGAGCGGCACGTGCGCGGTCGTGATCACCCCGTCCTCCACGCTCACCCGCTCGCAGCCCTTGCTGCCGGTCTCGCGGATGTGCCGGCCCTGGAGGTTGCCGGGAAACACGATCCACGGATCGGTGGCGACGATCTCGCGGCTGTGCACGTGGCCGAGCGCCCAGTAATCGTAGCCCTTCGTGCGCAGCACGTCGGCGCTGGTCGGCGCGTAGCCGGCATGCCCCTCGCGTCCGGTCAGGGCGGTGTGCAGCAGACCGACGTTGAAATGATCGCGCAATGCGCGCGGGTAGGCCGCGGCCAGATCGTCGCTGACCGCCGCGGTGGCGAAGCTCTGGCCGTGCACGGCCAGACCGAGGTTCTCGTCGATGACGGTCTGCGGCGCGTGCGCGTCGAGCAGGCGCACGTTGGCGGGCAGACGCAGACCCTGGGTGATGCGGCTGGCGGCGTCGTGGTTGCCGCGGATGACGTAGGCCGGGATCCCCGAATCGCCCAGCCGCGCCATCGCCCGGGTGAAAAACAGGCCGGTGTTGAAGTCCTGCCAGTCACCGTCGTAGAGATCGCCGGCGATGAGGACGAAGTCGACGCCTTCGCGGATGGCCAGGTCGACGAGATTGTCGAGTGCGCGCCGCGGTGCCGCACGCACCTCCTCGACCGGCGCACCCTCATAGCGCTCCAGTCCGCGCAGCGGGCTGTCCAGGTGGATGTCGGCACAGTGGAGGAAACGCATGGCGGTAATCGAATTCCCCGGGCGCTGTTTCGCGTTGCGCAGGCGGGCGGTGCGCGGCCGGCTGCGATCAGGCGGTCACCAGAGCGCGCGCGGCGGCGACCACCAGCGGCCAGGACGTGGAACCCGGCGTGATCAGCTCGAAGTGACCGGCCCGCCCGGCGACGCTGAGCTGCACGTCGCCGTCGCCCCGGGCGCGGGCCGCGGCCGCGTATGCCTCGCCGTGCGCGCGCCATTGCGCATCGTAGCGGCCGACGATCACGTGCTGGCGCACACCGATGGGGATCAGCCGCGCCGGCGTGATCCAGTCATAGCGCTCGGGAACCTGCGCCGGCGAGCCACCGAGCAGCGCGTCGACGACGCCGCCGTGCACACCCTGCGCGTGCAATGCCGGCAGATCGCAGGCCGGCGCCAGCGCGACCACCCCGCGCACGGCGATCGGATCGCCGACGTGCAGCGGACTCGCTGCCGGCAGCCGCGCGCGCGCCGCCAGCCACAGCGCCAGCACTCCGCCGGCGGAATGTCCCATGAGGACGATGCGCGTCCGATCGAGCGGATAGCGCGCGGCCAGCACGCCCACAAAATCGGCCGCCCTGCCCACGTCCAGAAACGTGCCCGGCCAGCCATCGCCGCGATTCCCCACGCGCCGGTACTCGACGTTCCACACCGCGAAACCGCTGGCGGCGAGCGCCTGCGCCTGGGCGCGGCTGTGATCGATGCCGTATTGCGCCAGCCACACGCCCCCGTGCACGTTCACCAGCACGGGATACGGCCCGGCGCCCGCCGGCAGATCGAGCTCGCCGAACTGGAACTCGTCCGGACCATAGGCGATGCGCGTGCCCGCAGGCACCGCACACAGGGGGCCGAGATCGTCCGAGGTCATGACGGACACGTCAGAATTCACGCCTGATTCCGGTAGCAAGAACCTGAACACATGGTACCTGGGAACCGGCTCGTGACGGTGCCCGCGGCAATCCGCTTCCTCGCGACGACGTTGGAACGTCAGCACGCCGCGGCGATGGCCGCTACCAGCGTCATGGCGAGCCCGCGGGCGTGGCCATCCACACGGTGCCCGCACGCGGCGCTTACCCCTGGATCGCCACGGCGCGGCGCCGTTCGAGCTCGGGGGTCAGATCGCGGCGCGGCGCCGTTCGAGCTTGGCGGCCAGTCGCGGCGCGACGCCCGGCAGGCTCCACGGACACTCGGCGATGCAGATGCCGCAGCCGAGCGTGTCGTTGAAATACGGCAGGCACTTGTCGAAATCGACGTACCATTTGTACTCGCCGCGCACGAGTTGCTTGTCGGCGTAGATGGCCTGCGGCGGGCAACGGTCCGAGCACACGCGACAGCGCAGGCAGAAGTCGTCGACGCCGATATCGACGGGCGCATCGGCCACGAGCGGCAGATCGGTGGTCACGCTCGCGAGGCGCAACGACGCGCCCCAGGTGTCGTTGATCATGGAACCGTGCTTGCCGAGCTGGCCGAACCCGGCGGCGATGGCCGCCGGTATCACCGTCAGGTGTCCCGCCATGGGTCCCGTGTGCGCCACCGCGTTCCAGCCGCGATTGCGGATCCAGTTGGCGAGCGCCTTGCTCGCGCGCGCCGCGCGGTTGTACTGGCGCGAGACTTCGTTCGCTGACGACAGGTCCTCGGGACGCGGCGGCCCCTTGGCGAGCTCGCGCTGATCCATCCCCACGCCGATAACCACGATCCAAGGCTCGGCGACCTGGTGGCCTTCGAACACCCAGTCCTCGCGCATCGCGGCGATGCCGACCAGATCCGCCTCGTGCGCGAGCGCCGCCTCCTTCACCCGCACAGACCAGCCCGCGGGATTGTCCTGCTCGCGCACCGGCGCCACCGGATCGAGCTCGGCCGGACCTCGCCGCTCGGCCATCTGGCTGGTCTCGGTGCGGCCGGTCTCCATGCGTGCCGCGTTTGCGTAGAAGTACTTCTGCAGGCGGCCGTGCGCGATGGTGTCGGGATCGTGCCAGTAGAGCGCGGACGGCCGGCGCCTGCGCCGCTCGCCCAGGCCGTTGATGGTGTTGCCGGATACCGCCGGGAACAGCGCAAGTTGCTCGCTGCCCGGCCGGTAATCTGCGTCGATGCGCTTGCGCATGAGTCCTCACCTCTGTGGCAGGGCGCGGTCCGCCCGCGTCTGTCTGGCGCCGCCCCCGGCTCGGCCGCGGCGCAGCGTGCCGGTTTACTCTCCGAGCTGTTTCTCCATGCGAATGAGGCGATGGCCGCCGACCACCTCACCGCCCGCGGTCACATGGTAGCCGAGGCCCGCATAGAAACCTTCCAGGTAATGGTGCGGGA
>JADZEE010000152.1 GCA_020850735.1 Gammaproteobacteria bacterium | reverse complement strand
TCCCTCCTGGTGCGTGGGCATCCGGCCGAATTCGCTGCACCAGATGACGAGCACATCGTTCAACAGGCCGCGCTGCTTCAGGTCGGCCAGCAGCGCGGCGGTCGGCTGGTCGAAGATCGGCGCGTGCCGCTCGTAGTCGGCCTTGAGCGTCTTGTGCGCGTCCCAGTTCAGCAGGCCGTCGACCGCGCTGGCCCGCGACGCACAGTACAGGCTGACGTAGCGCACGCCCTTTTCCAGCAGCCGGCGGCTGAGCAGGCAGTTTCGGGCGTACGCGGCCTTGAGCGCATTCGCGTCGTTCGTGCCGTAGAGTGCGTGCACGTGCCCGGGCTCGCGGGCGAGATCGCTCACCTCCGGCGCCGCGAGCTGCATCTTGGCCGCGAGTTCGTAGGAAGCCATCCGCGCCTGCAGCTCATCGTTCCCGGGGTGCGCGCCGGCGTGCTCCAGGTTGATCGCGTGCAGGAAATCGCGCGTCGCCTGCTCCGCGGCAGGGTCGACCGACGCCGGACGCGCGAGGTTGCGCAGCGGCTGATGCGCCGCGAGTGAGACGGCTTGAAACTGCGCGGGCAGAAAGCCGTTGCCCCAATTCGCCTTGCCGTTGGGCGGTTCACCGCGGAGGTCCTGCACCGCGACGTAGGTCGGCAGGTTTTCGTTCAGCGAACCGAGCGCATAACTCACCCACGAGCCCGCGCTGGGAAACCCCTCGCGCGGAAAGCAGGTGTTCATCGCGATGCAACCGGGCCCGTGCGTGTTCGTGCGCGACGTCATCGAGTGGATGAACGCCATGTCGTCCACGTGCGCCGCCATCCGCGGCAGCAGCGACGAGATCATCTTGCCGCTCTGCCCCGCGGGCCGGAACGCCCACGGCGATTTCATGAGGTTGCCGTTCTTGCCCTGGAACGTGACCTCGGTCGCGGCGCCGGGCAGCGGCGTGCCATGATACTTTTCCAGCATCGGCTTGTAGTCCCACAGGTCGACGTGGGACGCACCGCCCGGGCAGAAGATCTGCAGCACCTGTTTCGCCTTGGGCGTGAAGTGCGGCGCCCGCGGCGCTGCGGCGAGATCACGCAGCAGCAACCGCGACAGCGCCACGCCCGCCATGCCCTTGGTCATGTCGCCGAGAAAAGCGCGGCGCGTGCGGTCAAACCCGGTCATGAACGAGAGGCACAGACGAGTGACGGGAAGGGCGCCGCCTCACTTCTTCTTTTTCGCCGCCTTCGCCGCCGGAGCGGCATTCCGCTTGTCGTCGAGATTGCGCTCGAGGTTCGCAGGATCGAGGGCGACCTGCACGCCACCGGCCGGCACGGGCAGCCGCGCGGCCCAGAGGATGCCGTTCAACACCAGGGTGCGCTGGCTGGGATAACTCCAGCTCTGGTGCAGGTCGGCACCAGTGAAGCCGAAACCGCGCCCGCCGTCGGGACGCGTGTACGACCACGCGATCACTTCCTCACGGCCGGCGTGTTTCTTGGCGTCGGCGGTCGAGCGCGATTTGTCCGGTACGGCACCGGTGAGCAACGGCGTCACGCCCGTCGGCGCAAAGTGCAGATTGTAGAGCCAGCCATCGGCCGGCGCCGCAAACGGCTTCACGCCCCGCGTCACCTCGTGCGCCGGGATCGCCTTGAAATCCATGTCCCAGTGGCCGCGGCTCCCGATGTCGCTGTGATACACGGCCCCGAGCCAGCCCTTGATCTTCGAGCCATCCGGTCCCGCAGGCAGGTCCATCGCCTGGTGCAGCAGGACGAGTCCGGCGCCTTCGGCCATCAAACGTGACAGTACGGCCCAGCGCTTCGGGTCGGCGAAGGGTTGCTTGCCGCCGCCGTCACCGAAATACACGACGCACTTCGCGCCCTCGAGCACGCGCTCGTTTGCCGGCCAGCCGCGCGCCATCACCGGCCAGACGCCGGGCTGCTGTTTGAGCCAGTCCAGCAGCAGCGCGCACCCGGCAAAATATTCGTGCGCCATCGCCTTGCTGCTCGGCCCGCCGGCGAGCAGGACGATCTTCGTCATCCCCGCCCGCGGCGCGTCCACCTCGAGCGGCACGCCGGATTGGTCATACGACGGCGCGGCGCGCAGCGACAGGGCGAGGCAGAGGAAGGCGAGGACGGGGTATTTCATGCGCAAGGGGAAAATCAAAGGAGGGCTAGGAGGGACAGAGGTTTGGGCCCACGGAACACACGGATCACACGGAAGAATTCTGAACCTCTCCGTGTGATCCGTGTGTTCCGTGGGCAACCTGCCTGAGTCTCCGGCGAGTGGGAGGCATCACACCAGGAGATCCTTCACCACGTGGCCGTGCACGTCGGTCAGGCGGAAGTCGCGGCCGTCGTGGCGGAAGGTGAGCTTTTCGTGGTCGAGTCCGAGCTGATGCAGGATCGTCGCGTGCAGGTCGTGCATGTGGACCTTGTTCTCGATCGCGAAGTGACCGAACTCGTCGGTCTCGCCATACGCGAAGCCCGGTTTGAACCCGCCGCCCGCCATCAACACCGTGAACCCGGTCGGGTTGTGGTCGCGGCCGGTGCCGTTCCGTTCGGCATACGGCGTGCGGCCGAATTCACTGCCCCACCACACGATCGTGTCCTCAAGGAGGCCGCGCGCCTTCAGATCCGCGAGCAGGCCGGCCACCGGCTTGTCGACGCGCACGGCGTGGTCCTTGTGCTTGGGCATGTTCGCGTGCTGGTCCCACGCGGGGTTGTTGGTGTTGTCCGAGTAGTTGACATGAATGAACCGCACGCCGGACTCCGCCAGCCGACGCGCCATCAGGCACTGACGGCCATAGTCGTCGGTCGGTTCCTCGCCGATGCCGTACAGCTTCAAGGTGGCGGGCGATTCCTTGGAAATGTCCAGCGCGTCGGGGGCGTGATTCTGCAGCCGCCACGCCAGCTCGTACGAGCTCGCCACCGCCTCGAGTTCGTAGTCGCCCGGCCGCGCGCGCAGCTGCTGCTCGTTCAGCGCCCGCACGAGTTCGAAGTGCCGCTGCTGCTCCGCCGGCGTGCGCAGCGGATTGCGCACGTTGCGGATGCCCGCCTCGCTCGCACGCTGGCCGGCGCGGCCGATCGCAGTGCCCTGGTGCACGGACGGCAGGAACGCGCTGCCGTAGTTGCGCGGACCGCCGTTGGCCAGCGTCGGGCTGAGCGACACGAACGCGGGCAGGTTCTCGTTCTCGCTGCCCAGCCCGTACGTCACCCACGAGCCCATCGACGGCCGGATCAGGTTCGTCGAGCCAGTGTGCAGGAAGAGCGTTGCCGGACCGTGCGCCACGCCCTCGGTGTGCATCGAGCGGATCACGCAGTAGTCGTCCGCGTGCTGCGCCATATGCGGGAACAATTCCGACACCCAGCGGCCCGATTGCCCGCGCTGCTTGAAATCCCAAAGCGGTTTCATCACGCGCTGGGTCGACCCCGCGCCGGTCTTCGCGATGCTGCGCTGGTCGAGGAAATCCATCATCTTGCCGTCATGCGTGTAGAGCACCGGCTTGTAGTCGAAGCTGTCGAGATGGCTCACCCCGCCTCCCATGAAGAGAAAGATCACGCGCTTCGCCCGCGCCGGCAGATGCCCCGGCCGCGGCGCGAGAGGATTCGCCGGGCTGCGCACCGCCGCCTGCGCGGCGATGCCGGAGAGCGCGAGGTAACCGAAGCCGCACGCGAGTCGTTGCAGGGCCTGCCGACGGGTCAGAAGAGGGTGCAGATTCATGGTGCGTGCGCGGCCAGTCGGTTCAGTTCAGATAACGAAAATCCACGCAAGCGAACAGCGCCTGATGCACCTGCGCCCAGGCGTCGAGCCGGGCCTGGTCGCCCGAATCCGGCGGCGCGGCCGCGGCGACGAACTGCAGCGCCACCGCCCGCTCCTGCGCGGTGGGCAGGCGGCCGAGAGTCAGACGGTACGCGTGCTCGAGCCGGGCGGCGTCGCTGCCTGTCACCGCGGCCAGCGTGCGCTGCGCAGCCAAACCCGCCTGCTCCATCACGAAGGGGTGATTCATCAGGTACAGCGCCTGAGGGGCGACCGTGGTGACGGGCCGCACGCCGATCGGGGCGTTGGCATCGGCGAAATCGAAAACCTCGAACCCATCCAGCCGCCGGTTGCGAAAGGCCGGCGTGTACACACCGCGCCGCCGGTCGGCGAAAACGTACCCGTACTCGTACCCCTGCGCCGCGGAACCTGGACCAAGGACGATGTTGGGCCCGCCGATGGTCAGATCGAGTTTGCCGCTGGTCCAGAGGATGGCGTCGCGAATCTCCTCCGCCTCGAGCCGGCGGCGGTTGGCGTGGGAGAACAGGCGGTTGTCCGGATCCAGCCGCTTCGCGTCCGGGGTCGCGTATGCGGCGAGCTGATACGTCCGCGACAGCATGATCGCGCGCACGAGGCGCTTGACCGACCAGCCTTCGGCGGTGAAGCGGCGCGCGAGGTAGTCGAGCAGTTCAGGGTGCGAGGGCCGCTCGCCGGTGACGCCGAAGTTGTCCACCGTGCGCACGAAGCCCGCGCCCATCAGCCAGGCCCAGACGCGGTTCACGGTCACGCGGGCCGTGAGCGGATTCGCGTCGCTCGCGATCCAGTCCGCCAGCTCGCGCCGCCCGCTCTGGTCGGGCGCAAATGACGGCCCCGGGCCGGTGGTCGCCACCTGCAGGAAGCCGCGCGGCACCTTGGCGCCGAGATTGCGCGCGTTGCCGCGCACCCGGATCTCGGTGTCGCCGATCTCGCCCACCGCCTCCTTCACGCTCATCGCCAGCGGCCGCACCGGCGCCCTGGCCTTCACGTCCTTCAACTCCGCCTCGAGCCGGCGGAGCTCCGCGGCGTTCTTCCGGGCGCCGGGGTCTTCCGCCGTCACGGCGGCCGCCGGCGCGGCAGCTTTGCCGTCGAGCGCGACGAACTGCAGCGCATCGACGACGACGAACCCATCCGTGCCCTCGGTCGACACCAGGACGTAGCCCGCGCCGTCCTTTTCAAAGCGATACTGCCCGAGGCTCACGAAGCGCTCCGCGACCGTCGGCGCCTGACGCTGGTTGACCGTGATCAGGTTCTCGCCGTCGGC
>JADZEE010000151.1 GCA_020850735.1 Gammaproteobacteria bacterium | reverse complement strand
TCAAGCCGGTGGCGATCGAACTCGAAGGGCTGGTCCCGGCCTGCGCGACACACGACTATCTCAACCGCGTTGCGTGGGACGCCGTGCGGCTGAAGATCTACCTCGACCAGTTCACCGAGGCCTTCTATCTGCCGGGTGCAGGCGAGGATCGCGAACTTCACAAGCTCTGCCTGGCCCGGCTGGATCAGGCTGGTCAGGCCTACACCGACGCCTATGTGCAGGCTTGGGGCAAGGCGTACGACGGGAAGCGGCTGACGCTGCTCGAGCGGCTGCGGACGGAGCGCGGCACGAACTGGGCGACTCTGGCCGACGCGCTGAGCGATCGACGGGCGCCGTCCGATCCCGATCCCCGCGACATCGGCCGCGAGTTGCAGGCGTCGCTGCAGGAAATCCTTCAGTCGGTGCCCTGGGCGACGTACGACGCCCAGCGCGGCTGGTGGAAGAATCAGAGCGACCGCGAGTGGACCGACGTGGCCGCCTGGCTGCTGGTGTCGCTCAAGGACAGCAAGAACGGCTGGCCGGCTCGCTACCGCGAGTTTGCCACCGAAGCCGAGCAGGCGAACGCCGAGGTGAACCCGGCATCGCCGCCTTGGGTCACGGTCGCTCATGCATTCGATCGGGCGTGGCTGGACGTCGTGGCCGGCATCGTTGCCAATCGCCAGCTGCCCCGGTCGTTCCAGGAGGGGGCCAAGGAGCAGCCGGAGATTGCCTGGGGAGCGATCGAAAAACTGCGGCAGGACACGCGTCTGAACGATGAGCGGCTCACCGGCGAGTTCGTCGCGTTCAGCAAGCAGGCGCAGACGCTGCTCAGCGCCGAACTCACGAGCATCCTCTACGAGGTCCAGGAGAAGTACTTCGCCGATCAGGCGCCGTATGACGGCTGGCCATACCTCAACGCCGCCGGCGAACAACTGACCGCGCTGGATACGGTGCCCTACAAGCCGTTCAAGGATTTTCTCGTCGAGATCGGCGAGGCGGCACGCGTGCTCGGCCTGCTCGAACGCGGTATCCCCGACGATGATCCCCTCAAACCGCAACGCACCGCGCTCTACCGCTCGTGCCAGCAGTGGCGCGATTTCATCGGCTTTACGCCGCAGGGACAGCAGAGCGACCTGAAGCTCGAGGTCCGCTACGTCGATCCGCTCGACCCGACGCTGCCGGGCGGGAAAGTCGCGGGGATCGACGACACCGCCCAGAACTTCTACGGCGAAGTGCAGCTCTACCTTGGCCTGGCCATCCAGGACCCGAACCAGCCGGGCGGGATCGGCGAGCGCGCCCCGTTGAAGATCAGTACGCTCACCCGCGGCGACGCCGGGGCTCGGACCGCGTTCTGGCGTTGGCAGGGCGGCGGCAGCGGCAGCACGCTCAAGATGCAGTTCGCCGGCGGCATCCAGGGCGAGGGACGTCAGAAATCTTATCCTGACACCATTTCGCCGCTGATCCTCGGCGGCTCATCGCCGCTGGCCCTGTGTGCCTACCTGCATCGCTACGCACGTTTCAGCGATCAGGGCGGGGTGTGGGTCGCCTCGCACGCTCTCGATCTCACCGAGGCGTTCAAGCAGGCGGGGACAGGCGATCTGATCCCGCCCGACGGGCGGACCCGCATGGGTGCGAAGTTCACGTTCAAACTGGATCGCGCCATGCCCGATCCGATTCAGAAGGTGCAAAAGGGCGCACGATGAGCCGGATGAGCTGGACAGGACTGTTTGGCTCGAAAGGGCCGCGATTCAAACCCGACCCGCGCGTGCGCTGGTTCGGCAAGCTCCCGACGTACGCCGACTATTACACCTCGCGTAACGACGAGGAGTGGTCGGTCGAGTTCAACAAGTGGGTGTTGGAGGGCTTCGAGACCTATCTGACTTTGGCCCGTCGCGAAGCTTCCACCGCGCAGCCGAGGCACACTCACGCCGTGGCCCGCCTGCCGCTGGCCGCCGGAGCGATTCGGCTGCCGAACTCGAACATGACCGTGCTTGCCTCGTTCCATGACTACGGCGGCGATATGGTCGGCCGTCCGTTCCCGTTGTGCTTCTACGTGGGGGTACCGACGGCTCAGTGGCCGGGGCCCACCAGTGGGAGCGTCGGAGCGTCCGTTCGCGTGCTGAGCGAGCTGATCGCCTTGCGCGAGCAGGTGACCCGTCACTTCAACGCTCCCGGCGGGTTCGAGACGCGTTTCTCGAGCCTCGAGATCGATCTGGCGGGATTGAACGGCACGCAGGACGCTACCTGGGCTGCTGCGGCCGCAACGATTCCGATGGCCGAGTGGTTCGCCGCCGCGCAAGCGGGTGATGATGAGGCCGGCCTGGAGGCCTGGCTGGCCGCCGTGCGCCGCGGGGGTGATCAGAGTGCCCGACTCGAATCACCGGACTTCAAGCCGACGTT
Source organism: Gammaproteobacteria bacterium (assembly GCA_020850735.1). Classification (GTDB taxonomy): domain Bacteria; phylum Pseudomonadota; class Gammaproteobacteria; order JADZEE01; family JADZEE01; genus JADZEE01. The sequence continues at coordinate 461 of JADZEE010000151.1, read as the reverse complement.
CGTCCTGCCCCTCGCCGCCGGAATCGCGCTGCCCGCGCAGCTTGCCGGGTGGCTGCAGTGGCTGGGGTGCCGGATGGATCTGGAGCGCCGCGCGCTGACGCTGCTGGTCGTTGCTGACGCCGACGGCGGGTTCCGACGGCTCGCCGTGATCGCTCGCGAACTCAGCGTGGACGACTTTCTTCTGCTCACCCCGATGGCCGGGCATCTGCGATACGTGGATGACCTTTCCCGGGTCAAGCCGGTGTCCGACGGCGATGCGAACACCGCCTCGCTGGTCGATGTGCCGGCCAACTGGGCGGCGTTTGTGCAGGAGATCCTGGGCGGCGGCCGAAACGGGGGTGAGCATGCCAACGTTTGACGAAGCACCCTATATCGAGCTCGGCCGCAACCCGATCGCCGGCGCCTCGCCCTGCGGCATCGATGTTGCCGAGGACGAGGACAACATTCTCGTGCAGGCGGAG
>JADZEE010000150.1 GCA_020850735.1 Gammaproteobacteria bacterium | reverse complement strand
GCCCTGGCGCGTGCGGCAGAACGAGTAACTTCCGGCCCCGGCACTACCGCGCGCACCTTCCCCATCGTCCGCTACAATGCCACGCGCCGTCGCGGCTCGTCACGACGGCGTTCGTGGAGCGCTTACCGAGATCTGCCTGGCGGACCGCCCACACGCGCAAAAAGGCGCGGCGAGCGGCGGGTAGCCCGTCGAAATCGCGCATGTTCGGCTGGCATCAGCATCGGCAGCGACACTCACGAAACAATTAGCCGGCTAAATCAGGGATCCCCAAATTATCAGCGCCGGTACGGGCCCGCCGCCCGGTGGGGGGACCGTGGATGCGTTTTCTTCGTCCCGCGCCAGGGGACGGCTACCGGCGTGCATAGACGCGTTTGCGCTGCATGGGATGATGGGAGGTGTAACCAAAGGATTTGAACTTGGCTGCATTGGCCCCGACGGCCTGCATGGCATCCGATGTTGCCGAGGCCTTGAAGTCCTCGAAATTGTCGAAGACCGCCTCATTGCCGTGAATCAGGGTCCCGTCCGTGAGCTCGCCCCTGTCACGCCAGCCCAGGGGCAGATGGCAAATAACATTGCGGATCTTCGGAAATTGTGCCAGCAGCGGAGGGTGCGTATTTACGTAATAATCAGTGAAATCCGCGGCATTCTCCACCGGGCCGTAATAGCGAACAACGAAAGAAAACGGCGCTGTTCTCGGTGGTGGTGATTCATGCCCGGGTATACCAAAGTGAACAACCTCAAGAATCTCCAAGTTTATTTTGGCTGCCTCTTCCAGCTTTCCGGTCTTGGTTACAAACAGTTTCTTGAAATTGTCCGCTTCTGCCAGGGCCGTGGCATGTTCGGCCGACTTGAGCTGGATCTCAATAATCAGGGCAGGTGCCGGGACCTCATCTTTCCGTGGTGTTTTTGGTGCCTCGCCAGTAATGGGGGTATAAACCTCCACCGCGCCGACATGGGAATTGGATTCCAGATAAGACAACGGTTCGCCTAGAAAATGATCGGTCAGGGCAACCGAGCTCATAGCTGTCATCCAGTTGGTGACAAAAATAGAAATATTCATTGTTGATATGACCTCACAAAAGTAATAGTGCCCCTGATTACGCCCGAAGCGCAGCCAGTGAGCTCCAGAAGGGATATAGTCTGCCGCAGTTCCTGACCGGGTGCGGCACTGAAGCGCAGTGCGCCGAGGCACTGTGCCGCTGGCGATGGCCGAACGGCTTCGTTTGCCGGAACTGTCATCACACCGGTTCCCGCACCCTGCAATCTCGCGCACTTTTTCAATGTCCTCGCTGTCACCACCGGGCCTCGCGGATCGCCGGCAGTGTCTTTGCGCACGCCAAGCTGCCACTCACCACGTGGTTTCTTGCGATGTATCGCCTTACCTGGACGAAGAACGGAGTATCGGCTCTCGAACTCCCGCGCCAGAGCTCGGGAACTCCTAACATGCAAAAACTGGGAAGACTGTATGTATAGCGAGTCGGTCCTGCTGGCGCAAGCGCAAGAATCTGCCGCACAGCCCCGCGACGGTGAACGACGCGAGCTCTCGAGAACTCGCGCATTTGATTCGAGTGTACGTCCCCTGCACCGAAGGTCGGGGCAAGAACTGCGTGGTGGAGCCGTTCCGGCGCGGCGAACCGAACCGCAGGATACCGTTCCGGTTTACCGGGGAACGGAACCGGGGTGCGCGGCACCGGCGCTTGCGGATCGAGCCTCTCTCTCGCGGCCGGCGCCCGCCAGGACGCCGGCGCCATGCGGTGCCCCGCGCCGGGATTGCACGCAGGCTTCCAGCGTGAGCCGGTGCAGCGCCACCAGCTGCGCCTGGGTGAAGCGGGGGCTGGTGTAGCCGCCGCCGATCCCGAACGCGACCGGCAGGGCGCGTTCGCGACACCAGCCGAACAGCAGCTGCTCGCGGGCGCGGAGCACGCCGGCGTCGATCCCGCGCAGGCCGCCGAGGACGGAATGCTCGTGGGGATCCATCCCGGCGTAGTACACGCAGGCGTCGAAGCGCGCGCCACGCGCATCGAGTTCGGCCAGGCGCCGGGTGATGACGGGCAGGTAGTCCCGCGCCCGCCGGACGACGTCGAGGCTCTCGCCGGATCCCGGCGTGTACACATCGAAGCAGTTCAGGGCAACGTCCAGCTGCCCGATCCGTTCGTCGTCCCTGATCATCGAATGTGTGCCGCCCGCGCAGTGCGCGTCCAGGTCCACGATGAGGACGGACCGCGCGCCCTGCTCGAGCGCCCGGTGCGCCGCGAGCACGAGTCCGTTGAACGTGCAAAAGCCCATGCCTTGATCGGCACGCGCGTGGTGCTGGCCACTGGACAGGGTGCCGGCGGCGCCGTCCTGCAGCGCCGCGTCCATGGCCGCCAGGAACCCGCCGGCCATGGCGCACGCGCTGCGCCACAGGCCGGGATCCCAGGCGAATCCCTGCGAGCACGCGAGATCGGCCGGTACGCCCGTGCGCACCGCCTCGACGTAGCGCGGGAGGTGCACCCGGGCGAGCTGCGCGGCCGTCGCCGGCGCGGGCGCGCGCCACTCGATGCCGGGGATCGGCGCCTGCCGGTCGGCTTCCCGGATCCAGCCGGCCTTGCGGGTCGTGTCGAAATCCTCGGCGGCGCACCCATAGTCGGCGCTGTGATACACCGGGATCGGCGCTGGCCGGGGCAGCGTGCGCCCGGGTTTTGCGCGCGTCCGGATGGTGGCGTCGGGCGCGGTCATCGCGGCGCCACCGACTTCAGGACCACCGCGGCGTTGAGCGTGATGCGCTCGGCGCTCGTAAGCGTGTCGCCATCGCGTGGTTCTTCCACGGGCTCGCTCAGGTAGGCGCCCTTGGAGGTGCGCGCCCGCACATGCTCGGGTTCGGCTTCGATGCCGAAGGCGATGTCGCCCAGGCGCCAAGCGCGGCCGGTGACCCGCGTGTAGCCTTCGATTTGGCGCCCGACACCGGCCAGGAGTTCCTCGCGCAGATCCTGCACCGCCTGGGCGACCGTCTCGGTCGGCAGGGCGTAGTCGACCTGCGGCCCGGTGATTGCCAAGCCTTCCTTGCTCGCACGGCGCGCCCGCTCGGCGAGGTTGTGGTTCTCCAGGTGCGGGACGCGCGCGACGGCCTTGAGCGTCACCCGCTCGTAGCCGACCTCGTCGGCGTCGCGCTCGATGTGCGAGATCCGCCACTCGGCCTGGATCACCTCGTTCAGGGCGGCGCGGATCCGTCCCAGCAGCACCGGCTGGTCCACGTCCTGCAGGGAGACCTGCGCGGCGACCCTGAGGGTGACAAGGACCGTGTCCTGGGCGAGGGTCTTGCGGGCGCTGACGCGGTAACGCAGGGTGTCGATGCGGTCGGCCTGGTCGATGACGAGTTGCATGTTCTGTCTCCTTGGGATGTGCAAGTTGTGGCGGACGGACGGATCGCCGGCCGCAGTACGAAGGAATCGGAGTTTGCCGGCGTGGTACGCCGGGTGATGACGGGTGTAGATGGATGTGCCTGCTGCCGGTCGCCGTGCTGATGAGCGACGACGATGGGCTGCGCACGCGCACTGGCGACACGTTCGCGGGTGCCGATGGAGGCTTCCTGCCAGTCGCGGCGTCGCACGGCCGCCGCACCCGCATACGGGCTGTCCCGGCAGTGTCGGCCGCCGTACATCGCCCGTGATGTTCCCGGCATCGCGTCCAGGGAGTTGCACCCCGGCCTCCGCCGTTCCCGTGTTTACGCTATACGCCCGTGTGGTCCCCGACGGCTCGGCTCCCGGCGTACGCCTGCGCACGGCAATGCGTTGTCGCCGGACCTGCTGCCGTCGCCTTCACCACTCCTTACGGTGGGCGAACCGGTATGCGCGCGGAATACATGCCCGTCCGCGTCGGGCGCACCTGTCCCGGCCACGCGTCGAGAAAGCACGCGCGGTGGGAAAACTCTTCTGCGGAAGATCAGCCGCCGGGCGGGCCGGCGTTACGCAATGACTGTGTGTTCACGACCGCATCCTCGCCCCCGTTCCGGTCGATGTCGCGGTGGGACCGTCCCGGGGGCACGGGGGTGGTCGGCTACGCCATCGTCGTGATGCCGACCGCCAACGCGTTTCGATAAGGGAATGCGCTCGAACCCATCGTCTGCAACCAGAACGGCGTGCTCAGCCGGCACGGGACTCGCGGCCGGCTGAAGCCGGCCCTACGACGACCCGGACGTAGTCGGTGTGCGCCGTAGGTGCGGCTGTAGGTGCGGCTTCAGCCGCATTCACCGCCATGCCATCACCCGCGGCCGGCTGAAGCCGGCCCTACGACGACCCGGACGTAGTCGGTGTGCGCCGTGGGTGCAGCCGTAGGTGCG
>JADZEE010000149.1 GCA_020850735.1 Gammaproteobacteria bacterium | reverse complement strand
CTCGACGATGTCCTTCGTCCCCATCAGCGGATAGGCGCTGCCGAAGATCATGCGGTCGGACAGGAAGGTGTTGGCGGCGTCGATCCACTTCGTGTAGCCCGGCATGCTCCAGCCGTAGAGATCCGGCAGCAGGTGGATGTTCGGCCGGCGGAAGGCGAGCCCGCACGAGTGCTCGACGCAGGGCCAGAACGAGTGCGAGATCACGATCTTCAGCCGCGGGAAATCGCCCGCGACCCGGTCGACCGGCTCCGGACTGGTGTAGCTCAGGTCGGTGCCCATGCGCGCGCTGATCGTGAAGGCGAGGATGAGCCCCCGCTCCTGGGCACGCTGGTAGATCGGGTAGAGCTTCGGGTCGTCGGCGTAGAGGTCGGGCGCACCGGCCCAGCCCGGCTCCACGGTGATGCCCTTGAAGCCGAGGCTCGCCGCACCGTCCACCTCGGCGAGGCTGTCCGCGATCGACCCGCGGAAGGCGACGCCGCCGAACGCGCTGAAGAACGGCGCGTGCTCGCGCGCGATCGCCGCGACGTCCTCGTGCGGCGTGCTCTGCCCGGGAACCACCGAGGCGCGCCCCCAGATCACCGCGTGCGTGACGCCGGCCGCGCGGTTCTCGGCCATGAACGCGTCCATCGAGCGTTGCTGCACCGAGGGCGGCAGCGTGCAGTACCAGCCCCAGTTCGGGCTCTTCTGCTGGCCGAGCCTGGGGTAGACGTCGATGCTGGGAAACGATCGGGCCGGCGGCCGGACCCTGAAATCGATGATCTTCACGCGTGCTCCCGGATGGTTGCGCTCCCCGGCCCGCGCGCGCGGCGGCGGGCCCGGTCGTCAGTCCAGCTTGGCGCCGGACTCCCTGATGATCCGACCCCACTTGTCGATCTCGGCCCGCACGTAGCGCCCGAGATCCTCCGGCGTATTCCATGCGGGGGTCGCGCCGATGCCGGCGAGTCGCCTGGCGATGTCGGGGGCGGCGAGCGCCTTGCGCACGGCTTCGTTGAGTCGCGCCACGACGGCCGGCGGGGTGCCGGCCGGGGCCAGCAGCGCATGCCAGACGACCTGCTCGTATCCCGGCACGCCCGACTCGTCGATCGTCGGCAGGTCCGGCACGATCGGCGAGCGGCTGCGTGTGGTGACGGCGAGCGCCCGCACCTTGCCGGATTTCGCCAGCGGCACGGCGTTGAAGATCGACGGGAACATGAAGTCGAGCTGGCCCGAGATCACGTCGCCGAGCCCCTCCGGTATGCCCTTGTAGGGCACGTGGGAGACCCGCAGTTTCGCCATCGAGCGCAGCAGCTCGGCGGCGACGTGCTGGGCGCTGCCGTTGCCGGCGGAAGCGTACATGAGCGGCACGCCGGTCCGGCGTGCGGCGGCGAGGAACTCGGCGACGTTGCGCGCCGGAATCGAGGGGTGGACGACCAGAACGTTCGGATTCTCCGCCAGCAGGCTCACCGGCGCGAAATCCTTCGCCGAGTCGTACTTGAGCTTCGGGTAGAGGGTGTGTGCGGTGGCGTTCGGTCCCATGCCTCCGCACAGCAGCGTGTAGCCGTTGGCGGCCGCACGCGCGACGGTCTCGGCGGCGATGGTCCCACCCGCACCGGGCCGGTTCTCGACGACCACCTGCTGGCCCAGCAGCTTGCCGAGCTCCGTGCTCACGTTGCGCGCCACCAGATCGGCGGCGCCGCCCGCGGTGAAGCCCACGAGTATGGTGACGTGGCGCGTCGGATAGTCCTGTGCGCCCGCGCCCGCCGTCGCGAGCAGCGTGGCGAGCAGCAGGGCCCGGTTCGGGACAGGTCTGCGTGATGGTGTCATGTGCACGGCGCCGTGCGCACGGCGCGCCCTCCTGGGTGATCGACGCTGATGCATGCTGCCGAACGGCCGTGGCGCGATGTCGTGCCCGTGCGCCTCAGCTTCCCGGCAGCGCCTGTACTTCCTCGAAATAGAAGTCGCGCCAGCTCGACGCCTTGCGCTTGAGCGAGCCCACGCGGGTGAGGAACTCGGCCACGACCATCACGCGGTTGGGCACGACGCTGTACTGGATCTCCGGGTCCTGCAGGAGCTGCAGGATCTCGGCGACGGTGCTCTTCTTGTCGCCGGAGTGCTTGAGATAGGTCTCGGCCGCGCGCCGCTTGTCGTCGTTGATCGCGCGCGTGGCCTCCTGCAGTGCGGCCCAGAAGGCATCGTGCAGCGCGCGCTGCTCGTTGCGGAATCTGACCGTCGTCCAGGCCTGATTGAGCGTCGCCGCGCCGCCCAGGATGTCGTACGACTTGAGCACGGTGTGGACGCCGGGGGTGCGCAGCTCCCAATAGGCGAAGGGAGGCGGTGTGAAGTGGGTGTTGATATCGCTCGTCGGATTGGAGAGCGCGAGCACGCCGTTCGGGTTCGAGACGGTGACCGTCAGCGGATCGAGGCGGTGGGAGTTGGCCGGCCCGAACTCCTTCGCGGCCGCCATCTGGATCAGCATCGCCTGATACGACACCTTGATGCCCGCCACCCCGATCCTGTCCTTCTCGGTGAAGTCGCGGATCGATTTGACCGCTGGATTGCGCGTGTTCAGGTACATCGGCATCGCGAGCAGGGCGCCGGCGCCGCGCACGTCGCTTGCGCCCTCGGCCTTGTTCCAGAGCGCGAGGAAGGTCGACACGCCGCCGGAGGCGTACTGCACGGCCCCGGCGAGCAGGGCATCGTTCATCGCGTTGCCGTTGGCGAAGCTGACCAGCTCGGCACGCACGTCCTGCAGCCCCTTCTGCGCGGCGTGTTTCTCCAGCAGCCGCTGCTCCACCATCACCTGCAGCGGCAGGTAGCCGATGCCCGTCTGCACGCCGATGCGCACCGTCTGGGCGTCGGCGCCGCGGAGCACGCCGGCGAGCGCGAGCAGGGCGGAGAGCATGAGGGTGAGCTTCTGCATGGTCGAAGTCCTCCGCAAGGTGTCGGGGGTGCAGGCGGCGCCTGCGTGCGTCCGGCGCGATGTCAAGGGGCCGAAGGGTGCTGCGCCCGCATTGCGCCCGCGGTCGCGCCGGCGATCCGGCCGAAGACGGCGCCGCGCAGCACCGAGGTCGCGCCGGCGTAGACCTGGTAGTAGAGCCCGACCGTCTCGCCGGCGGCGTAGAGCCCGGTGATCGGACGGCCGTCGTTGTCCAGCACCTGCGCGCGCGGGTTGATCTTGAGCCCGCCGTAGGTGAAGCAGTTCGCGGAGATGATCGGATAGGCGCAGTAAGGCGGCGCGTCGATCGGGCGCGCCCAGTTGGATTTCGCCGGGACCAGCGCGTGCGTGGCGAGGCCGTCCGGTTCCAGCGGCTTGAACTCGCCGTCGCCGCAGGCACGGTTGTAGGCCGCTACGGTGCGGGCGAGGGCGGCGCCCGGTATCCCCAGCTTCGCCGCCAGGGATTCCAGCGTGGCGGCCTCGATCGGCGGCTGGTCGCTGCGGATGCTGCGCTGCCAGTTCGGGACGTCGTCGATCCGGCGGTCGTAGACGACCCAGGCGATGGCGCCGGGCTGCTCGGCGATCGAGCGGGCGATCGGGTCGTAGTGGTTGTCGACCGGCCCCGGT
>JADZEE010000148.1 GCA_020850735.1 Gammaproteobacteria bacterium | reverse complement strand
GAACCTCAAGGGCAATCACGAAGACCTGGTCCTGCGTTTTCTCGATGGCGAGCTGTCCGCCGGTATCGACTGGCTGGATTACGGGGGCACGGCGGCGCTCGCCGACTACGGCATCACGCTCGCCGACGGGAACGATCGCTCAGAGCCGGCTCTGACCGCGCTGCGCGAGTTGCTGGCGCGGGCACTGCCGCCGGCGCATCTCGCCTTCCTGCGGGCGCTGCCCGCCAGCCACGGCGAAGGCGGCTACCATTTCGCCCACGCGGGCGTACGCCCCGGTGTCCCGCTCGCCGAACAGAACGATATGGATCAAATCTGGATCCGCGGGCGCTTCCTCGCATCCGACGCCGACCACGGCGCGGTCGTGGTGCACGGGCACTGCATCAGCCCGCAACCCGAGGTCTGCCACAACCGCATCGGCATCGACACCGGGGCATTTGCGAGCGGCGTGCTCACCTGCCTGATCCTGGACGGCGCCGAGCGCACTTTCATGCAGACCAGCCCGCAGCCAGCCCCGTACGTCGGGCGGCCGTGACGACCACCCGCCCCGGCGTCGCAGCACCGACCGCCGGCCACACCGCTGCGGTATCGTCGGCGCGCCGGCGCCGCGTGGCGCCCGCGCGCGCCGACCGCGGACCGGTGCGTGACCGGCAGCCCTGCCTGCGTTCACGCTGAGAGGGTCTGCGCCCGCCCGCACGGTGGCGGATCGAGCGACACATGAAGGTTCTGGTCACCGGCGCAAACGGCTTCATCGGCGGCAATCTGTGCCGCCACCTCGCCGCCGCCGGTGACGAGGTCACGGCGCTGGTGCGCCCGTCGGGCGACCGGCGCTCGCTGGCGGATCTGCCGGCGGTACGCGTCGCAAGCGGCGACATCACTGCGCGCGCGAGTCTCGCCGGCGCGCTGGCGGGCGCCGAAATCGTCTACCATGCGGCGGGGTACGTCTCGGACTGGGGACCGTGGCGCGCATTTTGCGCCGGCAACGTCGAGGGTGTTCGCAATGTCATCGAGGCCGCGCGCGCGGCCGGTGTGCGGCGCGTCGTGCACGTGAGCACGGTCAGCTGCTACGGATTCAGCGGCGGCGTCGACATCGGCGAGGACACGCCGTTCACGCCGCGCCCGCGCGACCGTTACATCACCAGCAAGGCGGCCGGGGAGCGGCTCGCGCTCGGCTATAACGGCGACGGCATCGAGGTGACTGCGATCCGCCCCGGCACCGTCTATGGGCCGCATGACCGCACTACGACGGTGAAGCTCGCCGAGGCGCTGGAGGCCGGACGTTTCGGCTATGTCGACGGCGGCCGCCATCTCATGGCACCGTGTCACGTCGACAATCTCGTCACCATGCTGCGCGGCGCGGGCGAGAGCCCGGCGGCGCCTGGAGAGGCTTTCAATGCCGTCGACGACGGACGGGTAACCTGGCGCGAGTTCATCGGCTGGATGTGTGCCGATCTCGGCTGCCCCGAGCCCTGGCTGTCGCTGCCGCACGTGGTCCTGTGGCCGGTCGCCGTCCTCGCCGAGACCGGTGGTCGGGCGCTCGGCCTGCGCGAGAGCCCGCTGCTGAACACCTACCGCCTGCGGGCGGTGATGAAGGACACGCATTACTCGACCGCCAAGGCCGCGCGCCTGCTCGGCTGGCGGCCGTCGCTGGCGACTCGCGAGGGCGTTGCCCGTGCAATCGCCTGGTACCGCAGTGCAAACAAAGGCAAAGCTGCATGAAGGTTCTGCTCATCAATCCGCCCTGCGGACCGCGCACCATCGGGCTGCGCCATATCGCGCGCATCGAACCGCTCAATCTCGAGCTGCTGGCCGCAGGGCTGCCCGGTTCGGTCGACGTGCGGATCGTGGACATGGAGGTGGCGCCCGGGGATCTCGAACGCATGCTCGCCGAATTTCGTCCCGACATCGCGGGCGTGACCAGCGAAGTGGTGCACGTGGACACCGCCAAAGCGGCGCTCGCGCGCGTGCGTGCCGCGGCGCCCGGGTGCCTGACCGTCGTCGGCGGCCACCATCCGACGCTGTGGCCGCAGGATTTTCTCGATCCCGCGATCGATCTGATCGTGCGCGGGGAAGGCGTGGCGACCCTGCGCGAGATCTGCATGGCCCGCGCGGCGGGGGCGTCCGAATACAGCGACATCGCCGGCCTGATGATCCGCGAGGGCGAAGCCCTGGTGCCGACCCGGCCACGTCCGCTGCCCCGTACGCTCGACGATCAGCCGATGCCCGATCGCGCCCTCACCACCCGCTACCGCGACCGCTATTTCTACCTGTGGGAGCAGCGTGTCGCCGCGGTGCGCAGCTCGGTGGGCTGCAGCTTTCCCTGTGTGTTCTGCTCCTGCCGCGTGTATACGAACGGCGGTTTCATCGCCCGCTCGCCGGAGCTGCTCGTCGAGGAAATCGCAAGGCTCGATGAGGAGTTCGTCTACCTTTGCGACGACCACGCCTTTCACGATCCCGCGCGCATGGAGGAGCTGGCCGAGCGCCTGCTCTCGGCAGGTGTCAGGAAGCGTTATTTCACCTATGCCAGAGCCGACGCGATCGCCGCGAATCCCGCTCTGTTCCGGCTCTGGGCGCGCGCCGGCCTCAGCCTCGTGATGACCGGGCTCGAATCGCTCGATTACGAACGCCTGCGGCGCAGCGGCAAGCGCATCGAAAAGGGCTGCAACGAAGCCGCGCTCGCCGTGCTCGCCGAGACCGGTATCGGCATGAGCGCGGGCTTTCTGGTCGAGCCGCATTTCACCGCCCGTGACTTCGCGGCGATTGACGACTATGTCCGCCGCCACCCGGCGATCGTATTGACCGAATTCACCCCGCTCACGCCCTTTCCCGGCACGCCGCTGTATCGCAAAATCCAAGCCGACATCCTCAGCGCCGATCGGCAGCTCTACGATCTGCAGCATTTCCTGATGCCCACGAAGACACCGGTGAAGCAGCTTCATCGCCTGATGCGACGTGCCTACGGGCAGGTGATCCTGCGCGCATTCTTTCGCGCGCGGCTGTGGGCGGGACCGATGTGGCGGCTGCATTTCCTGCGTCTGCTCGGTGGCCTGCTGCGCACGTTCCGCGCGCTCGGGCGCGCTCACCGGGACATCCGCGCGCACGCGCCGGCGCGCGGCTGAGCCATGGCCGGGCGTGGCGATGTTTCGCTCCGGCACCTGGGCTGGTCCGGTCTGCGCATCGAGCGGCCGGCGGGCCCGGTGCTGTTCATCGATCCGCCCGCGGCGGCCATGGCGGATGACCGGCCGGCGCTCGTCCTGCTGACGCACGGCCATCCCGAGCATGTCGCCGGTACCGTGGCCCGGCTCGCGAACGCGGTGGACGGGCAGCACACGGTCATCGGCGCGTCAGCGGTCGTGTGCGCGCATCTGGCGCGCCGTTACCGCGGCGTCAACGCGACCTTCAAGCCGCTGCGCCCGGGTGACCGGCTGGTGCTGGACGACGGAATAGAAGTCGCGGTGTTCGGCTGGCGGCATCTGCCCCTGCTGCCGCCCGGCATCGGTCCGGCGCTACAGCACGTGCGGCGACTGCTGTCCCGTCCCACCTTGTGTGCCCGGATCATCGCCGCGGGGATCCGCGGCCCGCGCGCCGGACCGATGCTGGGGTTTCGTCTCGGCATCGGCGGGCAACGTCTGCTCGTCTATGGCGAGGGACTGCATCGGCGTTCGGCCGCCGCCGAGCTGGCCGCGCAGTGCCGAGGCAGCGAGGACGGGACCCTGCTGGTCGCCGTCGAGCCAGAGGACCAGGAATTTCTGCCGGCGCTGATCGCCGCCTCGGGACTGCGGCACGCGCTGCTCTACGAGCCGCATGCGCACTGGCGCGACGCTTTCGGCATGCCGCGCGCCGATCTCGCGCTGCTCGCCACGGCGCTCGCGGCGCGCGGCATCGAGGCCGAAGTGCTCGCGGTCGGCACCGGTGTCGACCGCACCTGAGCGCTGCGGGCGCCCAGCGGCGCCTCGACGGCGTCGCGCGCAGGCATCGTCGGGTACGCATGCGTGTTCCGTGGAGCCGCTCCACAGGGCTCGCGCAACGGTGTGACATGTTCGCTCGCCGGGGAATCGCAGTCGGATGAAAACGCCGCAACGGTGTGTGCCGGCGAAGCTGGCGACGCCGCGGGCGCGCTACCACGTGGTGAAACGCCAGCGCGTCGTGGACGATCTGGCGCGTGTGCTCAGCCGCAGGGTCGCGGTGATGAGCGCACCGCCGGGTTACGGCAAGACGACCGTGCCGGCGCAACTTTACGAGGCGCTGGCCGGCAGTGCGCGACTACGTCGCTTCGACCAACGGTCGACTGACGCTGCACTTCCTGCCCGGCTATGCGCCTGCCTGGAACCCGGACGAACTCGTGCGCAGTCATGTCAAGCGCACCGGGGCAGCACGACGCCCGCTGCGCGCAGGCGAAACCCTGCGCGACAAGATCAAAGAACAACTGGCCCAACTCGAGCACGCACCAGATCTCGTTCGGCCATTTTCGCTTGCAGCTTCTGTCGCCTATATTGGCGACTGCTGAGTAGTTCGACAGACAGCATGCACGCCGATCCCTTACCTCATTGTTTACTCGGCATCCACTGCCGGATTTCGCGGGGATACCTCAGAGGGGGCTGACAGTCGTGCGATCGCCAACACCGGGAGCAGTCGGAAATGTTCGACGAAAACCAACGCATCTTGATCCGCTCCCTACTGAGTCTGTCAGTATGCCCGCACGACGCCGATCGGTTGCAGCTGATCGAAACCCATATTTCCTGGGTTTTTCTGTGCGGCTCGTACGCCTATAAGATCAAAAAGGCGCTCAATCTCGGGTTCCTCGATTTCTCGACGCTGGACAAACGCAAATTCTACTGCGAAGAGGAACTGCGCCTCAATGGCAGACTGGCGCCTGAACTCTACCTGGCGGTTGTTCCCATTACCGGAACACCCGATCAACCGCAACTCGCAGGATCAGGTGTAGCGTTCGAATACGCGGTGAAAATGCGCCGTTTTCCGCAGCAGGCGGTGCTGAGCCATATGCTGGAACAGCATCTTCTGGCTGATACTCACATCAGTCAGATCATTGCGCAGGTTGCGGACTTTCATCAGACCATTCCGGCGGCAACCGCCGCCACCCGGTACGGAAATCCGGATCACGTCGCCGCGCCGGTGCATGAGAATTTTGTGCAAATTCGAGATCGTATGCACGATCCACGGCACCTTGAATTACTTGATCAGGTGAGAGCATGGGCCGAACACCAATACGAATCGTGTTACCAGCATCTTGGGAAAAGAAAAGAACACGGCTTTATTCGTGAATGCCACGGCGACATGCATCTGGGCAACATGGCGGTGGTCGACGACCGTGTGGTCATTTTTGATGGCATCGAGTTCAATCCTGATCTCTACTGGGTTGACGTAATGAGCGAGGTGGCCTTCCTGTGCATGGACCTCGAGTACCATGGGAAGGGCAATTTTGCCTGCCGTTTTCTGAACGGCTATCTGGAAAGAACCGGAGATTATCTGGGTCTACGGGTATTTCGCTACTACCTGGCTTACCGCGCCATGGTGCGAGCCAAGATCGCGTGCATTCGTGTGAGTCAGCAAGCGGGACAGAGCCTGCAATCGTCGGTCATGCAGGAATTCGAGCGTTATCTACAGCTCGCGCTCAGCTACACACAGCCGCAACAGCGTGCGTTATTCATCACCCATGGCTTGTCGGGCAGTGGCAAGTCCACCCTCTCGGGGCCATTGGTCGAGCCACTGGCCGCGATAAGAATTCGCTCGGATCGTGAGCGACAGCGTATGTTCGGTAAAGGCAAGCGGCAAGGTGAGGCGGCAACTATCGGTGAAGGGGCGTATTCCGAGGACTCTACTCGGCAAACTTATGGGAAACTTGCAGAACTTGCCGAGGCTGTTCTGGAATCCGGGTATTCCGTAATCATTGACGCGACGTTTCTCGAACGCCAACAAAGAAAGCCCTTTGAACAACTAGCGGATCGTCTCGGCGTACCGATTCGTATCCTGTTCTTTCGTGCCGATGCCGATGTGCTTCGACAGCGTATCCGCAAGCGCCAGCATGAAGGGAGCGACATCTCGGAAGCGGATCTCGGTGTGCTTGAGCATCAGCTCGCGGTGTACGCGGGACTCGATGAGGATGAGCAGAGCTACACCGTTACCATCGACACCAAATCGGTCTCTGAGTCGGCGCAGATCCTTGCGCTGGTCAATCAATCACTGAAACAGGCGTTTCAAAGCCGGGTGGTTTGATGGCGAGTACCGAACAATCAATCTGATTCAGGATCGTCTCGGCTGTGTTGCCCATGATGAACCCCGGGATGCCGGTGCGAGCCACAGTCCCCATAACGATAACATCGGCCGCAAGTTGTTTGGCCAGAGCCGGAATCTCTTTACGGGCCCATCCTTTCACCAGATGTAGTCTGGGATTGAGATAACCCGTCGCGTCTTTACCCAACTTGCCGGCGACCCCGCGCATGAGCTCATTCAGACCGGCTTCGTGCCGGCGCCTCTCCTGCTCCATTTAGGCGACAATTTCAGCTTCCGGGGTATGCATAAAGACGCCGCGCATAGCGCTTTCACCGATCGCTCGCCAGGCATGCACAATGTGCAGCTCGGCAAAGTCGGATAGCGCCAGTGAAGCGGCCATTTCAAGAATTGTCTGGTTCAGCGCATGTCGTGATTTCAGCTCTGCGGGCGGATACAAATCATCGACATCGACCGCCGCCAGGATACGTCTGTAGGATTTTTCCGTCTGCAGTTTGACGAGCCACACCGGACATGGACACGCGCGCAACAGGTTCATATCATCGCTGCCGAACAACCGGTCCAGCCATGCCAGCTTCTCAGGAATCTTGATCACCAGATCGTGTGCGCCGCTCAGCACCTGACGGATAATTTCCAGAAAACGGGTGCCATTTCGAATTTTCGTTTTAATCGAGATCTGTTGACGGTAAGGATCGATCAACGTCTCCAGTTTCTGTGCGTGACTGGTTTCCATTGCGGACTGAAGATCGGCGGAAATCGGCCCCCCTTCGTGCATACCGATACCCTCAGTCACGCGATCGACCACGTCGACCACGGTCAGGCTGGCCTGGTTGTCCTCGGCCAGCCTGACGGCGCGTTCCACGGCGGCCGTACAATCCTCCCCGATGTCCACTACACAGAGAATATCTCTGAAAATCGTCAATCCACTTGCTCCATCGATCAGGCTTCGTCAACGGCAACCACCATCGTCTGATATTCGGACTTTCTGGGACCGCTTGCAAGCCCCTGATCCCGCGCTTCGTGATGATCGACGCCGCAAAGTCTCATCGCAATTCTGATGCCGAATATCCGTGGGGAAAAATCGATCAAGGCAGGGGAACCCGGGAATTCGCGCTGGATCTGCAGGCGGTGACAAAACCGAACCTTCGGACCGAGAGGAGTCCCGAGCATGAACATTGCAGGCCCAGTCCGGTGGTCGCAACGACGGAAGCTGTTTCGACCGGCGCGCAAGTCGCGCGACGCGACCGTCGCGCGACGCACCCTGGCGCTGTCGCAGCTCGCGCGCGGGCGCGGCGTAGCGCAGGCGGCGGAGGCTAGTGTGCGCGGCGCGCTCGACGGTGTACGGCTGGGCGCAGTGGTTTCGCGAAGGCGGCATCGAGGCGCTGTGCGAGGAACGCCGCGGAGCCGCTCGAGGCACCGCCATCGAGCCGGTGGTGACACGGCTCGAAGTGCTGGTGCAGATCAAACGGCCCCAGCGCTGGGATACTTGCGCAGTCGCTGGAGCTCGGAACGGTTGGCCAAGGAATTGTGTGCACGCACGCGAGTGAAGATCCACGCCTCGACGGTACGCCACGCGCTGGCGTGTCACTTCTCACCGTATTCAGGCCAGCCGTTCTCGGCACATACAGGCCACTGATCGGTCGGCGGACGCGAGTCTAGTCGTGTTCTAAGAATGCCCCTCCTCGGTGGTCGCGGCGAATCTTACGCGCGCGTGTCGCGGTTGGCTTGACCCTGGGTGAACGATAGGACTGTCCGTCGCGCACGCGGCAGCAGGCGTTGTGCCGGAGCCGGTCGAGGGCGGCGGAGGCAAGCAGGCGGTTGCTGGGGAATGCGCGCCAGTGCAGAAACCGACTGAATGACTTGTCTGCTGTCAGTTCGGCCAGCGCCATTCGCGGATCTCCGGTTTATCGATACCGTACGTATGAGCGTATTGCCGACAATCGATCTGCATATCCCTTAGCTTCTCCTTGACATGAGCTCCCGCCATCTGCAGTCGTGGCACTCGATCGATGACATCAATCGCCAGGCTGAAACGGTCGATCTCGTTGTCCATGGCCAGCTCCAGGGGAGTATTGATGCTGCCCTTCTCCTTGTAACCGCGCACATGCAGGTTCCTGTGATTGGTGCGTCGATAAGCCAGGCGGTGGATTAGCCAGGGATAACCGTGAAAATTGAAGATGATCGGCTTGTCGATGGTAAACAGGCTGTCGAAGTCGCGATCGGACAGCCCATGCGGATGTTCGCCGGCGCACTGCATGCGGAACAGATCGACCACGTTGATGAAGCGGATCTTCAGGTCCGGGAAGTGTTCGCGCAGCAACGCCGTAGCGGCCAAAGCCTCCTGAGTCGGGATATCGCCACAGCCGGCCATCACCACATCGGGCGCGCCGTCCTGGTCGTTACTGGCCCAGTCCCAGATGCCGATGCCCTTCGTACAGTGTTTGATCGCCGCGTCCATGTCCAGGTACTGCAGGTGCATCTGCTTGTCGGCCACGATGACATTGATATCGTTGCGGCTACGCAGACAGTGATCCGCAACCGACAACAAGGTATTGACGTCCGGTGGCAGGTAGATGCGTGTCACCTGCGGACTCTTGTTCACCACCACGTCGAGGAAACCGGGATCCTGGTGGGTAAAACCATTATGATCCTGGCGCCACACGGTCGAGGTAATCAACAGGTTCAGCGAGGCGATCGGCGCGCGCCAGGGGATATCCTCACAGATCGTCAGCCACTTGGCGTGCTGGTTGTACATCGAGTCGATGATATGGGCGAAGGCCTCGTAGGTGGAGAAAAAGCCGTGCCGACCGGTCAGTACATAGCCCTCGTACCAGCCTTCCAGGGTGTGTTCCGACAGCATCTCCAGCACCCGCCCATCGGGTGACAACTCGCCGCCGTCAGCATCCTCTACCAGGTAGTCGGCCAGCCACAGCTTCTTGCTGGCCGAGTAGATGTCGTCCAGCTTGTTGGAGGTGTTCTCGTCCGGACCGAACACCCGGAAGTTGTCCATGTTGCGCGCCATGACATCACGTAGAAATTGCCCTAACGGCTTGGTGTTGTACGCCTTCTCCTGCGCCGGCGCGGTCAGCTCCCGGGCATACTCACGGAAGTCCGGCAGGCGCAGCGGCCGGCACAGCAGGCCGCCGTTGGCGTGCGGGTTGGCGCTCATGCGGTGGGTGCCCTGCGGCGCCAGCGCCTTGAGTTCCGGGCGCAGTCGGCCAGCCTCGTCGAACAACTCTTCGGGTCGGTAGCTCTTCAGCCAGGCCTCCAATTGGGCAAGATGTGCCGGGTTGTTGTGCAGGTCAGACAGCGGCACCTGGTGAGAGCGCCAGAAGCCCTCGACTTTCTTGCCATCGACCTCCTTCGGCCCGGTCCAGCCCTTGGGGCTGCGCAACACGATCATCGGCCAACGGCCACGGGTCGCTTGGCCGCTGTCGCGGGCGCTCTGCTGAATGACCTGGATCTCGGACAGGCACTGCTCCAGCGTGGCCGCCATCAAGTCATGCATGACCATTGGTTCGTCGCCCTCGACGAAATGCGGCACCCAGCCGTTGCCGCGCAACAGTTGTTCCAGTTCCTCGTGGCTGATGCGAGACAGCAAGGTGGGATTGTTGATCTTGTAGCCATTCAGGTGGAGGATTGGTAACACCGCGCCGTCGCGAATCGGATTGAGGAACTTGTTCGAATGCCAGGCGGTGGCCAGCGGGCCGGTCTCCGCCTCACCGTCGCCCACCGCCACTGCCACCAGCAGGTCGGGATTGTCGAAAGCGGCGCCAAAGGCATGGGACAGGCTGTAGCCCAGTTCGCCGCCCTCATGGATCGACCCCGGTGTCTCCGGCGTGCAGTGACTACCGATGCCGCCGGGGAAGGAGAACTGCTTGAAGAAACGACGCAGGCCGTCCTCGTCCTCGCTCTTATCCGGGTAGACCTCCGAATAGGTCCCCTCCAGGTACACCGGTCCCAGCACGCCGGGCGCACCATGGCCGGGGCCGGCGAGGAAGATGGCGTCCAGGTCGTGCCGCACGATCAGCCGGTTCAGGTGGGCGTACATGAAGGCCAGCCCGGGGCTGGCGCCCCAGTGACCAAGCAGCCGATTCTTGATGTGCTCGGACTTGAGTGGCTCCCGCAGCAGCGGGTTGGCCTGCAGGTAGATCATGCCTGCGGCCAAGTAGTTGGCTGCACGCCACCAGGCATCAAGCAGTTGTAGCTCTGTCTCTGTTGGTAAGCTGGTCGCTACGCTACGTGGATTGTTCATGGCATGCCTCCAATTGTTGATGGCCGGATAAATCTGGGTTTCAACAGTCGCACGCCGCCGATGACGCGCTGACAATAGCAGCCTTATGCACAACGTAAATGGCGTGGGCCATTTGCCGCTCGGCAGCGTTGCGACGCAGGCGTTGCGCGAGGCTCGGTGCGATGTCCTGGCGGTGCACCCATGATGCCAGGGTTCGTCGATGAGGTTGCCAGACTCTATCCGGGTCGGCTGCATCCCTGTCGAGAGCGTGGATCCGCTGAAAAATACGGCGCAAGCAAGAAGGAGGTGCAATGAGTCAAGCAAGAAACATACTCGCTGCGGTAGGTAAATTCCCGCAGGATGAGCCGGTGCTGGCGCGTGCCGCCGAAATTGCGCGCGCGCACCAAGCAAGACTCACCATTGTTCATGTCATCGATGACTTCAGCGGATTGGAACTCGCACCTGCGGACCTGAGCCTGATCCAGTACCAGGTACAGCTCGGCGCGCGCAAAAGCGTCGAAGCCGCGCTTGCAAGACAGGACGTCGACGTTCCCGAAATCGACATTCGCATTGAGATCGGGTCGCCGTACCAGCGTGTGATCGAGCTGACCAATGAGATTAATGCCGATCTGGTCGTGATGCGCGCACACCAGGGCGACTCGATCCTCGCGAAAATCATCGGTTCGACCACCGATCGGGTAATCCGCACGACCTGTGCCCCGGTGTTGGTGGTCAAACGGCCGGTTACGCGAGCTTATCATGGTGTCGTAGTGGGCATCGAAATGTCCGATGACTCCGCTGCCGTTGTACCCTTCGTGGCCGCGCTGTTGCCGTTGGCGGGGCTGCATCTGATCCATGTCGTGCAGATCCTACCCCCATTCGAAGCGGCGATGCTGCGCGCGGGCAGCGGTCAGGCAGGCATCGCGGCCCACCGCGTTGCCCTGATCCGCAAGGCGAAGGCCCGTATGCGCGATATGTCCAAAAGACTGACCAATCGCCCGATACGAAGTGCGACGCGGGTCGTTGTCGGCGATCCGGCGACATCTCTTGTCCGGGCGACATGGAGCCCGCAGGCAGACCTGATTGTGCTTGATCGCCGTAGAACAGGCAGGATCAGGCGGGCGCTGCTTGGCAGCGTCACACAACGGGTGCTGCGGACTGCGGCCTGCGATGTCTTGATTTTCTGCCCGGTCCCGCAGCAGGCAAGGGAATAGCCCGGCACACGGGCTCAGCACCGCCGTTGCAATCGAGAAACAGACCAGCAGACCGCATCCTATATCGTTATGGTCACCAGCGGCGCGCTGGCCGTCGCGGGATCGAGCCGCAAACGGCTGCGCAGGAACGACAGCGACATGCCCACCAGGTTGCCGACGATGACGACCAGCAGCATCGTCCGCCCCACCACAAGTGCGATGTCGGGCCCGCCCAGTGCACCTCGATGGGGGAGACGATAAACGCCATCGTCGGCCCCGGCGCCGTCGCAATCATACTCAGCAGTCGCCAATATAGGCGACAGAAGGTGCAAAAAAAGCTCACAGGCGGAATCTGCGGGTAATTACGGGTGCTGAGCGGGCCGTTTCGCGCTGACGACCAGAAACTGATGGAGCTTGCGGCAGGTGCCATCGAAGGCGTTTTGTTGCTGTTCGGAGATTTCCGGCCAGATGAGCGGGTCGCATTCGTCGTCGATGAACCGCAGCACAATCGTCCGTGCGGGTTGGTGCCTGAGCTCGGGCTCGTCGTAGCAACGCCGGATGATTTCGCCGCCGAGCATCCACAGGTGATCGCGATGACGACGCAGCGTCGTGGTGGTCAAGCCTTGCCCCAGCAGCTGCAGCAAGAAGGGTTTGAAGCACTCGAGGATCCGTTCGCCCAGCACGACATCGGACGTTTCGCCACGCCAGCGCTGTGGCCAGTCTTGCAGGTCCGGGCACAGGTTGGCCAAGGCGTCCGCGGCCGCGGTAATCGGCGCCTCGCCGACGCTTCCTTTCCCGACTGCCATGCTTGGGACGCGCTTGCTCAACGCCTGCCACCACTTTCCCGGATTTGTCCATGAACGGGCACGACTGTGCGCGGATGCCAAGACCATTGCGATCGAGGTGCGCCCACGAAGTGGCGGCAAGGCGCGCTGCTCGGGTTGCCGACAGAGCGCGCCCGCCTATGACCAACTCGGCGTGCCTCGCTTCGAGTTTATTCCGATCCGGGGCTTCGCCGTAATGCTGCTCTACGCCATGGGCCGGGTGAAGTGCCGCCGCTCTGTGGGGTCAAGGTCGAGGAAGTGCCTTGGACCGAAGGCAAGCACACGCTGTGCAAGGCGTACATGCAGTTTCTGGCCCATTGGGCGCGCACGCTGTCGTGGAAGGAAACCGCGCAGAGCTTTCACACGTCCTGGGAAAAGGTGTTTCAGGCCTATACCCGCTCATTCTTTGCCCAGGTCCTCGACCAGGCACGGGCGGCGGCTGTGCTTTCGGACGAACATTTCAGTGTGGACGGAACCCTGGTCGAAGTCCGGGCGTCGATGAAGAGCTTCCGGCCCAAGGATGGCAGCGGTAATCCGCCGGGTCCAGGACGCAATGGCGAGCGGGACTTTCGCGGCGAGCAGCGCGAGAACGATACTCACGCCTCGACCACCGACCCGGACGCACGACTGTATCGCAAGGCCAAGGGTCAGGCGTCGCAGTTGTGCTATCACAGTCAGGTGCCGATGGAGAACCACCATGCGCTGATCGTCGATCACCAGCCCACGCATGCGACCGGCACGGCGGAGCTTGAGACGGCGGTGACGATGGCGGAGCGTCTGCCGGGCACGCACCGGGTGACGGTGGGCGCGGACAAGAACTACGACACCACGCGAGTGCGTGGATGACCTGCGGTCGGCCCATGCGACACCGCATGTGGCACAGAACGACACGAACCGGCGCTCGGCGATCGACGGGCGCACGACACGGTATGCAGGCTATACGGTGAGGCAACGGATCCGCAGACGGGCCGAGGCAGGCTTCGGCTGGGGCAAGGTGATCGGTTCCTTGCGCAAGATGAAGTTGCGCGGGATCGAGAAAGTCGATCACCTCTGCACGCCGACCTGCAACCTGGTACGCATGCGTACCTTGTTGGCCGCTCCCCCATGATCGGGCAGCCGAAGTGCGCCCAAAATCCCGAAATGCAGGTAATCCCGGCACAGAACGAGCGCGCAACGCTGCCCGAGGGTGCCCTGTCCAGCCGTGCCGCGCGGGACACGAGCGCTCTTTGCCGTTCCGGTCTATGATGGCGGCATCCCGGCTGTTTTTCACCAGCCTGCTACAAGGATCGGGTCGCCTGGAATCAACCGATTAACGAGAAAATCCGATGGACAAACGGCCAGGAATTATTTTGACATCACGGGATCTGAATCGTCTGGAGACGCTCCTTGAGGCGCTTCCGGCGGCCACCTTTCCAGGCAAGACCGAGCTACTGGCGGAACTCGACCGCGCCGATGTCGTCGAGCCACAGGACGTACCGCCCGATGTAGTGACCATGAACAGCAAGGTGCGCTTTGCCCTGGAATCGGGGGAAGAGTTTTGCCTGACGCTGGTGTATCCGCAGGACATGGATGGCAGCGCCGAACGTATCTCGATACTCGCGCCCGTCGGCAGCGCGCTGTTGGGGTTGTCCGCAGGCGAACACATCGAGTGGCCCCGGCCGGGGGGCGGCATGATGAAGGTGCGTCTCGTGGAGGTGGTCTACCAACCCGAGCAGGCCGGGCAGTTCCACCGCTAACTACCTGATCCGTGAATCGCTACACGCTCAATCTGGTGCACGCGCGTCCAGCACCGGGGAAGGGCTGCACGATCTGGAGGAAGCGGGCGACCTGCGCACACAGCTGCCCGAAGGTGGGACAACGGCCGCTTGCGCTACGCCGCTCCCGCGCGCGACCTGCGACAGCGCCAGGGTACGGCGCGCAAGTCGCGCGACTTGCGCGCCGGTCCAAACAGCGTCTGTCGTAGTCACCACCGGAATGGGCCTGCAATGTTCATGCTCGGGACTCCTCCCGGTCCGAAGGTTCGGTTTTGTCACCGCCTGCAGATCCAGTGCGAGTTCCCGGGTTCCCCTGCCTTGATCGATTTTTCCGCGCGGATATTTAGCGCGCAATGTCGCCACGTCCATCGAGGGTATTCCGGCCGAGTGCAACGGGCACTCATCCACTCCTGAATCATCTGCCGTGTCTGCCAGGTCGACCCGCTGAGCGAATATTGAGCCAAATGGACAGCAAATCCCGGCCTCCAGCCCCGCAAGACAACTCAACCGATTTGCCGGCGCGCGTCCACCGGGGAATTGTGATTATCCTCATGGTCATCATGGCAGTGGAATTGGTACTGGTGTTCTACGAGGGGCAGTGGATAAACGCGTTCCTGGTAATGGGGATCATGGCGGTCACGCTTTCGCCCGCCGTGCTCGGTCGCCGGTTCGGGGTGCATATTCCTGCCGAGTTTCAGCTGCTCGCTGTGGTATTCGTCTTCGCGGCCTTATTCCTGGGGGAAATTCAGAGCTACTACGTGCGGTTCTGGTGGTGGGATATCGTCCTGCACACCAGTTCCGGGCTGTTGATGGGGATTCTCGGCTTTCTGCTTGTTTACGTACTCAACGAGAACGAGCGCGTCGATATTCATATGCTCCCACATTTCGTGGCCTTGTTCGCGTTCTTGTTTGCCGTGACGATCGGAACGCTGTGGGAAATCTTTGAATTCGCCATGGATCAGGTGATCGGAACCAATATGCAGAAACCCATGCTCGGCGATCCATCAGGACTGACCGACACGATGTGGGATATGATCGTCAATGCGCTCGGCGCCCTTGCAATCAGCGCCTTGGGCTGGTGGTATACGAAACGGGACGAACGTTCTTTCATCGAAGTTTGGATTCGAAAGTTCATCGAACGTAACCCGCGGTTGTTCCGCCGTTAAACCGGGGACGCAGCGTTTGCGAGTGCTTTACGGAAATTTATTGGAGGTGCCACGGCGATGAACTCACTGACACAAGATTATCCGGCCATCCTGTTCGACGATCACAAACCACCTTGTCTCTCACTGTATCAGCCGACTCACAGACGACATCCGGAGAACGCCCAGGATGCCATCCGTTTCCGTAATCTCGTGAAAAAGATGGGGGAATCGCTGCGCCAAAAATACCCGGCGAGTGAGACCCGGGCGCTTCTGCAGCCCTTCGAGGCCCTGGCCGAAGACCGGGCTTTCTGGAATCACACCGCGGACGGACTCGCAGTGCTGAGCGCGACCGGGCTGTTTCGCGTTTACAGGCTGCAGCGCCCGGTTGTCGAACTGGTGGTTGTCGCCGACAGTTTCCATACCAAACCGCTGATGCGCATCTCGCAGTCGGCCGACCGCTATCACATTCTTGGTCTGAGCCGGCAGACGTTCAAACTGTTCGAGGGTAATCGCGACGCGCTGGATGAGATCCAGCCGATTGAAGGCGTACCGCGAACGGTCGCCGAACAACTGGGCAAAGAGGTGGGCGGTCCCGAACGCACCAACCGCGTATACGGCCGTGCCGGATCCGGTTCCGTGACACAACACGGCACCGACGTGAAGCAGGATGCCGAGGATCGCGACACCAAACTGTTTTTTCGCGCGGTCGATCAGGCGGTGTTGCAACATTATTCGCAACCATCGGGGCTGCGCCTGATATTGGCGGCGCTACCCGAGCACCACCATCTGTTTCGCACCGTCAGCCGCAACCCGCTGTTGATGAAAGAAGCGATTGACGTCCACCCGGACGACTTGCCGCTCGACGCGCTGCGTGAACGCGCATGGCAACTGGTGCAACCGCATTACCTCAAGCGGCTGGCCGGCTTAGTGGAAGCCTTTGGCGCGGCAACTTCAAATGGCCGGGGTGCAGAGGACCCTGGCGACATTGTCGCAGCCGCCATCGCCGGACGAATTGCTACGTTGCTGATCGAGGCTGACCGCTTAATCCCCGGTCATATCGATGTCGCAAGCGGCAAAATTACCCCTGACGACCTGAGTAACCCGGAAGTTGACGATGTACTCGACGATCTCGGTGAACGCGTGGTCAAGACAGGTGGCGAAGTGGTGATCGTTCCGGCCGAACGAATGCCAACGAGGACCGGCGCCGCCGCGATCTATCGTTTTTGATGAGTTTTTTAAGATGGCTCAATAGCGGCTTTCAGGTTTATTCCGGCAGCGTGTAACGCGCATTCACCAGCTCCTGAACTATCTGCCGCGTCTGCCAGGGAACAAGGTCGGTTCGACGTTCGATACGCTCCGTCTCGTCGGCGAGATGATCGTCCTTGATCGCGTGGCGGAACCAGCGTGAGTAGTCGCCACGGCGCAGATGGTACATCCAGGTCGACTCGTCGATACCCTGGGCGATCTGGCAGAAGACGACGAGGTTCTGGGCCTTCAGGTTGTGATGGTTGTCGGGGCCGCGGAAATAGAAACTGTGCCAACGCAGATTGCCTTCTGCGTACTTGCGATGGTGGCGGATGCGCTCGGCCCGCCCGGGATGCGCCTGCATTGCGAACGGTGCTTGCCCGTCCTCGTCGAACCACACGACGACGCGATCTGCCTGGTAGACCAGATCCGCCGGCCACGCAATCGTCCGACCGGTCACCCGGGCAAATTCCTCAAGGGTCTTTTCGGGTGAGTGGCCGATGGCCACAAACACGTCGATCGGTGCGAGGATGGCCGGAACTACGTGGTCGGGATGCACGGTAACCAGGATGGTTTCGTGGAGTTGTTGTGGCAGCACGGACGCGGCGTGACCCCAGGTGTCGGGCAGCAGATGGTGCGCTTCGTCCACGACCAGCCAGTGCGGCCGCCCGGTCCGGGCGCGCATGGCCTGCAGGTTCGGTCCGAGTTGGGCAAAAAAACCCGGCCGGTCAACCAGCGGGATACCGAGGAGATTAACGCTCAGGTTGATCTTGGGGTCCTCGAGGATCGCCAATACCTCGGCGATACTCGGGGAGCGCCACTGGTTACCAAGCGCCACAACGTCGCGTAAGGTTCCGTAATCGCCTTCCGGATCGACGATGCAGACTTGGTAATCCTTTTCGATGAGTCGTTCGATGATGCCGGCGGTGAGCGTGGACTTGCCGCAGCCGGAAGGGCCGGCAACGACTATGTTGTGGCCGTAGGGCGAGAGTTGTACGTCCGTGCCGTCTGCGCGTTTTCCGAGCGAAAGCATATTTTGCGAAAGTGAGCCTTCCAGTCGGCGTAAATCGTTGGCGATCAACTCATCGATCAGCTCAATAACACCGTTACTGTTCTCGGCCGCCGTCACGAAGGCGGCGATCTGTTTGATGGACGCTGCCGCGTTGGCCACCGCCACGGCGCACTCACAGCGCTCCAGAAACGAGTGATCGTTTTCCGCGTCGCCGATACCCACCACCTCGTGGCGCGAAAGGCCCAGCTCGCGCAGCGCGTACTCGAGGCCCGTTGCCTTGTTGACGCCGGCCGGGAGCACCATCACTGCGTCGCGATTGCCGATCACCTGAGCCTCGAGGCCGAGTTCCCAGATGACGTCCTGGACGGCCGCGCGATGTGGCGCGTGCGTCGCTATCAGGATCTGTCCGATCTCCAGCGGCTCGATTCCGCGTTCTTGCAGGCTCTGTATCAGCAGTTCGGACGGCGGGCCGGCAAGTAGCGTCTGTTCGCGACTATGCGGATTGTAGACAACCGCACCGTTCTCGACGACGACGAGGTCGAACAGTTGTATGCAGGAACAGACCGCAAGCAGGTCGTCGAGCCGACGACCGGTGACCAGGATTGTGTGCCTTCCGGATACCCTCAGGCGTTCCAGGGCGCGCACCGCCGACTCTGACACTCTATCGTTCGAAGCCAGCGTCCCGTCGTAGTCCGTTGCCAAGGCAAGATAACGCATCTCGGATTCAAATTCGAAGTGCAACACCCATAGGTCTAGCTGACTCCAGCATGGCCTCTCTCGGAGTTCTGAAACCAAACAGCTTCCGCGGGCGATTGTTCAGCTGATCCATCACCCACTCGACCTCGTCGTCCGTGATCGTATCGAAGCGGCAAGACTTCGCATAGTGTTGCCGCACCAATTCGTTGACCCGTTCCCTCAGCCCCCGCTCCCACGAGGCATAGGTGTGCGCGAAATAGGTGTCCGCCGAGAGCCTTGCCGCAATCTGTTCGTGCGCGGCAAACTCCGTACCGTTGTCCATCGTCGGCGTGTGCGCCAACGCCTTGAGTGGTTTCAGTTGGCCGACGACCGCCGCCGTGACCAGCGCCTGTTTCTGCCCGCCCCCGACGATCGTGTCACACTCCCAGTCGCCTACGCGCCGCTTGGCCGCCACAACCGCTGGGCGCTCGTCGATCCACACCCGGTTCGGATGTTTTTTGGTGCCTGATACGGGTAGACTCCAGCGAGCATTTCACCCGCTGCATCCAGGGGATTTCGCGTGGCGACGGACGATCCCGTTTCAGTGCTGGACAAGCTCTCGGACGCCTGGAACGGCCGCGACGTCGACACCGTCCTCGCGCTGTTCAGCGACGACTGTGAGTACGAGGATGTCGCGCTCGGCCAGACTTGGCGCGGTAAGTCCGAGCTGCGCAAGTTCGTACGTGACGACGTATTCGGCAACATCCCGGATTTCACCTACGTGGTGAAGAACCGGTTCGCCACGCGCGAATGGGCCGCGATCGAGTACGAGTTGAGCGGCACGCCGCGGCGCGACCCGGCCGGTAATCCGTTGCCCGGTAAGCGCTTTACCGTGCGGGGATCGTCGATTCTCGAATTGCGCGATAGCCGGATCCGGCGCAACTCGGATTACTGGGACATGGCCACGGCTATGCGCCAGCTTGGACTCGGCGCGTGATCGCGGCAACTGAACCCTGACTGCGGCATCCCCGTGCTACGCATGACGGCGGGACTCGCGATCACCTCTGACGCCACCGGCACGTTGCCGTAGCGCCGATGGCTGGGTGAGCTGCCGCATCGAGGCTCTCCCGTCGACGCATGCGGCCAAACTGCCGCCCCCCAACGTTACCCCACATCCCTTCTTTGGGGTTTTTGCTGCAGATGGGGCGAAATTGCTCTCATTGCGCCTCGCCGGTCAGAAGACCGGCCGGCGAACCGGGCACGGCCCCGCCCGCGGCCGCTGACGGAGCCTAGCGGAACCGGGGCACGATCTCCGTGCCGATCAGTCTGATGGCCTCCCCGGGATCGGGTCCAAGCAGGCCGCCGAACGCAATGTGGTTGGCGCCCGCATCGATCAGGGCTTCGACCTGCGGGATGACGTCCCTCGGGGTACCGACGGCAGTGAAGAACCGGATGTCCGAGTCCCTGATGAAACTCGCGGCCCGCGCGTGATCGCCGGCCTCGGCCGCGGCTGCCGCCGCGCGCACGGTGTCGTCGCTAAGACCGGCGTGGCGCGACATGGGTTGCAGGAATGGCAGGGCCTGCGGCAGCAGTTGCCGCATCAACGCATAGGCGGCCTCGCGGTCGCGCGCAACCGAGCACAGAGGGCTTACAGCGACCTCGAGGCTGCCGGGATCGCGGCCGACCGCCCGTGCGCCGGCATCGAAGCTCGCGCGCAGCATGCGCACGTAGCCCGGATCGGTGACGCAACTCGTCACGAAGCCATCGGCGATTTGGCCTGCCAGCTCGCAGGTTTGCGGCCCGAAGGTACCGATCAGCAGCGGGATGCTTCTGCGTTGCGGTTCGAAGCGCAGCGCGAGTTCCGCTGTCGCTTTGAACACCTGACCATCGAACGGCGTGCGGTCGCCGGCCAGCATTCTCCGGATGATGTGCAGCGCTTCGCGCAGCATCGTCAATGGCTTGTCGGGGGGCGGCAGGCCAAGGTACTCGAAGAACGCGCCGCGTCCGACCGCGCATACCGCACGGCCCCCGGTCAGCAAGTCGAGCAGCGCAAGGTTCTCGGCGTGGTAGGCCGGGTGCACGATGCGTGGCGCGATGAGCCACGGTCCGAGCCTGATCCGGCTGGTATTGGCGCCAATCAGGGCCAGCAGCGGCCAGGCCGGTTTGAAGTTCAGGTCGTCGACGACGTGAAACTCGTCGAAGCCCAGACTCTCCGCCAGCTTGCCGAGGCGTACGTAGTCATCGAGCGGCAGGAATCCGGAGACATCGATGCTGAATTTCAGCGTCATCGCCAATATCCCCCTGGTGGTCGTCACACGACGACGTTGATGCCGGCTCGCCGATTGCAGGACCGGATACCGCGTCGCGCTCTCAATCGTAGTGGGGTCCTCACCCGCGGTCTGTAGTGAAATTGCGCCGTACTTGCAAGAATTGCTGCACCTCTGCGGTCGGCGCGATGTACAACCGCGTCGATCGGCCCCTGGCGCCAATCGAGAACGAGTGCTGGCTTTGTCCGGGAGTTCGCGGCCGCGCAGGCGGCCAGCGCATCAGCGGCGCCGGCCAACTGCAGTCCGGCTTCGCCGAGCACAGCGACTTCGTCCATCTCCGCCGCGCCCACCCCAGGATCTCCAATGCGACCGGCTCGATGGTCGAGACGTTGTTCCGCTTCTCGCAGTAGGCGCCGATGCCCGACCAATTCGCGAGAACTTTGCACACGTGGGCAATGGCCGCCTCGAGCGCCGTCTTGAGCGCCTCGCGCGGCCGGTGGTGGCACGGAAGCGCTTCCTGGGTAGCCGGCGGCTGCGTTCTTCCTGCCGGCGTCGTAGGGCCGGGTGGGGCGCTGGAAACGCCGGGTGAGTTCGCCCGGGGGCTGGTGCTGAAGGATCAGATCGAACCGCTCGATCCCCTGTTCGGTCGCGCGGGCGGTGCGGTGGCTGCGGTCGTTGTGCATGCGCTGGTGGCGCTCGTGGCGATTCTGGCGGGCCAGTTGCTGTTCTCGGAAGTGCTGTTGGCGCCGGGGCCGCCAATCGTACAAAAAGGTGGCAAGGATCATTCGTCGCTTCGCGCTCGGGTTCGGCGCCCGGCGGCGAAATCCGACTCTGACCCCGGTTTTATCGAGTTCATCAGGGACAGCAACAGATCCCGCAGTTGTCGTCGCGCCCGCAGCGTCAGCGCTGCGCCGACGCTCAGGTCGGCGTGTTTACCCGCCACCAGGACCAGCGCACGCTGATCCGGATCTGCCGGCTCCGCCCCCAGGGTGATGCTCACGATGTCGGCCACCGGTATACCGTGCGTGTCCCAACCACGGCGCCGGTCCCAGCTCCGGCAGCAGAGCGACTGCGCGTCGAAGATGATCTGATCGGGGCAGCGGAGCTTGCGCACGATGGCAGCGCCACCCAGGACGGTCCCGCCCAGCAGCACGCCCGCCAGCGCGAGCACGATCAACAACGCCGGACCGGAACGCGGCAGGAGGTCGAAAACGGCTCCCAGGCCGAGCATGGCCACGGCGGTGACGAGCAGCCATGCGAGCTTGCGGATCCGGGCGGCCGGCGCGAGCGTGATCACCCAGCGCAGGCCGTCCCGCTGCAGGGACAGGCCGGGCAGCAGCCGGGGCCGATCCAGATCGATTCCAGGCGCCTGGACTTCACCCGCGGCGAGGAGCTCGAGCAACGGCCGCGCGAGCGCCTCCACCGGGCGCGCAGTCATGTCCGCGCCCTCGCCCGCCAGCAGCGGCAGTTTGAACAGCCCGGCGTAATGGGTCCAGAGCCTGGTCCACTGCGCCGGTGGCGACGGGGAGATGTTCTCCGCCTCGTACAGGCGCACGCATTTCGACGGCTCATCGTGATGCAGCACGAGCGTGTATTCCGTAGCGCTCGCGCCGGGTCGGTCGTGACCGCTCCAGGATCGCGATTGCTTCAGCACGCCCCGGTAGCGCTGCAGGGGTTCGCGCCAGGTCTTCGACCCGCTCAGGCCGCGCCGCGACCAGCGCACCGTCGCCGCATCGATCACCGTCTCTTCCCGGTACGTCAGCTGGCTGAGACCGAACAGAGTGACGACCAGCCCGCCGGCGACCAGCAGCACGAGCAGCAGCTGGCCGCCGGCGAAACCCGTGCGGTCGATCGAGGCCAGCAGAAAATCCGCCGCATGAAACAGCCACGGCACACCGACGACCAGGGCGAGGGCGCCGCCGAGGCGGTTACCGGCCGTCACCCGCCGCATGGGCAGTTGTCCGGGCAGCGGCTTCCACGCGATCCGATCCGACGTCGGTCCGGCTCTGCCCCTGACCGTTTGCCGCCGCACGCCGAACCGGGGTCAGACTCGCATTACTGCGCCGGCCCCGATCGCAGTCGCGCGCGGGCCTCGCTGCGGCACAGGCCCGGTTTCATTCACGCGCCCGCCGTCGGCACCCTGCGGTCTGTGGCCGTGACAGACCACGGCGCCGGCCCGGGATCAGGCGCGCATGCCGGCGCCGGCGGCACCGGGGTGCAGGCTCGCCGTGGCGCTCGGGCGGGCGTTCATGCGCGCGAACCAGGCGTTGACGTTCTCGAGCGCGGGATCGAGCGGTTGGCCGACACCGCCACAGAAGTCCAGGCAGCAATACAGGACGAGATCGGCCACCGTCAGGCGGTCGCCGCAGAGGAACTGCTTGCCCGCGAGCAGCCCGTCCAGCCACTTCAGCCCATCCTGGCCTTTGGCCTTCAGGCCCGCCGCCGCCTCCGGCAGGCAGCGCATGCGCGACTTGAACAACTCCAGGCCCTCCGCGAAACGGAAACCGTTGTACATGAACTCCGTGACGTTGAGTTCGACGCGCCGGATCCACATGCGTGCTTCGGCGCGTTCCTTGGCATTGCTGCCGATCAGGGCCGGCTTCGGATTGCTTTCCTCGAGGTACTCGCAGATGGCGACGGTCTCGCCGATGCAGGTGCCGTCGTCGAGCTCGAGGGCCGGCATCTGCGCCCCCGGATTCTTGTCGCTGTAGGGCGGGCGGCGGTTGTCGCCGGCGAAGATGTCGTGCTCGACGGTGGGAAGAGCTATGCCCTTCTCGAGCATGAACATGCGCACCATGCGCGGGTTCGGGCCGAGCGAGTTCAGGAATTTCATGGTTTCGGGCTCCCGGTTGACGGCTGTAATCGCCCGGCGGCTTGCGCCGGCGCGAACGGCCATTCTAATGACCACATCCGCAATGTGCGACTGCGCCATGATCGCGCCATGACTGCCGGCGGACTGGCACTGCGCCCGGGCAGTGCCTGGACGGAGCCCGAGGCGCTCGCGTTCTCGCGCACCGTGAAACGTCGATCGTTCGCGCCGGCTTCAGGCGCTCGCCACGCGTTCGCGCCCGTCCCAGCGCTCGGCCGCCTGCTTCATGTGGGCGAACAGCTGCTCCACCTTATCGTTGGTCGCGATGAGCTCGACCATGGCGCCCAAGGCGGCGGTCGTATCCATATAGGCAAAGCGATCGCCGACGATCACCCGGCCCGTGAAAGCCGCCGGTGCACCCTGGGCCTCGAAGCGGGCGATGTCCGCGTCGATGTCGCGGGTGGCGAGCGCGACGTGATGGAAGCCGTGGCCGCGGGCGGCGATGAGCTCTGCGTATACGGACGGCGCGGCGTTGGTCTGCTCGATGAGCTCGATGCACATGGTCCCGGACCAGGCCAGCCCCGCGCGCAGCTGCACGTCTGTCGGTGATCCACGGTAGTGCGCATCCTCGATCATCGAGCTGTCGAGCAGGAAAAACGGCCCGACGCGCATGACGTCGGTCCAGTAGCGGATCGCCGCATCGAGATCGGGGACGGTGTAGGCCATCTGCACGACGCCGCCGAGCGGCTGGCCGAAAGCGAGGATCTGCTGCATGAGTGCGGCTCCCGTGGTTGGACATGGCGGGCGCAACGCCCGCGGGGTTGCCGTTACGGCGGCGTCAATCTAATCCAGCCGCGCCGGCTCGAATTGTACGTAGCTCGTACCGGCGGCGGGATGCGGTCGTGAACGGCGCCGGACGACGGCATGGTCCTGCGCGCCTGATCCCGCCCGCGGGCGGCCGGGCCCGGGACGCTCGGAAACGGTCAGCGCCGGGACGGTGACCGTCTTGCCGGCGCTCAGCCGAGGCGCGCGCGCAGGTAGGTCACGCAGCCGGTCAGCGTGCCGAGCTTGGGGTAGTCGCGTTCCGGCACTTCGATACCGAGCGCCGCACCGATCGCGAGCACGAAATTCAGGAAATCCACCGAGTCGAAATCGACCTGGTCGCGGATGTTGCGGTCGAAGTCGAAGCCGGCCGCTCCCGCGTCCGGAGCTATACTCACGAGCGCGGCGAGCACCGTGGCGCGGATACCGGTGTCATCGACCATAGGCTGACGGTTCACGCAGGCTGGGAATGTGTCATTGTACGTCCTCGCGCCAGGCAGGAAGCAGCACGAGGGCGCGTGTTGACTTCCGGGTATCGCCCTGCCAAGTTCACGGCGATCCCAGCCGCTGTTGCCGCCGGAGCCCCGCATGACACGACGATTCTGGACGACCTGCACCCTGTTCGGCGTTCTGCTGAGCGCCGCGGCGGCCACTACCGCTGCCGATACCGCACCGAGCGGGCGTCCTGATCTGAGCGGGGACTGGGTGGTGGACGCTGCACAGAGCGACGAGCCGAGCCAGGCCATCAAGAAAAGCATCAGCCGGCGCGAGCGCGACGAGATGCGCGAGCGTGCCGAGGCGCGCGAGCGGGACGGCGACGGACGCGAGCGCGGCGGAGCGGAAGCTTACGACGGTGCGGAACCTTTCGGCGACCCGAACCGCGCCAAGCTCGAATTCGTCGGCCTGCTCGCCAGCAAGCACATCGTCATCCGGCAGATGGAACCGGAGTTCCGCTTCCAGTACGACAGCGGCTATGAGCGGGTGTTCTACAACGACCGGCGCGGTCGCGTCGTCTCGGCCACGACGCCGCGCACGGATACCGGCTTCGGCTACTCCTCGGCCTACTGGGACGGCGCGACCCTGGTGATCGAATCCCAACCCCCGGGCGGTGGCCGTACCGTCGAGCGTTACACGCTGAGCGCGGATGGCGCACGGCTCGAGCTCCAGGTCAAGCTGCGGCCGGTGATCCTGCCGCATTCGGTCGAGCTGAGCCGCGTGTACACCCGCGCCGGCGTCGATCCCGGGGCTGCGCCGGCCGCCGGTCGGGTCGACTGACAGCCGCCGCCGGGGCTGGTTGTTGCAATGCAATAACAGCGCCGGATAATGCCTGCAGGGCGGCCCGGATCCGCGCTGCCCCCGGCCCGGAGCGCGCATGACCATACGCAACCTCGATCGCCTCCTGAACCCGTCCTCGGTCGCCCTGATCGGCGCGAGCAGGACCCCGGGCTCGGTCGGTGCCACGGTCGCCCACAACCTGTTCAACGGCGGTTTCGACGGGCCGGTGATGCCGGTCAATCCGAAGCATCGCGCCATCGAAGGCGTGCTCGCCTACCCCGACGTCGCGAGCCTGCCGGTGATCCCGGATCTGGCCGTCATCTGTACCCCGCCGCAGGCGATCCCGGGGCTCATCGGCGAGCTCGGCCAGCGCGGCACGCGTGCGGCCGTGATCGTGACCGCCGGTTTCGGCGAGGGCGGCGACGCGGCCGGCAAGGCGCTCGAGCGTGACGTACTGCAGGCGGCCAGGCCGTACCTGCTGCGCATCGTCGGTCCGAACTGTCTGGGCCTCATCGTCCCCGAAGTCGGCCTGAACGCCAGCTTCGCCCACCTCGCTCCGCGCCACGGCCACCTCGCCTTCGCGGCCCAGTCCGGCGCCATCGTCACCTCGGTGGTGGACTGGGCGCATTCGCGCGGCATCGGCTTTTCGCACCTCGTCTCGCTCGGCGACATGATCGACGTCGATTTCGGCGACATGCTCGATTACCTCGCCAGCGACGGCGACACGCGCGCCATCCTGCTCTACATCGAAGCGGTGACCCACGCGCGCAAGTTCCTGTCGGCCGCCCGCGCGGCGGCGCGCAGCAAGCCGGTCGTCGTCGTCAAGGGCGGGCGCCACGCCGAAGGCGCGAAGGCCGTCGCCTCGCACACCGGTGCGCTCGCCGGCGTCGACGCGGTTTACGATGCTGCGTTTCGCCGTGCCGGCATGCTGCGCGTGTTCAGCCTCGAGGAGCTGTTCGACGCAGTGGGCATCCTCGGCATGATCCGACCGCCCAAAGGCGATCGCCTGGCCATCCTGTCCAACGGTGGCGGCATCGGCATTCTCGCCACCGACGCGCTCATGGATCGCCGCGGCCGGCTCGCCGAGCTGTCGGCCGCAACCAAGGCGAAGCTCGACGCCGTGCTGCCGAAGACCTGGTCCCACGGCAACCCGGTGGACATCGTCGGCGATGCCGACGCCAAGCGTTATGGCGATGCGCTGACCGTGCTGCTCGAGTCCGGGGATACCGATGCCGTACTGGTGCTCAACTGCCCCACCGCGATCGCCAGCGGCATCGACGCCGCGCGCGGCGTGGTCGAAGCCGCCGCCCCGCGCAAGACGCCGGTGGTGATCGCGAGCTGGGTCGGCGAAGCCTCGACCGCCGAGGCGCGCGCGCTGTTCGCGGCGCACGCGATCCCGAGTTACGCGACCCCCGAGGCCGGCGTACGCGCGTTCATGTACACCGTCAACTACCGGCGCAGCCAGGAGCTGCTCACGCAGACGCCACCGTCGATTCCGCAGGAGTTCGAACCGGACGTGGAAGCCGTGCGGGCGCTGGTTGCCGGTGTTATCGCGCAGGGGCGCGAGTGGCTGAACGAGGCCGAGGCCAAGGCGGCGCTCGCCGCCTACGGCATCCCGGTCGCAGCGGTCAGGATCGTAGCGACCGCCGAGCAAGCGGCGGCGGCGGCCGTGGAATTCGGGGTGCCGGTGGCGATGAAGATCCTCTCGCCCGACATCACGCACAAAAGCGACGTCGGCGGCGTCGCACTCGATCTCGACGGCGAGCGCATGGTGCGTGAACGTGCCGAGCTCATGCTTGCGAACGTGCGCAAGCGCTGTCCCGACGCGCGCGTCGAGGGCTTCACCGTCGGCCCGATGGTGCGCCGCGCCGGTGCCTACGAGCTCATAGCCGGCGTCACCGACGACGCCCAGTTCGGGCCCGTGATCCTGTTCGGCCACGGCGGCACGGCCGTGGAGGTCGTCGACGACAAGGCGCTCGGACTGCCGCCGCTGAACATGCACCTGGCGCGCGAGATCATGTCGCGCACGCGCATCTATCGCGAGCTCGAAGGCTACCGCGACCGGGCCGCCGCCGATCTCGACGGCATCGCCATGACGCTCATCAAAATCGCCCAGCTCGCAAGTGACGTGCCGCAGGTGATCGAGCTCGACATCAACCCGCTGCTGGCCGATGCCGATGGCGTGATCGCGCTCGATGCCCGCCTGCGCGTACGCGCGACCGATGCGCGTCCCGGCGAGCGCCTGGCCATCCGCCCCTACCCGAAGGAGCTGGAAGAGGACATTCCGCTCGCCGACGGCCGCGAGCTGTTGCTGCGACCGATCGTCCCCGAAGACGAGCCCGCCCTGCAGGACGCGTTCGCCCGATTCTCACCGGAACAGATCCGGTTGCGCTTCTTCGTGCCGATGAAAACGCTCTCGCACGTGGTCGCGGCACGCTTCACCCAGATCGATTACGACCGCGAGATGGCGCTGGTGCTGACCGAGCACGGCATCGCCGGCCAGACCGAGCTCTATGGTGTCGTGCGCGTGTCGGCGGATCCGGACAACGAGCGCGGCGAGTACGCCATCATCGTGCGCCAGGACATGACGGGGCTGGGGCTCGGTCTGCTGCTGATGCGCCGGATCGTCGATTACGCGCGTGCGCGCGGCCTCGCCGAGATCCACGGCGACGTCCTGCACGAGAACTCGACGATGCTGCGCCTGTGTGACGCGCTCGGCTTCGAACGCTCCGCGCTGGCCGATGACCCCGCACTGGTGCGCGTGACCCTGAAGCTGCGCTGATGCGACCGGCCCGTGTTTGCGGGCAACCGTTCAAAGGAACACGTCACCGCCGTTCGGGCTCAGGCACTGGCCCTGGAAGTGGCGCCCGTCGTCGCTGGCCAGAAACACGTAAGCGGGCACGATGTCGTCGACCTCGGCGATACGCTGCCTGGGAATGGACAGCCGGATCGCCTCGAGCACCGCGTCAGGAACCGCGTCGAGGATGGGCGTGCGCGTCGCGCCCGGGGCGACGCAGTTGGCGTTGACGTTGCGAGTACCGATCTCCAGGGCGAGTGACCGCGTGAACGAGAGGATCGCTCCCTTTGCGGCCGTATAGTGCGTCAGACCCGGCGCACCCTTGTAGGCGAGCTGCGAGGCCGTGTTGATGATCTTGCCGTAGTCCTGTGCGTACATGAGCGGCAGCACACGGCGAGTCGCCAGGAACACGCTGCGCAGGTGCACCGCGATCAGGCGGTCCCAGATTTCGATCGGGATTTCCTCCACTGGTGCCGTGTGCGCGATACCCGCGTTGTTCACCAGGATGTCGACGCCGCCGAACGCGGCGATCGTTTCGTCGACCATGCGATCAACTTCGCCCGCATCGGCCACGTCGGCGCACACCGGCAACGCCCGCCGACCCGACGCGCGTACCCGCGCGGCAACCCGCTGCGCGGCCTCGCGCTCGGCTTCAGTCGGGTAGTTGATGGCGACGTCCGCACCTTCGCGCGCAAAAGCAATCGCCACACCGGCCCCGATCCCCGAGCTCGCGCCGGTAATCAGGGCGCGCCTGCCGTCCAGTCGTCCCATGCCAATCCTCCTCCCCGGCGGGTTTTCCGGGTGCTCTGCACTGCGCGCGGCCGAAGCTGCTGCTGCGGCATTTCCATACCCATCCGCGTCGGCGCGGATCTCACGACGACGTGGCCAGGCGCGAAACCGGCTTCAGCCGGCCGCGACGTTCTTCGTGATCAATGACCTCGACGGTATCGACCGCGCCGGGTGCCGGGAACCGTGGACACCCATAGAGGAGTTCGCCGCTGGTGCGTTTGATCCGGATCAAATCACGCCTCGGGTCACCGCCTATTTTAGCTCATGAGTGAATTTTCCTGCCGGTGACACGGAGTAGACGCGGATGCGCAAAATCGATCGCCGAAGCTTCCTGCGCAATACCGGGCTCGCAAGCCTCGGTGCAATCCTGCCGGACGGTGTGTGGGCGCTGACGACCGTGGAGCCGGCCGCCGATCCGCTGAGCGACTTTTCCTATCGCGGCTGGGAAGACATCTACCGGGAGGAGTGGACCTGGGACCGCGTCGGCCACGCGTCGCATTGCGTCAACTGCATCGCGAACTGCGCCTGGAACGTGTACGTCAAGGACGGCGTGGTCGTGCGTGAGGAACAGACGGCGCGTTACCCGCAACCGCGCACCGATCGCCCTGATT
>JADZEE010000147.1 GCA_020850735.1 Gammaproteobacteria bacterium | reverse complement strand
GGCGACGGCCGCGCGCCCAGGGCGGGCCGGCCCGCCGGCTGGGCCACGCTCGACACCGTGGTCGACCACGTCGAGCACATGCTGAACGTCGCCGGCGCCGACCACGTCGGCATCGGCACCGACTGGGGCAAGCCCTACTACACGGCGCTGACCTGGGCGCCCGCCATGACGAACGAGCCGACCTCCGGCTTCGACTGGGTCGGCTGGCGGCCGCAGGACCACTTCGACCCGAACATGCAGGTCGTCGACCTGGAGACCTGGGACCGCTGGCCCAACCTCACCGCCGCGCTGCTGCGGCGGGGCATTCCCGAGGCCACCGTGGTGAAGATCGTCGGCGGCAACTTCCTGCGGGTGTTTCGCGAAGTGTGCGGCTAGTGTAGGGTCTCGGGAAGGTGCGCGCCGGGCCACCGGCGCCGTCTCCGGCTCCAGTCCGCGCGCAGAGCGCGGATCCGACGAACGACCTAGGGGGAGGCAGGCGATGAAGCACGCAGGCGGATCTTCGTTCGGGTCACGCAGGGCATTCGGGAGCATGGGTCGCGCCGCGGCGGGTGCAGGGCGCTGGCGGCGATCCGTGCTGGTGCTGCTGGCGCTCGGCCTCGCCGCGCCCGCCGTGCAGGCGCAGGACCGCTACCCCTCCAAGCCGGTGCGCATCGTCATTCCGTTCGCTGCGGGCGGCATCGGCGACCGCGTCGGCCGGCTGCTCGCGCAGCAACTGGCCGACATCTTCGGCCAGCAGGTTCTGGTCGAGAATCCGGCAGGCGGGGATGCCATTCCGGGAACCGTCGCGGCCAGCCGCGCGAGCCCGGACGGCTACACGGTCCTGCAGGTGACCAGCACGCAGATCGTCAACATGGTGTTCCGCGACAAGGTGCCCTACGACCTGCTGCGCGACTTCGCGCCGGTCGCGCGTTCGTCCACCACGCCGTTGCTGCTCGCCGTTCCCGCGACGTCGCCATACCGCACCGTGCCCGATCTCGTCGCCCAGGCCAAGGCCAGGGCCGGCGCCATGCCCTACGGCTCCGGCGGCGTGGGGTCGATCAGCCATCTTTCGGCCGAGCTGTTCAAGCGGGCGGCGGGCGTCGCCAGCGTGCACGTGCCGTACAAGGGCTACTCGGCGATGCTGCCGGACCTGATCTCCGGGCGACTGGATTTCTCGTTCATGGGGCAGGCCGACGTGGTGCCGCACCTCGCCGGCGGGCGGCTGCGCGCGCTGGCCATCACGTCGCCGCAGCGGGTGAGCGCGCTGCCCGATCTGCCGACGATGCGCGAGATCGGATTCAAGGACTTCGAGTCCGCGTTCAGCTACACCTATGTGGTGCCGCGCGGCACGCCGGAGCCGGTCGTTCGCCAATTGCAGGACGCCATCGTCAAGGCCCTGGCCAATGCCACCCTGCAGGAGCGGATGGTCGGCATGGGCCTGATCCTGGTCCCCGGCGGGCCGGAGCAGGTCGTGGAGACGATCCGGGCCGAGCTCAAGCAGTGGGGTCAGGTGATTCGCGACGCGAACATCCGGCCGGAGTGAGCCGGCGTCCGGCGGCCTCCACCTGGCGCTGCGCCCACCGTCCGGGCCTCGCGCAGGCCCGGGCGCGGTACCGCACCGAGCCCGCTCCGCGCAAACGCAGCCGCTTCGCGCCCGCCGGGCCCGAGCAGCCGCGCGGACAGACGAGGAATGCGCATGGACGAGCACGACTACGTCATCGCGGGGGCCGGCCCGGCCGGTTGCGTGCTGGCCTACCGGCTCGCCGCGCAAGGGCACAGCGTCTGCGTGCTGGAGGCCGGCCCGTCCGACACCAGCCCCTACATCCGCATGCCCGCCGGGTTCATGAAGACCTACGACGATCCGGCGCTCACCTGGCGCTTCACCTATCGCGGCACGCCGAACACCTACGACCGGGACGTGCCCTTCGTGCAGGGCAGGACGCTCGGTGGGTCGAGCGCCCTGAACGGGACGATCTACAGCCGCGGCCAGGCATGCGACTACGACCACTGGGCAAGCCTCGGCAACCCGGGCTGGGACTACGCCTCGGTGCTGCCGTACTTCCGTCGCAACGAGTGCTTCATGGGCGAGGGCGACGACGCGTATCGGGGACGCGAGGGACGCCTGCTGACGGACGTGATCCAGCGTCGCAACGCGGTATGCGACGCGTTCATCCAGGCGGCGCTCGAGACGGGCTCGCCGCCCAACCCGGACTACAACGGCCGCAGCCAGACGGGCACCTGCTACGCCCAGGCGACGGTCTACAAGGGCAGACGATGCAGCGCGGCACACGCCTATCTGCATCCCGCCAGACGCCAGTTCGGCGTGCG
Source organism: Gammaproteobacteria bacterium (assembly GCA_020850735.1). Lineage (GTDB taxonomy): Bacteria > Pseudomonadota > Gammaproteobacteria > JADZEE01 > JADZEE01 > JADZEE01. The sequence goes on along the minus strand of JADZEE010000147.1, from coordinate 1,114 downwards.
GGTGCTCACGCATGCGCTGGTGCGGCGGATCGTGTTCGAGGGCGGTCGCGCGGCCGGTGTCGAGTATCTGCCGGGCGGGCGCGGCGAGCCCCGTACCGTGCGGGCGCGCCTGTGCACGATCGTCAGCACGGGCACCATCAACACCGTCAAGCTCCTGCAACTCTCCGGCATCGGCCCCGCCGAGCGGCTGCAGGAGCTGGGGATCCCGGTGGTGGCCGACCTGCCCGGCGTCGGCGAGAACCTGAACGATCACTACGCCGCCCGGGTCGTCGCCCGTGCCCGCCCGGGCGTCGACACGGTCAATGGCCGTGGCCGCGGGCCGGCACTGCTCGGGGAGATCGCGGCCTGGCTGCTCGGCCGCCCGTCCATCCTCGGCATGAGCGTCGTGTCCGCCTACGCGTTCTGCAAGCTCGCCGAGGATTCGCCGGCCAACGACTTCACGGTGACGTTCACCCCGGCGAGCTTCAAGGAGGGGATGACGCGCAAGCTCGACGACTTCCCGGGCGTGACGGTGGGCGCGTGGATCATGCGCCCGCGCAGCCGCGGGTTCGTCCGCGTCCAGTCGGGCGACATCCACGCGGCGCCGATCGTCCAGCCGAACCACCTCGACGCCGAGCACGACCGGATGGTGATGGTCGCGGCACTGAAGCGCGTGTCCGCCATCGTGAAGAGCAAGGCGATGGCGCACATCGTCGACCGGCAGATCTTTCCGCGCGAGCCCTGCGAGAGCGATGCCGAACGGCTGGAGTTCGTCCGGCGGCACGGACTGACCACCTACCACTACGCCGGCACCGCCCGGATGGGGCCGGAATCGGATCGGCAGGCGGTGGTCGATCCCCGGCTGTGCGTGCGAAACGTGCCGGGCCTGCGCGTGGTGGACGCCTCGGTGATGCCCACCGTGCCCTCCGGCAACACCAACGCCGCCACGCTCATGATCGCGGAGAAGGCGGCCGACATGATCCTCGCGGATCACGCGCGCTGATGGCGCCGCGCGGCGAGCCTCGCAGCGCGCGCGATTGCGTCGAGCGCTTGCCTTCCTCTCCCCTACCCAGCAACCTGCCCGCATCAGCGGGCACACGAAGCTCCCCTCTCCCGCCGGGAGAGGGGCTGGGGG
>JADZEE010000146.1 GCA_020850735.1 Gammaproteobacteria bacterium | reverse complement strand
TGCAGGTCGCGCATCTCTTCCCAGTCAATGACATGCGTGTAGAGATCGAGATCGAGATGCTCAATGAGTTTCTCGATGTTGTTGACGGCTTCCTGAGAATTCCAACCGGCATCGACGTGGAACACCAGCGGCCGCAACCCCATCTCTTGTTTGGCGAGCCAGGTGAGGTAGGAGCTATCGATGCCACCACTGACGCCGATGATGCAGTCGAAATCCTTGCCCTCACCGGCCTTCTTTATCTTCGCCACGAGACTGTCGAGCTCAGCCCGCCCGCGTGCGTCGGTGTGCCAATTCGGCTTGATCTTAGACTGGAACGTGCGGCAGTGGTCGCAGATACCCTGAGCGTCGAATGTGATCGCCGCGTCCGTGGTATCCATTACGCAGTGGGTGCAAACTCGATAAGTCGGCTGATTCATCTTTCGGTGCGCTCCAAAACGCTACCCGCGCTTTCGCGACGGACCTTCCAAATCGTTGGGCTGTCTCTAACGGATCAAAATTGAATCAGCTCCGTCTGCCCTGGCAATTTCTGCACAAAGTCAGACCTGCGACGACGGGGTTGAGCGCTTCGGCGCCACAAACGACTGCTCGAGCACGCTCGCCGGCACCCGCCCACGCCAGCACCGAAATCGGTGCCAGATACTTTTTTTCAGCACTACGCGCGATATTCGACACGTTCTTGATCACCTGACGCGCTACACGCATAAGATGCGGGTTGACGGAACTACCAACGAAGAGTAGAAAAATACTTGATACGGTGTTTCGAGCCATCATGGAGAAAAGCGAGACGGTAGCGATACACAGTTGGTTTCCAGGAAGTTCAAGTCGGCGCACCAATATAATGGTGGGTGGCAGTGTTGATGTGCTTCCAGGCGTAACGGCGGGGAGCCAAAAATTCTAATCGATCAATATTCACCCAAGCTACCGCACTTCGGGTGACTCGGGTCACCAGAGGCTTGGCTTCGAAGTCCCGGGCGCTGATCGGCCGCGGGAGTGTGCGCGTGAAGTTGGCGCGCCAGCGGCTCCGTCGTGTTGTGCGGCTACGCCGCCCTACGGCCGCTGGCCAGACCGGACTGTCCGTCGAGCGCGGAGTCCGCCCCCGCCCTCACCGGCCGCCGCCACGTCCGGCAAATTCCCGTTGGATGAAGATCGCACCACGCCCGCTCGATCGCGGACGGGTTGATGCGGTCCCCGAAAAGCATCATCGGCACAGTACGCAGCAGCACCTGCAGGTCGAGCGCGAGGGAGGCGTTCTGGACGTACCACACGTCCATCGCCGCCTTGTCGGCCGGCGCCACGTCGCGCCCGCCCTCCACCTGCGCGTAGCCCGTGATCCCCGGGCGCACCAGCAGGCGCGCCTTGAACTCCGGGCTCTGGTCCACCGGCAGCAACGGACGCGGCCCTACGAACGACATGTCACCCACCAGAACGTTGTAGAGTTGCGGCAGCTCGTCCAGGCGCGAGCGCCGCAATATCCTGCCGATCCACGAGCACCGCTCCGCGTCGCCGAGACGTCGTCCGTCGCGAGCGTAGGCCCCGCGCATCGTGCGGAACTTGTACACCCTCACGGGACGTCCCCATCGGCCGGGCCGCCGCTGACAAAAGACGATCGGCACGCCAACGTCAATCGCAACCAGCAGCGTGGCCAGCGCGACAATTGGCGCCGCAACGGCCATCAGCACGGCCGCGCCCACGATGTCGAAAGCACGCTTGGCGGCGAAGTAGCTGCGCCCGCGCACCAGGTCCAGCTCGGCAGCGGTGAACTCCAGCGCGCGGAGATCGCCGCCGCGCTCCGTCGTCTCGCCGACGTCGCCCGAGGGATGTACGCTGTCGGCCAGGATCTGCACCGTGATCGACGTGTCCTGCTGCACGTCGAGCAAGGCGTCGCGCGCCGCATCCGAAAGCTTATGCAGCGGCAGCGCGACGACGATGCGGTCCACGAAAATCCCTTCGACCTCCAGGTTGCGCAGGACGGAGGTCAGGTCCTCCGGCAATCCCAGCACACGATGCGACTGGGCGAGCCGCCCCACCTGCCGTGCGCTCCGCCCGAGAATGCCGGCAACCTCGACGCGGCCCTCGGTCAGCTCGGCGATCGCCTGCAGGTAGAGCTCGGTCACACTGTTCAGCCCCACGATCAGAACCGTCGCCCGGGTTTCCTGTCGGGTCTCGGGCACCAGCGCCAGCGCGCGCCGCCGCGCCCGGAGCTCGCCTCGCTTGCGCGTCAGCACGCGCGCCGCCAGCATGAGAGCCGCCATCGTGCCGAGCTGGATCAGCGGCACGGCGCGCGGCACCCCCTCCAGCCGGTCAACGAGAAAACCGAGCGCCGTCGCGCCGAGCACGGTCACCAGCGCCACCGTCACGATGCGCCAGTAATCCCGCGATCCGCTCAGGCGCCAGATCGAGCGATGCAGCCCGTAGCCGGTAATCGCCAGAAGACCGATCCCCAGCGAATAGGCGAGATAAGGCAGAAAGGCGATCAACCGATCCTCGGAAACGGCGAGATCGTGGCGCAGAAAAAGCGCCGAAAGTGTCGCAACCGAAACCAGTATCAAATCGATCAGCAACATTGCGATTGGACGCATGACAGTTCCCGCGTAATTGTTTTGCGTCGTCTGAATTTCATTTGTCGTAACGCAACACCTGGAATGCTCCAACACCCGATTATTCATTTTCCACAGATCGCGTCGTGTTTCTGACAGAGTCGGAGGTCGTCGACGGCGACGCATCCGCGGCCGGCGCCGGCGGGCGGCCGCCACCTTGTGCCGCGCGCGCATCCGATGGCGCCCATTCGGCCGGCCACGCCACGTTGTGGCCCCAGGGCTGGCTCCGCGTTCGCGCCACGGGCGCCGCTTCCAGGGTTTTTGCGGCCGTTGCGGCCCGGCGACGGGCGGCGCCGCGCTCCGGCCGCGCCGCTGCATACGCATCGTCCGCCGGCTCGTTCTCGCCCGCACCCGGCGCCGGGATGAGAAGCACGCAGGCCATCGCCAGCACGCATTGCAGCGCCGTCGTGCGCAGAGGGTAGTCCACGACCGAGTGCAGGAGCAGAAGCAGAATGGCGAGGCTGGCGGCCCGCGCGAGCGCCGTGTCGATGCCGCTCGCCCCCTCGCGCACCAGCCAGGCGCGCGCGGCGGCGACCGCGAGCCAGATCGCGAAGCCGGCAAAGATCATCGCTCCCGGCAAGCCGGTCTCGAGCCACACCTCGAGAAAGTCGTTGTGTGCGCGATTGGCAAAGGTGTTGAGCAGGGCCGTGGCCGGTGTCTCGTAGAGGCCGTAGACCGGCACGAACGTGCCGACACCCGTGCCGACCGGCAGATGAGCCCCCGCTGCTTCCAGCGTGTTCGACGCGAAGGGAATGCGCGCGTCGGCCAGCGGATCTGCCTCGAAGCGCTCGAGCACGCGGAAGAGCGCGAACTGCAGCGAGAGGAAGACACCGGCAAGCGCCGCACCCCACACGAGGCGGGTGCTGGCCGACCGTTTGCCGCCGCGCTGGCCGGCATACGAGATCGCGGCCGCGCCCAGCAGCGCGACGATCGTCAGCAGAAGCCCGGCGCGCGAGCGCGTGAACGTCTGCGTCGCCACCAGCAGCACGAACAGCGTCAGGATCGCCACGACGGGAAGGAGAACGGACGCGTCCCAGCGCCGGCGCGACGAGACCGACATCAGACGATGCGCGGCATGTCCGCCCCACGCGGCGGCAAACACCAGGAGCACATAGAGCAGGGCCGAGAAGTGATTGCGGTTCGCGAAGAACCCGACGGCCTCGGTCGGGTTCGTGACGTCGAAGAACCGCAGCGGGCTCGACGGCCCCTGCGCGGATTGCGCCAGCCCCAGGAAAACGGAAACGGTGCCCAATGCCAGCGCGGCCAGCGTCAGCCAGCGCCGCTCGTGGCGCGAGAGGCACGCGGTCCCGACGAGCATCGCCAGGGCTGGAATGAGGGAAACGAGCGCCAGCAGCGTCGATCGCGGGGCGATGCTGACCGGCAGCGCCGACGTGGCGTCGCCGAGGACCTGGCGCACCTCGCCGACGAGAAGTCCGGCCGGGCCATGCGACGTCGGCAGCATGATGGGGAGCAATTGCGCTGCGGGCAGCGCGACGCACAGGACGGCCAGCCCGACGGCCGTCCACAGCAGGGCGCCTCCGCCCGAGCCGATCAGCGCCGCGGCCCCCCAGACGAGAACCGGCACCGCGACAGCCTGGACGATCACGTCGGACAGATGTCCAACGCGCGTCGCGCCACCGAACACCAGCGCGACGGCAAGCAGTCCGACGATGGCCCACACCCGGTTTCGCAACCCGGGGACGCTGAGGCTCGACACACGCATACGGATCTACGGGCTGGCGGGTTTGTCGTTGCTCTTGGACAGGCCGATCGCCACCGCGGCACCGGCACCGATGGCCACGGCGCCGAGCGCATAGACGGACCCCGTCTCTGCCGCGGCCAACGAGCACGGCCCTTCGGATCGCACGGTCACCACGCCGCCGGGCATGACCTGCTCGCGGCAGCCGTTGTCGTAGATGATCGTGGCAGACCCGCCCGGGTTGGCCATCACGCGCGTGCCCGGACGCACGGCCACCGGCCCGCTCAGCCGCTTGAACCCGGCGCCACTGTTGGCCAGGACCCGGCCTTCGATGTCGACGACGCTTGCCGACCATGCGGCCGAGCCCAAGGACAATGTCGCCGCGGCCAATACCGCACCCGCAAACTTGATCATCCGCCTACCCCCGACGTTTCGTACCGCAATGTTAACTTATCCTTAACTCACGCCTAACAGGCCGGTGCGGACGGGGCAAGCACGCCAGCCCTGTCATCCAACGCTTTCTTCAGGTGCGTGTCCGTATGGCCACAGAGCAATCGATTCCTTGACAGACCATTCCTGCACGTTACGCGTGCGGCGTCGCTGCTCTCTCCGTGGCCCAGCGCACAGAGGACACTCGGGTCATCCATCCCGCCGCCTCTGCGATTTCGAGCCGCCGCGCGCCAACGCAGGACTTTTGCCGATCGCGGTACTCTTGCGCGCGGGTCACGACGACCGCGATGGGCCCCGGCTCTGCGGCGCCACCTTCCAGGCGTCGCCTCCGGCCGGGGAACCGGAAGAGGGGCGGGAGGAAGAAGCGCCAGAAGGGCAAGCCATCATTCCGGGACCCGGCCGAAACCATCACTCCGGTGTCCCGGCCGGAGCCGGCGACCGAGAGGTCGCGGGCGGAGAGCCGGGATCCATCGCGGCAACGGCGTTGCGAGACCCCTCACCCCGGCTCCCGGCCGGTGATGTCGTCGGAATGCTGACGACGCGCGCGGGTCACAACGACCGCGATGGACCCCGGCTCTGCGGCGCCACCTTCCAGGCGTCGCCTCCGGCCGGGGAACCGGAAGGTGGAGCGGGAGGAGAGCCGGGATCCATCGCGGCAACGGCGTGGCAAGACCCCTCACCCCGGCTCCCGGCCGGTGATCTCGTCAGACTGCTGACGACGCGCGCGGGTCACAACGACCGCGATGGACCCCCGCT
>JADZEE010000145.1 GCA_020850735.1 Gammaproteobacteria bacterium | reverse complement strand
TCCAGGTGCTGATCTGCGCATCCAGACCGGCCCGTGTCTCCTCCCGGGCCGCGATCGCGCTGCCGGCCATCTGCAATCGGTCACGATTCGTCTGCGGTTCGATCACAGCGAGCGTAGCTCCGGCCGTGACGCGAACCCCCTCGGTCATGTGCTGCTCGACAACCTTTCCGGCCACTTCGGCCGCCACCCGGATCTCGGTACCCTCGATATGACCGTTACCGTAGATCACCCCTTGCGGCAGTGGCGGCACGCGGGTTGCGACGAACACCGCATACGAGGCCCCTGCGAGCGCCAGCAACGCGGCGAGCGTCCACAACCATGAGCTGCGCATTTGACCCTACTCCCTTGTGGCGGCAGTCCGAGGATGTCGCGTGGTCAGGCCGGATCCGCAACGAGCCTCTGCAGCGCCAGCGGCCCGGCGAGCGTCAACGCGATGATAGCAATCACCACCGCAACGAAAACATGGTGCGACAGGTGTCCCTGTTCGAGGCCGAGACCGGCGACGATCAGCGCGATTTCCCCGCGCGGCACCATCGCAAAGCCCGCAATCCAGCGATCACGGCCGCTCAGCGCACCGCGCACGGCCCACCACCCGCCGACGGCCTTGGCCGCCAGACCCGTCACCGCGAGGGCGACCGCCAGGGTCCAGACGACCGCACTGCCGAAGGCCATCCACTCGACCTGCGCGCCGATACCGATGAAGAAGAACGGCAGCAGAAAAAGAACGATCGGTTCGACGATCGCCACCGTCCGCTCCCGTTGTCCGCTGCCCAGCACAGCGCCCAGTCCGGCACCGCCGAAGAACGCGCCGACCACCGCCGAGCTGCCGGCGGCCTCGGCGATCCAGGCCGCGGCCACGATGACGGCCGTGACGATGAGCGCTTGCTGTCCGGACTCCCGCGGTGCCCCGATTCCGAACATCCGCGCCGCGCCGCTACTGCTCACGTAAATCATCGCCGGTATGACGAGCGTCACCGCATTGACGATCAAGAAATCCAAAAGACCCCCTGCTTCGCTCAGCACGCCGTGCGCTGCGGACAAAAGATAAAGCGCGATCACATCGTCAGCTACAGCCGCCGCCAGAACGATGAGCGCGACGCGACGGGCTAGCAGACCGAGCTGCTCGAATACGCTGAGAGTCACGGCGATGCTGGTCGCCGCCAGCGCGATGCCTACGTACAACGCCTCGCCGACATCCCGCGACCAGCCCCAGCACACGGCGTATCCCGCCGCGAGCGAGCCGAGCGCTCCGACCACTGCCAGCATCACGCCCGGACGACCGGCACGCGCCAGCTCCGCGAGCGAGAACCGCAGACCGGCGGCGCCGACGACCAGGGCGACGCCGAGTTCGCTGAGCCCCTCCAGAATTCCACCCGCATTCACCACGCCCAACCCGGGCGGTCCCAACAACATCCCGGCGACGATAAGCCACACGGCGCCGGGCTGGCGGGTTCGCCGGGCGAACCAGGAGACGAGTGCACCGGCGACGACGACGACTACCAGCTCGCTCACGGCGCCCGCCTGCGCCCGTGCAAGCGACGATCGTCGGGTAAACCGGTGCGGAGCCCGGATGTACACCTGGACAGTGTCAGCGCGGCATCTCTCATACTCGTCCCACTCCGAGCGCGCCCTGGATCGTCCAACAGGGTCGCACGCAGCGCGGTGATGCGTTTCTTCACCCTATACGGATAGCTTCGCCACGGCACCGGCAATCGGCCAAAGCCCAGTAGATCGAACGGGATCACGCGGCACCGCCTGATCAACGCAACGATGCCGGTTTCCCGGTGCCGCGTCGTCTCGGCTCGATCCGGCAGCATGACGACGCGCCGTCCATGGTCACCCTTGCACTGGCGGAACGAGCATGAAAACAGCGTGCTCGCCGGTACAAAACGCGTTTTCGGGTACATCACTATCCCCTTGTTCGTAACGTTGCACGAGCACGCTAAAACATGTGCGTGACACCCAGGTCAATACACCGGTGTTACAGCGCGCGCGTCTTTGCGGTCCCTGATCGTCGGTCGCGCTGCGAGCATCACGGCAGCATAGCCGTGGCCTTCCGTATATGCCTTGACCTGTACGCGACTCATACGTTGTAGGGTAAACGGAACGACAGATCGCGAGATCCGGGCGAGCGTTCATCTTTCGGATTTATCGGGTCAGCCGCGACCCGGGTACGAGACGGCGCAGAACCTTTTCACGGAATCGAGGATATCCCGATGCCAGGAGCACAAATGAATCGTTCGCCACGGACCTTGCTCATCGCCGCGCTCGGTCTGCTCGTCGCCGCCGTCCTGCAACCGGCCCACGCCCAGGAGATGTCTCCCGAGGCGATGAAAGCACGCATTGAACGCCTCGAACGCGAGGTCGGCGAGCTGCGCGCGTTGCTGGAGAAGTCGCTCGCGCAGTCCCCGAGCCGGGCGGAGGTCGAGGAACTCGGCCAGCAGGTAGCCCAGACACGGCAGGAGGTCGCCGACACCCGGGGGCAGCAGGACGAGTGGAAGAACTACGACTCAACCGTGCACCTGGCGGGCTACGGGCACGCGATGTACACCGACCAGGACTCGGAGGATGGCCGTTTCGGCGACATCCTGTTCGCACCGATCTTCCACTACCAATGGAAGGATTTCGTGCTGTTCGAAGCCGAGTTGGAGGTCGAGCTCGACGGCGCGGAAACCAGCGTAAACCTCGAGTACGTCACGGTTGATCTGCTCCTCCACGATTACCTGATTGTGCTCGGTGGCAGATTCCTCTCGCCCATCGGACAGTTTCGCCAGAACCTGCATCCGAGCTGGGTCAACAGGATGCCGTCGGCCCCGGTCGGCTTCGGCCATGATGGCGCGGCGCCGACCAGCGAGGTGGGCTTCCAGGCACGCGGCGGCTTCCCGCTGCCGTTCGGTGATGGCGTGTACGCGAACTATGCCGTCTACGCCGGCAACGGCCCCAGCCTCGAGCTCAATGAGGACGGCGATGAAATCGAGGCCGTTATGGCCGAAGGCAGTGTCGAGGATACGGACGGCAACAAGGTCTTCGGCGGTCGGATCGGCCTCGTGCCCTTCGCCAATGCCGAGATCGGCTTCTCGACCGCAATGGGTGACGTCGCGCTGCCTGGTGAAGCCGACCGAGATTATGACGTCTACGACGTCGACTGGAAGGCGCAATGGCGTAATTTCAATCTGATCGGGGAGTGGGTGCGCACCAAAGTCGGTTCGCTGGCGACCAGCGTCGCACCGGAGGAACAGGAATGGGACGCGCTGTATACCCAGCTGTCCTACCGATTCCTGCCGACGAAGCTCGAAGCCGTCGTGCGCTACGGCGACTTCGACTCGAACCACGCCCACCAGGTACAGGAGCAATGGGCGCTCGGCGCGAACTGGTGGTTCAACAGCCATACGGTTGCCAAGATCGCATATGAATTCAACGACGGCGTGCCCGGAGAAGCGGCCGACGACGATCGCCTTCTGCTGCAACTCGGCTACGGATTCTAGGGGGAGCCTCGATGATCATCAGCACGTCGATTACAAAGCAGCTCCGCGGACTTCGGCTCTTCGTCCTGCTCGTCGCGGCAATATGGTTCTCGGCGCCGGCGGCGCAAGACGGCGCCGGCAACGTGGCGAGCGGCGCCAGAACCTGGTCCGACAACTGCGCGCGGTGCCACAACATGCGCGATCCCACTGAGTTTCGCGACGACATCTGGCGCCCCATCATCGGCCACATGCGTGTGCGCGCCGGGCTCACCGGCCAGCAGGCACGCGACGTGCTCGCCTTCATGCAGGCGAGCAACGTCAAGGTCGTGGCCCGGGATGACGTGGTACAGCGCGAACTTGCGCAATCAACCGCCGCCGGCGCGGACCCCGACCGGGCCTACAACCAGACCTGCGTCGCCTGCCACAGCGCCAATGGCAAAGGGGCCGTTCCGGGCGCACCCGATTTCACGGCGCCCGGCAGCCCGTTGAGCAAGGCGGACGACCTGCTGCTTCGGCACATGATCGAAGGCTTTCAGAGCCCGGGATCGCCCATGGCAATGCCCGCACGGGGTGGTAATCCGGCTCTGACCGATACCGATCTCGCTGCTCTGCTCGCCTATCTGCGCGAGCGTTTTGTCAGCCGCTGAGGCTAGACCTCCGGAAAAGCCGCGCGCTTCCCGCGCCGGTACCGACCGCGTGACGCCGGCCTTTGACCGGCCCCGGGGGGCATGCTAAAACCTGCGTCCCCTCCCACGAACGGTGACCGGCAATGGAAGTGATCGGCCTCGACATCGGATTCGGCTATACCAAGGCGACGGATGGCCGCCGGTCCATCGTGTTCAAGTCCGTCTACGGCGAGGCGGCCGAGCCCCAGTATCGAGAGTCGCTGCTCGAGGAGCCGGACGACGACGCGCATCTGCACCTGGAGATCGGCGGCAAGGGTTATTACGTCGGCGAGCTCGCCGAACGCCACAGCGTGGTACGCAACTTCACGCTCGATCCAAGCCAGTTCGTTGCCGACTTCACCAAGGTGCTGGCGCTCGCACCGCTCGCGCGGCTCGCCGGACGCCAGGACGCCGTCAAGCTGGTGGCGGGACTGCCGATCAGCCACTACCGCAAGCACAAGGATGATCTGGTCAGGATCCTCCAGGCCCAGCACCCGATGGTGCTCATCGACCACGACGGCAAGCGCGCCGACACGGTCGTGCGCGTCACCGAGGTCAAAGTCGTTCCGCAACCGATCGGCTCGGTCTACAACGTGATGCTGAGTGACCTCGGCGAAGTGCGCGATCCGGGCCTGTTGACCGAGAAGATCGCCGTCATCGACGTGGGCTTCCGCACCACCGATTACACCATCTACGACCGCACCCGCTATATCGAGCGCGGCAGCCGTACCACCGACTCCGGCATTTCGCGCGCCTACGGCATCATCGCCTCGAAGCTGAGCGAGACCAGCGGCGTGTCCGTGGAGCTGTATCGCCTGCACGAAGCGGTCGATCGTGGTTCGATCAAGATCCACGGCAAGCGCTACGATCTGAAAAGCGTGCGCGACCGCGCCTACCAGCAGCTCGCGACCCAGATCGCCACCGACGCCAATCGCCTGTGGGCCTCGGACTGGGACATCGATCGCATCCTCGTCACCGGCGGCGGCGGCTCGGTCATTGCGCCGTTTCTCGATGCTCAGCTCAAGGGTGAAGTCGTGCCCGTCGAGACCGGCAAGGATCACCGCCTCAACAACGTCCTGGGCTACGTCAAATTCGGCCGCCGCCTGTGGACCCGAGCCTCCGACAAGGCCGCCGGGGGCTGATCCGCGCAGCGGCGGGCCCAGGCATGGGTCCAGGTGCGACCGCAGGTGCGGCTTCAGCCACATCCACCCGCTCGCCGCGCGCGCCCATCGCCGCGGCCGGCTGAAGCCGGCCCTGCGACGGCGGCAGCCCTGCCCGTGCCACCGCGCGCCCGCGCCGGACCGTGGCGCCCATCGTCCGCGTTGACCATATACCCTACCTGGGTATAGTATCTGCGCGTGCAACACGCCAGCCATCAGGGCCAGCTCGCGCGCCTCAGGCGTATTCACGGCCAGGTCGCCGGGCTCATCCGCATGGTCGAGCAGGAGCGTTACTGCGTCGACATCCTCACCCAGATCCGCGCCGCGCGCGCCGCGCTGCGCAGGGTCGAGGAAGGCGTGCTGCGCGAGCATGCCGAGCACTGTATCGCCGGGACGCTGGCGGCGGGCAATCGCGCCGACGCCGACGCCAAGATGTCCGAGCTGTTCGAGGCCCTCGCCCGCTTCGCCGATTGACGCGACCACGGTCATGCACGCGTCCACAGCCAACAACCAGTCCGGCGCGACACCGCCGGGCTTCATCGATCCCGTCTGCGGCATGCGGGTCAAACCCGACACCGCGTATCGGACGACCCGTGCGGGCATCGAGTACGGGTTCTGCTGCGCCGGTTGCCTGAACAAGTTCGAAAACCAGGAAAACCGGGGTCAGAGTCGGATTTCCGGGCCCGCGGCCGAGGCCACGGACGGCTGCGTCCACGCCCCCGGCGCCGCCCATAGCGAGCCCTCGCCGCCCTCGGGGGCTGCATACTTCTGCCCGATGTGTCCCGGCGTCGAATCCGATCGACCGGGCAGCTGCCCGAAGTGCGGGATGGCGCTGGAACGGGCCGCGCCCGCACCCGGCCGCGTGCAGTACGTGTGTCCGATGCACCCGGAGGTGGTCCGCGACGCGCCCGGTGAGTGCCCCATCTGCGGCATGGCGCTCGAACCCCGGGATTCGGCCGCCGAAAAGCCGGACGACACCGAGCTCAAGCTCATGACCCGGCGCTTCGTCGTGAGCCTCGCCCTGTCGCTGCCGGTGTTCGTCCTGGCCATGGGAGCCGACTTCGCGCACGACGCGGTCACCGGCGTACTGTCCATGCGTACCGTGCAGTGGATCGAATTCGCCCTGGCGACGCCCGTCGTGCTCTGGGGTGGCTGGCCGTTCTTCGCGCGTGGCTGGGCATCGCTGGTGCACCGCAGCCTCAACATGTTCACCCTGATCTCGATCGGTGTCGGCGTCGCCTGGATCTACAGCACCGTCGCGCTGCTGGCACCGGCTGTGTTCCCGCAAGCGGTGCGCGGCCACGGCGGCCTGGTGCCGGTGTATTTCGAAGCCGCGGCGGTGATCATCGCGCTGGTGCTGCTCGGCCAGGTGCTCGAGCTGCGCGCCCGCAGCCAGACCGGTGCCGCGATCCGCGCACTGCTCGGGCTCGCACCCAGGAGCGCCCGCGTCATCCGTGCCGGCGGACCGGAACAGGACATTCCGCTCGCCGAGGTCCGGGTCGGCGACCAGCTGCGAGTGCGACCAGGCGAAAAGATCCCGGTGGACGGTCGCGTTGTGAGCGGCGCGAGCAACGTCGATGAATCCATGGTCACCGGCGAGCCTGTGCCGGTCGCCAAACATGAGGGTGACCGACTCATCGGTGCGACCGTGAACGGCACGGGCACGCTCGTCATGGAAGCCGAGCGGGTCGGTGCCGACACCCTGCTGGCGCAGATCGTGCGCATGGTGTCCGACGCGCAGCGCAGTCGCGCCCCCATCCAGCGGCTCGCCGATCGCGTCGCGGGCTGGTTCGTGCCCGCAGTCGTGCTGATCGCGGTGGCGACCTTCATTCTGTGGTGGTGGCTCGGTCCCGAGCCGCGCCTCGCCCATGCCGTCGTCAACAGCGTTGCCGTGCTCATCATCGCCTGCCCGTGCGCGCTAGGCCTCGCCACGCCGATGTCGATCATGGTCGGCACCGGCCGCGGTGCGAGCCTGGGCGTGCTCATCCGTGACGCCGAGGCGCTGGAGATCATGGAACGCGTGGACACCCTGGTCGTCGACAAGACCGGCACGCTCACGGAAGGGCGCCCGCGCCTGGTGTCCCTGCACGCTGCCGGCGATCGAGACGAGAACGAGCTGCTGGCGCTCGCCGCGAGCATCGAACGGGCGAGCGAGCATCCGCTCGGCGCCGCCATTGTGGCGGCGGCCGGCGAGCGCGCTCTGGAGCTGCACGACGCGGAAACCTTCGAATCGCTGACCGGCCGCGGGGTGCAGGGCCGCGTCGACGGGCGGACGGTCGCGATCGGCAACCGTCGCCTCCTCGACGATCTCCGTATCTCCGCGCCCGAACTCCTCGACCGCGCCGATGTCCTTCGCGCCGAAGGCCAGACGGTCATGTTCGTCGTCGTCGACGGCAGCGCCGCCGGCTGCATCGGCGTCGCCGATCCGATCAAGGCAACGACAGCCGAGGCGATCCGCGATCTGCACGATGAAGGTCTCACCGTGGTCATGCTCACGGGCGATCACCAAACCACGGCCACGAGCGTAGCCCGCAGGCTAGGCATCGACCGGGTCGAAGCGGACGTGCTGCCCGAGCGCAAGGCCGAGGTCGTACAGCAACTGCAGAGCGAAGGTCGGATCGTGGCCATGGCCGGTGACGGCATCAACGACGCACCGGCGCTGGCACGCGCCCACGCCGGCATCGCCATGGGTACGGGCACGGACGTGGCCATGGAAAGCGCCGGGATCACGCTCGTCAAGGGAGATCTGCGCGGTATCGTGCGCGCCCGGCGGCTGTCGCGCGCGACCATGCGCAACATCCGCCAGAACCTGTTCTTCGCCTTCGCCTACAACTCGGTCGGCGTCCCCGTTGCCGCCGGCCTGCTCTACCCGCTGTTCGGTCTGCTGCTGTCGCCGATGATCGCCGCCGCAGCGATGAGCCTGTCATCGGTATCGGTGGTGGGCAATGCCTTGCGGCTGAACCGCGTGCGCCTGTAAGCACCACGGGCTCTTTACCAGCGCGGCGGTCGAAGGTGCGCGCTGCGAACGCCCGCGGTGGGGCCGCCGATGGCAGAAAAATGCCGCGCTGCTGCGAACGTCCTGCGCCTGGCGGCTGAACGAGGGGCTATAATTCGAGCCACCACCGAAACGCCGACGGAGCCGCCCATGCACAGTCATCGTCCCGACCGCCACTGGCCGCGCACGGCCGCACTGTTGCTGCTGCTCGCGACGAATGCAGCCGCCGAAGACCCGGACACCGACGTGCGCTTCCTGCTCGGTCGCTGGTCGGTGGACTGCGCGCTCGGCCAGCTCGTCGTCTACGAGCAGAACGGCCGGCTCATGCAGCAGGGCTTTCTCAATCTCGCGAACATGCCCGAGCTCACCAATCTGCCGCTGCCGCCGGGCGGCGGACTGCCGGCGACGCCGCTGATCGTGGCGCGCAAGGGTGCGCGCATGGTGGCCAAGGCGGCCGACGGACCGATCCAGGCGACCGGACTCATGCACGTGCAGAGCACCGACGCGCTGTACGTGGAAAGTATCAAGGTCTGTTTCGGCGAGCAGTGTCAGGAGCAGGCGGTCCGGCAGGAAGTCAGGCGCTGCGGCGGCTGATCCACCGCCGCCACCCGCGCGCCGGGCGGGCGCCCGCCCATATCGATCGCGCACGTTGATCGACTACAACTTCGCTGCGCATGCGCCGGCGCCCATCCGGTGGCGGCGCGCCGGCGTGCGCACTCCTGCACGAGCTGCGAAGACGAGTACCGCGAAGACGCTGCCAGCACCGTGCGCGTGGGATCCGAATTCGCCCGCGCCCCGCCGACCGGCGATTGAGTTATACAGTATCCGTCTCGCGCACCGCGTGCACGAACGCACGCACCCGGTCGCGCAGCTTGCGGTGCTGTGCGTCCTCCATCGCCGTGAGGACGTCCACGGCGTGGGGGCGAACCGCGGCGATCGCGCCGCCGACGTTTTCGGGTTTGAGGCCGCCGGCCAGGATCACCGGGCTGACGGCGGCCGAGACGCGCTCGGCGATCCGCCAGTCGAAGGGTTTTCCCGTTGCGGCGGGGCTGTCGTCGGTCCTGGAGTCGAGGAGAATGGCGTCGGCCCCGGC
This sequence comes from Gammaproteobacteria bacterium, assembly GCA_020850735.1. GTDB lineage: Bacteria > Pseudomonadota > Gammaproteobacteria > JADZEE01 > JADZEE01 > JADZEE01. The sequence continues at coordinate 13,309 of JADZEE010000145.1, read as the reverse complement.
GTCGCGAAAGCGCCTGGCAACGGCCTCCCAGCGCGGCAACGATTCATCACCCGCGGCAGCGGTACGGGAGCCGGCAATCGGGATGCGCAGCGCCCTGATAATCGTGATGCCCGTGTCCGCCAGGCGCGCTTTGAGCTCCGCCACGGTTTCCTCGGACTCATCGTAATGCAACTGCACCGAATCGGGACGGGTCACCGCGCAGATCGCCATGATGGAATCGGCATCACCGCCGACGACGGCAACCCGGCTCACAAACGGCGGGACGACGCGCATGAGTGCGGCGGCGCGCTCGCGAGTGAGATCCCATGGTGTCGGCACCGGGTACTCGACGACGAAGCCGAGGGCATTGACGCCTTCCTCGACGCACAGCGCGATGTCTTGCTCGTGACGGAGGCCGCAGACTTTGATCCTCGTGATCACTGCCAGCCGACGGCGACGAGATCTTTGATCGCCTGTGCCGTGTCGGTCGCGCGCAGGATCGAGGTGCCCACGAGCACGGCGTCCGCGCCCGCGTCCCGCGCCCGGCGCGCATCCTCCGGTCCCTGGATGGCACTCTCGCTGAGCAGCGGCGCACGCCCGGGAACGAGCGCCACCAGGCGCTCCGTGCGCGACACGTCACCGTCGTCGGTCTCACCGATGAGTATGTCGCGGTTGTTGATCCCCAGGATGTCCGCCTGAACGCCGAGTTTCACCACGCGTTCGAGATCCGCCTCGGTGTGGATCTCCACCAGTGTCTCGATGCCGATACGATGGGCCGTCTCCTGGCACGCGAGGATCTGTTCATCGGTCATCATGGAAACGGTCAGCAGCACCACATCGGCCCCCGCCGCGGCGGCGGCCTCGACCTGGGCGGGTTGCTTGTGAAAATCCTTGACCAGAATGGGAACGGCGACCGACGCGCGCACCTGCTCGACGATGTCGAGACTGCCGCCGAAGTCGAGCGGTTCGGTCACGACCGACAGACCCGCGATGGCGCAGGCGTCCATGGTCCTGGCCAGCGCCACCGGATCGCGGCCGCGCAGCAGATCGCCTTCTTTGGGCGAGCGGACCTTGATCTCGGACAGCACCGGAAACCGGCCCTCGCGCTGGCGCCGGCGTATCGATGCCGCGAGGCTCAGTGATGCTCTCCTCACGCCGCCCCCACGGCGGCGCGATCGCCTCGCCCGAATTGCTGCGACGCTGCTGCGTATTGCGCCAGCTTGCGTGACGCCGCCCCCGAGTCGATGTTCTCACCGGCCATCCGCATGCCCTCTTCCGGGCTCGCGGCGACACCGGCAACGTACAGCGCAAAGCCGTTGTTGAGGACCAGGAAGTCCCGCCGCGGGCCTCGGTCCCGTCCTTCGAAGATGCCGCGGATCACCCCGGCGTTGTATTGCGGATCCCCGCCTTTGACGTCCTCGGCCGTAGCCCGCTTGAAACCGTAGTCCTCCGGCGTGATCTCGTGTTTCGTGATCTGACCGTGCTTGACCTCGGCGTATTTCGTCGCGCCGATGATCGAGATTTCGTCCAGACCGTCGAGGCCGTGGGCGATGATCGCGTGGTCCATGGGCATCAGGGCCACCACCTCCGCCATGACGTCGACCAGATGCGGCTGATGCACACCCAGGAGATGGCGCGCCGCCGCCGCCGGATTGATCAACGGGCCGATAATGGTGAAAAAAATGGTCTTGATGCCCAGTTCCTGTTCCGGACCGAAGACCTTGAACATCAGCGAGTGGAAGGCTGATGCGAACAGAAAGCTGATGCCGACCTCTTCAATGAGCCGTTGTGCCTGCTGCGGGGTGATCTCGATGGTGATGCCCAGGGCTTCGAAGGCATCGGCGCTGCCGGACGGCCCGGAGATGGAACGGCTGCCGTGTTTGGCGACCGGGACGCCGGCCGCAGCCGTCAGGATCGCGTTCGCGGTGCTGACGTTGAATGTCCGCAGCCCGCCGCCGGTGCCACACATGTCGGTCAGATTCCCGGACACCTGCGGATTGATCCGGACGCCGTTGGCGCGCATGACCCGCGCGATGGCGACGATCTCATCGACGGTGGGCCCCTTCATCAGCAGACCGACCAGAAAACCGGCGATCTGCACGTCGGTGATCACACCGTCGCGCATGTTCTCGGCGAACTCGGTGATCTCCGCTGCGCTGAGCTCTTCGCGGCGGGTCAGCTTGCCCAGTGAAACCTTGAACATGCTCCCTCCTTGCGTGCCGTGCCCCGACGGAGCCCCGGCATCATCAGGATCCCCTGGGATAATATAGGCCCCGCATTCGATCGAAATTTGATCCAAGACAATACCTCTAACCGCGGCTCACGGACGTTTGGCGTGCTTGATCATCTGCCTGATCGAAAAGGTTTTTTCGGCGAATTCGGCGGCCGCTACGCGCCCGAACCGCTGATGGAGGCATTGGCCGGGCTGTGCGGGTCTTATCGCGAGTTGCGCGAGGACCCCGCATTCGTCGCCCAGTACCAGGGCTACCTGCGGGAATTCGCCGGCCGCCCGACGCCGCTGACCCGGGCCGCGCGTTTGACCGAACATCTGGGCGGCGCGCAGATCTACCTCAAGCGCGAGGATTTGACCCGCACCGGCTCCTCGCACATCAACAGCGCGCTGGGACAGGGACTGATTGCCAGACAGCTGGGCAAGCCGCGCTTGATCGCAGCCACCGGTTCGGATTTTCACGGTATCGCTACCGCGGCCGTGGCCAGGCTGCTCGCCATGGAATGCACGATTTACGTCGCCGCGCCCGATCGGCAACGGCAATCGTTCAGCGCTGACGCGATCGAGCGTCTAGGCGCGACTCTGGTTGCGGTGAAAACCTACGTCGGAACATTGAACGAAGCCTGCTCGGAAGCCGGCCGGGACTTCGCGGCGAACATCGAGACCACGTTCAACGTCATGCCGTCGGTCATCGGTCCGCACCCCTTTCCCATGATGGTCCGGGACTTTCAGTCGATCATCGGCCGTGAACTCGCCGATCAGCTCGACGACGACACGGATCTCGGTTCGCTGCATCTGCTCGCGGCGGTCGGCGGCGGGGCCTGCGCGCTCGGGTTGTTCTACCCGTTTCTGGAAGCTGACCGGGTGACGCTGACGGGCGTGGAAGCCGCCGGACCCGCGCTTGAGCCCGGGCTGGCCGCGGCCAAGCTCGCGCTCGGTACTCCGGGCGTTTACATGGGAACAAGAACCCTGCTATTGCAGGATCGACACGGGCAGATCCGGCCGACCCGGAGCGTCGCCGCCGATCTGGATTTCCCGCTCGTGGGCCCGGAGCTGGCCTATCACCATCGCCGGGGGCGAATATCCAGCGCGACGGTCACAGACGAGGAAGCGCTGTCGGCCCGGGCGCTCATGCGCCGCCTCGAACATCTTTCCATCTCCCTCGAAAGCGCACACGCCGTGGCGCATGCGGTACGGCTGGCCGCTGAACTGCCGGCGCAAGAAACGATGGTCGTGCTCGTCTCGGGCCATACCGAAGACGCCGTCGACCGGGCGCGCAGCGGGGATGAGTAGCGCCATCGGCGAGGTGCTGGCGGATCTGCGCGCGCAGGGGCGCAAGGCCTTCATGCCCTACATTACCGCGGGCGATCCGAACCTGTCCTTCACCCGGGACATCATCGTCGCGCTCGCGAGCGCCGGCGCGGATCTGATCGAGCTGGGCGTACCTTTCGTCGATCCCGCGGGCGAGGGTCCGGTCATCCAGAAATCGACGCACCGGGCACTGGCGAACGGGGTATCCCTCGAGGTCGTGCTGGAACTGGTCGCGTCGCTCAGGCAGGACGGGGTCGGCGTTCCGATCATTCTGCTGGGTTATCTCAATCCGGTGTTCACGCTGGGTTACGAGCGCTTCGCGGCTGCCGCAGGCGATGCCGGTGTCTCGGGGTCTTTGATCGTCGACCTGCCGCCCGAGGAAGCCGGGGAGTACCGCGACGCACTGCAGTCCCGGACCGTCGATACCATTTTCGTGGCCTCGCCCGCGACCAGTCCCGGGCGGCTGCGGTTGCTCGACCGCTGGGTCAGCGGGTTCTGCTACTACGTGTCGCGACGGGGCGTGACCGGAGGTCGCCAGGCCCTGTCGAGCACGCTCGCGCAAGAGCTGGACCTCGTGCGCACACACATCGGCAAGCCGATACTCGTGGGATTCGGCATCCGTACGCCGGAACAGGTAGCCGCGGTCGGGAAACTCGCCGACGGGGTCATCGTCGGCAGCGCGTTCGTACAGTGTATCGAGGAAGCCGGCAGCGAGCGCGAAGCCCGGCAAGCGATCCTGGATTTGACCGCACGCATGAAGCGCGCGCTCGCGTGATCATGGGCCGGGGATCCGCGCACGGTCCTGCCGGCCGATCCTGACGTTCGACAACCGGCCTCGTCGCGCCAACGACGCCAGCAAAGCGCGTCCGCTCGACCGGGGGCGCAAGAATCCGCCAACCGGCGTCCTTCGAACGGACGCGCCTGCATCCCGATCACAGCCACGCCGTCGACTCGCGCAGCCGCTGTTCCAGCGCGGCGAGCGATTCGCCCGCGCGACCGACGATCGCCAGCGATCCCTTCGGGCAGGGCAGGACCAGCGCCTGCAGATCACCGTGTTCGTACACCGTGCGTACCGTCACCTTTTCCTGCGGCATGATCAGCACGTCCACCTCGCCGTCGGGAACCGCGAGCACGAGATGGGCTACCCACCGATCGCGCAGGCGGCAGCGGACCGCGGCGAGCAGACCTTCCGGCGCCGAGATCGGCAGATCCAGCGCGGCGAGCACCGTCTCGGTATTGCTGCCCACATCGATACCGTTCACGCGCGGCGGATGTGGCGCGACGACGTGGGCGAACAGCGCCTCGCCGAGCACCGGATCCGGCACACCATCGCGATCCACGAGCAGCACGCTCACACCGAGCAGCACGGCCGCCGCCAGCCCGAGTGGAATGCGCCAGCTTCGCCGCGCGCTGCGCAGCGCCTGGCGAACCAGTACCCGGCGCTCCAGACCCGCGGGCGGATCCACCCGGAACCCGGCCGCGATCCTGGCGTCCAGCGTACGCACCTGGTGCGCATGGGCCGCGCAGGCGGAGCACGATTGTTCATGTGCCGCGAACGCCTCGTCGGTCGAATGCGGCTCAGCCAGACAATGGCGTCTGAATTCCAGGCAGTTCATGGTTGCCGCTCCGTCAGGCCAGCGTCGGCGCGCGGATCACCGAGCGCCTCGCGCAGCTGCTGCCGCGCGCGGAACAGGCGCGTGCGCACCGCGGTCGCGCTCAGCTCCAGCAATTGCGCGATCTCCTCGCAGTCGTAGCCCTCGATCACCTGGAGCAACAGCGGTTCCCGGTATTCGACGGAAAGTCGCGCCAGCGCCCGGCGCACGCTGAAGGCTTCCGTGCTCGTGTCCAGGGCACGATGCGGATCGGCGATCGCGGTCACGTCGAAGTCGCTCCTCGCCTGTTCCGGCGTCCTGCGCTCGAAGGTGCGCGCGTGTTCGCGCCTGAGTGTGGTCAGCAGCCAGGCCTTGGCGGCCTGCTCGTCGTGGAGTTGGTCGAGCGCCTTCCACGCGCGTGTGAACGTCTCCTGCACGAGATCCTCGGCCAGGGAGCGGTCGCCGCACAGCCATAGCGCGTAGCGATATAGATCGGTCGTGAACGCCTCGACCATGACCGTATAGCGCGAGCTGCGACTCCACATGGCTGATAGGACCGTCGGCACCGGTCGGTTGTTGCAGGGCCGTCCGGATCGCGAGGCGGCAGGCGCCGCTGCAACAAAATGCCCCGAGCGGGGGTCTACTGTGCTGACCGTGACCAGATCGCGGGAACCGGCGGCGATCTTTTCGCCGGCAGACCCGCCGCCTCGTCCCGGACTCAAGCCGGCTGCTGGCGTGCGTCGACCACGAACGCCGGGAACAGCCGCACAACCTGGATATCCATGAGAAGGAGCAAGTCGACATGTCAACGAAGAACGGTACTCTCGGAGTCGCACTGGCGGCCGCGGCCGCTGCGCTGTTCGCGGCCGGGCCTTTGTATGCCGGCGACACGGCCAAGAGCGAGGATATGGTGCACTGCGGCGGGGTAAATGCCTGCAAGGGCCACTCGGACTGCAAGACTGCCAATAATGCCTGCAAAGGCCAGAACGCCTGCAAGGGCGAGGGTTGGGCGGCGATGAGTGCGGAGGAATGTGACGCCGCCGGCGGCACCCCGCTCTGATCGCCCGGGTAGCAACAGACCATGGGGCCGGGCCGCGCTGCGGCCCGGCCCCGGAGAGGTTCAGGATGACCACGACCGACGCCGGCGCGACGATCCGGGGTTTTGGCCTCGGGCTGCGCAAGGAGCACTACGAAACCATACTGGCAGAACGCCCGGCGGTGGACTGGTTCGAGGCGCTCACCGAGAATTATCTCGTCCCGGGCGGCAAGCCGCTCGATTACCTGGAGCGGATCCGCGCGCTGTATCCGCTCGTCCTGCACGGCGTGTCGCTGTCGATCGGCGGGACCGAGCCGATCGAACGCGCGTATCTGCGTGATCTGCGCGCGCTTGCGCAGCGCATCGCACCGGCCTGGATCTCGGATCATCTATGCTGGACCGGTACCGACGGCATCAATCTCCACGACCTCCTGCCCCTGCCGTATACCGAAGAAGCGCTGCGGCACGTCGTGGCGCGCGTGACCCACGTGCAGGACTTCCTCGGCCGGCAGATCCTGCTCGAGAACGTTTCCAGCTACGTGGCCTTCACGCATTCGTGCATGAGCGAGTGGGAGTTCCTCTCGGCAGTCGCGCAGGAAGCGGACTGTTTGTTGCTGCTGGACGTCAACAACGTCTGCGTCAGCGCCGCCAACCACGGCTTCGCGGTGCGGGATTACCTCGGCGGACTGCCGCCTGCGCGCATCCGGCAGATCCACCTGGCCGGACACCGCGACGCAGGCCATCTGCTCATCGACACCCACGACGCGGCGATCGAGGTTCCGGTTTTCGACGCCTACGCGGACAGTATCGCGCGCTTTGGCATGGTGCCGACGATGATCGAGCGCGACGACGACATCCCGCCGCTGGCCGAGCTGCTGCGGGAGCTGGACACGGTACGCAGCGTGGCGCTGAACCCGTGCCGCAGGGCCGTCGCATGAGCGCGCCCGCGATCGCAGGCGCCGATCCCGCCGCGATCACCTGCGATCTGCCGCTGCACGAGCTGCAGCGGCAATTGCAATCGTACATCCTCGGCGGCGCCGTTGCGCCAAGACATCTGGTCGCGACGACGCCGCGCGCCGGCAGCGACGAACGGCTGGCCGTGTATGCGAACGCCTACCGGCTGCGGCTGAGCGCAGCGCTCGAAGTGGATTATCCGGCCCTGCGCACCCTGCTCGGCGCGCAGGAGTTCGACGTGCTTGCGGGCGCCTACATGGACGCCTGCCCGTCCGGACACTATTCGGTGCGCTGGTTCGGGCGACAGCTCGGCGATTTTCTCGCCACCGTGCCGCCCTGGCAGGCGACGCCGGCGCTGGCTCAGCTCGCACGGCTGGAGTGGGCTCTCGGCGAAGCGTTCGATGCCGCCGACGCCGTCCCGATCGACCCTGGGCAGCTCAGCGCACTGCACCCCGAACAGTGGCCGGGCCTGCGCGTGCAATTCCATCCCTCGTTACGGGTCGTGGACGTGGACTGCGACATCATGAGCGCCTGGCAGGCGTTGAGCACGGGCCGAACGGCTGCGATCGAACCGCTCGCCCGCCGCGTCACACTGATCGTGTGGCGCGCCCGACAGCGCAACTGTTTCCGCTCGCTCGCAGATCCCGAGGTGGCAATCATGTCGATGCTGCGCAACGGCGACACGTTTGCCGCCACCTGCGCCGCGCTCGCCGAGGTGATCACTGCCGGCAACGTCGCGCAGATCTTTGCGGGCAGCTTGCGACGATGGATCGACGAGGGCCTGATCGCCGCCATTGAAAGCGCGGCGGATCCCGCGTAACGGCCACCGGCGTTGCGCCGGTGCTATGCTGACCGAGCCGTCCGCGGCCCGTTCCCACCCCATCAGGGAGCCCCCACCATGAAGATCGCCGGATTCAAGGACGACCCCCGACTGCTCGACGTGTTCAAGCGCTTTCGCAGGGGCCTCGAGCCCCTGCTGGCATTACACGACGCACTGCTGCGCGACCCGGCACCGCTGAGCCCCGCCGAGCGCGAGTTGATCGCCGCCTACGTGTCCGGGCTGAACCAGTGCCGCTTCTGCTTCGGCGCCCACACGGCCATCGCCGGGGCATTCGGCATCGAAGCCACGGTATTCAACCGGCTCATCGAAGACCCGGCGAGCGCCCCGATCGATCCCCGCATGCAGCCGCTGCTGGCCTACGTCCGGAAGCTCACGCTCACGCCGTCGCGAATGACCCAGGGTGACGTGGACGCGGTGTTCGCCGCGGGCTGGGACGCCGAGGCGCTCTACTGCGCGGTCAGCGTGTGCGCCCTGTTCAACTACATGAACCGGATCGTCGAGGGCATGGGCGTCGTGCCGGGCGAGGCGCCGCTGCAGGTGCCGGTCGAGGTACTGCGGGGTCAATACCAGGGGCTCATCCCCATGCTGGACGATATGGAATGAGTCCGGGCCTCGCCAGGCTCCGGGCAGCCACCGTACGCAGCGCGCGCGTGTGTCGCGCCCGTCTTTGAAAGATCCAAGGCCCATGCGCAGCCGGCTCGTGATCGGCGCGGCGATCGCCGCCGCGATCATCGCGTTCTATGTGTTCGACCTGCAGCAGTACCTGTCGCTGGACGAATTCAAGACACGCCAGGCGGCGCTCGGCGCCTGGCGTGACGGTCATCCGTGGACCGCCGCCGGGGCGTACTTCCTCGTGTACGTGGCGGTCACGGCCCTGTCGCTGCCCGGCGCCGCGCTGCTCACGCTCGGTGGCGGCGCCCTGTTCGGACTGCTCGAGGGCACGCTGCTGGTCTCCTTCGCCTCCTCGATCGGCGCGACCCTCGCCTTCCTGGCGAGCCGCTTCCTGTTGCGCGACGTCGTGCAGCGACGCTTCGGCGAACGCCTCGGGACGCTCAATCGGGGCATCGAACGCGAAGGTGGCTACTACCTGTTCACGCTGCGCCTCGTGCCGGTGTTCCCGTTCTTCCTCATCAACCTGCTGGCCGGGCTCACGCCGCTGCCGGTGCGCACGTTTTACTGGGTGAGCCAGCTCGGCATGTTGCCGGGTACGGTGGTCTACGTGAACGCCGGCACCCAGATCGCCGCCGTCGACTCGCTGGCCGGTCTGCTCTCGCCCGGGATCATCGGCGCCTTCGCCCTGCTCGGCGTGTTTCCCCTACTCGCCCGGCGCGCCAGCCGCTGGCTCGCCGCGCGCCGACAACTGCGGCGCTGGCGCCGACCGGCCCGTTTCGATCGCAACCTCGTCGTCATCGGCGCCGGTTCCGCGGGCCTGGTGAGCGCCTACATCGCCGCCACGGTGCGGGCGAAAGTCACGCTGGTCGAGCACAGGCAGATGGGCGGCGACTGCCTCAACACCGGCTGCGTACCGTCCAAGGCGCTCATCCGCAGCGCCCGCCTGGTGGCGGACTTGCGCCGCGCCGAGGCACTCGGCCTGCGCGAGGCCGCCGCAACGGTCGATTTTCGCGCCGTGATGGAGCGGGTGCAGGACGTGATCCGCCGTATCGAGCCCCACGATTCGGCCGAACGATATGCGGCGCTCGGCGTGGACGTGCGCCGGGGCACAGCCCGGATCACCTCGCCCTGGACCGTCGAGATCGACGGCGAACCGGTCAGCACCCGCGCCATCGTCATTGCCGCCGGCGCGGAACCCTTCGTGCCGCCGATCCCCGGACTCGCCGAATGCGGCTACCTCACCTCGGAGACACTCTGGGATCTGCGCGAGCTGCCGCGGCGGCTGCTCGTGCTCGGTGGCGGCCCGATCGGTTGCGAGCTCGCGCAGGCATTCGCCGTACTCGGTGCCGAGGTGACGCAGGTCGAGATGGCCGATCGCCTGTTGCTGCGCGAGGACGACGAGGTGTCACAGTGCGTGCGCGCCAGCCTGGAACGCGACGGCCTGCGCGTGCTCACCGGCCACGAAGCGAAATCCGTCGAGCGTGCCGGGGACGGCGACGGCCACGTCCTCGTCTGCGCGCACGGCGGGGGCAGCGTGCGGCTGGCGTTCGATGCGATCCTCGTCGCCGTCGGCCGCCGGCCGCGCACCGCCGGCTACGGCCTGGAGGAGCTCGGCATCCCGCTCGCGCGCGGCGGCACCGTGGAGACCAACGAATACCTGGAAACACCGTATCCGCACATCTACGCCTGCGGCGACGTGGCCGGGCCCTACCAGTTCACCCACACCGCGGCACACCAGGCGTGGTATGCCGCGGTCAATGCGCTGTTCGGCTCGCTGCGCCGCTTCCGCGCGGACTACCGGGTCATCCCGGCGGTCACGTTCACCTCGCCGGAAGTCGCCCGTGTCGGTCTGAACGAGCGCGAGGCCCGCGAACGCGGGATCGCCTGTGAGGTGACCCGCTACACCCTGGACGATCTCGACCGCGCCATCACGGACCGCGCAGCGGAGGGTTTCGTGAAAGTGCTCACGCCCCCCGGCCGTGATCGCATCCTGGGCGCAACCATCGTCGGCGAACATGCCGGCGAGCTGCTGGCTGAGCTCACGCTGGCGATGCGCCACGGCATCGGCCTGAACAAGATCCTGGGCACCATTCATCCCTATCCGACCTGGAGCGAAGCGACCAAGTACACGGCGGGCGCGTGGAAGAAAGCACACGCGCCCGAACGCGTGCTGCGCTGGCTCGAACGCTACCACGCCTGGCGGCGGGGCTGACGGAAGCCAACGAGGCGGACGCTGCCGGGCCCGGGGGAAACCTGCCCGATGACGCCCGTGCCCGCATTCTCGACCGCCTGCGCCAGTCCGGCAGCGCCGACGAGGGGCTTTGACGCCGCGGGTCGGCCATGCCGGGGATCGCGGCGGAACGCCGCCCGCAGGGCACGAACGCGACCATGACATGCGCTCGCGCGGAGCCGGAGACGATGGGCAGTCGGGCCCGGTCGGGACTGACTGCATCCCGGGACACGCACTTCGCTGTAATGATTGACCGGCTGCGCCGACCAACCATCACGCGACCTTCACCACCACCGCGCGGCATCGGCGGTCGGTGGACGCAGCGTCATTCACCCCATTATTCATAGATGGCGGAGCGCGTCATCCGCGTGCAGGACGCACTCGGACGACACATCCTCGTCGGCGACACGAACGGCGAGGGCGACGCCCTGCAGACGCTCGCAGCGGGTGCCGATTTGCTGGTCGCGCATCACGCCATTCCCGAATCGGCGACCGGTACGGCACGACGGCTGCATATGCCAGCGTCGGTGATCGCCCGCATTGCCGCGGCCGCCGGCGTTCACCGGCTGGTGCTCTCGCACCGGATGCGGCGCACGCAGGGAATCGAGGACGCCAGTGCGGCGATCATCCGCATGCACTACCGGGGCCCGCTGCACTTTGCCGAGGACCTCGATTGCCTGACACCGTAGACCGGCCGGTGGCGAGCCCGGATCCACACGCTCGGGCGCGGTACAATGGATCTTGCGCCATCGCACGCGGGCATGGGCTTGCACGATCACTCACATCATCATTCCCCGCGTTTCGGCACGGCCGTGATGCTCAATGTCGGCTTCGTCCTCGTCGAAGCCGGGGCCGGCTTTGCAGCGGGTTCCGTGGCCCTGCTCGCCGACGCCGGGCACAACCTCAGCGATGTGATCGCGCTGGTGCTGGCGTGGGGCGCGAGCTGGATGGCCGCGCGCCGGCCCGCGGGGCGGCATACCTACGGTCTGCGCAAGATCACGGTACTCGCCGCCCTGGCGAGCGCGATGCTCCTGTTCGTCGCCGTCGGCGCCATGGTATGGGAGTCCGTTCAACGGCTGCACACGCCGGTGGCGGTCGCGGCCCTGCCGATGATCGTCGTCGCCGGCGCCGGCGTAGTCGTGAACGGCGCCACCGCGCTGCTGTTCGCACGCGGCCGGCACACCGATCTCAACATCCGCGCCGCGTTCGTGCACATGGCCACCGACACCGCCGTGTCGGTGGCGGTGGCACTGGGCGGCGTCGCCGTCATCGTGACCGGCTGGTACGGCTGGGACGCGGTGCTCGCACTGCTCGTCGCCGTCGCCATCCTCGGCGCGACCTGGCAGCTTTTTCGCGATGCGCTGCTGCTGCTGGTCGACGCCGTACCGCAACACGTCGATCTGGATGCCGTCGCGGACTGGTTGCACGCGCTGCCCGGCGTCACCGATCTGCACGACCTGCACGTGTGGGCGATGAGCACGACCGAGTGCGCTCTCACGGTGCATCTCGTGCGCCCGGACCCGAATCCCGCCGACCTGTTCCTGCGGCAGGTCGCAGACGAGCTCAGGGACCGCTTCGGCATCGGCCACAGCACCATCCAGATTGAGCACGGCGTAGCAACCGCACCGTGCGAACGTGCGCTCCCGGACAGCGTCTGAGCAACGCGGGGTCAGGTCTTTACTCTTCACTTTTTCCGGCACATTGGCCGATCAGTCCGTCGGTCTGGTCTGCGGGTCGCCGTTACGATACTGTCTACGCGCCCGCTCGAAAGGTGAGTGCTAACGGAACGGACAAGGAGGTCCGTCATGGCCAGACCGCTGCGTGTCGAATTCCCAGGCGCGCTCTATCACGTCATGGCACGGGGTAATGCGCGCCAATCGATCGTCGCGGACGACAGCGATCGGCGGCGTTTACTGGCAATCGTTGGCGAAGTGGTCGAGAAGCACAACGTCCTTTGCCATGCCTATTGCCTGATGAACAACCACTACCATCTCCTGCTCGAGACGCCGGACGGCAATCTTAGCCATGCCATGCGCGATATCGGGGGGCGCTACACACAGCAATTCAACCGCCGCCACCGTCGCGTCGGCCATCTTTTTCAGGGTCGCTACAAAGCCATCCTGGTCGAGAAAGAGAGCTTTCTCCTGGAACTCGCCCGCTATATCGTTCTAAACCCGGTACGCTCCGGCCTTTGCCGATCGGCCGGCATGTACCCATGGAGCAGTTACAGAGCAACGGCGGGTCGAACCAACGTTCCACACTGGTTGACGATCGATTCGGTCCTCGGTCGGTTCGGTGAAATCCAACACGCGAGTCAACGGCGCTATGCTGCGTTCGTTGGTGCGGACCGTGGCGTCGATCGCGCGCCACAGCCGGAACAGTCTCAGGTCTTATTAGCCCGGATTATTCATGAATCTCGCAATAAGGAAGGCCTCCATTGTGGTAAAAAGCCGTTGAGACACGCCCTTTTCACCACGCAAGAGGCCTTCGCATGCGAGACGATAGCACACGACAGTGTGTCGCC
>JADZEE010000144.1 GCA_020850735.1 Gammaproteobacteria bacterium | reverse complement strand
AGGGCCGGCTTCAGCCGGCCGGGACGGTGGTCGATGGCTTGGCGGTGAATGCGGCTGAAGCCGCACCTACGCCGCACCTACGGATCCGCCCGAACAACGCCCGGGTGTTTGTAGGGCCGGCTTCAGCCGGCCGGGACGGTGGTCGATGGCTTGGCGGTGAATGCGGCTGAAGCCGCACCTACGCCGCACCTACGGATCCGCCCGAACAACGCCCGGGTGGTTGTAGGGCCGGCTTCAGCCGGCCGGGACGGTGGGTGATGGCTTGGCGGTGAATGCGGCTGAAGCCGCACCTACGTCTGCCGACGCCATGATCTCGAGGTCCTTGGGCGCGACACCCGCGACCGACATCGTGACACTCACCTTGCTGTCTTTTTCGGTGATGTCGACCTCGGGCATCCGGATGAGCTCGCGCTCCGCCGCGAGCCAGTCCTCCAGCGCGCGACCGAACGGGCGGCCATTGCCTTCGAATATCTCGTAGGCGCGTCGCATGATGGCCTGCTGGATCGCAGTAAATTCATCCATGAGGCTGCGGGTATCCGTGGACAGGACGGTCTCGGGTTTGACCGCGACTGCTTTCTTCAGCTCTACCTTGGGCATGATGAATACCTCGCCTGGGGTGACCGTGGATGCAGCCGGCCTGCACGGCCAGGGCAGCGGTCCCGCTGCGGCCGACGCCGTCGCATGGAGCGTTACGGTTCACGGGGCAACTGCAGGCCGGACCGCGACGGCTACGCAAGCATGCGCCGCGCGCGGGCGACTGGCATTGATCGGCGTCAGCCGGTCATGGCGGCGGAATCGTGCAGCCGGGCGGATGGCTGCACCCGCCCGGATCCGACGCGGTCAGCGGATGGTATCCTGCGGCAACGGGCCGCGACGGGACGATCCCCGCGGTCGCGCTAACCTGGGCAGGAGGTGGCAATGGTCGACGAAGACACGCTCAACACGCAGGTGCGCAAGTTCCTCAGGGTGGTGGGTGTCACCTCGCAGGGGGAAATCGAAAACGCGGTGCGCGCAGCCGCCGCGGCCGGCAAGCTGCGACCGGGACAATCCGTGAAAGCGACGATGCGCCTGCAGATCCCCGAGCTCGGGCTGGATCACGTCGTCGACGCGGACCTCGAGGTCGGCTGAGCCACGGAACCTCGCACGTCGCACGCGCCCGGCGCGTGCGACGCACTCAGCAGATCCTCGGCAGCTGCTCGCCGCTCGGCAAATCGAGCACGCGCCGCACGCCCATCGCCGTGTTGAGCGTGACGCCGGCGCTCGGGGCGTCGGCCACCTGTCCTATCCGGATTGCGGCCTGCGCGATCGGGTGTGCGCGCAGGATCGCCTGCGCCGCAGCCGCCTGCGTGGCCGGCACAAAGGTCACGAACCGCCCCTCGTTGGCGACCTGCAGGGGCTCGAGGCCGAGCAGCTCGCAGGCGGCCGCGACGTCCGCGTGCACGGGTATGGCCGCTTCGTCGAGCTCGATGCCGCAATCGGCGGTCGCGGCGATCTCGTGTAATGCGGCGGTGAGGCCGCCGCGGGTGAGATCGCGCAGGCAATGGACGTCGATGCCGGCGTCGATGAGGGCCAGCACCGGCCCGTGCAAGGGCGCGAGATCGCTTTCGATGGCGGTGTCGAATTCAAGTCCTTCCCGGCTTGCCATGACGGCGATGCCGTGGCGGCCGAGATCGCCGGACAGCAGGACGGCGTCGCCCGCACGCACCGCCTGCGGTCCGACGTCCAGGCCGTGCTCGATGATGCCGATACCGGCGGTGTTGACGTACAAACCGTCGCCGCGCCCGCGCTCGACGACCTTGGTATCACCGGTGACGAGTTCGACCGCGCAGGCGCGCGCGGCCGCGCGCATGGAGGCGACGATCCGTTCGAGCGTCGTCATGGGCAGTCCCTCCTCGATGATGAAGCCCACCGAGAGCCATTTCGGCCGCGCGCCGCACATCGCGAGATCATTGACGGTGCCGTAAACGGCCAGGTGGCCGATGTCACCGCCCGGGAAAAACAGCGGATGCACGACATAGGAGTCCGTGGTGAACGCGACGCGGATGCCGTCGAGTGCAATGACGGCACTGTCGCGACGCGCACCGAGCAGCGGGTTGTCGAACGCGGGCAGGAACAGCCGCTCGATGAGCTGCTGCATGAGCCGGCCGCCGCCGCCGTGCGCGAGCAGGATGCGCGGGTGCTCGCTCAGCGGCAGCGGACAGCTGAGGCCGCCGTCGTCCTCGCCGGCGTCGTCCGCGGCGCTCATTCGCGCCCGAGCTCGGCCGCGACGACACGACGGTAACGGTACCAGGCGCTGCACGCGCCTTCCGAGGAAACCATCGGCGCGCCGAGGGGATGTTCGGGCGTGCAGCGGCCACCGAAGGCGGGGCAATCGGCGGGTCGCTTCGAACCGCGCAGCACCAGCCCGGCGATACAGTGACGATCGTCTTCCCGCGGCCGGGTGTCGAGTGGTCCGTGGCGGTATGCCGCGTCGAAATCGCGATAGTCCGCGCGCAGGGCGAGGCCGCTCGCGCGGATGACGCCCAGGCCGCGCCAGCGGCGATCGACGGGCGCGAAAACGCGCTCGACGATGGCGCGCGCGGCCGCATTGCCCTCGGCGCGCACGGAACGGGCGTACTGGTTTTCGACCACGGCGCGGCCCTCTTCGAGCTGGCGCACGGCGAGCATGATCCCCTGCATGAGATCGAGCGGCTCGAAGCCGGTGACGACGATCGGTACGTGCCGCGTCGTGGCGATGGGAACGTACTCGCGTGTGCCCATCACCGTGCACACGTGGCCGGCCGCGAGGAAAGCCTGGACGCGGTTGTCCTCGGCGTCGAGCAGGGCTTCGAGCGCGGGCGGCACGCGCACGTGGGCGCACAACAGCGAGAAGTTGTCGAGCTCGTCCTCGGCCGCCCGCGCGACGGCGAGCGCCGTGGTGGGCGCGGTGGTCTCGAAACCGACGGCGAAGAACACGATCTGGCGGTCGGGGTGATCGCGGGCGATTTTCAGCGCGTCCAGCGGCCCGTAGACCATGCGCACGTCGCCTCCTGCGGCGCGGGCGCCGAACAGATCGCCCTCCGTGCCCGGCACGCGCAGCATGTCGCCGAACGAGCACACGATGATGCCGGGGCGCCGAGCGAGGGCGATCGCCTGGTCGATGATCTCGATCGGCGTCACGCACACCGGGCAGCCGGGGCCGTGCAGCAGGGTGATGCCCGCGGGCAGGAGCTGATCGATGCCGTGCTTGACGATGCTGTGGGTCTGGCCGCCGCAAACCTCCATCAGGGTCCATGGCCGCGTGACGCCGCGCGCGAGCAGGCGCGCGTAGCGGCGTACGGCGTCGGGATCGCGAAATTCGTCGACGTATTTCATGGGCGCGGACCGAGCGGTGGACAGAGTTCCATGTGCCGGACGTGCGATCTATGCCGGGGCCGCACCCGCGAGGGCTTCGAGCGCGCCGAGCGCGTCGAGGCTGCGCCGGGCTTCGGCCTCGTCGAGGTGCGCGATGGCGATGCCGGCATGGACGATGACGTAGTCGTCGACGCGGGCGTCGGGAACGCAGGCGAGGCTCACCTCGCGGGTGATGCCGCCGAAGGCGATCCGGCCGCTGCGGGCGAGCCCGTCGCCCTGAATGCTGCGGATGCGGCCGGGAACGGCAAGGCACATGTTCAGCTCTCCAGTGTGTAGCCGCGGGCGACGGCGTAAGCCTGGCCGACGGCGAGCGCGCCGTCGTTCGGTGGCAGCGCCCGCGGCCAGTATGCCGTGCGGCCGTCGGCATGCAAGGCGCAGACGGTGTGTTCGAGCAGGCGCGCGTTCTGGAAGCAGCCGCCGGCCAGGATGACGTCGCGCAGGGCGCACGCCCGGGCGATGCGCACGATGACCGTCGTCAGGGTGGCATGAAAACGGGCGGCGACGTGGCGGACCGGGACGCGGGCGTGGATGTCGGCGACGATTGCGCGGATGAGCGGGCGCCAGTCGATCACAGTGAGCGGATGCGGCGCGGCGCCGGGTTCGAGGCTGATTGGATACGGTGCCGCCGGGGCCGCGTCGAGCGCGGCGGCTTCCAGCGCCATGGCGGCCTGGCCTTCGAAGGTGGTCGTCTGCGCCAGACCGGCGAGGCTGGCCACGGCGTCGAACAGGCGGCCGACACTGCTGGTCGGGATCGTGCCGGACCCGCGTTCGAGCATGCGCGCCAGCACGCGCCGTTCGGCGGCGGTGAGGCTGGTGATGCTCGCAATGCGCGTGTCGGTGAGCAGGGCCGGATCGTCGAGACCGGCGAGCAGCGCGTAGGCGACACGGCGCGGTTCGCGCGCGGCACGCTCCCCGCCCGGCAGCGGGAAGGGCCGCAGATGGGCGATGCGCCGGGCGCGGGTGCCGTCGATGCGGAAGATCTCCCCGCCCCACACACTGCCATCCGGGCCGGATCCCGCACCGTCCCAGACGGCGGCGAGCACCGGGCGCGTGAGCGCGTGTTCGGCGAGCACCGCGGCGGCGTGGGCGAGATGATGCTGCACGGCGCACGGTCGGGCGGCGAGGGTCTGCGCGATGCGGGTCGAGGCGTAATCGGGGTGCGCATCGCAGGCGACGCGGTCCGTGTCGCTCAGCCACGCGCGCGCGGTCCTCACCAGCAGCTCGCGCGCCGCTTCGGTGTGCAGATCGCCGATGTGCGCGGAGACGTCGATGCGATGGCCCTGCGCGCGCGCCACGGTGTTCTTGAGATGCCCGCCCGTGCCGATGACGGCGGGCAGCTCGGTGGCGGTATGCAGCGGATCGGGCACGTAACCGCGCGCCCGGCGCAGCAGCAGCGGCCGGCCGGCGACGACGCGCAGCAGCGAATCGTCGCAACGCCGTGCGATGCGCCGGTCATGGACGAGGAAGGCGGCGGCGATGCCGGTGAGCTGTGCGCGCGCACTGTCGGCGTCCGTGCACAGGGGTTCGTCGGCGCGATTGCCGCTGGTGGCGACGATCGGGCCGCCGAGATCGGCGAGCAGCAGGGCGTGCAGCGGCGTGGCGGCGAGCATGATACCGAGCCAGGAGCTGGCGGGAGCGACCGCGGCGGCGATCGCGGCGCCTGCGGCGCGCCGGCGCAGCAGCACGATCGGCGCTGCCGGACTCGCCAGCGCCGCGGCTTCGTCGGCCGACACGTGACACAGCGCGCGGGCGGCGTCGAGATCCGCGAGCATGAGCGCGAAGGGTTTGTGCGGGCGGGCCTTGGCCGCGCGCAGGCGCTCGAGCGCGCCGGCCTGGCCGGCGTCCGCGCACAGGTGGAAACCACCGATGCCCTGGATGGCGACGGTGTCGCCGCCGCGGATCGCGGCAACGGCGCCTGCGAGTGCCGCGTCGTGCTCCGCCGTGCAGCCACCACCGGGATCGAGCAGGCGCAGCCGCGGTCCGCAGGCCGGACAGGCATTGGTCTGGTGATGGAAGCGCCGGTCGCCCGGATCGGCGTACTCGGCGGCGCAGCCGGCGCAGGGCGTGAACGGCGCGAGCGTCGTGTTGATCCGATCGTAGGGCGAATCGAGCTGCACGGTGTAACGGGGGCCGCAGGCCGTGCAGGTGGTGAAGGCATAGCGGTGGCGGCGGCTGGCCGGATCGAAGATCTCCCGCCGACAGTCGGCACACAGGGCGAGATCCGGCACGATGCGGGCCGAGCCCGCGGGGCCGGTCACACTCGGGCGGATGCTGAAACCCGCCCCGCCCGTCAACGGGACCTCGCTGGCGTCGATCGCGTCGATGCGGGCCGCGGCCGGCGCACGTTGCGCCAGACGCGCCACGAAGTCGCGCACCACGGCGCCCGGACCTTCGATCTCGACCAGCAGGCCGTCGCGGTCGTTCGCCACCCAGCCGGCCAGATCGAACGCGGTGGCGAGGCGGTGAACGCAGGGGCGCAAGCCCACTCCCTGAACGGCGCCGCCAACGCGCAGGTGCAGCCGGCAGCGCGGTTCCGGGTGCCCGGCGTGCGCGCGTGTCGTACTGGCGGCGACGTCAGGCACGCGCTCGATGGTCACGTTGCCTGCGGCTCCCGGCGCTGCGCGGCGCTAGCCGGCGGCCACGCTCGCGCGAGCGTGGCGGCGCGCGCGCAGCTCGTGTCGCAGCCAGTCGCACCAGCGATCCATACCGGTGTCGTCGCGGACCGAGGCCGGCCAGACCGGGATCGGGTGGGCGAGCCGGTGTACCGCGGCCTCGGCCAGCAGCGGATCGAAGTCCCCGAGGTGCGGCAGCAGGTCGGACTTCGACAGCAGCACCAGATCCGCGGCGCGGAACATGACCGGGTATTTCGCCGGTTTGTCGTGGCCCTCGGTCACGGCGAGCAGCACCACATTGCGGTGCTGGCCGAGATCGAAGCTCGCTGGGCAGACCAGGTTGCCGACGTTCTCGATGAACAGGATGTCCACGCCGCCCGGATCGAAATCGTGCAGGGCGTCGTGCAGCAGGCGCGCGTCGAGGTGACAGGCCCGGCCGGTGCTGATCTGGTGCGCGGGGAGTCCGCAGGCACGCAGGCGCCGGGCGTCGAGATCGGTCTCCAGATCGCCGACCACGACCGCGAGCGAGAGCTCGCCGCCGAGCCGCTGCGCAGTGCGTTCGAGCAGCGCGGTCTTGCCGGCTCCGGGCGAGGACATGAGATTCAGCGCGAGCACGCCGCGGGCGTCGAAGTGCTCGCGATTGTGGGCGGCGATGCGATCGTTGTCGTCGAGCAGGCGCCGGAGCACCTGCACCGTGTCGATGTCGGCGCCGTGCCCGTACGCAGCAGGTGGATGGACGTCGGTGTCGCCGTGACGGTGCGCGCCGTGGACGGGATCCGGCAGGCCACAGCCGCAGTGGGTGCACATGGTCGGGTTCTCCTCGATGGTCCGGATCAGCACAGATCAGCCGGTGCCGGCAGCAGCAGATCGACGCCGACGAGCACGCAGTCGTCGCCGCTTTCCAGCGCGGTCGCGCTGCTGTGACAGGCGCGGCAGCGCAGATCCGCCGGTTGCCCCGCGCTGGTGGCGCCGCAGGCGCGGCAGCGCACGATGAGCGGCGCCTGCTGGATCTCGAGCGTCGCGCCCGCCACCGGCGTGTCGAGCGTCGCGGCGTCCCAGGCGAACCGCAGCAAATCGGGCTCCACGCCGGCCAGCGGGCCGATGCGGACCGTGACGTGGCGAACGGCCGCGGCGCCGCGTTGCCGCCGCGTCTCATCGACCGTGCGCACGAGTGCTCGACAAACCGACAGTTCGTGCATGTTGACCTGCGACATATCCGCGCCGCGACACATCGGTATTATAGGCCTGCAGCGCGCGTGGCCGGTCGATGGCCGGTGCGCCCGGACTGACGACGATCAGATGAGCCGCACCGAACACTCGTTCCTGCCCCGTGCCGCTCTCGGCCGGCTGCTCGAGGCGCTGTGCGCACTCGGTTACCGCTGCGCCGGCCCGCAGGTCCGCGACGGCGCCATCGTCTATGCCGAGCTCGCGTCGGTGCAGGATCTGCCCCGGGGTCTGACCGACGTACAGGCACCGGGCAGCTATCGCCTGGAAGAAGGTGGCGGTGAGCGGTATTTCGCCTGGGCCACCGGGCCGCAGGCACTCAAGCCGTTCCTGTTCGCGCCGCGCGAGGTGCTCTGGCGCGCCGATCGCGGCGCCGACGGCCGGATCTCCTTCCGCAGCGAGACAGCGCCGGCGGCCAGGCTGGCGGTGATCGGCGTGCGGGCCTGCGATCTCGCGGCGCTGGCGTTGCAGGACCGGCACTTTCTCGAGGGGCGCTACGTCGATCCGTATTACGCCGCGCGCCGCGTCGGCCTGCTGCTGGTGGCCGTGAACTGCAGCCATCCCGCCGCGACCTGTTTTTGCGCCTCCACCGGCGACGGACCGCACGCGCGCAGTGGCTACGACATCGCCCTGACCGAGCTCGACGACGGCTACCTCACCCACGCCGGCAGCGACCGCGGTGCGGCGATCCTCGCCACACTGGCGCTCGCGCCGGCATCGGCTGCCCGAGTCGAGGCCGGGCAGGCCCAGGCGCAGCACTCGGCGGCGGTGCAGTCGCGCGCATTGCCCGGCCGCAATCTGCGCGACGCGCTGTTCGCAGCGCTCGAGCACCCGCGCTGGGAGGAGGTCGCCGGGCGCTGCCTGTCCTGCGCCAACTGCACCCAGGTCTGTCCGACCTGCTTCTGCCACGCGGAGCTGGAGCTGCCCGACGTCGGTGGCCACACCACCGAGCACCAGCGGGAGTGGGATTCGTGCTTCACGGCCGGTCACGCCTGGCTCGCCGGACACGCCGTCCGGCCCGATACCCGCACGCGTTACCGGCAGTGGCTCACGCACAAGCTCGGCAGCTGGCACGAGCAGTACGGCCGCAGCGGTTGCGTCGGTTGCGGGCGCTGCATCGCCTGGTGCCCGGTCGGCATCGACATCACCGAGGAGGCGCAGGCGCTGTGCACGCCCTGAGCACCACCAACCCCTATCTGCCGCTGGAGGCCGAGGTGGTGGACCGGCTGCGCGAGTCGGATACCATTTTCACCCTGCGCCTGAAACTGACCGATCCGGATGCGCAGCGGGCCTACGGCTTCCAGCCCGGCCAGTTCAACATGGTGTACCTGTACGGCGTGGGGGAGGTGGCGATTTCGATCGTTTCGGATCCCGAGTACGAGGATCTGCTCGACCACACCATCCGTATCGTCGGCCGGGTCACCCGGGGGCTCGCGAAACTGCGCCGTGGCGATCGGTTGGGGATCCGCGGACCCTACGGCCGCGGCTGGCCGCTCGATCGCACCCGCGGCCGGGCGGTCACCATCGTCACCGGGGGCCTGGGCTGCGCACCGGTGGTGTCGGTCATCAGCTACGTGCTCAAGCGCCGCGCCGAGTTCGGCCGCCTGACCATCATTCAGGGCGTCAAGCACTCCGCCGACCTCATCTGGCGCCAGCGCTATATCGCCTGGTCGGAGCTGCCGGACGTGCAGGTGCTGCTCGCCGCGGACCAGGGCTCGGCGCACTGGCCGTGGCACGTGGGCCTGGTGACCGAGCTGCTCGACCAGGCGCCGGCGGCGCCGGGCTCGACGATCTACATGATGTGCGGGCCCGAGATCATGATGCGCAACGCCGCGCGCATCCTCACCGGGCGCGGCCACGCGGAAACCGACATCTACCTCAGTATGGAGCGCAACATGCAGTGCGCGCTCGGGCATTGCGGCCACTGCCAGTACGGCGCGCCCTTCGTGTGCCGGGAGGGGCCGGTGTTCGACTACGGCCAGGTCAAGACCCTGCTCGGCAGCAGGGGATTCTAGGGCGTGGCGTCGCCCCTGCCCGGGTCCACGCCACGACCGCGCCCGCTGCGATCGGGCCCGCCCGGAGACGCCTGACAGAGTCTATAATTTATGTTAGAAAAACAGCATAAACCAAGAATTTCTATTCATAAATTTAGCTCATGCGATGGCTGCCAGCTGGCCTTTCTGAATCTGGGCCCGGAGCTGCTCCGGTTGGCGCAGCGGGTGGACATCGTGCACTTCGCCGAAGCCGGTCCGGTCGCTCCCGACGCGGACGTCGACGTCGCCTTCATCGAGGGTTCGATTGCCCACCCCGAGGACATCGAGCGCATCCGGCGCATCCGCGAGCGCAGCCGCTACCTGGTCGCCATCGGCGCCTGTGCGACCTCGGGCGGCGTGCAGGCGCTGCGCAACGTCGCGCGCAGCGAGGCGTGGCTCGCCGGGGTCTACGCCACGCCGGCCTACATCGAGGAGCTGGTCGACGCGACACCGATCGCTGCGCACGTGAAAGTGGATTGCGAGCTCTGGGGTTGTCCGGTGACCAGCCGGCAGGTGCTGACGGCCGTGAGCACGCTGCTGCACGGGGTCAGTCCGCGCGATGACGCCGACAAGGTCTGCCTGGAGTGCAAGCGCCGGCAGACGGTTTGCACCCTGGTGACCCGCGCCGTTCCGTGCCTGGGGCCGGTCACCCGGGCCGGCTGCGGCGCGCTGTGCCCGAGCTTCGGGCGTGACTGCTACGGCTGCTTCGGGCCGGCGGAGAATCCGAACGTGGCGGCGCTCGGGCGGCGTTTCGCGGGCCTGGGACTCGTGCCCGAGGCGATCGCGCAGCGCTTCCAGAGCATCAGCAACGGCGCGCCCGTGTTCCGCGCTGCCGCCGCGGCGATCCGGGAGGGCGCGCCATGACCGAGCGGCAGGTCTCGGTGCACGTGCCGATCCTCGCCCGGGTGGAGGGCGAGGGCGCGCTGCACCTGCGCATACGCGGCGATGCCATCGAGGAGTTGAAGCTGCGTATCTACGAGCCGCCGCGGCTGTTCGAGAAGTTCGTCGAGGGGCGCAGCTACACCGAGATCCCGGATCTGGTCGCCCGGATCTGCGGCATCTGCCCGGTCGCCTACCAGATGAGCGCCGCGCAGGCGCTGGAGTCGTTGTTCGGGGTGGAGATCGATCCGGTCATCCGGGCGCTGCGGCGGGTGCTGTACTGCGGCGAATGGATCGAAAGCCACAGCCTGCACATCCACATGCTCGCGGCACCGGACTACTTCGGCTACGGCAATGCCATCGAGATGGCGAAGGATCATCCCGAGGTGGTCGCGCGCGGCCTGCGCCTGCACGGGCTGGGCAACGCCCTGATGACCATGCTCGGTGCGCGCGCGGTGCACCCGGTCGGGATCTGCGTCGGCGGCCTGCATCGAGCACCCACCGAGACCGAGGTCCAGGCCATGCTCGCCCGCGTCGACGCGGCGCTGCCGGATACCGAAGCGCTGGTGCGCTGGACGGCCACCGTGCCGGTGCCGGCCGATGGACAGCATTTCGTCAGCGTCGGCCTGCGCACTCCGGTGGAGTACGCCATCGACGCCGGCCGGATCGTTTCCGATGCGGGGCTCGATATCGACGCCGCCGCCTACGAGGCCCACTTCGCCGAGCACCACGTGCCGTACTCGACCGCGCTGTGGAGCCTGTTGCGCGGGCGGCCTTACCTGGTGGGACCCCTCGCACGACTGAATCTCAACCTCGACCGGCTGCCCGCACCGGTCGCAGCCGTGCTCGCAGAGACCGGCATTGCATGGCCGAGCCGCAACATGTTCCACAGCATGGTGGCGCGCGCGGTCGAGGTCTACCTGGCGCTGCTCGACACGCGCCGGCTGCTCGCGGATTACCGCCGCCCGTCGCGGCCGCAGGTGCCGGTGCGACCGCGGGCCGGGATCGGCTACGGCGTGAGCGAAGCGCCGCGCGGGATCCTGTGGCACCGCTACGAGACGGACGGCACCGGCCAGGTGCTCAGCGCACGCATCGTGCCGCCGACCAGCCAGAACCAGGCCCGCATCGAAGAGGATCTGCACGCGTCGCTGCGCGCTTTCGGCCTCGACCACGACGAGAGTGCGTTGCGCTTGCACTGCGAGAAGGTCATCCGCAACTACGATCCCTGCATTTCGTGCTCGACCCACTTCCTGCGCCTGACCACCGAGCGCCTGTGACCCGCGTGCGGGTGCTGGGTATCGGCTCGCCGCTCGGCGATGACCGGGTCGGCTGGCTGGTCGCCGAACGCCTGCGGCAGATTCGCGCCGGGAACGAAACCATCGACATCGCGGTGCTCGATCGTCCCGGCCCCGCCGTGCTCGACGCACTCGCGGACTGCGAGACCGCGATCCTGGTCGATGCCGTGGTGAGCGGCGGGATCGCCGGAACGATTCATCGCCTGGATCTTGAAAGTGATCTAGATAAATTACCTAATCTATTGTCTTCACACGGTTTTGGATTGGCAGACAGCCTGCGGCTGGGCGCCGCGCTCGGGCGCCTGCCGGCCCGCCTGCTCATCTACGGGATCGAGGTCCACCCCGGTGCAGCCACGGCGGCGCCCAGCAGCGGCGCGATCCGCGCGGCGCAGGCCGTTGCCGCTGAGATCGCGACCCTGATCGCGGACGCCGGGGCGCTGACATCAGCCGCCGGTGTTGGCCCGGATATGCACTTTTAGAGTCATTTATTTTTTAATATTAACAATAAAATACAAGATTTTATTAAAGTTAATAATAGAATATGACGGCAACCCGTTTCAGTCCTGAACCCGGCTCTCCCGCATGAGCGGCGCACTCGCGCACCTGCGCATACTCGATCTGTCCCGCATCCTCGCCGGGCCGTGGGCGACCCAGCTGCTCGCCGATCTCGGCGCGGAGGTCATCAAAGTCGAGCGCCCCGGCAGCGGGGACGACACCCGCGACTGGGGACCGCCTTACCTCGACGATGAAAACGGCGGCCACGAGGCGGCCTATTTCCTCGCCGCCAACCGCGGCAAGAAATCGGTGACCATCGACTTCACCCGCCCGGCCGGCCGCGATCTCGTCCATCGCCTCGTCGCCGGCGCCGATGTCGTGGTCGAGAACTTCAAGGCCGGTAGTCTGGCCCGCCACGGTCTCGACTACCCGACTCTGGCCGCCATCAATCCGCGCCTGGTGTACTGCTCGATCACGGGTTTCGGACACACCGGACCCTGCGCCGGACGACTGGGCTACGACTTCCTGATCCAGGCCCTGGGCGGTCTGATGAGTATCACCGGCGAGCCCGACGGCGAGCCGCAGAAGGTCGGCGTCGCGGTCGCCGACGTGTTGACCGGCCTGTACGCGACCGTCGGCATCCTGGCGGCGCTCGCCTGGCGCGAACACAGCGGGCGCGGCCAGCACATCGATCTGGCCCTGCTCGACGTACAGGTGGCGACGCTCGCCAATCAGGCTCTGAACTATCTGGTGAGCGGGACCGTACCCGGGCGCATGGGCAATGCCCACCCCAACATCGTGCCCTACCAGGTGTTTGCCGCCGCCGATGGCCACCTGGTCGTGGCGGTCGGCAATGACGCTCAGTTCCAGCGCCTGTGCCATGTGCTCGGACGCGCGGATCTGGCGACCGATGCGCGCTACGCCACCAACGCCGATCGCGTCCGTCGCCGCGATCGGCTGATCCCCGAGCTGGCGCGCGAGCTGGCGCGGGCACCACGGGCACGCTGGCTGGCGGACTTCGAGGCGCAGGACATCCCCGCCGGCCCGATCAATTCGGTCGGCGAAGTATTCGGCGACGCACAGGTGCGCGCGCGTGGCATGGCGTTCGAGCTGGCGCGCGCCGATGCCACGCCCGTACCCCAGGTCGCGAACCCGATCCGCCTGTCGGCAAGCCCGGTGGCCTACCGCCGCGCACCGCCGCGGCTGGGCGAACATACCGGCGAGGTGCTCGCGGAGCGGCTCGGTCTGGGATCCGCGGATCTGGCCCGTCTGCGTGATAAAGGGGTTATATAAATTTATATATAACAATTAGTTATTATATAAATCTCGATTCATTCCAGGTTTTGCCGGAGGGATCTCCGGGATCGGCGGCGGCGCGGCTGCCGGCGCCTGACCGGCCCGCCTCCCGCGGCGCGGCGGCGGACTTCGATCAGCGTCGGACGACCGTCGTCACGCTGTCGAACGGACTGCCGAAGACGATCGTAAGCTCAGGGAAACAATGAGTTTTATTGGCGTGATCCGTAGCTCGTTGCGAGGAAATCGCGGAGCAGCGCCGCAGCCTCGTCGGCGTGCGCATACAGGCACAGGTGGCCGCCCGGCAGCGCGTGGAAGCGGGCGCGGGGGATGAGCGCGGCGAGCAGACGGCCATTGACCGCGGGTACGATGAGGTCATCCCGGCCGGACAGCACGAGAGTGGGCTGCCGGAGCTGCCACAACCATGGCAAACTACTCCAGGTAATACCTGCAAATATTTGAAATAGATATCCTAATTGATCAGGAGGAATGACTGCTTCGGCTTGTTCCTCGAGCCAGGGGCGGCGGCCGTCGAGATCCGATCCGTATAATGCCGTAGCGTAGTCTCCTGTCCGCCCGGGGCGCAGGAAGCCGTGTGGGTCCAGCAACATCGCCAGCGCGGCTGGTGAACCGGGGATCATGCAGGCTCCCGCGGAGGTTGCGGCCAGCACCAGTCGGCGGCAGCGGTCGGGGTATTGCCGGGCGATTTCCTGGGCCACGCCGCCGCCCCAGGACAGTCCCAGAACGTCGACCTCCTCGCAACCGGCGGCGCTGGCCACCGCCATGGCCAGCCGGGCGATCCCGGGCATCGTCATGGGCAGGACGGGGCGGGGCGACGCCCCCGTCCCCGGCGCATCGAAAAGGATGATGTCCGGCTCCGGCCAGGCACGAAGCAGGGGCGCCGCCAGCTCCAGGTTGGCGCCGATGCCGTTCACGAACAGTACCGGCCGATCCGGCCGGGTACCGGGCCGCAAACCCATGCGCACGCGTTGGCCTTCGCACTCGATCCGGCGGCTGTCGATGCCGGCCGCGCGGCTGCCCTGACGCGGACGCACAAAGGGAATGATCGTGCTCATGTTCGCATGGCCGGCCAGACGGGGCCGCGATGGTAGCGGAGCAGCCGTTCCCCGGCCAGCGCCGCGTTCGCCCGGTCGTCGTCACGGTGGGTTCAGCCGCCCCATGCCATCGCCATGGCGAGCGCCATTCGATGGGCGCCTTTGGCGGATCCGCAGGCGCGGCTGTAGGTGCGGCCGTAGGTGCGGCTTCAGCCGCATTCACCCGTTCCCCGTCCCGTCCCCTCCCGCCATCGCCCACCGTCCCGGCCGGCTGAAGCCGGCCCTACAACCCCCCGGTCGCGGATCAGCCGTAGGCGCGGCCGTCGGTGCGGTCGTAGGTGCGGCTTTAGCCGCATTCACCCGTTCCCCGTCCCGCACCCTCCCGCCATCGCCCACCGTTCCGGCCGGCTGAAGCCGGCCCTACAACGCCCGGTCGCGGTGCGGCTGTAGGTGCGGCTTCAGCCGCATTCACCCGTTCCGCCATCGCCCCCCGTCCCGGCCGGCTGAAGCCGGCCCTACACCCCCGGTCGCGGATCAGCCGCAGGCGCGGCTGTAGGTGCGGCCGTAGGTGCGGCTTCAGCCGCATTCACCCGTTCCCCGTCCCGCCCCGTCCCGTTCCGCCATCGCCCCCCGTCCCGCCCCGTCCCGTCCCGCCATCGCCCACCGTCCCGGCCGGCTGAAGCCGGCCCTACGACCCCCCGGTCGCGGATCAGCCGGCGCAGTGCGCGCGGCGGGCGAGCGAGACCTTCGAACCCGGCTGCCGGCCGAGGGCGTCGCAGATGAACCAGCCGGCTTCCAGGACGGCACCGGCTTCGACCCCGGTGTCGAGGCCCATGCCGTCGAGCATGTACAGGACGTCCTCGGTGGCGACGTTGCCGGAAGCACCGCGGGCGTAGGGACAACCGCCCAGACCCGCGACGGCACTGTCCACCGTACGGATCCCCGCCTCCAGGGCGGCGAGGATGTTGGCGAGCGCTTGGCCGTAGGTGTCGTGGAAATGCACCGCCAGGCGCTCGACCGGGATCACCTCCGCGACCGCGTCCACCAGCCGGCGCGCGGCGCGCGGGGTGCCCGTACCGATGGTGTCGCCGAGGGAGATCTCGTAGCAGCCGAGCGTGTCGAGGCGCGCCGCGACGTCGGCCACCGTGCCGGCCGGGATCTCGCCCTCGTAGGGGCAGCCGAGCGCGCAGGAAATGTAGCCGCGCACGCGGATGCGCTCGCGCCGGGCGGCGGTACATACCGGCTCGAAGCGCTCGAAGCTCTCGGTGATGGAGCAGTTGATGTTCTTGCGCGAGAAGGTCTCGGAGGCGGCGCCGAAGATGGCGATTTCCTCGACGCCGGAGGCGAGCGCCGCCTCGAAGCCCTTCAGGTTCGGTACCAGAACCGGATAGCGGGTCCCGGGCCGGCGCCGGATCCCGGCGAGGACCGCGTCGGTGGACGCCATCTGCGGCACCCACTTCGGGGAGACGAAGCTGCCGGCCTCGATGACCGGCAGGCCGGCGTCGCTCAGCCGGTCGATGAGCGCAATCCGGGTCGCGACGGCGACCGCAGCGGACTCGTTCTGCAGGCCGTCACGCGGCCCGACCTCGACGATCTTGATCTGTTGGCGCATGACCGGATCAAAGCACGCCGGCGCGCGCAGGCAAAGGGGGGCGCGATGAGCGCCGGCGTGGCCGGCGCTCGGGTTGTGCGGCGGTGTGTCAGCAGGTCCAGGGCGGGATCGCCTCCGGGTCGATCGCGTAGCGCTCGATCGCCTGGCGAACACGTTTTGCGGGCACGGCGCCCTGGAGCTGCAGCGCGTGCAGGGCCGCGACGACGATCTGGCGGCGGTCGACTTCGAAGAACCGGCGTAGCTGTGCGCGCGTGTCGCTGCGGCCGAAGCCGTCGGTTCCGAGCACCACGAACGGAGCTTGCAGGTAGCCGGCGATGAGCTGGGGATACGCACGCACGTAGTCGCTCGCGGCGATGACCGGTGCCGTACCGGGCAGCAACGCCTCGACGTGGCTGCGCCGCGGTCCGTCCCCGGGGTGCAGGCGATTCCAGCGCTCGGTATCGCGCGCCTCACGGCCCAGTTCGCTGAAGCTGGTCACGCTGAACACCTCGCTCGCGACGTCCCAGTCGCCGGCGAGCATTTCCCCGGCGGCGATGACCTCGCGCAGGATCGTGCCCGAGCCGAGCAGGCGCACGCGCCCGGCGGCGTCCTCGGGTGCGTGGACGCCGTAGCGGTACATGCCGCGGATGATGTCCAGCTCCGCGCCCGGCGGCAACGACGGCTGGGCGTAACTCTCGTTCATGACGGTCAGGTAATAGAACACGTCCTCCTGGCGTTCCAGCAGCGCGCGCGCGCCGTGATCGAGGATCACCGCCAGCT
Source organism: Gammaproteobacteria bacterium (assembly GCA_020850735.1). Taxonomy (GTDB): domain Bacteria; phylum Pseudomonadota; class Gammaproteobacteria; order JADZEE01; family JADZEE01; genus JADZEE01. The sequence goes on along the minus strand of JADZEE010000144.1, from coordinate 25,312 downwards.
CGCAGGCGAAGGCCGGATCGTAGGCGCGGCAGTTGGGCACGGTGGCGGCGGCGACGTGGCTGCTGCCGTCCTGGTGTTGCAGGCCTTCGCCGCTCAGGGTCGTGCGGCCCGCGGTCGCGCCGAGCAGAAAACCGCGCGCGCGTTGATCGGCGGCCGCCCAGATGAGATCGCCCACGCGCTGGAAACCGAACATGGAATAAAAGATGAAAAACGGCAGCATCGGCACGCCGTGGACGCTGTAGGAGGTCGCGGCGGCGACCCACGACGACAGCGCACCGGCCTCGGTGATGCCTTCCTCGAGCAACTGGCCGTCGCGGGCCTCGCGGTAGCTGAGCACCGAACCGGCGTCCTCGGGTTCGTAGAGCTGTCCGAGCGGCGCGTAGATCCCGACCTGGCGGAACAGGTTGGTCATGCCGAACGTACGCGCCTCGTCGGCGACGATGGGCACGATGTGCGGGCCGAGCCGCGGGTCCTTGAGCAGATTGCCGAACAGCCGCACGGCGGCCATGGTGGTGGACATCGCCTTGCCGTCCGCCGCCAGTGCAAAGCGGCCGTAGTCGCCGAGCGCCGGGATCGGGATCACCGCCGCCTGCGATCGGCGCGCCGGCAGATATCCGCCGAGCGCCGCACGGCGTTCGCGCAGATAGGTGAGCTCGCGGCTGTCGTCGGGCGGGCGGTAGAAGCGCATCTCGGCGACGTCCTCGTCGCTGAGCGGCAGGTGGAAACGATCGCGGAACTCGCGCAGAACGCCGACATCGACCTTTTTCAGCTGGTGCGATGTCATGCGTGACTCGCCGGCACCGCCCATGCCGTAGCCTTTCTTGGTCTTGGCGAGGACTACCGTGGGCTGGCCGGCATGCCCGCGGGCGACGTTCAACGCGGCATAGAGCTTGCGAAAATCGTGACCGCCGCGCTTGAGCGCGTCGATCTCGCCCGCGGTCATGTGCGCAACCAGGGCGTGCAGCTCCGGATCGAGGTCGAAAAAATGTTCCCGGTTGTAGCGGCCGTCGTTGGCGCCGAGCGTCTGGTACTGGCCGTCGACCGTGGACGCGAAGCGGCGCAGCAGCGAACGGTGGGTGTCGCGCGCGAACAGCGCGTCCCAGTCCGAGCCCCACAGTACCTTGATGACGTTCCAGCCCGCACCGGTGAACAGCGACTCCAGCTCCTGGATGATCTGGCCGTTGCCGCGCACCGGACCATCGAGCCGCTGCAGGTTGCAGTTGATGATGAACGTCAGGTTGTCGAGCTGTTCGCGGGCCGCCAGGGTGAGGGCGCCGACCGCTTCCGGTTCGTCCATCTCGCCGTCGCCGAACACGCCCCACACGCGCCGGCCGGCGGTCGCGGCGATGCCGCGGTGCTCGAGATATCTCATGAAGCGCGCATGGTAGATCGCGCTCAAGGGGCCGAGGCCCATCGACCCGGTCGGCAGCTGCCAGAACCCGGGCATCAGCCACGGGTGCGGATACGAGCACAGCCCGTCGCCGGCGACTTCCTGGCGGTAATGAGCGAGACGCGTCTCGTCGAGGCGACCTTCGAGAAAGGCCCGGGCGTATACCCCGGGCGCGGAATGCGGCTGGAAGAACACGAGATCGCCCCCGTGGCCGGCATCCGCCGCATGGAAGAAGTGGTTGAAACCCACTTCGAAGATCTCCGCCGCCGAGGCGTAGCTGGCGATGTGTCCGCCGAGTTCATCGGAGACCCGGTTGGCGCGCACGACCATGGCCAGGGCGTTCCAGCGCACGATTGCGGTGATGCGTTCCTCGAGCGCGAGGTCGCCGGGGTAGGCGCCCTGCTGTTCGAGCGCGATGGTGTTCTGGTACGCGGAGTAGGGCGGCACGTGCGCGAGCACCCCGAGCTGCTGAGCCTGCTGCTCGAGCTGTTTGAGCAGATACAGGCCACGCTCGCGGCCGCATTCCTGGACGACCGCAGCCAGCGCATCGAGCCACTCCTGCGTTTCCCGCGGATCGTGGTCGTCATCGACACGAGTGCCGGGCGCGGTGATGCTGGCAGGGTTCGACATGCGGGCCGTCCGGGTGATGTGAACCCCGTCATTATCGCGCCGGCACGACCGCAGAGGCTGTCGTAATCGCCGTGATTGGGCGTAATAATCAGGATATCATGCTGAAATATTCAGATTTATGAGCAGGAAATATCGATGTATGCACTTGATGCGATAGATATGAATATACTCGATCAGCTCCAGGAGAACGCCAAGCTCAGCAACGTGGAGTTGGCGGCGCGTGTGCACCTGTCACCCTCACCGTGCCTGGTGCGGGTGCGGGCGCTCGAGCGCGAGGCCGTGATCAGTCGCTACGTCACCCTCGTCAACCCGGCGGCGCTCGGTCTCAACGTCAGTGTGTTCATCCAGATCAGCCTGGAGAAGCAGTCCCGATCGGCGCTGGAAACCTTCGAAGCGGCGATCAGCCGGCGGCCGGAAGTCATGGAGTGTTATCTCATGAGCGGCGACGCGGATTACCTGCTGCGGGTCGTCGTGGCGGACGTGCGCGCGCTCGAACGCTTCATCATTGACGAGCTGACGCCGATCCCGGGCATTGCCAACATCCGTTCGTCCTTCGCGCTCAAGCAGGTGAAATACCAGACCGCGCTGCCGTTGCCGGCGCGCTGAGGGCTGATGTACGTTCGGGCCGCGCCGGCCGGCGCACGGTCCAGCCCGGCCGATCCGTCGGCAGCGCGGCACCGGCGGGGTCCACGAACCGCTTGCGATGGCTCGAGGAGGCACCCCTGATGGCGCAGGTGCGGATTGCGGGATTGATGGGGTTTCCGGCGTTGCTGCGCGAGCTCGGTGTGGATCCCGAGCCCGTCATCCGCGCCGTGGGGCTCGATCCCGCGCGCCTGGCGAACCCGGGCCACGACGACACGATCGCACTGAGCGACATCGTCACGCTGCTGGAACGGGCCGAGCTCGCCACCGGCTGTCACTACCTCGGCGCCTTGCTCGGCAGCCGCCAGGACGCTTCGATTCTGGGGGTGATCGGTTTTGCCATGACGCAGGCAGCGACGGTTCTCGAAGCCCTGAACGAGCTGATCCGCAACGTGCACCTGCACTGGCAGGATGCGGAGACCGTCACGCTCGAAACCGCCGGTGCCGTGGCGTCGCTGGTGTTTACGCCGTCGGCGACCGGCGCCGGCCGCCGCGGGCTGCTGCTGGTCATGGAGGACACCCTGTCGGCGGCGCGCCGTCTGCTCCAGATCGTGCACGGCCCCGGGCTGACGGTGCTGGAGGTCCAGATCGCGCACGCGCCGCTGGGTGACACCACCCCGTATCCGAAGCTGTTCAAGGCCCCGGTGCGATTCGATCAGGAGCGTTACGCCATCGTCTTCCCGGCCGCGGATCTGCGCCATCCCGTCCCGGGTTCGAACCCCGAGCTCAGCGCCATGCTGCAGGCCTTCCTCACAGTCCTACAGGAACGTTACCCGCGCGACCGGCTGGCCCAGATCGAGCATCTGGTGCGCAGCACCCTGGATACCGGTCACTGCTCGGCGGATGCGGTCGCCCGCATGCTGAACGTGCACCGGCGTACGCTGCACCGGATCCTCCGGGCGCAGGGGCGCAGCTTTCGCGGGATCGTCCAGAGCTGCCGGCGCGCTCGCGCGCGGCAACTGTTGCAGCACAGCGCGCTGCCCATCACGCGGATCGCGAACGCACTCGGCTATGCCGATGTGAGCGCGTTCAATCACGCGTTCCGGCGCTGGTACGGGGTGACGCCCGGCAGCTGGCGCCGGCAGGGCGGATCTGTCTCGGAATGACAATTTATTGTCACAAAATAACAAGCCCGTGCCGGGCGGACCCGGTAACGTTGGGGATCTCCCGTCCGGAGGATCACCTATGTTCGACATCCTCGAGATCGCCGCACCCCGCCTCGCACGAACCGGCCTGGACTGCCCGCTGACCGACGAGGAAAGCGCGATCCAGGACAGCGTGCACCGTTTCGCCGCCGAGGTCGTTCGCCCGGCCGGCATCGCGCTCGACAAGCTCAGCGCCGCGCAGGCCATCGCAGCCGACTCGCCGCTGTGGCGTTTCATCGCCGGCGTCGACGAGCTCGGTTTCGGGCCCGAGCTGCTGGTGACGCTCGAACCGCAACAGGCAGCGCGCCTGTTCCCCATCATCATGGAGGAATTGTGCTGGGGCGACGTCGGCCTGGGTCTGTCGAGCATGGTCATGAAGTTCCCCGCGATCGCCGCGCAGCTGACCGGCGATGCCGAAGTCGCCGAGCGCTTTGCCACGCTGCGGGGCTGCTGGCTGGGCACGCAGCCCGATCGCGGCAGCGACGTGCTCGATTTCCACGGCTGGAATCTGCACCCGGGAACCCGGCAGGCGACGGGCAACCTGACCGCGGCCATCGCCGGCGACGAAGTCGTCATCCGCGGCCAGAGCTCGGCCTGGGTATCGACGGCACCGATTGCCGAGTGCGCGCTGGCCTACATCCCCTGCGATCACGGCGACGGTCTCGTCGCGGGCAACGGCGTCGCCAACGGCGTGGGCGTACTGATCCCCTTCGATCTGCCCGGCGTGTCGAAAGGCAAACCGCTCGAGAAGCTGGGCCAGCGGCCGTTGTGCCAGGGCGAGATTTTCTTCGACGACGTCCGCGTTCCGGGCAGTTACATCGTCGCCGGCAAGGATCGGTATGCGACCAGTTTTTTCAGCGCGCTCACGTTCGCGAACATGGAGATGGGCATTGCGTTCACCGGCCTGGCGCGGGCGGCCTACGAACATGCGCTGGCGTACGTGCACGAGCGCCGCCAGGGCGGCACCGCCATCGTCCATCACCAGTCGGTCAGGCAGCGGCTGTTCGGGATGTGGCAGAAAGTGGAGTTGTGCCGCGCGATGAGCCGGCGCGTGTCGCACTTCAACTTCAACTCCGGTCATCCCCACCTGCTGGCTTCCATCACCTCGAAAACCGCGGGAACGCGGATGGCTTTCGAAGTCGCCAGCGAAGCGCTGCAGCTGTTCGGCGGCAACGGTCTGACGCGCGAATACCCGGTGGAAAAGCTGTTCCGGGATGCGCGTGCGTCGCTCATCGAGGACGGCGAGAACAACGTGCTGGATCTCATCGGTGCGAGCTGGCTTTCCAGGCATTACTGCGAACAGAATCACATCACCGTCTAGGGAGACGCTCCATGGCGAAAAAACCCGTCGTTGTCTATGGCGCCAGCGGTTACACCGGCAGACTGGTGTGCGAGGCGCTGCGCAACTATCAGCTGCCGTTCATCGCCGCCGGGCGCGACGCCGCGCGCGTGCGCGCAGCCATGCAGGGGGTGCCCGGCATCGAAACCGCCGATTACGAGGTCGTCGAGGTGGCGCACGACGTCGATGCGCTCGCCGCCCTGTTCAGCGGGGCGCAGGTCGTGTGCAACACGGTCGGACCGTTTCTGTATTACGGTGAAACCGTAGTCGCCGCCTGCGCCCGGGCGCGGGTGCACTACACGGACACCACCGGCGAGATCCGGTTCATGGACGAGGTGCGCAAGGCGTATGGCGAGATTTTCGCCGCGGCCGGCAAAGTGCTCACCCCCAGTGCCGCCTACATGTACACGCCGTTGGAGATCGCGGCGCACACGGTGCTCGAAACGCCCGGGATCGACACGCTGGACGCCATCTGCGTCGCCACCGGCACGCCGACCTACGGCTCCACGCAGAGCATTTTCTCCATGTTCCAGACGGCGGATACGGCGTTCTATCTGGCGGGCGGGCAGCGCGTCATCTGGCCGCCCGCCAAGGGCTACGAGATCTGCGCGCCGGGCATGCCCGTGTGCGAGCTCGCCCACCCCTGGGGCGGCGGCAGTCTGCCGCTGTTCCTGGAGAACGATCCGCGGGTGCGCAACTGTCGCCAGCTGGCGTGCTTCACCAACCGCACGCTCATGGAGCAGGTGGTGGCGCTGCAGACCATGTACGAGACCGAGCTCAAGTCGCTGCCCGAGCGCGAGCAGCAGCTCAAGCTCAAGGCGATCGGCGAGCAGATCCAGCCGGGCATGCCGCCGCGCGAGAACGCACTGGTGCATCGCTGCGTCGACCACGTCGCCGGCCGCGGCGGCAACCGCACCGCGAGCTGCACGATCCGCAGCTTCAATCCCTACCAGGTGACCGGCGCGGTGCAGGCGGCTTACGCGAATTTCCTCATCGGCGGCTTGCAGCGCAGCGCGGGCTTCTGCTCCGTATGTCAGGCGGTCGGTCATCGCGAGATGCTCGGCCAGCTGCAGAACTTCGGCTACATCGCCGACATCACCACTGCGTGAGCGCCCGGACGTGAGGATCATCGACTACTTCGACAACGGCGTCGCCAGCTACCCGGACCACGTCGCCTTCATCGATATCGATGCGGGCGGCACGCGCATGCGCTACCGGCAGGCCTGGGCGGCATCCGTGGACATCGCCGACGGTCTGCACGGGCACGGTTACGGCAAGGGCAGCCACATCGGCATACTGGCGCCCAACGGCACGCCGGCCTTTCTGGCCCTGCTCGGCCTGTTCCGGGCGGGCGGCGTGTGGCTGCCGATCAATCCGCGTAATTCCACGGCGGTCAACGTGGATCTGCTGACCCGCTTCGACGGCGAGCTGCTGTTCTATCACAGCAGTTACGAAGCCGAGGCGGGCGAGATCCTGAGCAGCGTTGCCGGGATCCGTGCCGCGGTCTGTCTCGATCGCGCGGGAGCCGCCGGTCCGGCGCTCGCGCACTGGTGCCGGGACACCCGGGGCAGCCATCGGCCCGTGGCCGCAGCGCGTGACGATCTGGTGACCATCTTCCCGACCGGTGGCACCACGGGTCAGTCCAAGGGCGTGATGATGACGCACGGGAACATCCAGGCGATGTTTGCCAATTTCTACGCCCACTTCCGCTACTACGACGACACCTGCCATCTGGTCGTGGCGCCGATGACCCACAGCGCCGGGCTGCTCGGATGCCTGCATTTCGCCAGGGGCGGTACCAACGCCATCATGGCCAAGGCCGATCCGCTGGCGATCATGCGGGCGATACCGGCGCATCGGGTCACCCATCTGTTTCTTCCGCCCACGGTGCTGTACATGATGCTGGCGAGCCCCGCGGTGCGTGATTTCGATTACAGCTCCCTGCAGCATTTCCTGGTCGGCGCCGCGCCGACCTCGCTCGAGAAGCTGAAAGAGGCGGTCGCCGTGTTCGGACCGGTCATGTCCGAAGCCTTCGGCCAGGCCGAAGCGCCCGCCGTCATCGCGGCCAAGGCGCCCTGGGACTACCTCGACCGGGACGGGAGGGTCGACGAGCGACGCCTGCACAGCGTGGGTCGAGCCTGTGTGCACAACCAGGTCGCCATACTCGACGACGACGGAGTCGAGGTGCCCCGGGGCCAGCCCGGCGAAATCTGCGTGCGCGGCGACCTGGTCACGCCCGGCTACTACCGGAACGAGCAGGAGACCGCCAAGGTGAGGACGTTCGGCTGGCATCATACCGGCGACATCGGCGTCATGGCCGACGACGGCTACATCACCATCGTCGACCGCAAGAAGGACATGATCATCACCGGCGGCTTCAACGTATTCCCGAACGAGATCGAGCAGGTGCTCAGCGCCCACCCCGCAGTGCAGGACTGCCTGGTGATCGGCGTACCGGACGAGAAGTGGGGCGAAGCCGTGAAGGCCGTCGTGCAGCTCAAGCCGGATGCGCAGGCGGACGCGGCGGAGCTGATCGCGCTGGCCAAAGCGAAGCTCGGTGGCGTCAAAGCCCCCAAGAGCGTGGACTTCGTCGACGATCTACCCCGCAGTCCGGCGGGTAAAGCGCTGAAAACCGAGCTGCGGGCACGCTACTGGCAAGGCCGGGCGCGAGCGGTCAACTGAGCAAGGAGATGCAACATGAGTCATGACGGAGCCCGCCGGGTCATCGTCGCCGGCGTCGGCATGGTGCCGTTCACCAAGCCCGGTCGCAGTGACCCCTACGACCGGATGGGCGCAAATGCCGCGCGACTGGCGCTGGCCGATGCCGGCATCGATTACGCGGATCTGCAGTTTGCCTATGCCGGCTACGTGTACGGGGACTCCTGCAGTGGTCAGGCGGCCCTGTATCACCTCGGCATGACGGGCCTGCCGATCGTCAACGTCAACAACAACTGCGCGAGCGGATCGACCGCCTTCGCGCTGGCGGCGCAGGCGGTGAGCTCCGGCATGACGGACTGCGCACTCGCGCTGGGTTTCGAGCAGATGACGCCGGGCGCGGTGGACCTCGTGTTTCCCGGCAAGACCAGCCCGCTCGCACGGCACGGCAACGCGATCGCCGAGCTCATGGGCCTGTCGGACGAGGAACGCGCCGTGCCGCCGGCAATCTGTTTTTTCGGCTGTCAGATCGATCTGCTGCACGAGCGCTTCGGGATCGGCGAGGAGATCGAGGCGCTCATCGCCGTGAAGGCGCGCCGGCACGCGGCCGACAATGAGAACGCGATATTCCGCACGCCGCTAAGCGTCGAGGAGGTGCTCGCCCAGCCGAAGATCTTTCGCGGGCTGCGCAAGCTCTACGCCTGTCCGCCGAGCTGCGGCGCCGCCGCCGCGGTGGTGTGCAGCGAGCGCTACGCGCGCCGGCGCGGCATCGGGACGTCAATCGCCCTGGTGGGGCAGGGATTCGCGACCGACAAAGCGCAGTACTTCGAAGGTGATCCCCTGGACGTCATGTTCCGGGCCTTGAGTCGCGATGCCGCCACGGCGGCCTACGAGTCGGCCGGGATCGGTCCCGAAGACATCGACGTCATCGAGCTGCACGATTGCTTCACCAGCAACGAGCTGCTGACCTACACCGCACTCGGCTTGTGCACGCCCGATGAACTGATCCCGTTCGTGCGCAACGGCGATAATTCCTACGGCGGGCGCTACGTGGTCAATCCGTCCGGCGGCCTGCTGGCGAAAGGTCATCCGCTGGGCGCGACCGGGCTGGCGCAGATCACCGAGCTGGTTCGCCAGCTCCGCGGCAGCGCGGGATCGCGACAGGTCCCCGGGGCGCGCACGGCCTTGCAGCACAATGGCGGCCTGGGCAGCGCCGGCTTCGTGCATATTTTTCAGAACACCCAATAGCCGTTGCGGGGCGGTCGGTCGTCGTTTCGCGATGCGCGGTAGCGCCCGGACGGCGGCGGCGCGAGCCTGCGCGGCGTGCCGGCGGTGGGTCGGTGTGCACGGTAGTGTGGCACCCGCCACAGCGCTCGTCGCCGGCGTCTCGATGATTCAAGGCGTTACGAAAGCCGCTATGGCCCTCGTTGCGGCGGCGATGATCGCTGCGTCGCGGCGGGCCAACAGCACCGGCCGCGGTCGCGCGAGCAGGCGGCCGCGGCCGGATACGCGATCCGTTGCGGTCGGATGGTGACCGTGCTAAACGTTACCCAAGGGAGGGTCCGGTCATGAGAGACGATGAAAAGCTGGTCGAAACCGTGCTCGCAGAATCCGAGCGCAGTACGAGCGAGCGCGACCGCCTGCGCAATGCCGGTCTCACGGTCGCCATCGGCGAGTTGCACTCGCTGCACCGGCCGGTGCTTTGCCAGTCGGGAACGTCGATCCGCGCGGCGGTCGAAACCATGCACCGCCAACGCATCGGTTTCGTGCTCGTCGTCGAGGGTGAGCGTCTGCTCGGCATTTTCACGGAACGTGATCTCGTCAACGCCGTCGCCCGCCGCGACGTCGATTTCGATGCCGTGACGGTGGACGCGGTGATGACCGCGCACCCGGAATGTCTGGGCACCGACTACGAGCTGGTCTACGCGGTCAACCAGATGAGCGTCGGCGGCTACCGGCACATTCCGGTGCTCGATGAGCAGGGTCGGCCCGTGCACGTCATCTCCGCACGCAACGTCGTCGAGCACCTGGCGAACCAGTTCCCGAAGGAAGTGCTGAACCTCCCACCCAGCCCGCAGAACACGGTCTCGTCCTCGCTCGAGGGCGCCGGACCGAGCGTGCCGGCACGCCGCAGCCCGGCTGCGGGCGGCTCCGGCCCGACGCGCCTACTGGCGCGCGAAGTCGATGACGATCAGGCCCGGTTCACGGTTGACGTACGTGATCGTGACCGCCGCGCCATAGCGCTGCTGCAGCTGGTCCAGCAGCGGCAGCGGATCGTGATCGTTGGCGAAGCGCATGGTCTCGCCGGGATGCAGAGCATCGAGCGCGCCGAAGATCGCCGCATGACGAAAACGCTTGGCAACGCCGCGGGCGTCGAATGGATAGATCTGGTCGTACGAGTTGAGACCGCCTCTCAGACCGATCGGATCCGGTTGCAGGTACCGCCCGGCGTCCGGGTCGTAATCGCGGTAGTAGTTGTTGTAGTGCTTTGAACGCCGGCGTGTTCGGCCGTTATGGAACGAGACTCGCAATTATCGCGTCAATGACTGGTCGATACTTTACGAAACCCTGTTCGGTTCCATCGAATTCAATCCAGACGTCGTAACGGTCAACGGCTGTAATGGAGCGGAGGCGACGCAATCCCGACTCGGTATAGATCACGCTTACGGTATGCGTGACGGTCTCTCCCCCGGAAACCTTCCCCGGCTCAACGCACGTGTGCCGAGTACAGAAATCGGATATGACGGTCGCAGGGGTGACGGTGCGGCGTTCTGTCCGGAGCGTGACCAGAATCGAGGGATCGTCTTTATCGGTTAGGTAAGCAGCGTTATCCGTAGTCCCGATTCGGACTCGAGCGGATTCCGGTAACGCGATTTGCATCCCACGCCAAGTTAACTCAGTTCCGTAATAAGCGTCTGACAGGATCACCAAGACGCGCTGATGGTTCAGAACGAATGCAACGCCTACCGAGGCGGCGACCAGCCACAGCGTAAGAGTCGCTCGCTCGGTCATTGGGACAGCCGCGGAATTTTCGGACTGACGTCCCGATAGATCGTTCGAGCCGCAGCGCCGGAGGCGTCCGCACCGCGCGATAAATAATCCCTCTCGGCGTCCTTGTAGAGTCTGTACTCCAAGTCACAATTACAAGACACACCACGCGATCGATCCTCAATGCATCGCAAGTACACGTCCCTAGCACCTTCGTATGCATCTCGTGCCAGTCCGGCGGCTTCAAGGGCTTGATAAGTGCGGGTGCCACCGAAACCGGCTGAGAAACCAGTCGTTGCTGCGGCAATCGCCTTTAACAACGGAACAATGGCGATTGCAGCTTCACCGGTTGGATCCGTAAATCGCAGTGGGTTGTCGTAGGCATAGACGTAGGGGTTCAGCCCTCCGGCGAGCCCGATCGGATCCGGCTGCAGGTACCTGCCGGTGTCCGGGTCGTAATCGCGGTAGTAGTTGTAATGCAGGCCAGTCTCCGCATCGAAGTACTGGCCGGGGAAGCGCATATTAAACGTTACCGTCGAGCCCTCGTCCACGGTCGCGTGACCGAAGGGCTCGTAGTGCGCCCGCCATACCACCGTACCGTTGGCGTCGGTCAACGCTTGTGGTGTTCCAAGGTGGTCGGCGTGGACAAAGAACGTTTCCGCACGAAGACTCGGCGCGATCATCGCCACGAGCAGGACATACAGGATCCGGTTGATCATCGTATCGTCAATCCTTGGGTGCGGGTGCGCCTCAGGCGACGCTTTTCCGGGCCTTGCCGTGGTTCAGGGAGAGGGCGCATCGTCCACTGGGAGTGGAGCGATCGCCCCGGTGCAGGGTTCCCTGCGGTCGATCTCGCGCATGCGCGCAACATAGTCCGCGAGCGCTTTTTGATACACCGGATCGCTCGGATCCGACAGCGGGTAATAGGGGTGCACCGGCGCGTCCGTTGTGCGGGACATCGCCTGCACGCCCGCCACATAGTGATCGACCGCTGATCGGTAGGCCGGATCGTTGGGATCCGCAGCGGGATGGTAAGGACGCCGCCCGAAATCAACTTTGCGTTCGATGTGATCGAGTGATCTCATGTTCGCATGGCACGCGACCTTGAACTCGAAGCAACGATTGTGGAGAAGTGGACGGCAGTCGAACCGGTACTCGATGAACGTGGTCGTCGGCGTTGGGCAGGCGCTGAGTCGCGGGCGATCGGGCACGGCGGCGACTCGTTGGTGTCTTCGGCGACCGGATTGTCGCGCCCGACGGTACGAGCCGGCCGGCTGGAGATCGAGTCGGGGGTGGCTCCGGATGCGCGCATTCGTCGCGCAGGCGCGGCGCGCGCACGTCTGGATGCCTCGCAACCGGGGCTGAAGGCGGCGCTCGACGCGTTGGTGGATGCGCTCACGCGCGGTGATCCGCAATCGGCCTTGCGCTGGACGTGCAACAGCGGTGCGCAGCTCACCGCGGCGCTGGTCAAGGCGGGATGGCGGGTGAGTTCGACCTCGGTTGGGCGGTTGTTGCACGAGTTGGGGTACAGCCTGCAATCGATGCGCAAGACCCGCGAAGGGGACTCGCACCCCCGGCGCAACGCGCAGTTCGAGCACATCAATGCCAGAGCTGAAGATTGTCTGCAGCGTAACCAGCCGGTGATTTCGCTCGACACGAAGAAAAAGGAACTGGTCGGCGAATTCAAGAACGCGGGCCGGGAATGGCAGCCCAAGGGCAGTCCAGAGGCTGCTCTGGAGCATGATTTCCCGCAAGATGCTGAAGGCAAGGCGATCCCCTACGGGATCTACGACATGGGGCGCAACGAAGCGTGGGTGAACGTGGGCCGGGACCATGACACGCCGGCCTTCGCGGTGGCCTCGATCCGCCGTTGGTGGCAGGCGATGGGTCGCCGCGCCTACCCCGATGCCGAAGAGTTGCTCATTACCGCCGATGCCGGTGGCAGCAACGGCTATCGCTCGCGCTCGTGGAAGCACGAGTTGCAGAAGTTCGCTGACGAGACGGGGCTGAAGATCCGCGTCAGTCACTTTCCGCCCGGCACCGGTAAGAGGAACAAGATCGAACATCGCTTGTTCTGTCACATCACGCGCAACTGGCGTGGCAAAGCGCTGTGCACCTTCGAGAGCATTGTCGACTGGATCGGCAACACGAGAACCGAAGCCGAACTTCGCGCAAAGGCCAGGCTCGACAAGCGCGCCTATCCGACCGGCGCTGTCGTCAGCAGGAAAGAGATTAATGCGCTCTCGTTGCATCGCAATGAATTCCAGGGTGACTGGAACGACTCGTTGCATCCTCGAATGCCTGACGGAAAAACGTTCAAGCCGTCTCGCAAATCGAAAAAGTAATATCGATCAGATTCCTAAGCGCGGAAGTAGTAGAAGAAGCCATCGGTAATCGGTGTCGACTCCCATGCACCCACTGGCTGACAGGGGTATATCCATTCCTCACGATCAAATTTCTCAGCACGTTGTAACGCAGGCTCCAACGTCGAACTAACCGCTTGCACAACCGGAGGGATGTCGAAAACGAAATCGTGGGTGACCGCGTGTAGGGCGACACAGTGCAGAAGCGCTATGCCGACGGCTACGTTACGGAAAAACGTGACTGAACTTGGCATGGATGCGCTCGTGTTCGTTGGCGATTCGGATCACCACCGGCAAACCGGGACGGGCTCACCTCGCTGCCGGCGCGTTTGCCTGTTGGCGCTGGATGATGGCACACGCGAGCGCATATTGAATCACCCATATTAGGTATAGAGAGGTTCGATCGCATGCACCGAGATTACGGTGCGATCCGTGTTCGGAAACATCTTTGACAGCGCGGCGCCGGAGGTTTTTCCTCGTTACGACAGTCGGTTATGTCGGCAGGAACCCGACGCGCCCGCCCCCCTCTCGCTCAAGGTTCCAGTGACTTCAGCTTTTTCAGGAACTCTTCCGTCACCGCCCGCGCCTCACCCCGGTTCGCCACCGCGCGCGGCGTGATGAGCACCAGCAGCTCCGTGCGCCGGGCCGTGGCGCCGGTGCTGGAGAAGAGCTTGCCGGGCATGCAGATGCGGTTCGGACATGTAGCCTCCACAGGGGTGCCGAATGGACGGGCGGTGGCCGCGGGCAGCCGGGGCCGTCGCGCAGCGGGTCATTACTTGAGTATATTAATCAGGAATTGCCGGATTCCGTGTTGACGGCGATCAAGCGACTGCCGGTCGAGTTCTGACCCGCCGGGCGCCGCCGCGTGCGGTGGTCGTCCGGCGCCTTGGCGTCGCACTGCGCCGGCAGCGGATCCGGCGGGCGCGCGCGAGCGCTGCCGATGGCTGGCGCGGGGATTGCCCGCGCTCACGGGTCGTTGCGGTCGGCGGTGTTCGCCGGCGCCAGCCCGGGATACTCGCCGCGCCGGATCGCGACCTTGCGCGCGTGTGCGCTCCAGGATTCGCCGGCGCGCAGGGCCTCGATCACGCCACCGGCATCGACGACCCAGTGGCCGCCGAACAGCGTCACCCCGCGGGCGAACAGGGGATCGGGCAGGCAACCCGCACCCGGACCGATCATGGCCAGCTGTGTGGCATGCCCACAGTGCCCCAGGATCCGGTCGGCGCTGCCGTTCAACAGCACCGAGCTGGTGCACAGCACCTTGTTGCAGTGGCCGAGCTCGGGGGCGTCGAGGGTGACGCTATAGCCGTCGTATTCGCCGACCAGCTCGGGGCGCAGCTCGATCACGGTCACGCGTGCCCCGGCGGCGGTGCAGCGGCCCAGCAGCGGCCGGAACAGGCCGACCATGCCGACCTGGTCGCCGGCGCTCGGATCGAGCTCGCCGATCGAGTCCGTGCTCGGCGGCGCCACGTAGCCGACGCGGTCGAACACCCAGCGACTGAGCGCGTTGATCGCGGCCATTCCCAGCGTGCGCCCGATCCCGTCGGCACCCGCGTAGCGGCGCGCCAGCGTGAGCGCGTCGGCGCCGGCGAGACCGGCGCAGCCCTCGCCGGCGGTGAGCCGGGCGAAGGTATCCTCGAGCAGGACGAAGGCGAGCCCGAGCGTGCCGTCGTCGAGCTCGAGCGCGCAGAATTCGCCGCGGCGGCTGTCGATGCACTCCGGGCGCGGCAGGTGCAGGGCGCGCACGCGCGGCGGGGACGCCTGCGCCGCGAAACGCTCGAGCAGCGCGATCAGCTCGGCGGCGATGGTGGTGCTCGGGTGCATGCAGGCGGCTATGGTAGACGATCGTGCGGGCGGATGACTGGTGCCCGGCACGACCGGAGGCGCGGGATCCGCGCGGCGGGGCGGATCCCGCGGATGGCGGTCAGCCGGCGTCCGGTTCCAGCACCAGCAGCTCGACGCCCTCGGCGGGGACACTGTCGCCGGTGGCGAAGTGGATCGCCGTGACCGTACCGTCGCTTGGAGCCTTGATCGTGTGCTCCATCTTCATGGCCTCGAGCACGAGCAGCGGCGTGCCGCGGGTCACGTGGCTGCCGGCCTCGACCAGCAGGGCGATGACCGTGCCCGGCATCGGTGCGGTCAGACTGCCGCTGCCGGCCTCGGCGTCGCTCACGTCGGCGGTGGGATCGATCGGGACGAGGCGATGGTGGGCGCCGTGCAGGAGCACGTCGACGCCGCCCGGATCGCGCAGCACCCGTGCATGCAGGCGGATGCCGTCGAGGATCGCCGCCAGCTCGCCGTCACCGGCGCGTGTCGCGTCGGCCTGCAGGCGGCGCCGGCCGGTATCGATCAGGTAGCCTTCGCGGCCGAAGTGCACGGTGATCAGGTGCTCGGTCGCGCCGCTGGCGAATCGGAACACGTGGTGGTGATCTTCGTTCAGGCGCCAGCCGTCGGTGCGATGCCAGGGTGACCAGCGGTCGTCGACGCGCTCGGCCTCGCGCCCGGCTTCGGCGGCACGCTCGAGCAGGGCATCCAGACACGCCAGGGCGAGGATCGAGTCGTCGGCGGTGGCGGTCTCGATGAGGAGCCCGTCGCGGTGACGCGCGATGAAGCCGGTGTCGACTTCGCCGGCGGCGAAGGCCGGGTGCGCGGCGAGCGTGGCGAGGAAATCGACATTGGTGGTGACCCCGACGATCTCGGTTGCGCGCAACGCCGATTGCAGCCGGCGCAGCGCCGCCTCGCGATTGCGATCCCAGACGATGAGTTTGGCGATCATCGGATCGTAGTGCACGCTGACCGTGTCACCGCTGCGCACGCCGGTATCGATACGCACGTGCGCTCCGGCGAGCGGGAAGCGCAGATGGCGCAGGTGCCCGGTCGCGGGCAGGAAGTCGCGGTCCGGATCCTCGGCGTAGATGCGCGCCTCGAAGGCCCAGCCATTGATGGCGAGCTCGTCCTGGGCGCAGGGCAAGGGCTCGCCGGCGGCGACGCGCAGCTGCCATTCGACCAGATCCTGGCCGGTGATCATCTCGGTGACGGGATGTTCGACCTGCAGGCGCGTGTTCATCTCCATGAAGTAGAACTCGCCGTCGCGATCGGCGATGAGCTCGACCGTTCCCGCGCCGACGTAGCCTATCGCCCGTCCCGCCTCGAGCGCCGCGGCGCCCATCGCCGCGCGCCGTTCGGGTGCGAGACCGGGCGCGGGCGCTTCTTCGATCACTTTCTGGTGGCGACGCTGGATGGAGCAGTCGCGCTCGAACAGGTGCACGCCGTGGCCATGGCGGTCGAAGAACACCTGGATCTCGATGTGGCGCGGCTGATCGAGGTAGCGCTCGATGAGCACGCGGTCGTCGCCGAAAGCCGCCCGCGCTTCGCGCTGCGCCGCGCCGAGCGCGGCGGCGAACTGCGCCGGCGCCGCGACGATCCGCATGCCCTTGCCGCCGCCGCCCGCGCTCGCTTTGATGAGCACCGGCCAGCCGATCGTGCGTGCCGCTTCGAGCAGCCGGGCGGGATCCTGATCATCGCCGTGATAGCCGGGGACGACGGGCACGCCGGTTTTGCTCATCAACGCCTTGGCGGCGCTCTTGTCGCCCATGGCGCGGATCGCCGCGGGCGGTGGCCCGATGAACTCCATGCCCGCCGCGGCGACGGCTGCCGCGAAGCCGGCGTTCTCGGACAGGAAACCGTAGCCCGGATGAATCGCCTCGGCGCCGGTCACACGCGCGGCTTCGATGATGCGTTCGCCCCTGAGGTAGCTCTCGCGCGCGGGTGCGGGACCGATTTCGACCGCCTCGTCGGCGAGCGCGACGTGCCGCGCGGCCGCGTCGGCCTGCGAATACACCGCGACCGTGCGCACGCCGAGACGCGCGGCCGTGCGGATGATGCGGCAGGCGATCTCACCGCGATTGGCAATCAGGATCTTGTCGAACATGCCGGTGCCGGCGTCCCTGGTCTCAGTGGCGCCAGCCGGGCCGGCGCTTGTCCAGGAAAGCGCGTATGCCCTCCTGGCCTTCGGGCGAAACCCGCAATGCCGCGATGAGCTCGGCCGTGAGGCTGACGAGCTCGTCGTCGATCGGTCGCCCGCTCACGCTCGCCACCAGATCCTTGCAGGCCGCCTGGGCGGCCGGGCCGCATTCGGCGAGATCTGCGAGCACGCGGGCGATGACGACGTCGAGCTGCTCGCCACTGGTCAGCTCGTGAACGAGTCCCAGGCGCAGGGCCGTGGCGGCATCGAAGCGTTCGGCGGTGAGAAAGTAGCGCTGCGCCGCGCGCGCGCCGATCGCACGCACGCAGTAGGGGCTGATCACTGCGGGCACGATGCCGAGCCGGGCTTCGGAGAAGCAGAAAGTCGCCGACTCCACGGCGATGGCGATGTCGCAGCAGGCCACGAGGCCGACCCCGCCACCGTAGGCCGCCCCCTGCACGCGCGCGATGGTGGGTTTGCCGAGCGTGTCGAGCACCCGCATGAGCTCGGCGAGCGCCATCGCGTCGCGGTAGTTGTCCTGTTCACTGTAGTCGGCCATGCGCGCCATCCAGCCGAGATCCGCACCGGCGGAAAAGCTCTTGCCGCTCGCTGCGAGCACGACCGCCCGGATCCCGGGATCGGCGTCGAGCTCGCGCAGCAAATCGGTGAGATCGGCGATGAGGCGGTCGTCGAAGGCGTTGTGCAGCGCCGGACGGTTGAGGGTCACCGTGGCGATCGCGCCGTCGCGCGCGAGCAGGACGTTCGCTTCGTTCATGGCTACATGCGGAAGATGCCGAAACGGGTCTGCTCGATCGGCGTGTTCAGGGTTGCCGACAGACCGAGCGCGAGCACCGTGCGCGTGTC
This sequence comes from Gammaproteobacteria bacterium, assembly GCA_020850735.1. Classification (GTDB taxonomy): domain Bacteria; phylum Pseudomonadota; class Gammaproteobacteria; order JADZEE01; family JADZEE01; genus JADZEE01. The sequence continues at coordinate 7,332 of JADZEE010000144.1, read as the reverse complement.
GGCCGGATCGATGATGCCGTCGTCCCACAGCCGGGCGCTGGCATAGTAGGGGTGTCCCTGGGTCTCGTACTGGTCGCGGATCGGGCGCTTGAACTGCTCTTCCTCCACAGCCGGCCATTGCTTGCCCTGGGCTTCCAGAGCGTCGCGCCGCACCTGGGCGAGGACGTTCGCCGCCTGCTCTCCGCCCATGACCGACACGCGCGCGTTCGGCCACATCCACAAAAAGCGGGGCGAGTAGGCGCGCCCGCACATGCCGTAATTGCCGGCACCGAAACTGCCGCCGATGATGACGGTGAGCTTGGGTACGCGTGCGCAGGCCACGGCGGTAACGAGCTTGGCGCCGTCCTTGGCGATGCCGCCGGCCTCGTACTTGCGCCCGACCATGAAGCCGGTGATGTTCTGCAGGAACACCAGCGGGATCCCGCGCTGGCAGCACAGCTCGACGAAATGCGCGCCTTTGAGCGCCGACTCGGAGAACAGGATACCGTTGTTGGCGACGATGCCGACCGGGTAGCCGTGAATTCGCGCGAAGCCGGTGACCAGGGTGGTGCCGTACAGCTGCTTGAATTCGTCGAATTCCGAGCCGTCGACGACGCGGGCGATGATCTCGCGCACATCGTAGGGTTTGCGTTCATCGGCAGGGACGACACCGTACAGCTCATTCGGGTCATAGCGCGGTTCGCGCGGGGGCGTCAGCTCCAGGTCCACGCGCTTGCGCCGGTTCAGATGGCCGACGAGGCCCCGCACGATGCCGAGCGCGTGGGCATCGTCGCGGGCATAGTGATCGGTGACGCCGGACACGCGCGAGTGCACATCGGCGCCGCCCAGATCCTCGGCGCTCACGACCTCCCCGGTCGCGGCTTTCACCAGCGGCGGTCCGCCGAGGAAGATCGTGCCCTGGTTGCGCACGATCACCGCCTCATCGGACATGGCCGGTACATAAGCGCCGCCGGCCGTGCACGAACCGAGCACGACCGCGAGCTGGGGGATCCCGAGCGAGGACATCACGGCCTGGTTGTAGAAGATGCGGCCGAAATGATCACGGTCGGGGAAGACCTCGTCCTGGCGCGGCAGGAAGGCACCGCCGGACTCGACCAGGTAGATGCACGCCAGGGCGTTGGCCTGGGCGATTTCCTGCGCACGCAGGTGTTTTTTCACCGTGAGCGGATAATAGGTACCGCCTTTGACGGTGGGATCGTTGGCGATCACCATGCATTCGCGGCCACGCACGCGGCCGATGCCGGTGACGATCCCGGCGGCCGGCACCGAGTCCGGCGCGTAGACCTCGTGCGCCGCGAGCTGCGACAGCTCGAGGAACGGCGAACCGACGTCGAGCAGCAGCCGGATCCGGTCGCGCGGCAGCAGCTTGCCGCGCTCCAGGTGACGGGCGCGGGCCTTCTCGCCGCCGCCCTCGCTTACCCGCCCGACCTGCAGGCGCAGATCCTCGACCAGCGCGCGCATGGCCGCGACGTTGGTTTCGAACTCCGCACCGCGCGCGTCGATGCTGCTCGTCAGTGTCGTCATGAGGCTGTGTCTGGTGCCGGTGGCGGCGGCTTGCCGGGCGAACGGTGCAGCCGGATCCTCACGCGGTCTCGGCGAACAGCTCGCGGCCGATCAGCCAGCGACGGATCTCGCTGGTGCCCGCGCCGATCTCATAGAGCTTGGCATCGCGCAGCAGGCGCCCGGTCGGGTAGTCGTTGATGTAACCGTTGCCACCGAGGCACTGGATGGCTTCGAGCGCCATCCAGGTCGCCTTTTCGGCGGCGTACAGGATGGCCCCGGCGGCATCCTTGCGCGTGGTGCGGCCGCGATCGCAGGCGCGGGCGACCGCATAGACATAGGCGCGACAGGCATTCAGCGTGGTGTACATGTCCGCGAGCTTACCCTGGATGAGCTGGAACTCGCCGATGGCCTGATCGAACTGGCGGCGCTCGTGCACGTAGGGCAGGACCGCGTCCAGGCAGCTTTGCATGATGCCGAGCGGACCGCCGGCGAGCACGGTGCGTTCGTAATCCAGCCCGCTCATGAGCACCTGCACGCCTTCGTTGAGCGTGCCCAGGACGTTTTCCTGCGGGACTTCACAATCCCGGAACACGAGTTCGCAGGTGCTCGAACCGCGCATGCCCAGCTTGTCGAGCTTTTGCGCGGTGGAAAAGCCCGGGAAGCCCCGTTCGACGATGAACGCGGTGATCCCGCGCGACCCGGACTGCGGCTCCGTCTTCGCATACACCACCAGGACGTGGGCATCCGGGCCGTTGGTGATCCACATCTTGTTGCCGTTCAACACGTAGCGGTCATCCTTGCGCTCGGCGCGCAGGCGCATGCTGACGACGTCCGAACCCGAGCCCGGCTCGCTCATGGCCAGTGCGCCGATGTGCTCGCCGGAGATCAGGCGCGGCAGGTAGCTGCGGCGCTGCGCCTCGCTGCCGTTGCGCCGGATCTGATTCACGCACAGGTTCGAATGCGCGCCGTAGGACAGTCCCACCGAGGCCGACGCGCGGCTGATCTCCTCCATGGCGATGACGTGTTCGAGATAGCCCATGCCGGCACCGCCATATTCCTCCTCCACGGTGATGCCGAGCAGACCCATGTCGCCGAGCTGCGGCCACAGATCGAGCGGGGCCTCGTTGCTCGAGTCGATCGCGGCCGCCCGCGGCGCGATGCGCGCGGCGGCGAACTCACGCACGCTGTCGCGCAGCATGTCGGCGGTCTGGCCGAGATCGAAGTCCAGGCTGGCATAGGCTGTGCTCATGAGGGCTCCTGATTTACGTATACGTCAATTCAGAGTGTTTCTGCGGGTACTCCGGGCCAGCCGTTCGTCGAGCCGCTCGTGACAGCCCCGCTCCACGTCGTCCATGGCGGCCAGGGTGGCTTCGATGTCGCGCAGCTTGGTCAGCAGTACCGCCCGGTGCTCACGGATCCGGCTGCACAGCAGCACCAGCTGGCGTGCGTCATTGCTGCCGGAAGGGTCATACATATCTATGATTTCACTGATCTCTTCCAGCGTCAGGCCGAGCCGCTTGCCGCGCAGGATGAGCTTCAGGCGGACCCGGTCACGGTCAGCGAAAATACGCCGGCTGCCGGCCCGACGGGGGCTGAGCAGACCTCGATCCTCGTAGAAACGGATCGTCCGTGCGGTGATCTGGAACTCCCGGGCGAGCTGGGCGATGGAGTAGGTGTTTTCCACGGCTGGGGACTAAGTTTACGTTAACGTAAGAATTTACCCCTCGCGGCGTGCAAGTTCAAGAGTTCCGCCGGGGCGGGCCGTTCCGGGCCGGCCGCTATCCGCGGGCCGCCACCGGGACCGCGATTGGCGGCGTGCGGATGATTTTGTATCGTGGCTCCCATGCGCCTGCCGCGGCGAAGGAGCCGAGCCTGTGAACTGCGCCGCCGCGGAACCCCGGCGGTCGTGCCTGCGAGCGCCGCATCGACGCCGCCGGTGACAGTTGCCCTGCGGCGTGCGCGCCACCGGCGGGCTCGCGCGCGGGTCCGCGCATGAACGCGCCCGCCACGCCCGCCACGCCCGCAGGCGCCGCGTCCCGCGCGCTCGAAGCGCGCGTCGGTCGCGTACACCTGCGCCAGCGACTCGGCATCGAGACCGATCGCGAAGCGTGGGTGTTCGGTCAGGGCATCAATTTCTTTCACATCGAGAACTGGTATTCGGTCCACGCGCTGATCCGCAGCCTGCTGCGCCTGCTGCTGCTGCACGAGCGCGGGCGGCGCAACGCCCTCGATCTGCGCGTGCGCCGCAACGAGCTGCGTATCGCCGGACTGCCCCGGGCCTTCGCTGGTTACACCATACTGCACGCGAGCGATCTGCATCTGGACATGAGCGAGCGGTTTCCGACCGTGCTCGCCGAGCACCTGCGCGGGCTGGAATACGACATTGCCGTGCTCACCGGCGATTTTCGTGCGCGCACCTATGGTGCCATCGAGCCGGCGCTGGCAGGCATGCGGGTGCTGCGCCCGAGTATTCACGCGCCCGTGTACGCCGTACTCGGCAATCACGACAGTATTCGCATGGTCACCGGCCTGGAGGCGCTGGACGTGCGCGTGCTGCTGAACGAGCACGTCACGCTCGAGCGCGGCGGCGCCCGCATCCATCTCGCCGGTATCGACGATCCGCATTATTACCGCGCCGACAACCTGGAGAAGGCCGCCGATCCGTTGCCGGCGGGCGAGTGCGCGATCCTGCTCGCGCACTCGCCGGAGATCTACCGCCAGGCGGCGCACGCCGGTTTCGCCGCCATGCTCTGCGGGCACACCCACGGCGGCCAGATCTGTCTGCCCGGCGGGATCCCGTTGCTGCTCAACGCCAACTGTCCGCGCCGCTATTGCGCCGGTGGCTGGTCCTACGGCGCGCTGCGTGGCTACACCAGCGTCGGCGCCGGGGTCTCGGTGGTCGACGTGCGCATCAACTGTCCGCCGGAAGTGGTCCTGCACCGTCTGGCCGCGGCCTGAGCGGCTGCGCGCGCCCGCTACTGCGGTCGATCGCGGATGCGCAGGCGGTACAGCACGCGCGACAGGGCGATTTCCATGGCGAAGAACGCGGCCACCACGAGCGCGATGTCGGCCGCGCCGAGATCCAGGGTGGTCCGCAGCACCAGCGCCGGCAGCAGCGCTTCGGGGATCTGATCGATGCCGGGGAGCGGATCGCCCGGTCCCGCGCCGAGGCGGCGTTTGAGCAGGCTCGAGGCGGCGTCGCCCGCCATGGTCAGAGCCCCGAAGGCGGCGCCGGTGGCGACGTCCAGCGCGAGCAGCGGCGCGGCCACGGCGCTCGCGGCCACGGCCGCGACGGCGCCGCGCAGGGTCTTGTGGGATCCGAGCAGCGGCCGGCCGTCGGGCAGGCACCAGCCGCCGTCGAGCGGCGCCGCGGCGCGCGCACCGAGCAGATTACGGGCGATGATCGGTGCGCCGTTGGCGACCAGCAGCAGCGCGAGGGTCGTTGCCACCGCCGTTGTGTTCATGTGCGCACTGCGGGCACTATGGAGCGCATACGCGCGCCGCGGCACGGGCGAAAACGGTGTACGTCAAACGCTATCTGCCGACCTTCATCACCGGCACGCGCCTGGCGCTGGTCCCGGTGCTGCTCGCCTGCGCGGCGCTCGGCCAGGGCACCGCCGTCGTCGCGCTCATCGCCCTGTGCTTTTTCAGTGATCTCGTCGACGGTTTTTTGGCCCGTTACTGGCGGGTGGTGTCCGACGCGGGCGCACGGCTCGACAGCTGGGCCGACTTCACGTTCTATCTCGCCATACCGCTGGCGGGATGGTGGGCGTTTCCGGCGATCACGGGCCGCGAGGCGCCGTACTTCGCCGCCCTGGTGGCGAGCATCGTCGTGCCGCCGCTGCTGGCCCTGGCGAAATTCCACCGCGTACCGAGCTATCACACCTGGGGCGCGAAGCTGTCGGCGGCCAGCGTCGGCATCGGCGTGCTGCTGCTGTTCGCATTCGATCTCCCCTGGCCGTTCCGGATCGCGACCGGGATCACGGTCACGGCCGCGCTCGAGGAGACCGCCATCACGCTGGTCCTGGACACACCGCGATCGAACGTGCGCAGCCTGTGGCACGTGCTGCGCCGGCACTGAGCGACAGCGCTGCGCGCGGGCGCCGCTCACAGGTCCGCCGGAATCAGAAACATCGCCACTGTGGAAACCGCGAAACAGGCGCAGGCGATGAGGAAGGTGTAGCCGACGATGTCGCCGAAGCGCATGCGGGTGACCGCGAGCATCGGAATGGCGAAAAACGGCTGGATCAGGTTGGTCGTCGAGTCGCCGTACGCGTAGGCGAGCAGCACCGTCACCGTCGAGACGTCGAGACTCGCGCCCGCCGGGATCAGGAACGGAGCCTCGATCATCCATTTCGATCCCGCCGACGGTACGAACAGGTTCATGAAACCCGAATATGCGTACACCACGAACGGGTAGGTGGCCGTGGTCGCGATCCCGGCGAACAGCCGACCGAGCCAGACCCCGAGCTCGGTGAATTGCAGCAGGCCGAAAATGCCGGCGTAGAAAGGAAACTGGATGATGATGCCCCAGGCCGTGTGCACGCCTTCCCGGCAGGCGCGCAGGAACGACGACGGCCGGCCGTGCAGCAGCAGCGCCAGCACCAGGAAGCTCGCGTTGTAGGCGTCGATCGTCCAGCTCGCGCCGAAGCCGCGGGTGGCGATGGAATGCCCGAGCGGGTAGGCGAGCAGCAGCGCGGCGAGCCAGCTCCAGCCGGGGAAGCGGTCCAGGCGTTCGGCCGGCGTCTTTGCCGCGGCGAGCGTCTCACGGGGCGGCGGCATCGGCAGGAGCCGTTCGATCTGCTCGGGGCCGAGCGTGCGTGCGCCGCGCCGCGGGTGCAGCACGCAGGCGGCGGCCAGACCGGTTGCGCCGATCACGAGCAGGAACGCGAAGTTGAAACCGTTGAACAGCGTCTCGGTGATCGGGTAGAGGCGATCGACGACGGCGTTGCCGGCCGCCGGTTCGAGCAGCGGGTTGCCGGGCGTGGCGAGGATCAGCGGTGCCGATCCGGACAACCCGCCGTGCCAGACCGTGCCGAGCCCCAGGTAAGCGGCGGCGATGACGACGCGCACGTCCGCCGCGGGATTGCGCTTGAGCAGGAACGGCACGAACATCGCGCAGGCGACCAGGCACAATGCCCAGTTCAGGTAGCCCGTGAGCAGCGAGACCACGCCCGCCAGCAGCACCGCCTGCAGCGGCCGGCTCGGATCGGGTAGCGCCGCCAGGCGATCGAACAGCGCGAACACCGGCCGCGAGGCGACGCAGGCGTAAGCCGCGACCATGGCGATGGTGAACTGCATGGCGAGCGTGAGCAGCTTCCAGACCCCCTGGCCCCAGGCGAGCACCGCGGCTTCGACGCCGGCGCCCGCGCCGAATACCGCCAGCAGCAGGGCGATGCCGGTCAGCAGCATGCAGATCACCCAGGAATCGGGGATCCAGCGCTCGGTGAAGCGCGTCAGGGCCGCGCCGGCGTCACGGGCGAGATGGAGCATCGCCGCGGCTCGCTCAGCGCAGGCCGCGGAAGAACGCGCGCACGTCCTCGACCAGCAGCTCGGGCTGTTCCATGGGTGCGAAGTGGCCGCCCGCCGGCATCGATGTCCAGCGTTGCAGCTGGCAATAGCGCTGCGCCCAGGCACGCGGCACCTTGATGATCTCGCCGGGGAACTCGGCGTACGCGGTCGGCGCGCTGACCACCGGCATACCCTCGTGTGCGGGACGCCAGGGATTGCGCACCGATTCGGCGTAGTAACGCGCCGAGGTGAAGAACGTGTCGGTCAGCCAGTACAGCATGACGGTGTCGAGCAACTCGTCCTTGCTGAAACAGCGTT
>JADZEE010000143.1 GCA_020850735.1 Gammaproteobacteria bacterium | reverse complement strand
TCCGCCTCCGGCAGCACCTTGGAATCCGCGAGCCCTGCGACCGGGTGCAATGGATCCAGAATCACTGCGGCCGCAACCACCGGACCCGCCAGCGGCCCGCGCCCGGCCTCGTCGACTCCCGCAATCAGGCCTCCGGCCTCGAAGGGCAGTCCGCCCGCTCCACCCGGGCGGCGTGCCGGCATCCCGCGTCGTCGGACACCCACCCGGCTTCGGGTCACCGGGGCGCTCCGGTCGCCGGTACTCGTGCCGCCCGGCTCGCCAGCGCCAGTACGGCATCAGCCGCCCGCTCGCTCGCATTGCGCCGTAGATCGAGATGCAGCTTGTGGAACAACTGTTCGAGGTCCCGCCGGTGTGCATCGTCGTCGAGTGCGCGGCATACCGCCGGCACCAGCACGGCCGGCTGCACCTGGTCCTGCACGTACTCCTCGACCACCTGGCGCCCCGCCAGCAGGTTCGGCTGCGCGATGAAGGGCGCCTTCATGAGCCGGAACAGCCGCAGCACGCCCGCCGTGAGGGCTGCAACCCGGTACGCCACCACCATCGGCCGCTTGCAGAGCAGCGTCTCCAGGGTCGCCGTCCCGGAAGCGACCAGCGCCGCATCCGCGGCGGCCAGCGCCGTACCCGCCTGGCCGTCGAGCAGCCGCACGGCCACGCCTGGAGCCAGTTGCTGCAATGCACCGGCAAACACCTCGCGTACGGCCGGCCGCGCCATGGGCGCCACGAACTGCAGCATCGGACGCTGCTGGGCGAGCTGCCGAAGCGTGCGCGCGAACGGGTCGGCGAGGCGTTCGACCTCGCCCAGCCGACTGCCGGGCAGCACGGCCAGCACCGGCGCATGACCGTGGATCCCGAGCATCGCGCGCGCCGCCATACGGTCGGGCTCGAGGGGCATGCGGTCGGCGAGCGGATGGCCGACGAAACTGGCGGCGAGGCCCTGCCCCTCGTAGAAGCGCTGCTCGAAGGGCAGCAGGCACAGCACGCTGTCGAGGTTGCGCGCCATGGCGCGCACGCGTCCACGGCGCCACGCCCAGACCTGCGGACTCACGTACTGGACCGTGCGGATACCCGCGGCGCGCAGTTCGCCTGCGAGTCCGAGATTGAACTCGGGTGCATCGATGCCGACGAACACGTCGGGCCGGCGCCCCAGGAATTCCGCAAGGACGCGGCGGCGCACGGCGAGGATGTGCGGTAGATGCCGCAGTACCTCGAACAGTCCCATGACCGCGAGGCTGTCCGCACCCGCGAGTACCTCGCAGCCCGCGGCCGCCATCTGCGGACCCGCAATGCCGTAGAAGTGCGTGTCGGGACGGCGTGCGAGCACAGCCCGCATGAAATCTGCGCCGAGCCGGTCGCCCGATGTCTCACCCGCAACCAGCCCGATGGAGAGCATGGTGGCTCCGGCCGCGCCCTCAGCGCACGATGCTGCGGGACGACCGCGGCAGGAAGTCGACGACGGCCTGCACCTCGGGATGCACAGCGACGAGCCGCTGGAGTTCAACTGTCGCCTCGGCGAGGCGGAGTCCCGAGCGGTACAGCAGGCGGTAGGCACGCTTGATGCCGGCGAGTTGCTCCGGCGAGAAGCCACGGCGCCGGAGCCCCTCGGTATTGATGCCGACCGGTGCAGCGGGACGCCCCGAAACCATCAGGTACGGCGGCACATCCTTGGTCACAGAGCTGTTGTTGCCGACGAACGCGTGCGCGCCGATGCGACAGAACTGGTGCACGCCCGAGAATCCCGCGACGATGACCCAGTCGCCGATCTCGACATGGCCGCCCAGCGTGGCCAGATTGGCCATGATGACGTTGTCGCCGATCTGGCAGTCGTGGGCGATGTGCGTGGTCGCCATGAACCAGCCGTCGTTGCCGATGCGCGTGACGCCGCGGTCCTGCACTGTGCCACGGTTCACGGTGCACCCCTCGCGGAACACGTTGCGATCACCGATCTCGAGCCGGGTTTCCTCACCGCGGTACTTCTTGTCCTGCGGTGCGTCGCCGAGCGACGCGAACTGGTAGACGACGTTGTCGCACCCCATGGTGGTCGGCCCGTTGATCACCGCATGCGGGCCGATGCGGCACCCCGCCCCGAGGCGCACGCCCGCGCCGATGACCGCGTAGGGCCCGACGACCACGTCTGCCGCCAGCTCGGCCTCGTCTGAGACCACCGCGCGCGGATCGATGGTCACCTGACCTCCGGTGCCACCATGATCTCGGCCGTCGCAGCCACGGCACCGTCAACCGATGCCCGGGCCTCGAACTTCCAGATACCGCGGATCCGCCGGGTGAGCCGCGCATCGAGCAGCAACTGGTCGCCCGGCACAACCGGCCGGCGGAAGCGGGCCGCATCGATGCCGACGAAATACAGCTTGGTGTCCTTGCTCGGCATCACGCCGGCCGAGCGGTAGGCCAGCACCCCGGCCGCCTGCGCCATTGCTTCCAGGATCAGCACACCCGGAAGAACCGGCCGGGACGGGAAATGCCCGGTGAAATACGGCTCGTTGTAGCTGACGTTCTTGATCGCCCGCACCGACTCGCCGGGCACGCATTCGAGCACACGGTCTATCAACAACATGGGATCCCGGTGCGGCAGCTGCCGCAGGATGTCCTCGATGTCGAGCTGCTGCGCTGGTGCCGTCATGGGTGCTGGTCTCCCGCTGTGCCACGACCGTCCCCGTCACCTTCGAGGCGACCCACGCGGTCGAACAGTGCATCCAGGTGCCGGAGACGGGCCACGAGCCGGCGCCACCGCGGCGCGTCCATCGCCGGCATCGTGGATGAGTACATGCCGGGTCCCTGCAGCGACCGCGTCACGGAGGTCTGGCCCGTGATCACGATGCGATCACCGACCTCGATGTGCCCGGCGAAGCCGACATTGCCCGCGATCATGCAGTGGTGGCCGATCCGGGTCGAGCCCGACACACCGGACAGCGCCGCGATCACGGTGTGCGCGCCGACCCGCACGTTGTGCGCGATCATCACGAGGTTGTCGATGCGCACACCGTCCTCGATCACGGTGTCATCGATCGCGCCGCGATCGATGGTCGCATTCGCGCCGATATCGACGTCATCGCCGATGATGACACTGCCGACCTGCGGCACACGCACCCACTCACCGCCGTCCGGCGCGAATCCGAAACCGTCGGCACCCAGCACGGCGCCGGCGTGCACGATGCAACGCCGCCCGATACGGACCTTTGGATACACGGTCACGCGTGCCACGAGCCGCGAATCGTCGCCCACGACGGCACCCGAGCCCACGACACAGCCGGGCCCGATGAACGCTCGTTCACCGATCGAGGCGCCGGCGGCAATGACAGCCGTGGCCGCAATGCCGGCCGAGGCCGCGACGCGGGCGCCGGGGTCCACCACGGCCGATGCGTGGACGCCCGGTGCGGCGGCAGGCGCGGGGTGCAGCACCGTCGCGATACGCGCGTAATCCGCATACGGGTTCCGCGACACGAGACACGCGACGCGGCAGTCCGCGGCGGAGCCCGCGTCGAGCACGACGGCGCTCGCTGCCGTAGCCTCGAGCTGCCGCCGGTACTTTGGATTGGCGAGGAAGCTCAGACAGCCCGGCCCGGCCCCGACCAGCGAGCCGACCCGGTCCACTGTGGTGTCCGGGTCGCCGTTGAGCTCGAGCCCAAAGCGAACCGCCAGTTCGCCGAGCCTGACCGCCATGCCGGCCCCGGTGCCGGCCTACTTCTTCGGGGGCTGCGCGGCCGGCGCCGCGGCGGGCGCAGCCGGCGCCGGCGCCCTGGCCTTCAGCGCCGAGATCAGCTGGGCCGTGACGTCGATGCCCTCGCCGGCGTACACCACACCATCCGACAGCACGAGATCGTAGCCGTTGGCCCTGGCGTAGGTCTGCACCTCGCCGAGCAGCAGGCGGTTGATCTTGCCGATCTCCTCGTTGCGCCGCAGGTTGATGTCCTCCTGCAGCTCGTTCGCGCGCCGCGACAGCTCGCGCTCACCGTCGCGCACCTCACGCTCCACCTTGCCGCGCTCCGGCTCCGACATGACGGCACCATCGCGCTGCAGCTTGTCGGCCTTGTCCTTCAGCGACTTCTGCAGATTGACGAGCTCGCGCTGTTTCGGGCCGAACTCCGTCTCGAGCAACCCAGCCGCGGCCTTCGCCTGCGGCGATTCCTCGAGCAGCTTCTGGTAGTTCACGTAGCCGATCTTGAGATCGGCGGCCTGGCCTGTCGACGCGAGCGAAAACGCCAGCGTGGCTCCAACCAGGAAAGTCTTGATCGTCTTCATTGCAGCCCTTCTCGTTAGAACGCCGAACCCACCGTGAACTGGAAACCCTCGGTCTCGTCCGCGAAGCGCACCGCATCGCCACGCTTCTTGTTCAGCGGGAAGCCGAAGCTGAATCGGAAGATACCGAGCGGCGCGAGCCACTGCACGGCGATACCGGTGGATTGCCGCAGTTCACTGAAACTGAACTTGTAGTCTACCGGCGTCACCCCGTCCTTGCCGGTAAAATTCACGCCGCCGGTCGAGAACACGTTGCCGATGTCGAAGAAGGCGCTGATGCGGGCACTGGAGCGCCACTTCTCGGGCACCGGAAACAGGATCTCGGCGCGGCCGATGACCTTCAGGTTGCCACCATAGGGGTTGCCGTTGCTGTCCTTGGGACCCAGGCGGCTCTCGGAAAAGCCGCGCACGGACTCCGGGCCGCCGGCGAAGAACTGGCGGAACGGCGGCAGCGCGCTGGTCCCGCCGAACGAATCGCCGTAGCCGACCTCGGCCGTGGTTGCGAAAGTCCAGCGGCCCCACAGCGGGATCAGCTTCAGGAACTCGTAATTGGCCGTGTAGTACTTGACCTCGCTGCCCGGCACGGTGACCGAAACGCTGAGTGCATGACGCATGCCGCGGTCAGCGAAGATGGCGCGGTTGCGCGTGTCGTAGGCCCAGCCCGCCATGAGCTCGAACGCCTTGAACTTCGTGCCGTAGACCGTGTAGGCGGGCAGGATCTGGTTGCCGTTGTCGTCGAGCCGTGGCGGCACGCTGCGCTGGTACGAATTGCCGTTCGTCCGCACCCACTCGGTCGCCTCCCGCGCACTGTAGAGATCGGTCACGATCAGATCGGAGCTCTGCAGCACGCCGCCGAAGCGCAGCGACTGGTACTCACTGATCGGGTAGCCGTACTCGAGCGAGATCGAGCCACTCTTGGTCTTGAAGTCCGACGACGCGGAGGTGAACTGCGTGATGTCGCGGTACTGCAGCCCCATGGTGCGTGCCACGCCGTTGATCGAGGTGTAAGGATCGGTGTGCGAGAAGCTGTACACCGTCGCGTAGCGTCCCGTCTGCAGCTCGAGGGCGATGCGCTCACCGCGCCCCATGAAGTTCGAGTGCACGAAACTGCCGTTCAGGATCAGCGACTGCGACTCGGAATAGCCGAGTCCACCGCTGAACTGGCCGGGCAGGCCGTCCTTGATCGTGTAGTCGACATCGACCAGATCCGGCGTTCCGGGCACGGGCCTGGTCTCGAACTCGACCTTCTCGATGTAGGGCAGCCGCTGGATGCGCTCCTTGGAGCGCTCGAGCGCATTGTTCGACAGCCAGGCACCCTCCAGCTGGCGCATCTCGCGGCGCAGGACCTCATCGTTGACCGCGTCGGTGCCGAGGAAATTCACGCGCCGCACATAAGCGCGATGGCCCGGGTCGACGTAGAAGGTGAGCCCGATGGTCTTGTGCTCCTCGTCAGGCTGCGGGACCGGCTCCACCCTGGCGAAAGCGTAGCCATCGGCACCAAGCCGCAGGTTGAACAGCTCCTGCGTCTGCGTCACGAGCTTGCGTGAGAAGACCTGCCCCGGCTTGACCTGGATCAGGGCCTTGAGCTCGGCCTCGGGCACGACCATGGTGCCGGCGATCTTGACCTCGCCGATGCGGTAGACCTGGCCTTCCTTGACGTTGATCGTGATGAAGATCCGGTCCTTCTCGGGCGCGATGGCCACCTGCGTCGACTCGATCTCGAAGTTCGCGTAGCCGCGATCCTGGTAGTACGAGCGCAGCTTCTCGATATCGCCCTGCAGCGACTCGCGCGAATAGCGGTCGTTCTGCTTGTACCACGAGTTCCAGCGCGGCGTGTTGAGTTCGAAGCCATCGCGCAACTGCTTGTCCGTGAAACGCGTGTTACCGACGATGTTGATCTGGCGGATCTGGGCGCGCTTGCCTTCCACGACGTCGATGTTGACCTTGACCTTGTTGCCCGGCACGTCCTCGACCCTGGTGTCGATCTTCACCGCGTACTTGCCGCGGCTGAAGTACTGGTCGGTCATGTAGCCCTTGACTTCCTCCAGCACGCTG
>JADZEE010000142.1 GCA_020850735.1 Gammaproteobacteria bacterium | reverse complement strand
TGGTGACCGTCGAGCAGGCCTTTGCCGACGGTGCCAATTACATCGTGGTCGGGCGACCGATCCGCGATGCAAAGGATCCTCGCGCTGCCGCCGAAGCCATCCAGCAGACTATCGCGCAGCGGTTTTCCTGAAAAAGGTGCCGGAAAAAGGTGCCGGATTTATTTTTCGACGGTGGTGGAAAATAAATCCGGCACCTTTTTCCGGCACCTTTTTCACCCGTCAATATCGAAGCGGCGAAAGAACTGCGCTGCGCTGAGAATCGGGCGCGCAAATTGGCCGGCGAGGCTGAGCAGGTCCTTGTCGCCGGTCACCAGGGCATCGGCCTTTCCTGCCAGCGCCAGTTCCAGAAAGATCACGTCGAAGGCATCCCGACAGGGCGGTGTCCGCGGCGGCGGGGCGGGAATGCGCACGGTTTTGCAGTAGGGAAAATAGTCCGCCAGTAGTTCTTCCTGTTCCTGCCCGGCCAGTTTGAACTTCGGGTAGGCCAGGGCGCGCATCAATTCGGCGGCTGTGGCCCGCGACACCAGGGGCAGCATTTGCTGACCCTGCCACGCCAGCCGCAGAGGCGCGAGCCGGCCGCCCGCGAACACCAGCGCCGACAGCACCAGGTTGGTGTCGATCACCACCCGCGGTGGGCGCTTCATTTCTTGCGCGTGGTCTTGGCTACCGGTGCCTGCCGCGCCGATGCCACGGCATCGGAAACGTCCTGCTCCCCCAGATCGAGTTCGGCAAGCTTGGCGCGTACCGCATCGCCGCGCTGGATGCGCACCGGCGTGAGCACGATGCGGCCGTTGCTGGCTTCGACATCAAAGTATTCCGCCGTACCGACCGCGGCAGTGATGCTCTTGGGCAAGGTCAGCTGGTTCTTCGAGGTAAGTTTGGCAAGCATGATAGTGCCTTATCGGAAAAGTAAGGAATCCTTACTTTACGTGGCAAGGGAGGAGCGGTCCAGTGTTCGGCGCACGCGCAGCGGTTTTTGGCGGCTTGGCGGGCTCTATGGCATTAAGTAAAACAAGGCCGTGCCACCAGGAAGACGCTTGTGATGCAGCTGACGGGAGCGTAGGGTGGGATCCAAAGAAGGCCCATAGATGGGTCCGCTACGCGGGGGGTCGGCATGCACCCACTGAGTTACCTCAACGGCCTGTTGGCCCTGCTGGTTAGAGCAGTCGCCGCGGTTCCGGTCTGCGTGTTCATCGGTTGTCTGGTTGCCCTGCTGGCCAACAGTGCAGCGGCGGCGACGATTGCATACACGGCAACGGATCAGGGCAGTGGGCGCTGGCGTTACGACTACGTTGTCGCCAACGCTGCGGCAGACAGTCCGATCGAGGAATTCACCGTCTATTTCGCACTCGGCGCGTACGCCAATCTGGCCGTCGTATTGCCGCCGCCCGCGAACTGGGATTCGTTGGTCGCGGAGCCTGACGCGGACATCCCCGATGACGGCTACTTCGATTCGCTGGCGCTCGCCGCCGGCATCGCTCCCGGGGCGAGCCTCGGCGGCTTTGCCGTGACCTTCGACTACCTCGCTGCCGGCACGCCCGGCGCGCAAAGCTTCGAGATCGTCGATCCGCACACCTTTGTGGTTTTGTCGAGCGGTACGACCACGGCGGTACCTGTCCCAGCGACGGGCTGGCTCCTCGCGACAGCGCTTCCACTGGTGTGGCGGCGCGGTTGGCGGCGATTCGCATGAGCCGCTGGCGCACAGCGTGGTTATCGCTGGGCGCCGTCGTAATCGTTGGCTGCGGCGGTGGTGGCGCCTCGTCGACTGGCGGAGGGGCGCCCGCGGGCGGGGGCGACAGCGACGAATCCTCGTCCCCGACCATCGCGATGTTCACTGCCGGCATCGATGGCTTCACGAACGGGACCTATACGCTCGTCGGCAGTCAGCGCGCCGGGCGCACATTCTTCGACTACACCTACACAGTCAAGGTCACGAACACGGGTACTGTGCCGCTGCAGGCGGTCACTGCGACGGTTACCAGCCAGGCTGCGACCACAGTCGTCACGGACGCGTCACTCAGCTTTGGCGACATCGCGGTTGGCGCCTCGGCGACGAGCACCGACACTTTCACCATCCGTCAGGACCGCAGCGCCCCGGTCGCCGATGCCAACCTGACTATCATCATCGCCGGCACGCCCTATGTGCCGCCCACCAGCGAGCAAAAGATCGCGAAGGCGCTCGCCGACGGCGAGATCGACGATGAAACGGCACTGGTTTACCGCGTCTACGCGGTTTTCGGCGACCCGCGGCTGCCCGCGCAGTACCGGGGCGACGACTCCAATGTGTTCGACAGCATGGTCATGGGCGAGGTGGCTGACCGGCTCGCGACGCTGTCTGCGGAGAATCGCGCGATCCTCGAGCCCTTCACGATCGCGCCCCCCTACGAGGGGAGCTGGTGGCGGCGGGGCGAGGCCGCCGCTGCCGCTGCGCCACGCATCGAGGCTGCGGGCCGCGCGAAACCGTCCGCCATCCCGTGCCCCGGGTGCCCGGACGACATCTGGTCCAATGTCAGCCAGGCGGGCGGCCATGTGCGCGTATGGTGGCGCACGACTTACCCCGCAGACCAGACCTACGCGAACACGATCCTCAACGCAGTCGAGGCCAAGATCTGGGGCGAGCTCACGACGCTCATGGGCCGTGCGCCGCTGTCGGACCTGCTCGAGAGCGGCAACGGCGGCGATGGGCTGCTCGACATCTACGTGCTCAGGTTCACCGGCGGCACGATAGGTCTCACTGTCGCGTACCCTTTCGGTTGCGACGCCCGGCCGGTATATATCGGCATCGACCCGACCAAGCCGCGCCACCTGCCCTCGGCCGTGGCGCATGAGCTGATGCATGCGATCCAGTTCACCTACGATGTGGCGCAGGCCTGCAGCGACTACGATTGGCTGGGCGAGGCTACCGCGAACTGGGCCATGGACTTCGTCTACCCGGCAGAGAACTACGAACATTTCTGGGCGGACGACTACCTTATCCGCACGGATTCCGAGCTCGGCAAAGGCTACGGCTATGGCGACTATCTCTTCCCCTTCTACCTGGCGCGCCGCTACGTCCCTGCGCTTGTTGCGACGATCTGGAACAACACCATGCAGTACGACAGCCGCGACGCTGTCGACAAGGCCATACCCGGTGGCTTCAAGGACCAGTGGCCCGAATTCGCGCTCTACAACTGGAACCGCGACGCGATCCGCTACTACCGTGACTGGGACAACCTCGCGTACACCTCGGGCGACCTGACGAACATGCCGTGGCGCGTCCCGCGCTGGAACGGGGCAGAGTCGGCGGGCCTCGGTGGGCAGCCCGACACTAGGGTCCCCTTCACCCGCCTGAAGACCGATGGCCAGGCGATGCTTTCGGCGAACTACTACCACTGGGTCTTCGACGACGACGCGGTGCGCACCGTGATCTTCAACAACGGCTACACCTGGGACCTCAAAGAGGAGGAGGTGGACCCGCTACTCGGCACCCGGTTCGTGGCGTACGACTGGTCCGATCCGGCTCGCGACAAGGCGAAGGTTGAGGCCCTCGTCAAGGTCGGTGGGATCTGGAAGCCGGCGCCGGAAGACTGGACCAACGTCGGGCAACGGCACTTTTGTCGGGACCGGCAGAGCGAGCGCATCGAGGAACTGGTGCTGATCTTCAGCAACGCCGAGCACCAGGTCACGCCGCCCGGGAACGGCAAACTGATGCCGCCCGATCAGCCGCCGACTTTCTGGTTGTCGAACATGGCGTGCTTCCGGTGGGTGGGCTTTGCGGATTACCGGTCCGCGGTGGACGGTGTCACGGAGACGCTGCATGCGAACGTAACCTGGACGCCGATACCGCTCTCAACCTACTTCGAGGCGAGCGGGACGGTCGAGTGGCACATTTCCGGAACCGACTCCGGTGGCTGCACGCACTCGGGATCGGGCACGGTGGCGATCGATACGGACCCGGCCTACCAGAGGTTCTTGCTCACCTTCAATGACTACACCGCCGGGCCACTTCATCGCGCTTACACCGGCTTCGGGTTGGCGAGCGGCATCGTGACCCAGACCATCGTCTGTCCGGACGGCAGCGGCGGTTTCACGACTGTCCGGGAGCCGCGGGAAGCCGGTATGTGGTTCCCGGGCGAGCAGGACCCGGCCTACGTGGTCGGCGGGTCCGGCGATGCCATCAACGGCCTGTTCATCGTCGTCGACGGGGGGCGCTGGGATTGGCACTTCGAGGCACAACGCGAGTGAGGCCTGACCCCCCGGTGGTTCACACCGGCAGGGTCTCGGTCCGTTCCGACAAATAAATCCGGCGCGGAAAAGGGGAAAAGGTGCCGGATTTATTTCTCGACGGTGCTGGAAAATAAATCCGGCACCTTTTTTCTCGGCACCTTTTTTCTGAGTTTCTTCTCCAGCACCGGCCAGACGTTTTCGAGCAGCAGCGGCTGTGCTTCGGCAGTCGGGTGTATGCCATCGGACTGGATCAGGTCGAGATCCAGCGCGACACGCTCGAGAAAAAACT
>JADZEE010000141.1 GCA_020850735.1 Gammaproteobacteria bacterium | reverse complement strand
GCTCTGCACTCCGACGCCCTTCATCAGCGACGAGTGAACGCCACCGCCCTTCATGAGGGCGCTCTGCACTCCGCCGCCCTTCATCAGCGACGACTGAACGCCACCACCCTTCATGAGGGCGCTCTGCACTCCGCCGCCCTTCATCAGCGACGACTGAACGCCACCGCCCTTCATGAGGGCGCTCTGCGCTCCGCCGCCCTTCATCAGCGAGTCGCGAACTTGATCCGCCGCGGCCATCAGACCATCCACCAATACGACCGAATCAGCAGCGGGTTGAATTCCTGAAATCGCCACCACCGCACCGAGACTGGGTGCCGCATTTGGCTGAGTGGCAAGCACCGGTATGTAGTCGAGCCGGGATCCGCCGATACTGAATTGACCAACGAATGGCCGAACTTCTGTAACGACCCCCTTTTGGTAGACCGCGTCCGACCCCGGCACGTACCTGCCCATTGCCTCAATCCAGACGTCCTCTACAGTTCCGTCCGCCTGAAGAACCCCGTGAACAGCAACGTAATCACCCGCGACAAACGCTATGGGGCTTTTCGCGTGAAATGATCGGCCAAGCACCGAAAATTCCTGACCGCCAGCAGACACCGTGCTAACAGGCCCTACAGCCACGACGTCGTCAGCGAAGCTCTCCGCACCTGCGCTCAATGGCGCAAGCGAAAAAGCGCCAAAGACAATCGTGTGAATGGCTCGCACTAACTTGGTCTTAATCATTGTTGCCAACTTCCCTGGGTCATCTATCCAGCTGACGCGATACGAGATGCTGTCTCGCTCGGCTCTTCAGCCACGTCGTAAACGAACATCGAGACTCCGAACTTCCGCCCAGCAGGCGAAGCAAACTGGTCGTGACGCGCTGACAACCACTGATCCAAGCTAGCCAAGAACGCTTGGCCTTCAGTATCCATGTAGGTCTGAATCGCTCGATGAGCGACCTCCGCGACTGGGTAGTCGGTTTCTACTTGTCGCTCGAAGTAGGTGGATTCGTCGTCACGACGAAGTAGGTTGTGCGTGAAGGTCGATGCCAACGCACCAACGCACTCACCAATACGCGCGATTCGCGCCTTGTCGATGCCAGATGGCATGTAGACCCGGTCAGTGCAGCGGAGAAAGCCTTGCTCGTGAACCTCTACACAGCCGGCGGCAATTAGCTGATCCAGTGCCGCATCCGCGTCATAGCCTGGATACGCGGCGCCTACGAGATCAACGAATGACCGTCGGCCTTCCGCCGGCGCGAACTCAAGATCGAGCGGTACGCCGTACGGTGTCGAGTAGTGGGGATCGTCGTGCCATCTCGCGAGCACCAGCGCGAGTGCCGATGTGTTCTGTGTTGCCAGAGCCCGTCGCGCAGCAGCCGCATCCCGGTCGGCAATGATCTTCTCGACGCGGCTACGGTTGATGCCCGTCGACAGCGCGAGGCGCGCCACCGTGGTCGGCCGACCTTCCTTCTTGAGTTGCTCTTCGATCGCGGTGACGAACACGCGCGCGAGCATCTCGGTCAGGTCGTGGTGGGTAACGCCGTAGTTGAGGAACAGGGGCATGAGCGGCCGCAGCGACGCCTCAACGGCGTCGACCAGCGCGGCACGCTGTTCGCTGTGTTGGAAAGCCTGATCCATTGGCAAGTTACATAAGCACCCAAAACTTAACGTAATGAGGGGCCCGGTTATTGTCAATTTGGGGTCACGTTATGGTAAATGACGCCGGGCCAGTAGGGCGTCTAAGTATCTGAATCACTGAGATATTGCGGATTCCGGCCGGTCCGCTCCGTGGCACGCGGCTCCCTGCCTGGATGACGTCTTGTGGCCCCCGCGGCAGGCCGTTCTAATTTGGCCCGATCACACCATATTTCCGGCTTGCTGTTTGGCAGCCTGTCAGAGTCAGCCCTGGCGAACGGCCCCGGGGCGGCGGCAGGCTCGCGCCGGTCTCAGGTACGCTCGGCGGGATCGAACAGCCGGCGGTGCTCGAGGATCGCGTAGCGATCGGTCATTCCGGCGATGTAGTCTGCGACGACCCGGGCCGAGCCCCGCGCGCCATCGCGCTCCCCGGCCTGCGTGGCAGCCTGGAAATACTCCGGGGGCATCAGCCGCATGTCGGCGGTGAAGGCCTGGAACAGGTTGGCGATCACGCGCCGCGCCTTGGAGGTCATGCGCAGCACGCGGTGATTGCGGTACACGTTCTCTCGCAGGAAGCTCTTGAGTTCCAGGTGATCGGAACGCACCTCATCGCCGAGCCCGATCAACGTCGTCGCGTGTGCCCGAACGGCGTCGATACTGCCGGGCTGCGCGGCGGCGAGCCGCCCACCGCTCGCCCGGATCACGTCGAGCACCACTTCATTGACCATCCGGCGCACGGTCTCGTGCACGCGCCGGCGCCCGCTCAAGGCCGGGTGCTCCACATCGACACTCTCGAGATGGCGGCGCACGAGGCGCACGGCGCGCAGGTCGTCGACCGTGATCAGTCCCGCGCGGATGCCGTCATCGACGTCGTGGTTGTTGTAGGCGATCTCGTCGGCAAGGTTCGCGAGCTGGGCCTCGAGCCCAGGCTGGGTGTGCTCGAGGAAGCGTTCACCGAGCTCGCCGAGCTGCGCGGCATTGGCGACCGAGCAGTGCTTGAGGATGCCCTCGCGGCACTCGAACGTGAGGTTGAGGCCGTTGAACGCCGCGTAGCGCTCCTCCAGCTCGTCGACGACGCGCAGCGATTGCAGGTTGTGCTCGAAGCCGCCGAATTCGCGCATGCACTCGTTCAACGCGTCCTGGCCGGCATGGCCGAACGGCGTGTGCCCCAGATCGTGCGCCAGCGAGATGGCCTCCACCAGTGTCTCGTTCAGCCGCAGCGAACGGGCGATCGAGCGGGCGATCTGTGCGACCTCGATCGAATGCGTGACGCGCGTCCGATACAGATCGCCCTCGTGGTTCACGAACACCTGGGTCTTGTAGGCCAGGCGACGGAAGGCGTTGGAATGGATGATGCGGTCGCGGTCGCGCTGGAACTCCCCGCGCGCCTCCGGCGGCGGCTCGGGATGGCGGCGGCCGCGCGATGCCGACTCGTGCGCCGCGTAGGGCGCCAGTCCTGGCTCGACGGCCCAGCGACTGCTCATGCGAAATGCGCCTCGAGGGTGGCGGTCAAGGCCGCATCGGGATAGTCGCCGGTGAACTCGGCGGCGCCGATCCGCTGCAGCAGCACGAGCCGCACCCGCCCGGCGCGCACCTTCTTGTCGATCTGCATGTAGCCGCGCGCGCCATCGACACCGATGCGCGGCGCCTGGGCGGGCAGGCCGGCACGCTCCAGCAGGCGCCGTACCCGCTCGACGTCCTCGGCGGTGAGCCGCCCCAGCCGCCGGGACATGTCCGCGGCGATCAGCAGGCCGGTCGCGACCGCCTCGCCGTGCAGCCACTCCACATAGCCGGTGGCCGCCTCGATCGCGTGTCCGAACGTGTGACCGAGGTTGAGGATCGCGCGCTCGCCCTGCTCGCGCTCATCGCGGCCGACGATCTCGGCCTTGATCTCGCAGGAGCGGTAGATCGCGTGCCGCAGCGCCGCGGGATCGCGCGCCAGCAGTGCCTCCACGTTGCGCTCGAGCCAGGCGAAGAAGCCAGCATCGCGGATCAGGCCGTACTTGATGATCTCGGCGATGCCGGAGCGCAGCTCGCGATCCGGAAGCGATGCCAGCAGTTCCGTGTCCGAGACGACCGCGATGGGTTGGTGGAACGCGCCGATGAGATTTTTGCCGCCCGGGTGGTTGACGGCGGTCTTGCCGCCGACGGAGGAGTCCACGTGCGCGAGCAGCGTTGTCGGCACCTGCACCAGGTCGACGCCGCGCTGGTAGCAGGCGGCAACGAACCCGGCGAGATCGCCGATCACCCCGCCGCCGAGGGCCAGGACCACGACATCGCGGCCGAGGCGGTTGGCCACCAGCACATCGAAGACCCGACCGGCCGTCGCGAGCGTCTTGTGCTGCTCGCCGTCCGGGAGCGTGACCTCGACGATCCGGTTGCCGCGGAGCGCCGCCTTTGCCAGCCCCGCGTACAGCGGGGCCACCGTGACATTGCTGACCAGCAGCACGTCGCGCCGGCCGATGGCGGCGCGCAGCACATCGCCGGCGCGCAGCAGGCCGCTGCCGATGTGGATCGGGTAGGAACGGTCCGCGAGCTGTACGGTGAGCGTCTGCATGCTTCAGGGTCGACGCGCGGGCGCGGCCATCGGCCCGGCGAAGCAGGCGCCAGTATACGTGGCGCCTGCACCGGCGGGCGATCAGGGCGGAGGCGCTGGTGGAGCCGGCGTGGCAGCGGCCGCTTGCGCCTGCGCGTAGGCCCTGGCGATGCGCTCGACAACCTGCCCGACGCGGCGGCGGTTCGTCGAGATCGAGTAGTCGGCGATCTCGCGGTACAACGGCTCGCGGATCCGCAGCAGCTCCTGCAGCCGCTGCGCGGGGTCGACGCCCTGCAGGAGCGGTCGGTGCCGCGTGCGGCCGGCGCGCTCCACCTGCTGGGCGACCGAAGTCTCCAGGTACACCACCCAGCCGCGCTCGGCGAGGTGGCGGCGGTTGTCCGCATCGAGCACGGCACCACCGCCCGTGGCGAGCACGATGCGCTCGCGCGCCGTGAGCTCGGCGATCATGTCGTGCTCGCGACGGCGAAAGCCGGCCTCGCCCTCGCGCTCGAAGATCATCGGGATGTCGACGCCGGTGCGCTGCTCGATCTCGTGGTCGCTGTCGACGAAGGGCATGCCGAGCGAGCGCGCCAGCTGGCGACCGACGGCGCTCTTGCCCGAGCCCATCGGGCCGATGAGAAATACGTTGTCCCTGCCGGTGGCCATCTGCCGGCGATCATAAACAAAGCGGCCGCCCGAGGGCGGCCGCGTTGCGAGGCTGCGATCCCCGGCCCTCCCTGCACCTTGCGGCGCCGGGACGGCCTGGCGCCACTACGGGTTGGAGACGCTGAACTGGTACACCGTCGAGACGTTGCGCGGCGTGGTC
>JADZEE010000140.1 GCA_020850735.1 Gammaproteobacteria bacterium | reverse complement strand
GGCCCATTGTTCGTCCGCGCTCATGCGCGCCCAGCCCGCCACTTCCGCGAGCGTGCGCCGGCAGCCACTGCAGTAGCCGTCCGCCCCGATCACACAGAGGTTGATACAGGGGGAAGCCGGTCCGGCAGCTGGTGTGGCGGGAGACATGTACGCGGTTCAGGCAGCATTGAATTATGCGGATTCCGGGCCTATTCTTCAAACCCGATTCGGGCCGAAGTCTTGCCAGAACAATAACCCGGGAGTGCCTGCAAGATGAAAATCCTGTCCAACCACCGCCACGCCCTCGTGACCGGCATTGTACTGGCCGTGATCCTCGCGTTTGTCATCGACGGCGTCGTTTTCGACCGTGTGGCCTTCCACAGCCTCGGGCTCGCCCGCTGGACCCATATCGTCGCGGGGGTATTCTGGATCGGTCTCCTCTACTACTTCAATGCGGTACAGACGCCCGCGCTCGCCGTCGCCGCGGCCGACAAAGGGGGCCCGGGCGGAGCCGGCATTTCGAAATATGTGGCGCCGCGCGCGCTCTTCTGGTTCCGCTGGTCGGCGCTCGTGACCTGGCTGTCCGGAGCCTGGTACCTGGGGGCCCACTTCCCGGGCGCTTTCACGCTGGGTCTCACGAGCGAGCCGGTGAACTATTACCACATGGTGATCGGCACTGGCGCCTGGCTCGGCACGATCATGCTGTTCAACGTCTGGGTGCTGATCTGGCCAAACCAGAAAAAGGGACTCGGCATCGTCACCGCCACTGACGCGCAGAAGGCCGCCGCGCGCGTGGTGGCAGGCAATGCATCCCGCGTGAACTTCATTCTCTCGATCCCCATGCTGATGTGCATGGCGGGCGCGACTCACGGCTTGCCATTCTGACTCCCGATCTCGACGCACAGGTTGCCGCCGCGCTGCGTGAAGACGTGGGCAGCGGTGACGTCACCGCGGCGCTCGTTCCGGAGGATCAGCACGTCGAGGCACGCGTGATCACGCGCGAAGACGCCGTGCTGTGCGGCACCGCCTGGTTCGACGCCGTTTTCCGGGCGCTCGATCGCGACATCAGGGTGACCTGGTCGGCCGCGGATGGCGAGCGCATCGCGCAAGGTGCCGGGCTGTGCCGCGTCGAGGGTCGCGCCCGTCCGATCCTCACCGGTGAACGCACAGCGCTCAATTTCCTGCAGACACTTTCGGGCACGGCCACCGCAGCGCGGCGCTACGTCGATGCGGTGGAGGGCACCGGCTGCACGATCCTCGACACACGCAAGACCTTGCCCGGCCTGCGCCTCGCGCAAAAGTACGCAGTGCGCTGCGGCGGTGCGCAGAACCACCGCCTGGGTCTCCATGACAGGGTGCTCATCAAGGAAAACCACATCGCCGCGGCCGGCTCGATCACGGCAGCGATCGCCGCTGGGCGCCGCCTCTCCCCCGGCGTGCCGGTCGAGGTGGAAGTGGAGACGCTCGGGGAACTCGGGGAAGCACTGACGGCACTGCCCGACGTGATCATGCTCGACGAGTTCTCCCACGCCGACCTGCGCGCGGCCGTCGCGCGCAACCGCGCACTTGGGCAGCCCGTGAAACTCGAAGCCTCGGGCAGCGTGTCACTCGAGACCATCCGGGCCATTGCCGAAACGGGCGTCGATTACATCTCGGTCGGCGCCATCACGAAGCATCTGCACGCGCTCGACCTTTCGATGCGCGTGACGGTAACGTCATGAAGCCTTAACAGGGGCGTCAGCCTCCCCGCCGTACGCTGTCTACTCCCATGCAACGGAGTATGACGATGAAACTGCTTCCCCTCGGAATGGCGCTGACACTGCTGGCAGCCGGCACGGCCTTTGCGGGAACCACCGCGGCGCCTGCCGCCACGGTTTCGGCGCCGGCGTCGGCGGCACCGGCGACGCACAAGTCGGCGAAGGAGTGCATGAAAGAGGCCGCACACCAGAAGCTCTCCGGCAAGGCGCACGAAGACTTCCTGAAGAAGTGCAAGAGCGGTGAGATGACGAAGTAGGCGCATGGCCGTGCGGCGCGTAACCCCCGCGTCGCACGGCTGCCTTGGGCCGTCAGGCCCGCTCTGCCGGCGGCGCGAGAGGTAGCAGGCACCGTACCCGCAGGCCGCCGCCGGTGCCGTCGGCGAGCTCGAGTCGTCCGCCGTGCAGGCGCGCGATCGCCGCCGCCAACGCAAGACCAAGGCCCGACCCCGGCACTGCGGCGTCGCGGTCGAGCCTCCCGAAGGGCGTGAGGGCATGTTCCCGGAATTCGGCGGCAATGCCGGGACCATCGTCGATCACGTCGAGACAGGCAGATTGCCCGTCCGTGCAGGTCGCGATGCACACGCGCCCTCCGCGGGGCACGTACTTGATGGCGTTCCCGATGAGGTTCGACACGAGCTGCGCGAGCAGTTGCCTCGTCCCTAACACCGGCACCGCCTCGCATCGTGTCTCGATCGCCAGCCCGCTTTCGCTCGCGAGCGGCTCATAAAGTGTCACGACTTCTGTCGCCAGCACACCCAGGTCGAGTCGTTCATGGCGCGAACCCACAACACCCGACTCCGCCTGGGCGATCTGCAGCAACGTGGCGAGCGTATCCTGCACGCGATCGATGTCCTCGACTGCCGACTCGATCTCGCGACGCCCCTCGGACGGCAGACGCCCGCCCGCGAGCGTGGTCTCGAGTCGCATGCGCGCGCGGTGCAG
>JADZEE010000139.1 GCA_020850735.1 Gammaproteobacteria bacterium | reverse complement strand
GCGCGCCCATGTTCTCGAACTTGTCCTTGAGCTCGATTTCCTTGGCCACCGACACGCCGTCCTTGGTGACGGTCGGGGCACCGAAGCTCTTCTCGATGACCACATTGCGCCCGCGCGGGCCGAGCGTGGCCTTGACGGCCTTGGCCAGCACGTTCACGCCGGTCAGCATGCGCTGGCGGGCATCTTCACTGAAACGGATCTCTTTGGCGCTCATTTGACTTGCCTCTGCAATTGCGTGGAAGCGGACGTGCGGTGATTCAGGACTCGATCACGGCCATGATGTCGTCTTCGCGCATCACGACCAGGTCTTCGCCATCGATCTTCACCTCGGTACCGGAGTACTTGCCGAAGAGCACGCGGTCACCGGCCTTGACGGCCACGGGACGCTGCTCCCCTTTGTCGTTCACCCGGCCGCTGCCGACGGCGACGACCTCGCCCTGCACGGGTTTTTCGGCCACGGTGTCGGGGATCACGATCCCACCGGGGCTGGTTCGCGCCTCCTCGAGGCGGCGGACGATGACACGGTCGTGTAGGGGGCGCATCTTCATGACGGAATCTCCTGGGGTGACTGCGACGGGGCCTGGGCCGCGTCGGGTCGCGGCGCTGTTAGCACTCTGGTCTGGCGAGTGCCAAGTATAGGGGCGGTCGGCATGCTGTCAAGCTCGGGCGCCGCAGGTGGCGATCCGGGCACCGCCTTGGCACAATCTGCGCCCGCCCGCGCCGACCCCGGGGGTCGCCCATGCCGGCCACGTCCGAAGCGTTGATCGTCCTCACCACCTGTGGCGATGCCGCCACAGCGCAGCACCTTGCGCGCACCGTCGTCACTGCGCGCCTCGCCGCCTGCGTCACCATCCTGGCCGCCGCCAGCTCGGTGTACCGCTGGCGCGGCGAGGTGGAAACGGCGTCCGAGTCCGTGTTGCTCATGAAATCGACCCGCAGCGCCTATCCCGGGCTGGAACAGCTGCTGCGTGCCGAGCACCCGTATGAACTCCCGGAGATCGTGGCGGTCCCTATCGTCACGGGCCTGCCGGCCTACCTGGACTGGATTTCCGACCAAGTCGACGCATGCGCGTAGTCACGGCTTTCCTGCTGGCGCTGCTGTTCGCGCCCGCATCCACCGCGGCTGCCGGCGACTGGCTGGCGGGCGCCCGCGCGCGCCTCGGCCTGTCGCCCGCGCCGGCCGACGCTTTCCTCGATCCCGATGCCGCGTTCGCGCTCAGCGCCGAGGCCGACGGCCACGACCGCATTCTCACCCACTGGATCGTCGCCGACGGCTACTACCTCTACACCGAGAAGTTCCGCTTCGCGACCGCCGCCGCGGGTGTCACGCCCGGCCCCGTGTACCCACCCACCAGCGCGGTGGAGGAAGACCCGTATTTCGGCCGCGTACCCATCGCCACCGGTGAGTTCGATATCGTCGTACCGCTCACCGGGGGCGCCGCCGGCGCCCGCACGATTGCGCTCCAGGTCGCTTACCAGGGCTGTGCCATGGATGGCATCTGCTACCCGCCGATCACCAAGACACTCCGTGTGGCGCTGCCGGCCGGCGCGGCGGCGGCAGCGCCCGCCGGGCCGCCGGCCGCCGCGCCCGGACACGCCGACGCCATCGCCGCACGGCTCGCTTCCGGACGGCTGTTCGCCGTGCTCGCCGGGTTTTACGGTTTCGGCCTGTTGCTGGCCTTCACGCCCTGCGTGCTGCCGATGATCCCGATCCTGTCGGGTCTCGTGATCGGCGCCGGCCCGCGGCTGACGACACGCACCGCTTTTACACTGTCCGCGACCTACGTGCTCGCCATGGCGCTCGTCTACGCACTTGCCGGCGTGGCTGCCGGACTGTTCGGCAGCAATCTCCAGGCGATGTTCCAGATCCCGCAGGTGCTCGCCGTGTTCGCGGCCCTGTTCGTGGCGCTCGCCGCGTCCATGTTCGATCTGTTCCCCTTGCAGTTGCCGGCGGCGCTGCAGTCCCGCCTGAGTGCCTTGTCCAACCGCCAGCCGGCCGGCCGCCTGGGCGGCGTCGCGATCATGGGCGCGCTGTCCGCGGTGATCGTGGGCCCCTGCGTCGCGCCCCCGCTCGCCGGCGCGCTGCTGTACATCGCCGCCAGCGGCAACGCCGTCACCGGCGGTCTCGCGCTGTTCGTGCTCGCACTCGGTATGGGCACGCCGCTGCTGGCGATAGGCGCGTCCGCCGGGCACTGGCTGCCCCGCGCCGGGGCGTGGATGGAAACCGTCAAGCGCCTGTTCGGTGTGATGCTGCTCGGTGTCGCGCTGTGGCTGCTGGAACGCATTCTGCCCGGGCCGCTCACGCTCGCGCTGTGGGGCCTGCTGCTGTCGTGTTCGGCGGTCTTCTTCGGCGCCATCGACGCAAGCCACCCGCTGACCTCCGGTTGGCGCCGCCTCGGCCGCGGCCTCGCGCTGGCGGCGCTGGTCTGGGGTGCGGCGATGCTCGTCGGCGCGAGCGGCGGCGCGAGCGATCCGCTGCGCCCGCTCGCCGGGCTGATGGCAGGCGATCGCGGGGTAACCGCGGCCGCACTCGAGTTCCGCCGGGTCAAGGGCCAGGACGGCCTGCAGGCCGCGCTGGCACAGGCGCGCGGCCGGCCCGCCATGCTCGACTTCTACGCCGACTGGTGTATCGAGTGCAAACAGCTCGAGCGCACGACATTCGCCGACGCCCGCGTGCGCAAGGCCCTCGACGGCGTGCTGCTGCTGCAGGCGGACGTGACCGCCCATGATGCGGACGACCGCGCACTGCTCGCCGGCCTGGAGCTGTTCGGGCCGCCGGCCATTCTGTTTTTCGGCGCCGACGGGCGCGAACGGCGCGAACTGCGCATCGTCGGCTATGTCGCGCCCGACGCTTTCCGCGCTCACCTCGCCACGGTCGACGCGGCGGCGCTGGCGCGACGGTGAGTCCCCGCGCCGTCCTGCTGGCCACACTCGCCGCGGCCGGTCTCGCCGCGGCTGCGGCCGGCTCGCTGGCTTACCACCTGCGTAAACCCGTGCCGCCGGCCGCTCCGGCGCCGCTGTCGGCGCCTGCCACGCCTGCCGTCACGAAGCTGCCGGCCTTCGCCCTGCCCGACATCGATGGGGTGACCCGGGCGAGCAGTGACTGGGCCGGCAGTGTGGTCCTGATCAATTTCTGGGCTACCTGGTGCGCGCCGTGCCGCAAGGAGCTGCCGCTGTTGGTGGAGCTGCACCAGCGCTATGCTGGCGCCGGGCTGCAGCTGGTCGGCATCGCCATCGACAACGCCGACGCCGTGCGGCAGTTCGCCGAGGAGTTCGGGCTCGAGTACCCGCTGCTGCTGGGCGAGGACGCCGGTATCGAGCTGGGTTATCGTCTCGGCAACGACATCGGCGCCCTTCCCTATACCGTGGTGACGGACCGCGCCGGCACGATCGTCCTGCGCAAGCGCGGCCTGCTCGAGCGCAGCGAGCTCAACGCCTTGCTGGAACCGCTGCTGGCCGCACCGAACCTTTCCGCAACTTCGGCCAATATGCAATAATCGGCGTCCATCTTTCCCGAACTGCGGGGTCGGACCGCCTCCATGTCGCGCATTCTCGTCGTCAACGGGCCGAACCTGAACCTGCTCGGAGAGCGCGAGCCGTCGACCTACGGTCACACCACCCTCGCCCAGATCGAAGCCCGACTGCTGGAGCTCGGGACCGCCGCCGGGCATGTCGTCGAGTGTTACCAGAGCAATGCCGAGCACGAGCTCATCGAGCGCGTGCAGGCGGCGCGCGCCGACGGCACCGGTTTCGTGATCATCAATCCGGCCGCTTACACCCACACCTCCGTGGCTCTGCGCGACGCCCTTGCGGCCGCCGCACTGCCGTTCGTCGAGGTGCACCTGTCCAACGTCCATGCTCGCGAACCTTTCCGGCGCCGGTCGTATTTCAGCGATCGGGCCGTCGGTGTCATCACCGGTTTCGGCGCGCTGGGCTATGAATTCGCCCTGCAGGCCGCCATCCGGCAGCTCGCACCGCAACGCTGAGGATTCCATGGATCTGCGCAAGGTCAAGAAACTGATCGAGCTGCTCGAAGAGTCCAGCATCGCCGAGATCGAAATTCACGAAGGCGAGGAATCCGTGCGCATCAGCCGCGCCAGTCGCATGGTCCCCGCGCAGACCCTCGTCGAGATGCCCCAGCGCACCGCTGCCGGCGCCGCCGCGCCGCCGCCGGCCGCCGCCGAAAACGCCGCCGTTGCCGCGCGCGAGGACGTGGTGACCGCGCCCATGGTCGGTACCTTCTACGCTGCGGCCGCGCCGACGAATCCGGCTTTCGTCGAGGTCGGCCAGCGCGTCAAGAATGGTGACGTGCTGTGCATCATCGAAGCGATGAAAATCATGAACCCCATCGAGTCCGATCGTGACGGGATCGTGCACGCCGTACTGGTGGAGAACGGCCAGCCGGTGGAGTACGGGCAGCCGCTGTTCATCGTCAGCTGATCGCGCAGCGCAACCGGTTCATGCTCGACAAAGTCGTCATCGCCAACCGTGGCGAAATCGCACTGCGTATCCTGCGCGCCTGCCGAGAGCTCGGCATTCGCACGGTCGCCGTGCATTCGGAGGCCGACCGCAGCCTCAAGCACGTGCGTCTCGCCGACGAGTCGGTGTGTATCGGCCCGGCGCCGGCCACCGGCAGTTATCTGAACATCCCTGCGCTGTTGTCGGCCGCCGAGGTTACCGACGCCGTTGCCATCCACCCCGGCTACGGTTTTCTGTCCGAGAACGCCGACTTCGCGGAAATGGTCGAGAACAGCGGCTTCGTCTTCATCGGTCCGCGGCCGGAGACGATTCGCGTCATGGGCGACAAGATCGGCGCCATCCGCGCGATGTCGACGGCGGGTGTGCCCTGCGTGCCCGGCTCCGACGGCCCGCTCGGCGAGGACCCCGACGAGAACCTGCGCGTTGCCCGCGCGATCGGCTACCCGGTCATGATCAAGGCGGCCGGCGGTGGCGGCGGGCGCGGCATGCGCGTCGTCCACAGCGAGGCTGCGCTGCTCGGCGCGATCTCGCTCACGCGCCAGGAGGCCGCTGCCGGATTCGGCAACGCGACGGTCTACCTCGAGCGCTACCTGGAGCATCCCCGCCACATCGAGTTTCAGGTGCTGGCCGACAACCATGGCAACATCGTTCATCTCGGGGAGCGCGACTGCTCGCTGCAGCGGCGACATCAAAAAGTGGTCGAGGAGGCGCCTGCACCCGGGTTGTCGGCCGAGCTGCGCCAGCGCATCGGCGATCGTTGCGTAGCGGCCTGTCGAGCGTTCGGCTACCGCAGCGCCGGCACCATCGAATTCCTGTACCAGGATGGCGAGTTTTTTTTCATCGAAATGAACACCCGCATTCAGGTCGAACACCCGGTGACCGAGATGATCACGGGTATCGACATCGTCAAGCAGCAGCTGCTCATTGCCGCCGGCGAACCCCTGGGTTTTTCCCAGGCCGACGTCAACGTACGCGGCCACGCGATCGAGTGCCGCATCAACGCCGAAGACGCGCAGACCTTTCAGCCGTCGCCGGGGGTGGTGTCGCTGTTCCACCCGCCCGGCGGACCGGGGATCCGGCTCGACACGCATCTGTATCAGGGCTACGAGGTCCCGCCGTACTACGATTCGATGATCGGCAAACTCATTGTCCACGGCGAGACCCGCGCGGTCGCCATCGCGCGCATGCAGAACGCGCTGATCGAGATCGTCATCGACGGCATTCGCACCAACCTCGATCTGCATCGCATGCTGATGGACGACGCGGCTTTCCGCGCCGGGGGCGTTGACATTCACTACCTGGAGCGCAAGCTCGGTCTGCACTGAGCGCTTGTGAAACCATCACCGCGCCTGCTGCGACGGCGGGCGAATGTTTCAAAAGCTCTGCGCGGCCGGGTATGCGACCGGCGCGCCGGGCGCGACGGCCTGCGCCGGCAGCAAGGCCGCTGCGGATAGCGCGTACAACGCGTCGGATCGGTGAATCGGCCGCCCGCGCCCGCCGTGCCGCCGGGCGTCTCGGAGGCGTATGAACTGGTTGCAGGTGCACATCGATGTCGATGCCGACGCCGCCGCCGAGCTCGCCGAGGGCTTAGAGGCGGCGGGGGCGGTGGCCGTCTCGCTGGACGCTGCCGACGACACACCCCGTTTCGACGACCGCGGTGAGGGTGGCGCGGAGCTTTGGCCCAGCACCCGCGTCAGCGGATTGTTCGCGCCCGAGGTCGACGTCCGAGCGGTGGCTGCCGCGGCGTGGACCGGGATCGGCCGCCACCCGCCCGTGCCCTTGCGCGTCGAGACAGTCGCGGACGCCGACTGGGAGGCGCACTGTCGCCAGCAGTTCGCGCCGCGTCGCTACGGTGAGCGACTGGTCGTGCGGCCGAGCTGGAGCGAGCCCCTCGACGCCGACACCGCGCAGATCGTGCTCGATCCCGGTATGGCTTTCGGTACCGGTGCCCACGCGACGACCGCGCTGTGCCTGACGTGGCTGACCGAACTGCCGCTCGCCGGCCGGCGCGTCGTCGACTACGGCTGCGGATCGGGCATCCTCGCCATTGCCGCCGCCCGGCTCGGCGCGGCCGAGGTGTGGGCCGTGGATGTCGATCCGGGCGCGCTGAGCGTGGCGCGGGACAATGCCCGCGCCAACGGCGTACAGGCGCGCGTGCGGATCGGACCGGTCGACATCCTCGACGGCATCTGTGCCGATATCGTCGTCGCCAACATCCTCCTCGACCCCCTGCGGGCGCTGGCAGTCGTGCTGGCGGGCCTGCTGCGCGACGGTGGCCGCCTGGGACTGTCCGGTATCCTCGCGCAACAGGTGCAGGACTGCGCCGCCGCCTATGCGGATGCCTTCGACCTCGCCCCGGCACGCATCGATGACGGCTGGGCGCTGCTGTGCGGCATGCGCCGGGAGCGGCGCCCTTGCTGACGCGTTGCCCCGGGTGTCGTACGGTCTTCCGAGTGCAGGCACGCGACCTGCGCGCGGCCCGCGGTCGCGTCCGTTGCGGCCGCTGCGCGGCCAAATTCGACGCCCTCGCCGAGTTGCGCGACGAGCAGGAAGACGATCCGCGGCCGTTGCTGACCGAGGCGGTGGCTGAGGAGATCGAGGACGTCGCCGCGGTCGGAACCGCGCCGGCAACAGCCGCCACGCCAGCCGCCGGCGACGGTCCCGATCAGCTGCGCCTGCCCATCGAGGCGAACCTGGTTCTCGCGCCGCCCGGGGACGCTGCGCAGACCGCGCCCGGGCACGACGCCGTGCCGTACCCGGAAACGCCAGCCGCCGCGCCAAGCCAACCGCAGCCCGAAGCGGAGCCCGAAGCGGAGCCCGAAGCGGAGCCCGAAGCGGAGCCCGAAGCGGAGCCCGAAGCGGAGCCCGAACCCGAATCGCTGTTCGCCTTCGAACCGGAGCCCGGACTCGAACCCGCGCCCGGGCCGGCGCGGGCCGATGCGTCCCTGCAGGTATTGCTCGACGCACCGCCGCCGCCACGGGGCGGAGTGCGCTATCCGTTCGCGGACGACGCGGTCCCCGGCACGCCGCAGCGGGGCCCGGCCGGTTGGCTGTGGGCGGCACTGGTGCCGGCGCTGCTCGTGGCGCTCGGCGCCCAGCTCGCGTGGCACTACCGGCTGGCGCTGGTCGAACACTGGCCGCGCACACGCGCCTGGCTCGAGGCGGCCTGCGTGCAGCTGCACTGCCGCGGACCCGTGCTGCGCGATCCGTCGCGACTGCACATCGAGGCGCGCGACGTGCGCGAACATCCGCGCTACGCGGGCGTCCTGCTGGTCAATGCGACCCTCGTCAACGATGCGCCTTTCCGGCAGGACTTCCCGGTGCTGGAGCTGAGCCTGTACGGCGTCGCCGGTGAGCTCCTCGGTCGCCGGCGGTTCACGCCCGAAGAATATCTCGACGCCAGTATCGATAACGAAGCGGGCATGCCTTCGCGGGTCCCGGTCTACATCGTGCTGGAAATCGCCGCCGCCGCGTCCGCCGCGGTGAGCTTCGAGTTCAAGCTGCTGTAGCGGCGTTGCCATGCAGCACGCCGCCGTGCGCCGCGGCTTTTACCGCCCGCCTACTCTGGCTATGATCCGCACCCTGTCCCGGCCAGGCCGGCTCCCCCGATCCGAAAGATACAACGCGTCGTGCGTATAGGTCCCTATTCCTTGACGGGCAAAGTACTGCTCGCACCCATGGCCGGCGTCACCGACCAGCCATTCCGGCGCTTGTGCCGGCGCTTCGGTGCCGCGCTCGCGCCGAGCGAAATGGTGGCGGCGAACCCCGCGCTGCGTACCAGTCGCAAGACGCTGCTTCGACTTGCCCACGCCGGTGACATCGGCCCCATCGCGGTGCAGATTGCGGGCGCCGATCCTGCCTGGCTCGCCGACGCCGCGCGCCGCAATGTGGACGCAGGCGCGCAGATCATCGACATCAACATGGGTTGCCCGGCCAGGAAGGTTTGCAGCGTCTACGCCGGCTCCGCACTGCTGCAGGACGAAGCCCTGGTCGGGCGCATCCTCGACCGCGTGATCGGCGCCGTGGACGTGCCGGTGACCCTGAAGATGCGTACCGGCTGGTCGCCGGCGCATCGCAACGGCGTCGTCATCGCGCGCATTGCTGCCGCGGCCGGGGTCGCGGCGATCGTCGTGCACGGTCGCACGCGCGCCTGCGGTTATCACGGGCCGGCGGAGTACGAGAGCATCGCCGCCATCAAGGCGGCCGTGTCCGTGCCCGTGGTCGCCAATGGTGACATCGCCACGCCGGCCGGCGCCCGCGCGGTCCTGGATGCCACCGGCGCGGATGCGGTCATGATAGGCCGCGCGGCGCAGGGCAATCCGTGGATCTTCCGCGCGACCGACGCGTTTCTCGCCCGTGGCCACGTCGATCCGGAGCCGGACGCCGAGGAGTTTCGGGCGACCGTGCTCGAGCATCTCCAGGCCCTGTACGCGTTCTACGGCGAGCCCCACGGTGTGCGTATCGCCCGCAAGCACCTCGCCTGGTACCTCAAGCCGCGCGCCGGCGGCGGCGAAGCCTGGCAGCGCATCAATCGCATCGACAATGCCCCCGCCCAGTACGCCCTCGCACACGCCGTGCTGCAGACGATGAGCCCCGGGGTGCGGGCCGCATGACGCGGCCACGGCGCAAGGCCCACGCCTCGGCGGCGCCGCAGTCGAGCGGGCCGCTCGCCTGTCACGTGCGTGACTCACTCGACCTGTATTTCGAAGCGCTGAACGGTCACGAACCCGCGGATCTGTACGAATTCGTCGTCGCGGAAGTCGAGCGGCCGCTGTTCGAGGTCGTGCTCGCCCGCACCGGCGGCAACCTGACTCATGCCGCGCAGATGCTCGGCATCAACCGCGGGACGCTGCGCAAAAAGCTGCGCAAACACGGTCTCGCTTGAAGCGCGACGCGCCTGCGAGGATTGCCAATGAGCAAGATCACCCGGGCGCTGCTCAGCGTCTCCGACAAGACCGGCGTCGTGGAATTCGCGCGCGGTCTCGGCGCACGCGGCGTCGAGCTGCTGTCCACCGGCGGCACCGCCCGCGCGTTGCGCGATGCCGGCGTCGCCGTGACCGACGTGTCCGCCTATACCGGCTTTCCGGAGATCATGGGTGGGCGGGTGAAGACACTGCACCCGAAGATCCACGGCGGCATTCTCGGGCGCCGGCGCGAGGACGGTGATGCCATGCGCACGCACGGCATCGCTCCGATCGATCTGGTCGTGGTGAATCTGTATCCGTTCGAGGCCACCGTCGCGCAGCCGGACTGCAGGCTCGGCGACGCGATCGAGAATATCGACATCGGTGGTCCGGCGATGATCCGCGCCGCGGCCAAGAATCATCACTACGTCGCCGTGGTCGTGGACCCGGGCGATTACCAGCCCCTGCTCGACGAGCTGGCCGCCAATGACGGCGCGCTGTCGGAGGACAGCCGCTATTCACTGGCCGTGAAAGCCTTCGAGCACACCGCGCATTACGATGGTGCGATTGCGAATTTCCTCAGCTCGCGTCGCGTCGGCGGCGGCCGCGTCGCCTTTCCGCGTTCGCTGACCCTGCAATACGGCAAGCGCGAAGATCTGCGCTACGGCGAGAACCCGCATCAGAGCGCGGCTTTCTACGTCGCGGGCGATCCGATCCGGGGCAGCGTCGCCGCCGGGCGGCAGCTTCAGGGCAAGGGTTTGTCGTACAACAACATCGCCGACACCGATGCCGCGCTCGACTGCGTCTGGGCGTTCGAGGAACCGGCCTGCGTCATCGTCAAGCACGCCAACCCCTGCGGCGTCGCCGTGGCGCGCGACATCGGCGAAGCGTACGCCCGTGCTCATGCCACGGACCCCACTTCCGCTTTCGGCGGCATCATCGCCTTCAATCGTACCCTGGACGCCGCCACCGCCGAGGCGATCATCAGCCGCCAGTTCGTCGAAGTGATCGCGGCGCCGGCGGTGGCCGACGATGCGCTCAAGGTACTCGCTCGCAAGGGCGACGTGCGCGTGCTCGCCGTGGGCACCTGGCCCGCCGTCGAGAACCAGGCGTTTACGCTGCGCTCGGTTGCCGGCGGCCTGCTCGTTCAGGATTGCGACTCGCCGCGCACGACGGTTACGCTCGACGCGCTGCGCATCGTCACGCGCCGGTCGCCGTCCGACAGCGAGATCCGCGACCTGTATTTTGCCTGGCGGGTGGCGAAGTGCGTGCGATCCAATGCCATCGTGTACGCCCGTGACGGTCGCACCATCGGCGTCGGCGCCGGGCAGATGAGCCGGGTCTACAGCGCGCGCATCGCGGCGCTCAAGGCGAACGACGAGCACCTCGAGATCGCCGGTTCGGTCATGGCGTCCGATGCTTTCTTTCCGTTTCGGGACGGTATCGACGCGGCCGCGCAGTACGGGATCCGCGCAGTCATTCAACCGGGCGGCTCGGTACGCGACGAGGAGGTCATCGCCGCCGCTGACGAGCACGACATGGCGATGGTGTTCACCGGCATGCGCCATTTCCGCCACTGAGAGCCGGTGCGCCCATCACGGCCTCTGCTGCCGGCGTTGCCGAACGCGACGCGCGGTGTTGCGGCGATGCGCCCGGCGCGCACGTCTAGAATGACCGCGCGCACGGTTTCACGGGGCGCCGCGCCCGGTCCCCACGTCCGGGCGGCGACGTGAAGGTTCTCATCGTCGGCAGCGGCGGTCGCGAGCACGCGCTGGCGTGGAAAGCGGCCCAGTCACCGCGCGTCGAGCTCGTCCTGGTCGCGCCAGGCAACGCCGGCACTGCGCGTGAACCGCGCGTGCGCAACGTCGACGTGGCTGCCGAGAACATTGCCGCCCTGCTCGATCTCGCGACCCGCGAAGGCGTGGACCTGACCATCGTCGGCCCCGAGGGGCCTCTGGTCGCCGGTATCGTCGATGCTTTCGAGGCCGCCGGGCTCGCCTGCTTCGGCCCGCGCCGGGACGCCGCCGTGCTCGAGGGGTCCAAGGCCTATACCAAGGATTTTCTCGCCCGGCACGGGATCCCCACTGCCGCCTACCGGGTGTGCGACGATCTGCCGGCGGCGAGCGCGTTCATCGCAACCCTGTCCGAGCCGCTCGTGGTGAAAGCGGACGGCCTGGCCGCCGGCAAGGGCGTGGTCATCGCCGCCACGCGTGCCGAGGCGGTGGCGGCGGCGCGCGACATGCTCGAGGGTGACGCTTTCGGGGCCGCCGGCCGGCGCGTGGTGGTCGAGGAGTTCCTGCGCGGCGAGGAAGCGAGCTTCATCGTCATGGTCGACGGCGAGGATGTGCTCGCTCTGGCGAGCTCCCAGGATCACAAGGCGCGCGACGACGGCGACCAGGGTCCCAACACCGGCGGCATGGGCGCCTACTCTCCGGCGCCGGTGGTCACGCCGCTCGTGCACGAGCGCATCATGAACGAGATCATCCATCCGACCGTACGTGGCATGCTCGCGGACGGCCGTCGATATCGCGGATTTCTCTACGCGGGGGTGATGATCGATGCCGGCGGCGCAGCGCGTGTGCTCGAGTACAACTGCCGCTTCGGCGATCCGGAGACACAACCGATCCTGATGCGCCTGCGTTCGGATCTCATCGATCTGTGCGAGGCGGCCATGCAAGGTCGGCTCGCCGGCGTTCAGGCCGAGTGGGATCCACGGCCCGCCCTCGCCGTCGTGCTCGCGGCCGGTGGCTATCCCGGCAGCTATACCCGCGGCGCCGTGATCGAAGGCCTCGCCCGCGATACCGACGACGTCAAGGTTTTCCACGCCGGCACGCGGATCGACGCCGGCCGCGTGGTCACCAACGGCGGGCGGGTGCTGGCCGTATGCGCGCTGGCCGACTCTGTCGCGGCGGCGCAGAGAAGCGCCTACGCCCGTGTCGACACCATCGGCTGGGAGGGCATGTTCTGCCGTCGCGATATCGGCCACCGCGCGCTCGCCCGCGCGCAGGCGCAGTGATTCACGGTCCCGACGCGCGGATCGGCAATTGCGCCCACTGGCGCAGAGCCGTCAGCCCCTCGCGTTCCAGGCGAGAAAATTGGCGAGCAGGCGCAAGCCGCTGCGCTGGCTCTTCTCCGGGTGGAACTGGGTCGCGAACACATTGTCGCGGGCGATAGCGCAGACGAATTCGAAACCGTAGTCCGTCACCGCGGCGATGTCGGCGGGATCCTCCGGCACGACGTAATAGCTGTGGACGAAGTAAAACCGGCTGCGGGCGGCGATGCCGTCCCACAGTGCATGGGGATGGACCGCGCGCACCCGGTTCCAGCCCATGTGCGGCACCTTCAGCCGCGCGCCCGTCGCCGGGTCGCGAAGTGCGTCGGCGAAGCGAACGACGTGACCCGGCACGATCCCGAGGCCGTCGGTGCCGCCGTCCT
The DNA here is from genome assembly GCA_020850735.1 of Gammaproteobacteria bacterium. Taxonomy (GTDB): domain Bacteria; phylum Pseudomonadota; class Gammaproteobacteria; order JADZEE01; family JADZEE01; genus JADZEE01. The sequence goes on along the minus strand of JADZEE010000139.1, from coordinate 81,558 downwards.
CGGCGCTCGCCCGCATCAGCGTCTGCAGGCCCAGGCAGATCCCCAGAAACGGTCGCCCCGAAGCGATTGCCGCCGTGACGATCGCGTCCAGACCGTGGGCGCGAAGCCCGTCCATGCACGCGCCGATGGCGCCCTGCCCGGGAAACACGACCCGGTGGGCGTCACGGATGGTGCCCGGCTCGGCGCTGACGACGATGCGCGTGCCGGCGGCGGCGACCGATTCCAGCGCCTTGGCGACCGAGCGCAGGTTGCTGCCGCCGTAGTCGATGACCGCTACAGTCTGCATGCCCGCAGCGCTGGCCTCAGAGCTTGTGAAACATTCGCCCGCCGTAGCGAGACGGTTTCCGGGCGTTCCTGGCAAGGCGCGGGGGTGCACAAAATCGCGCGCGTAGCGGGCCCTACGTAAACGATTTTGGGGGTCCCCGCAACGCGGCCAGGGGCGTCCAGGAGCCGTCGCAGCAGGCGCGGTGACTGTTTCACGAGCTCTTAGAGGGCGCCTTTGGTGGACGGTACGGTTCCGGCGGCGCGGGGATCGGGCTCGACAGCCATCCGCAGGGCCCGGCCGAAGGCCTTGAACAGCGTCTCGGCGACGTGGTGCGCGTTGCGCCCCTCGAGGCGGTCGACGTGCAGCGTCACGAGGGCGTGATTGGCGAAGCCCTGGAAGAACTCGTGCAGCAGGTCGACGTCGAAATTGCCGATGCGGGCGCGCGCGAACACCACCCGCCACTCCAGGCCCGGGCGGCCGGAACAATCCACGACGACGCGCGCGAGCGCCTCGTCGAGCGGCACGTAGGCGTGGCCGTAGCGACGGATCCCGCGCTTGTCCCCGAGCGCCTGCAACAACGCCTGACCGAGGGTGATGCCGCTGTCCTCGACCGTGTGATGCGCATCGATCTCCAGGTCGCCGCGGGCGGTCACCGTCAGGTCGAACAGCCCGTGCCGGGCGACCTGATCGAGCATGTGATCGAGAAAGGGCAGGCCCGTGTCGAACGTGCCCGCACCGCTGCCGTCGAGATCGATACGGACCTCGATGGTGGTTTCCGTCGTTGCTCTCTTAACCGTCGCCCTGCGCTTGGTCATCTCGGCACGCTCGCGCCCAAAGGGCGGTTACGATAGCAGAAACCCCCGCACCCGCCAGCCCTGGCGGCGCTGCACGGTTCGCCGCGACCGCGCCCGCCGCGCCGCTTCGTGCGCCCGGCGCGGGCCGCGCCGCTGTTATGATCGGTGCCCGCCGGGGTGCGGGGGACGAACATGACCGGAACGCCCGATATCAGCGCCGTGCGCGGCTATCTGCTGGAGTTGCAGGAGCGGATCTGCACCGCGTTCGCGGCACTCGACGGCCGGGAAAGCTTCGGCGACGACCACTGGGAGCGTCCCGGGGGCGGGGGCGGCCGTACGCGCGTGCTCGCCGGGGGCGCGGTCTTCGAACAGGCCGGCGTCGGGTTCTCGCACGTGCATGGCGCCAGCCTGCCGCCGGCGGCCACGGCGGCGCGTCCCGAGCTTGCCGGCTGCGGTTTTCAGGCGCTCGGGGTGTCCCTGGTGATCCACCCGCGCAACCCCTATGTCCCCGCCTCGCACATGAATGTTCGCCTGTTCGTCGCCGAGAAGGACGGCGCCCGGCTCGCGTGGTGGTTCGGCGGTGGCTTCGACCTCACGCCCTTTTACCCGTTCGAGGACGACGTGCGCGCCTGGCACCGCGTCGCCCGCGACGCCTGTGCGGGTTTCGGGGCCGACGTCTACCCGCGCTACAAGCAATGGTGCGACGAGTACTTCTATCTGCGCCACCGGGACGAATGCCGGGGTGTGGGCGGGCTGTTCTTCGACGATCTGAACGAGTGGGGCTTTGCCCGCTGCTTCGAGTTCCAGCGTGCCGTCGGCGACGCCTATCTGCGGGCCTACCTGCCGATCGTCGAGCGCCGCCGTGATCGTGAATACGGTGAGCGCGAGCGCGACTTCCAGCTCTATCGCCGCGGTCGCTACGTCGAGTTCAATCTCGTCTACGATCGCGGCACGCTGTTCGGTCTGCAGTCGGGCGGGCGTGCCGAATCGATACTGATGTCACTGCCGCCGCTGGTAGCCTGGCGCTACGACTGGCACGCCGAGCCGGGCTCGCCGGAAGCCCGCCTGACGGAGCGCTTTCTCAGGCCACGCGACTGGATCTGAACCCTGCGCCAAAGGTCACGACGCGCAACCGTCCCGGGCCTCGGCGGGGCGTACCTGGAGCCAGAATGTCACCGGTCCGTCGTTGACCAGGTGTACGCGCATGTGCGCACCGAAACGGCCGCACTGAACGTGCGCGACCTTGCCCCGTGCGCCGCGTGCGAGGTGATCGAACAGCTGCTTGCCGACCTGCGGCGCGGCCGCCGGCGTGAAGCTCGGACGCATGCCCTTGCGCGTGTCGGCGGGCAGCGTGAACTGCGGGACGAGCAGCAGATCGCCGCCGACGTCCACGAGGCTGCGATTCATCCTGCCCGTATCGTCCTCGAACACGCGGTAGCCGAGCAGTCGTTCGAGCAGCCGGTCCGCCTGCGCCTCGCCGTCGCCCCTCTCCACCCCCACGAGCACCATCAGGCCCCGGCCCACCGCCGCGACGGTCTCGCCGCTGACCTCGACGTGGGCCTTGGTGACACGCTGCAGGAGTCCGATCATCGGTACCGGGTCCGTCCGGGGATGGCCGGTGCCGGACGCGCGGCCCTCGCGGCTGTGTGTGGCACTCCATCGTGCCGCGACCGCACACCGGGGTGCGCGTACTCAGTCAAGTTCGCCGGTCCGCGTCCCGTGCTTGAACGCCGCCGCCAGCGCCGTCGCCGCCGTGCGCAGCAACAGCGTATCGACACCGACGGCGACGAATCTCGCGCCGTGGGCGACATAGTGGCACGCCAGCGCCGGATCGGTGGCCAGGATCCCGGGTGCCTTGCCCGCGGCGGCGATGCGCCGGAAAGCGTCCTCGATGGCGGCACGTACCTCGGCGTGGCCGCTCGCCCCCAGGTGGCCGAGCGAGGCGGCGAGATCCGCCGGACCGATGAACACGCCATCGACCCCCGTCACGCCGGCGATTGCGTCGAGGTTCTCGAGGCCGCGGACGGACTCCACCTGCACCAGCAGGCACATCTGCTCGTCGGCGTGATGAACATAGTCCGCCACGGCGTTCCAACGCGCGGCGCGCGCGAGGGCCGTGCCGACGCCGCGGATGCCGCGCGGCGGGTAGCGCATCGCCGCGACCAGCGCGGCGGCCTGCTCGGCGTCCTCCACCATGGGTACCAGCAGGGTCTGGGCGCCGACGTCGAGCAACTGCTTGACCAGCGCCGCGTCGGCGCGCACCGGCCGCACGATCGGATGCACCGGGTAGGGCGCCACCGCCTGCAACTGCGCGAGCACGGTGCGCACGTCGTTCGGTGCGTGCTCGGCGTCGATGAGCAGCCAATCGAAACCGGCGCCGGCGCAGATCTCCGCCGCGCAGGGATCCGCCAGCCCGGCCCACAGGCCGTACTGGACGGCACCGGCCGCAATGGCACGCTTGAATTCGTTGTGCGGCACGTCCATCAGCTGCCCTCGGCGCTGAAGCGGCAGGAAATGCAGCCCAGCTCACCATAATCGATGTGGAAGGTGTCGCCGGCGCGCGCCGGCACGGGCCGGGTGAACGATCCGGCCAGGATCACCTGGCCGGGTTCGAGTGCGCCGCCGTGCCGCGCCAGCCTGTGCGCCAGCCAGGCGATACCGTTGGCGGGATGATTCAGCACTGCCGCGGCGACCCCGGATTCCTCGATCACGCCGTTGCGATAGAGCAGCGCCGCGACCCAGCGCAGATCGACCTGCAGCGGTCGCACGGGCCGTCCGCCGAGCACCAGGCCGGCGTTCGCGGCATTGTCCGCTATGGTATCCATGACCCGGCGCGGCCGCTTCGACTCCGGATCGATACGATGGCAGCGGGCATCGATGATCTCGATTGCGGGCAGCACGTAATCGGTCGCATCGAGTACGTCGAACAACGAGACGTCGGTGCCTTCGAGCCGCCGGCCGAGGCGAAACGCCAGCTCGACCTCCACCATGGGCGCGATGAAGCGGCCGGGCGGGATGTCGGCGCCGTCCGCGAAGAACATGTCGTCGAGCAGCGTGCCGGAATCCGGCTCGGTGATCTGCGAGGATTGCTGCATGGCACGCGAAGTCAGGCCTATCTTGTGTCCTTTCACCACCCGCCCCTCGGCGAGCTTGAGCACCAGCCATGCGCGCTGGATCGCGTAGCCGTCCTCGATCGTCATGTCCGGGTGGTCGAGCGAGATCTGTCGCACCTGCACCCGGCGGCGCTCGGCGTCGTGCAGACGCTGCGCCGCCGCGCGGATGTCGTGTTCGGTCAGCATCGGGACGCGTGCTCCGTCGTTGCGCTCAGTCCGGCCGGAATCTGGCATGGACGTTGTTGTGCTTCCACGTCCCTGACGCGCCGAACTCGGCGATTTCCAGCGACAGCGCGAGGTAGCGTGCGGCGAACAATGCCGCGAAGTGTTCCTGCATCATCGCGAACAACGCGTCGCCCACCCGGCGCCTGCAGGCCTCGTCGCGGCCCGCACCGATCTTCAGAGTGGCGTGCACGAACGCGTAATCGGCCGCCCCGTCGGCCATTCGGTAGTGATCGAGACGCAGCGCCCGCGAGCGGATGCCGCCCGTAGAAAACACGTCGTCCTGCGCTATCAGTACCTCGTGCGCCTTGCGCAACAGCCCGTCGAGGTCCGCGTTCGCCTCGATATTGGCCGTGTACTCGAACGTCAGATGCGGCATCGCTCCGGTCTCCCGTCGTGCAGCGCCCGCGGCCCGCCTCAGCGCTGCGGCAGCGGAAAGATCGCGTTGATCTGTCCGGTCCCCGAGCTCGGAAAATAGTCCGTAATCACCTCCACCCGGCCGCGGTAGCGGTCCCAGCCGAGCGCGCCGAGCAGCATGGCCGTGTCGTGCATGCCGCCCTCGCCGTGGCAGCTCACGGCGTAGGTCGGCAGCATCGCGCAGAAGGTCTCGAAATCGCCGCGCCGCCACAGCTCGACGACGCGTTGGTCGACCTGTTCGAAATAGGGATCGCTGATGCGGAAAATCGCCTCTTCCGGGCTGCCGTTGTCGTTGAACCGGTGCGACAGCGAGCCGCTGGCGAAGATGGCCACCGTGCAGTCACTGTGCTCGATCGCCTCCACGACCGCGGCGCCGAAGCGGCGGCTGTCTTCGAGCGCGTGCCAGGCGCACCAGGCCGCGACCGAAACGACCTTGAAATGCTGGTCCGCGTTCATGTAGCGCATGGGTACGAGCGTTCCGTACTCCAGATCGAGGCTCGCCACCTCGTGCGCGCGGGTGTGAACGCCGGCCGCGTTCGCGTGCTCGGCGATGAGCCGACCGAGCGCCGGGTTGCCGGGGTACTCGTAAGGCATGTCCTTGATGAAATGCGGCAGCTCGTTGCTGGTGTATACGCCCCTGAAGCGCTCGTAACAGTTGATGTGATAGCCGGCGTTCACCAGCCAGTGCACGTCGAATACGACGATGGTGTCCACACCCAGTTCGCGACAGCGCCGGCCGATTTCGCGGTGGCCGGCGATGGCGGCGTCTCGACAGCCTTGATGCCTGCCCGGCAGCTCGGACAGGTACATCGACGGGACGTGGGTGATCTTGGCGGCGAGCGCGAGTTTTCCCATTGCGACTGTGCTCCCTGGCTGCGTGCGGCGCGCCCGCGGTCACGCGCCCCAGCGGGGGATGTGGTGGCTCCCGAGAGACACGCACACGTTCTTGATCTCCGCGTATACCTCGAAGCTGTAGTGACTGCCCTCGCGGCCTACGCCGGACGCCTTGACACCGCCGAACGGTTGGCGCAGATCGCGCACGTTCTGGCTGTTGACGAACACCATGCCAGACTCGATCCCGCGCGCCATGCGCAGCGCGCGGCCGGTGTTCTCCGTGAACACGTACGACGACAGGCCGTACGCGACGTCGTTGGCGATGGCGAGCGCTTCCTGCTCGTCCTGGAAGCGGATGAGGCAGGCCACTGGACCGAAGATCTCGTCCTGGGCGATGCTCATCCGGTTGTCGACCTGCGCGAAGACCGTCGGTTCGATGAAATACCCGCCGGCGAAGCGCGCGTCCAGACCCCGGGGCGTACCACCGCCACACACCAGCTCGGCCCCCTCGGCGACGCCTTTTTCGATGTAGCCGGTGACTTTTTCCAGGTGCCCGCGGCTGATCATCGGCCCGATGACGGTGGCCTCGTCCATGGGATCGCCGACCGTCAGCCTGCGCGCGCGGGCGGCGAAGCGTCCGACCAGCTCGTCATAGATGCTGGCCTGGACGATGATGCGCGAGCCGGCCGTGCAACGCTCGCCGTTGTTGGAGAAGATCATGAACACTGCGGCGTCCAGCGCGCGTTCGCGATCGGCATCGTCGAAGATCACGAACGGCGACTTGCCGCCGAGCTCCATCGAGTACTTCTTCAGTCCCGCGCGCGAGATGATGCGGTTGCCGGTCGCCGTGCTGCCGGTGAACGAGATCGAGCGTACGTCGGGATGACGCACCAGCGCGTCGCCGGCGCTGGCGCCGTAGCCGTGCACGATGTTGAGCACTCCGGCCGGGATCCCGGCCTCTAGCGCCAGATCACCGAGCCGGTCGGCGGTCATGGGCGAAAGCTCGGACATCTTCAGCACGGCGGTATTGCCGAGCGCAAGGCAGGGTGCGACCTTCCAGGTCGCGGTCATGAACGGCACGTTCCAGGGCGAGATGAGCGCACACACGCCGACCGGTTGATACAGGGTGTAATTGAGATGGGTGTCGTCGGCCGGATAGCACTCGCCATCCATGCGCGTGCACATCTCGGCGAAGTAGTAGAAGTTCTCGGCCGCGCGCGGGATCAGGGCCTTGCCGGTCTGGGCGATGACCTGGCCGGTGTCCTCGCTCTCGAGCTCGGCGATGGGCGCGACGTTGGCAGCGATGAGGTCGCCGAGCCGACGCATCAGCCGCGCGCGTTCGGCGGCCGGTCTGGCCGCCCAGGCAGGAAACGCGGCCTTCGCGGCCGCGACGGCGGCGTTGACTTCGGCTTCGGCGCCGCTCGCGACGATATCGATCACCGCGCCGGTGGCCGGATTGAGGTTCTCGAAAGTCTCGCGACTACCGACTTTCTCGCCGTTGATGAGATGCTTGATCATGGTCCGTCCCGTTGCGCTGGCGCGCCATACTCGTCGTCGCCGACCACCGTGTTGAGCAACCGGCCGACGCCTGCGATCTCGGTCACCACCTCGTCTCCGGGCAGTACGTTGCGCAGGCCCTCGGGCGTCCCGGTGAGGATCATGTCTCCGGGCGACAGGGTCATGAATTCCGACAGCCACGCGATCAGCGTGGGGATGTCGAAGATCATGTCGGCGCTGTTGCCCTCCTGCACCAGCTCGCCGTTCACCCAGGTACGCAATGCCAGCCGGTCCGGATCGGGCACGTCGTCGCGATCCACCAGCCACGGGCCGAGCGGCGTATGACCGTCGCGATTCTTCACCCGCAGGTTGGGCCGGTAGTAGTTCTCCAGATAATCGCGGATGGCGTAATCGTTGGCCACCGTGTAACCGGCCACGTGCTCCCAGGCGTCGGCGCGCGCGATCCGCCGGCCGTGACGGCCCAGCACCACCGCGAGCTCGCATTCGTAATGCATGAACGTGACGTCCGCCGGCCGGCGCGTGCGGGCGCGATGGCCGACGAAGGTGTTCGGGCCCTTCAGGAACACCAGCGGCGCCGCCGGCGGATCGAACGCGAGCTCGCTGGCGTGGTCGGCGTAGTTCAGGCCGAGCGCGAATACCGTGCGCGGCTCCACCGGCGGCAACCACACGACCTGCTCTTCGCGCAGCCAGCGACCGTCGGTGAGGCGCAGGCCCTCGCCCTCGGCGCGCGCGAGGTGTACCGAGCCGTCATAGGCGACGCGCGCGCGCTTCACGCCGGCCCGCTCGCGATACGGCACTCGAGCCTGCCGATGCCGGGGATCTCCACCGCGACGCGATCGCCGACAGCGGCCCGCGGCGCGCGCAATGGCACCCCGGCGAGCAGGACCTCGCCCGCGGCCAGGCTCATGAACCCGGTGACGTCGGCGATGAGCCGGTCCACCGGCCGGACCAGCCCCGCGAGCGCTCGTTCCTGCCGCAGCTCGTCGTTGACGAACACCCGTACGATCAGGCCGCCCGGATCGGGCACGGCGGCGCGACCGACCACCCAGGGACCGATCGGACAGGCCCCGTCGAAGCATTGCTCACGGATCGCCGGGCGGTGCAGGTTCGCCTGCGGCAGGCTCAGATCGCAAACGACCGTGTAGCCGGCGACGTGCGCCAGGGCCGCCGCCGCGGACACTCGTGTGGCCGTATCGGCCATGACGATACCGAGCGTCCCCCGCACATCCACGGTGGTCGCGCCGGCGGGCAGGTTGATCGTGGCTGCGTGGCCGGCGTGCGTATTCCAGGGCTTGATGTACAGCACCGGCGCCTGCGGCGGCTGCCGGTACGGCGGCGCCTCGAGCGCGCTGCCCAGCGCCGCCAGGGAGTCCGGATCGTTCAGCACGCAGCCGTAGACCAGCCCCGTGGTCGCCGGCGCCCACAGCACCTCGGCCGCGGGGATGTGCCGGCCTGCGGCCACGACCTCACCCGCGGCATCCACCTCGGCCGCGACCATGGCGCCGCCGAGCACGATCCGCGCGCTGCGCGTGCAATCACCGGCCATCGCGGTATTCGTTAACATGTTCACGAGCGTATGGGCAATATGGTAACGTGTCAATCGCGACCGCCCTCCGCCGGCTTTCGGTAGCGGCGCGCAAGCGCATCGATGACCCGACTGCTGCACCACCGCAATCTGCCCCTCATGCTGCTGCAGGCGCGCGAAGCGGTGCTCGCGCAATTCCGCCCCATCCTGACGCGCCACGGTCTGACCGAGCAGCAATGGCGGGTGATCCGGTTCCTGGACGAACACGACGAGCTCGAATCCTGGCAGGTCGCCGCGCAGTGTCAGATCCTCAAGCCAAGCCTGACCGGGGTGCTCACCAGGCTGGAACAGATGGGTCTGGTCGAGAGGCGCCGCTCGCCGGCGGATCAGCGCCGTCTGCTGGTCGCGACGACGCATCGCTGCAAGGCGCTGATCCGGCGCATCGCGCCGCTCATCGAAGCGCGCTACGCGCAGCTCGAACAGGCGCTCGGCAGCGAGCTGGTGGCCGACCTGTACGACAACCTGGATCGGGTGCTGGCCATGCGATTCGACGCAGCGCCGCGCGCGGACGACGGCGTTGCCGGTTGAACCGGCGGCCGGCGTCAGACCGCGGCTTCGGCGATCCGCGCGGCGCGCCGGCGCTCGTGTTCCTTGAGAAACCGTTTGCGCAGGCGGATGGACTTCGGGGTCACCTCCACCAGCTCGTCGTCATCGATGAACTCCAGCGCCTGGTCCAGATCGAGCTTGAGGGGCGAGTTCAGCAGGACGTTCTCGTCGTTCATGGCGGCGCGCACGTTGGTGAGCTGCTTGGCCTTCATCGGGTTCACGACCAGGTCGTTACCACGCGTGTGAACGCCGATGATCATGCCCTCGTACACGTCTTCGCCCGGGCCGACGCACAGGCGCCCGCGCTCCTGGAGGTTGAACAAGGCGAAAGCGAGGCTGCGGCCGGGACCGTTGGACACGAGCACGCCGTTGCTGCGCTGGCCGATCTCGCCGACTTTCACCGGACCGTAGTCCTCGAAGGTGTGATACATGAGTCCGGTGCCGCAGGTGGCGGTGAGGAATTCGGTGCGCAGGCCGATGATTCCACGCGCGGGTATGCGGTATTCGAGCCGCACTCTGCCCTGGCCGTCCGTCACGATGTCGCGCAGCTCGCCCTTGCGTTCGGCCAGGCGTTCCATGATCGTCCCCTGGTAGGCCTCCTCGAGGTCGACGACGAGTTGCTCGAACGGCTCGCAAAGGGTCCCGCCGATCTGGCGGTAGATCGGTTTCGGGCGGCCCACCGCGACCTCATAGCCTTCCCGGCGCATGGTCTCGATCAGGATTGCCAGGTGCAGCTCGCCGCGACCTGATACCAGGAAGGTGTTGGCGTCCTCGGTCGCGGTCACCCTCAGGGCGACGTTGTGTTCGAGCTCACGCTCGAGCCGTTCCTTGATCTGGCGGCTGGTGAGGTACTTGCCCTCGCGACCGGCGAGCGGCGAGTCGTTCACGCAGAAGTGCATTTGCACGGTCGGCTCATCCACCGCGAGCGCCGGCAGCGCCTGCGGCGCGGACGGATCGCACAGCGTGTCCGAAATGTGGATGCCATCCACCCCGGTGACGGCGATGATGTCGCCCGCGCTTGCCTCCTCGAGTTCGACCCGTTGCAGGCCGATGAAGCCGAGTACCTGCAGCACGCGCGCATTGCGCCGGTCGCCGTGCCGATCGATCACGGCGACGTTCATGTTGCGACGAATCCGTCCGCGCGTGATGCGCCCGATGCCGATAGTGCCGACATAATTCGAGTAATCGAGCGAGCTCACCTGCATCTGCAGCGGACCTTGCGCATCGACCACAGGTGGGCGGACGTGGGTAACGATCGCCTCGAACAGCGCCGTCATGTCGCCGTCGCGTACCTCCGGTTCCAGTCCCGCGTAACCCAGCAGCGCCGAGGTGTATACGACCGGAAAATCGAGCTGCGCGTCGGTCGCGCCCAAGCGGTCGAACAGGTCGAAAGTCTGGTTCAGCACCCAGTCCGGCCGCGCGCCCGGGCGATCGACTTTGTTGATGACCACGATCGGGCGCAGCCCGCGGGCGAAGGCCTTCTGGGTCACGAACCGCGTCTGCGGCATCGGGCCGTCGACGGCATCCACCAGCAGCAGCACCGCGTCGACCATCGACAGGATGCGTTCCACCTCGCCGCCGAAGTCGGCGTGCCCCGGCGTGTCGACGATGTTGATGCGGTAGTCGCGCCAGCGGATCGTGGTGTTCTTGGCGAGGATCGTGATCCCGCGCTCGCGTTCCAGATCGTTGGAATCGAGCATGCGTTCCTGCACCGGCGCGCGTCTGTCGAGCGATCCGGACTGCTGCAGCAGGCGATCGACGAGCGTGGTCTTGCCATGGTCGACGTGGGCGACGATGGCGATGTTGCGTATGGATTCAATCATGGTGGCTGGGACGGACCGTCGGGCGGCCGGACAGGGGTGGCGAAACCGGCTTGCCCGGGAGCCGCGGGAAGCGGCTAAACGTGCCATTGTAGCGGTTTTGCCGGTCACGGACACCGCCCGCCGTTGCCGGGCGGGTCCACGGTGCGCTGTAATGCTCCCTGGCACCGCGACGCTGCCGGGCCTGCGAAACGATGAACCACGGTACCACCAGCGAACTCGTTGCCCTTACGGCGGCACGCGCCCACGCAGGCGCCTACTCGCCGGGGCGACTACGGGACAAGTTACGTCGCTACGCCCGGGTGGCGGGCCGCGAGGTCGTGGAGCGCGTCCTGCAGCTTTACTTCGCCGCCCGCTCGCCGGCCACGCCCGCCTGGGCGCGCGCGGTCATCGTCGGTTCGCTCGGCTACTTCATCAGCCTGATCGACGCGATACCCGATCTTACCCCGGTGCTCGGCTACAGCGACGATCTCGTCGTGCTCGGCGTCGCTCTGACGGCCGTCGCGCGCAGCATCACGCCGGCTATCCGCGCCCGCGCCGCACGTCACGCCGACGCCTGGTTCGGTCCACGGGGCTGAGCGCGGGCAGGCGGATCGCGACGATGCAGCGCGTCTACGTGACCAGCGATCCCCTGCTCGCCGGCTACTGTCGTTCCATCCTCGCCGCGCACGGCGTCAACTGCATCGCCAGTCACGAATACTTGGGCGGCGGCGCCGGCGAGATCCCGCTGACCGAGTGCTGGCCGGCGATCTGGGTGATCGACGACGCGGACGCCTACCGCGCCCGCCGGATCCTCGAGGAAGCGCTCAGCGGCGATCACCTGCGGCAGCAGTCATGGCAGTGTCCGCACTGCGGCGAGCTGCTCGAACCGCAGTTCGACCGCTGCTGGCGCTGCGCACAGGAGAGCAGCGCAAGTGAGGACTGAGCAGCGGTGCTCACCGCGCGGCCGGGATCACGTCTGTTCCCAGGGCAGGCCGCGCGCGCGCCAGCCATTGACCGTATTGCGGTGGTTTTCGGCGTCCTTGTCGCCCTCGAATCCCTCCGCGACGTTGTAGAGCTCCCGAAAGCCGGCGCGCTCGAGCGCCTGGGCGGCGGCGCGCGAGCGGGCGCCACTGCGGCAGATCGCGAGCACCGGTACCGCTTCCACGGGCTCCGGACGTACCGCGGCGATGGCGCGGCGCACCTCGGTGAGGAAATCCGGATTCTCGGACCAGGCCGGAAATTCCTTCCAGGCGACGTGCAGGGCACCGACGGGATGGCCGACGTAGTCGTACTCGACGCGCGAGCGCACGTCGAGGAGCAGCGCTTCGGGGCGGCTCGCGAGCAGATCGAAAGCCTGTTTCGGGTCCAGATCGGGGATGTCGCCGGTGCTCATGGGCTGTCTCCTGCGCGCTGCGCGTCGTTGCGCCGCGATGTGCCCGGGACCGACCGACACGGCAGCGGCAACGTCCCTGACGGCGCCGCCGGCAGGTGCGATCGGGGGCCGCCAGTATACGCCCGACCGCCGGCTGCACCCCGCTATAATCGCAACGCCATGGCCCGCGAGACACCGGACACCTACACCGCCGTCGACCTCGGTTCGAACTCCTTTCACATGGTCGTTGCGCGCCAGGCCGGTGGCCGGCTGCAGGTGGTCGATCGCATGAAGGAGATGGTGCGCCTGGCCGGTGGCCTGGACGCGCAGAGCCATCTGCGTGGCGAGGTCATCGAACGCGCGATCGCCTGTCTGCAGCGCTTCGGCCAGCGCCTCGCCGACGTGCCGGCCGACAACGTCTGCGCGGTCGGCACCAACACGCTGCGCAAGGCCCGCAACCGCGACGAATTTCTGGTACGTGCCCAGGCGGCGCTCGGTCACCGCATCGACATCATCTCCGGGGCCGAGGAGGCGCGTCTCATCTATCTCGGCGTTTCGCACAGCATCGACGGCAACGGCGGCCGGCGCCTGGTCATGGACATCGGCGGCGGCAGCACCGAGGTGATCCTCGGCCGTCAATTCGACCCCGAGCTGCTCGAAAGCCTGTACATCGGTTGTGTCGGCATGAGTCAGGAGTTCTTTGCGGACGGCCGGATCGATGCGCCGCGGCTGCGCGCGGCCCGCCTCGCGGCCCGCCAGGAGTTCGAGCACATCGAGGAGCCCTACCGTCGGATCGGCTGGGACTCGGCCATCGGCGCTTCCGGCACCATCATCGCCGTTCGCGACATCGTCGTACGCCACGGCTGGTGTGACGAGGGTATTACGCCCGCTGCCATTGAGGCGCTGGAGCGTGCCCTCATCGCCGCCGGCCGGGTCGACGCCCTGGCGCTCGACGGTCTGGACCCGGAACGCGCACCGGTGTTTCCCGGCGGCGTCGCGATCCTCGCGGCTGCCTTTGAATCGCTCGGCATCGATCGCATGCGCGCTTCGAGCGGTGCGCTGCGCGAAGGTCTGCTGTACGACCTGCTCGGCCGCCTGCACGACGCCGACGTACGCGAGCGCACGGTTGCCGATCTCGAACGCCGCTACGACGTCGACGCCGAACAGGCGGACCGGGTCGCCGCCACGGCCAACGCCCTGTTCGAGCAGGTCGCCCCTGCCTGGCAGCTCGATCCGGACGACGACGGGCGACTGCTGCGCTGGGCCGCACGGCTGCACGAGATCGGTCTGTGCATCAGCCACGGCCAGTATCACCGGCACGGCGATTACCTGCTGCGCAATCTCGACCTGGCCGGCTTCACACGCGGGGAGCAGGTCACGCTCGCCACGCTCGTGCGCGCGCACCGGCGCAAGCTCCCGGCGCTGGATTCCTTGGGTCTGCCCAACGATGCGCAGCGCCGCGTCCGGGCGCTCATCGTGCTGCTGCGAACCGCCGTCGTGTTGCACCGCAGTCGCGCACGCACCGCGTTGCCACCGGTGATTGTCGAGGCGCGCGAGTCGGCCCTGAAGCTGCGTTTCCCGGACGGCTGGCTGGATGCCCACCCGTTGAGCCGGGCGGACCTCGCGGAGGAAGCCGACTACCTCAAGGCGATCGGCTTCAAGCTCAAGCCGCGCTGACTGCCGGCCCGGCCGCGCGCCCGCGGTTCAGCCGCACAGATCCGCGAGCAGCCGAAGCTGTGCGCTGCGGGCCTTGCCGGCGCTCGCGGAAGGCCGCTTGTAATTGCCGTCGGCCTGCAGGATCCAGGCCTGCGCGTTGTCACTGAGGTAGTTGTGCAGGGACTCGTTGACCACCCGCTGGCGCAGCCGCTTGTCCTCGATCGGGAAACACACCTCGACCCGGTTGAAGAAGTTGCGCCCCATCCAGTCCGCGCTCGATAGCCATACCTGCTCGTCGCCGCCGTTCGCGAAGTAGAACACGCGCGTGTGCTCCAGGAAGCGGCCGATGATGGAACGGACGGTGATGTTCTCCGAGACGCCGCCGATCCCCGGTCGCAGCGAGCACATGCCGCGGATGATGAGGTCGATTTTCACGCCCGCGCTCGAGGCCTCGTAGAGCGCTTTGATGACCTGCGGTTCGATGAGCGCGTTCATCTTGGCGATGATGCGCGCCGGCCGGCCCGCGCGCGCATGCACGGCCTCGCGATGGATGAAGTCGAGGATCGCTTTTTGCAGCGTGAACGGCGACTGCAGCAGCTTCTTGAGCTTGCCGGCGCGGCCGAGTGCGGTGAGTTGCTGGAACACCTTGTGCACATCCTCGCCGAAGGCGGCGTCGCAGGTGAGCAGGCCGTAGTCGGTGTAGGCGCGCGCGGTCCGGGCGTGGTAGTTGCCGGTGCCCACATGCACGTAGCGGCGCAGCTGTCTGCCCTCGCGGCGCACGACCAGGCACATCTTGGCGTGCGTCTTGTGGCCGACCACCCCGTAGACGACGTGCGCTCCCGCCTCCTGGAGATCGTCGGCGAGCTCGATGTTGGCCGCCTCGTCGAAACGTGCCCTGAGCTCGATGACGACCAGAACCTCCTTGCCCGCGCGCGCTGCGTCGACCAGCGCCTTGACGATGGCCGAATCCGAACCGGTGCGGTACAGGGTCTGGCGGATCGCGAGCACGTCAGGGTCCGCGGCCGCCTGACGGACGAAGTCGACCACGGGTGCGAACGACTCGAACGGATGGTGCAGCAGCACGTCACCCTTGCGAATGACCTCGAAGACGTCAGGGTTGCGGGCGAGGCGCGCGGGGATGCTCGGGGTGAAGCCCGGAAACTTGAGATCCGGCCGATCGACCAGGTCCGGCACCGCCATGAGCCGGGTCAGGTTCACCGGGCCGTTGCACTGGAACAGGTCGCGTTCCGTGAGCTTGAACTGCGTGAGCAGAAAGTTGCGCATCTCCGGCGGGCAGTCATCCGCCACCTCGACGCGCACGGCATCGCCGAAGCGCCGCTGCGACAGCTCTCCCTCCAGCGCCCGCTTGAGATCGTCTATTTCCTCGTCGTCCACGAACAGGTCGCTGTTGCGGGTGATGCGGAACTGGTAACAGCCGGTCGCACGCATGCCGGGGAACAAATCGTCCACGCGTGCGTGGATGATCGCCGAAAGCATGACGAAGTCGTTCGGCCCATCGGTGTGCGTCGCCGGAATCGAGATGATGCGCGGAAGCGCCCGCGGCGCCTGCACGATCGCCACGCCCGTGGTGCGACCGAAGGCGTCACGTCCTTCCAGCGATACCAGGAAGTTCAGGCTCTTGTTGAGGATGCGCGGGAAGGGATGCGCCGGGTCCAGACCGATGGGCGAGAGCACCGGCAGCAATTCGCGGTTGAAAAACGATCGTACCCAGCTCGCGTGCTTCGCGTTCCACTCCGAGCGCTTGAGAAAGCGGATGCCCTCGCGCGCCAGGGCGGGGAAGAGCTGTTCGTTCAGTACCCGGTACTGTTCGTTGACGAGCCCATGGGCGATCTCGGCGATCCGCGCGAGCTGCTCGTTCGGGGTGAGGTTGTCCGGGCCGCGCTGTACGGCGCCGTAGGCGACCTGCTGCTTCAGCCCCGAGACGCGGATCTCGAAGAACTCGTCGAGATTGGAGCTGGCGATGCACAGAAAGCGCAGCCGTTCCAGCAGCGGCAACGTCTCGTCGGTCGCCTGGGCGAGCACCCGCCGGTTGAACTCGAGCAGCGACAGCTCGCGATTCACATACAGATCGGCGTGCTGCAGGTCGGTGGCATCCATTGTCCGTGGTACGTCTGGTGCGTGCGCAGATGCGGGCTCATGTGCCGGGAATTAATGCTATCATGCGCGCCCGCCGGATCCATTGCAGCCCAGTTACCGCGTCGCTATGCCTCCTTCCCGGAAACGCACCCAGGCCGAGCGTGCCGACCGGCACGCGCTGTACCAGGAATCGGTCCAGTGTTCGGAAGCGGAAATCGATTTCGTCGCCGACACGTTCCGCGAGCTTCGGGGCCGGAGGGCGCACCTGCTGCGGGAGGACTTCTGTGGTACCGCGGCCGTGTGCACCGAGTGGGCGCGGCGGCGTGCCGATCGGATTGCCTATGGCGTCGACATCGACGCCGAGGTCCTGGAATGGGGCCGCACGCACAATGTCGCGCGGCTCAGGCGCGGTGCCGCGCAGCGCGTGCACCTGTTGCAGGCCGACGTGATGACGGCCCGCGTGCCGGCGGTCGACGTGACGCTGGCCATGAACTTCAGCTACTGGCTGTTCAAGGAACGCAAGTCTCTGCGCGCCTATTTCCGGCGCGTGCGTGCCGGGCTCGTCGACGACGGCGTGTTCTTCCTCGACGCGTTCGGCGGCTACGACGCTTTTCGCGTCCTGCGCGAGCGCACGAAATGCGACGGCCACACCTATATCTGGGACCAGGCCGACTACAACCCGATCACCGGCGACCTCGAGTGCCACATCGATTTCAAGTTCGATGACGGCTCCAGGCTCAAGCGGGCATTCTCGTATCACTGGCGCTTGTGGACGCTGCCGGAACTGCGCGAGCTGCTCGGCGAAGCCGGCTTTTCCCGCGTCCAGGTGTACTGGCAATCGTGGGACGGCGACGAACCGGGTGCCGAGTTCTACCCCACCGACCGCGGCGAGCCCGACGCCGGCTGGATCTGCTACCTCGCCGCGTTGTGCTGATCGGGCCGTGCGCACCGGCCGCATCCGGCCGGTTTCGACTGCTTGCCGCGCCGGGCGTGGCGTCGCCCGCGGCCCGCATGCGATTTGTAATACGAACGTAATGTTGCGGCCCTAGCCTTTGGCGTGCGTCCAGCCCAATGGACAGACCGACCGGAGGACCACGACATCATGAAGCTTACTGCCCGGATCCTGGCCGCCACGTTGATTTGCGGGGCGTCCGGTACCTTCGCCGCCGATGCCATGGTCGACCCGGCGTTGCCCGAATACCGGACCGCCAGCGGTGTGGCCGGCAATGTGTCCAGCATCGGTTCGGACACCCTGAACAACCTCATGACGCTGTGGGCGGAGGAGTTCAAGCGGCTCTATCCCAACGTCAATATCCAGATCCAGGGGGCCGGCTCCTCCACCGCGCCGCCGGCGCTCACCGAGGGCACCGCCAACCTCGGCCCCATGAGCCGGAAGATGAAGGGCCAGGAGATCCAGGCATTCGAGAACCGCTACGGCTACAAGCCGCTCGCGGTCGCTGTCGCGATCGACGCGCTCGCGGTTTACGTGCACAAGGACAATCCCATCGAGGGTCTGACCCTGCCCCAGGTCGACGCGATCTTCTCGGCGACGCGCAAGTGCGGCTACCCCAAGGACATGACCACGTGGGGCGATCTCGGTCTGGGAGGCGACTGGAAGACGCGCAGCCTCCAGCTCTATGGTCGTAATTCAGTGTCCGGCACCTACGGTTACTTCAAGGAGCACGCGCTGTGCAACGGCGACTTCCGCGATACCGTCAACGAGCAACCGGGCTCGGCCTCGGTCGTGCAGGGCGTAACCCGCTCGCTGAACGGTATCGGTTACTCCGGCATCGGCTATCGTACCTCGGGTGTGCGTGCGGTCCCGCTGGCGCGCGCCGAGGGCCGGCCGTTTGTCGAAGCGACGGCGGACAACGCCGTCACCGGCAGGTTTCCGCTGTCGCGTTTCCTCTACATATACGTCAATAAGCACCCCAACCAGCCGCTGCCGCCACTGGAGCGCGAGTTCCTGACGATGGTGCTTTCCAAGGCGGGACAGCTCACCGTCGTCAAGGACGGTTACGTGCCGCTGCCCGAAAGTGCGGCGGTACGCCAGCGTGCACTGCTCGGCGGTGACTAGCTGTCTTGTCCGACTGTGGCGCGCCCTTGCCGGCCCCGCCGTAAAGGCGGGGCCGGCAAGTATTCGTCCGGCCGGGGATTTTCCGTCCGATCTTTCCCGATGAGCTGCTGACATGGAACCGGCGAGCGCCTCCGGTCACGCGCCCGTACAGCCGCCGATAAGCGTGGCCACGAGGCGGCGCGCCTGGCGTCGTTTGAAGGATCGGCTCGCCACGCGTTGCATGGCGATCGGCGGCATCAGCGTCATCGTCGCCATCGTCCTGATCTTTTTTTACCTGCTGTATGTCGTGCTGCCGCTGTTCCGGCCCGCACGGGTGGAGGCGATCGGGCAGTACGCGCTACCGGGGCCGGCCGGCGGCACGCTGTATCTGGCGCTCGACGAGTACGGCGAAATCGGTCTGCGCGTGACCGCCACGGGCGAGGCGCTGTTCTTTCGAACCGCCGATGGAACGCGTCTGGACACGCGCGCGTTGCCCGAGGTCGGTGCCGCCGTGACCGCCTTCGGCGCCGGCGATCCCTCGCGGGCCATGCTCGCCCTCGGGCTGGCCGACGGTCGAGCGCTGGTGTTCCGGCACCGGTACAGCAACAGCTTTCCGAACGACCGCCGGGTAACGACCCCTTCGTTCGCCTTTCCGCTCGGCGACACGCCGGTGGTCATCGACCCCGCCGGCCGGGCGCTCCGGGCGATCGACGTCCAGGGTACGGACGAGCGCGTGACCGTGGTCGCGATCGCACAAGATGGCCGCGTGCTCGTCAGCGACCTCGTCCTCACGCGCTCGTTGCTGGACGACAGTGTGACGATCGAACGTCGCGACGGTGCGATAGACAGCGGCGCCGTGCAACCCGCACGGATTGCCCTGAGCGTGGACCAGCGCAGCCTGTACGTCCTCGATGACCAGGGCCGGATCAGTCTCTACGATCTGACCGACCCGGCCAGTCCCAGCCCGATCGACACCACCAGAATCGTGCAGGACGGGGCCACGATCACCGCGCTGGATTTCGTCGCCGGCGGCATTTCCCTGCTCGCCGGTGACAGCCGGGGACGGACCGCTCAGTGGTTTCCCGTGCGCGACGCCGGCAACGACTACAAGCTCACCTTCGTGCGCGCGTTCCACGAGCAGCACGCGCCCATCGTCGCGCTCGCGCCGGAGCACCACCGCAAGGGTTTTCTCGCTGCCGCTGCCGACGGCACGGTCGGCGTCTACCACACGACCGCGCACCGTACCCTGAAGATCGAGAAGCTCGATGCCGGCACCGTCACCGCGCTGGCCATCTCGCCGCGCGCCGATGTCGCCGTCGTCCTGGACGACAACGATCGCCTGCACCACTGGGTGCTGCACAACGAGCACCCCGAGGTTTCCTGGCGGGCTCTTTGGGGCAAGGTCTGGTACGAGAGCCGGCAACAGCCCGAGTACATCTGGCAATCCTCGGCCGCGACCAGCGACTTCGAACCCAAGCTCAGCCTGACGCCGCTGGCGTTCGGTACGTTGAAGGCGGCGCTGTACGCCATGCTGTTCGCGATCCCGCTGGCGATCGGCGGCGCGGTGTACGCCGGCTACTTCATGTCCCCGCGTATGCGCGGCTACGTGAAGCCGACCATCGAGGTGATGGCCGCGATCCCGACCGTCATTCTGGGCTTCCTGGCGGGCCTGTGGCTCGCGCCGTTCGTCGAACACCGGCTCGCCGGCGTGTTCCTGTTGATCGTCGTCCTGCCGCTCGCCGTCGTCGCCGCGGCCTACATCTGGTCCCGGCTGCCGGCGGCGGTGCGCTATCGGATCCCGAACGGATGGGAGGGCGCGTTGCTCGTGCCGGTCGTGTGTCTGGCGGTAGTCGCGGCGCTCGGGCTCGGCGACACCCTCGAGTCGGGACTGTTCAGCGGGGATCTGGCCGCCTGGATGACCCACCGCCTCGGCGTCGATTACGACCAGCGCAACTCGCTGGTCGTGGGTATCGCCATGGGATTCGCGGTGATCCCGACGATCTTCTCGATCAGCGAGGACGCGGTGTTCGGCGTGCCGCGCCATCTCACGGTCGGCTCACTCGCGCTCGGTGCAACACCCTGGCAGACCATGGTCCGGGTGGTGCTGCTCACCGCGAGCCCGGGTATCTTCTCCGGCGTGATGATCGGTCTCGGCCGCGCTGTGGGCGAGACCATGATCGTGCTGATGGCGACGGGCAATACCCCCATCATCGATATGAACCTCTTTCAGGGTTTTCGTGCGCTGTCGGCCAACATCGCCGTGGAGATGCCGGAGTCGGAAGTCGGCAGCAGCCACTACCGCATTCTGTTCCTGGCCGCGCTGGTCCTGTTCCTGGTGACCTTCCTGTTCAATACCGCGGCGGAAATCATCCGCCAGCGGCTGCGAACCCGGTATTCGGGGCTTTGACGCCGATGGCACGCGGGCGGCGCACACATACCACGGTCCGCGCCTGGCTCGGTTCCGGCAGCCCGTGGGTGTGGCTCACCGCCGGCGCGGTGAGCGTGAACATGGTCATGGTGACCGGCGTCATCGGCCTCATCGGCGTGCGGGGCCTCGAGCATTTCTGGCCGGCCCGCGTCGAGCAATTCAGCTACGTGGAGCCCGGCAGCGATCCCGCCGTCTACCTGGGCGAACGGGTCGAGGCCGAAAGCGTGTATCGGAACCGCGTCGCCGCGGGATTCGATCTGCCCGCGGCTGCCGAGCGGATCGACCGCTACCTGTACAAGATCGGCAACCGCGACGTCACGGGGCTCGATTTCAAGTGGTTCGTCGCCCCGGCGATGGGCGCGATCGAGCGACCCGCCAGCGCCACGGTCATCGAACGCGAGGAATGGGGCAACCTGTACGCCTACCCGGAGGCGATCCTGCAGGGGGATAACGAGGTCGCCGCCGGTGACGCACTTTGGCGCACGCTCGAGGAGCGCCTCGCCCGGGCCGCGTCGCTGCGCGAACGCATCGAGGAGATCGAGAAGGACGAGATCGGCGCAGTCAACTACGCCATGGAGCGCTTGCGCCTGGAGGAACGCGACCTCGCGATCCACTCCGGCGCCGATCCCGGCGCGCGCGCCCGCATCGACGCTGAACGCGCGCGCCTGCAGGATGGTTACGAGCGCATGAGCACCGAGCTGCGCGCCTTGCATGCCGAAATCGACCGCGACAGCCTGCGCGTGCGCCTGGCCGATGGCCGCCGGATCGAGGTGCGCCTGGCCAAGGTCCTGCGCGTGTACCGGCCGAACGCCATGGGGCTGTTCGCCAGGTTCGCGCTGTACGCCTCCAAACTGCGCGAGTTCGTGTTCGAGGATCCGCGTGAAGCCAACACCGAAGGCGGAATCTTCCCCGCGATCTTCGGCACGGTGCTCATGGTGCTGCTCATGTCGGTATTCACGACTCCGTTCGGCGTCGTCGCCGCGGTATACCTGCACGAGTACGCCCGTCAGGGGACCGTGACCCGGATCATCCGCATCGCCGTGAATAACCTCGCCGGGGTGCCGTCGGTCGTCTACGGCGTGTTCGGTCTGGGTTTCTTCGTCTATTTCCTGGGCAGCAACATAGACCGCGTGTTTTTTGCGCAGGCGCTGCCCGCACCGACGTTCGGCACGCCGGGCCTGCTGTGGTCGTCGCTGACGCTGGCCATCCTCACTGTCCCGGTGGTCATCGTCGCCACCGAGGAGGGGCTGTCGCGGATACCGCGCTCCATCCGCGAAGGCAGTCTCGCGCTCGGCGCGACCAGGGCCGAGACCCTGTGGCGCACGGTGCTGCCGATGGCGACGCCGGCCATGATGACCGGCCTCATCCTGGCGATTGCGCGTGCCGCCGGCGAGGTCGCACCGCTGATGCTGGTCGGTGTGGTCAAACTGGCGCCGACCCTGCCCCTGGACGGCAACTTTCCCTACCTGCACCTGGAGCGCAAGTTCATGCATCTGGGCTTTCACATCTACGATGTCGGCTTCCAGAGCCCGAACGTCGAGGCCGCCCGTCCGCTGGTGTACTCGACGTCCCTGCTCCTGGTGGTCATCGTCGTCGCGCTGAATCTGGCGGCAATCCAGATTCGCAACCGCCTGCGGGAAAAGTACAATGCCGCAGACAGTTGAGCGATCCGAGCCCGCCGCAATGGCCGATTCCGCAGACGCCGCGCCCGCCACGCCGACTCACACCATCGACGTCAGTGCGAGCCTGCGTGAACCGGCCGCACCGGACGCCGGCGGGCAGGAGCGCGAATGCCTGCGGGTGGAGGCGCTGAATCTGTGGTACGGCGACACCCAGGCGCTCAAGAACGTCGACCTGCGCATCCCGGAGAAACGCGTCACCGCCTTCATCGGCCCGAGTGGTTGCGGCAAGTCCACGCTGATCCGCTGCTTCAACCGCATGAACGATCTGTATGACAGCGTGCGCATCGCCGGCTCGATCTGGCTCAACGACGACGACATCTACGCCAGGCACGTCGACGTCGCCGATCTGCGCCGGCGCGTCGGCATGGTGTTCCAGAAGCCGAATCCGTTTCCGAAGTCGATCTACGAGAACGTCGCTTACGGGCTGCGACTTCAGGGTGTCAATAAGCGTCGCCTGCTCGACCACGTCGTCGAGCGCGCGCTCAAGGCCGCGGCCCTGTGGGACGAGGTCAAGGATCGGGTGCACGAAAGCGCGCTCGGTCTGTCGGGTGGGCAGCAGCAACGCCTGGTGATCGCACGCGCCATCGCCATCGAGCCCGAAGTGCTGCTGCTCGACGAGCCCGCCTCCTCGCTCGATCCGATTTCGACGCTCAAGATTGAGGAATTGATATTCGAGCTCAAGGCCAATTACACGATAGTCATCGTCACGCACAACATGCAGCAGGCCGCACGCGTTTCCGACAACACGGCGTTCATGTACATGGGCGAGCTGGTCGAGTTCGGTCCTACCAAGCGCATTTTCACCAACCCGCGCAAGAAGATGACCGAGGACTACATCACCGGCCGCTACGGCTGAACGCGAGGACCGACATGGCGAGCACGAAACTGCCGACGCATATCTTCCATCAGTTCGACAAGGAACTGGAGGACATCCGCACCAAGGTTCTGAGCATGGGGGGCCTGGTCGAGGAGCATCTGGCGCACGTGCTCGACGCCCTGTCGCACGGCAACGCCGCTCTGGCCGAAACGATCGCCCAGTCCGACTACAAGGTGAACGCGTTCGAGGTGGACATTGACGAGGAATGCACCGAGATCCTGGCCCGCCGCAATCCCGCGGCCGGCGACCTGCGTCTGGTGCTCGCGGTCACGAAGATAATCACCGATCTCGAGCGGGTCGGTGACGAGGCCGAGAAGATAGCGCGCATCGTCGCCTCTCTGATCGCGAACGAGAATCCCAAGAGCTATTACATCGGGGTGCTCGCCATGGGTCACCACGTGCGCCGCATGCTCCACGACGCGCTGGACGCCTTCGCGCGCATGGACGCCGACGCCGCGCTGGCGATCGCCAAGGAAGATCGGGAGGTCGACCGCGAGCAGGATGCGACCCTGCGCCAGCTCATCACCTACATGATGGAGGACCCGCGCAGCATTACCCGCGTATTGAACGTGATCCTAGCCGTGCGGGCGATGGAACGCATCGGTGATCATGCCCGCAACATCTGCGAGGACGTGATCTACCTGGTAATCGGCAAGGACATCCGCCACATCAGCCTGGAGGACGCCGAAAAGGAGCTGCGCGGCATCGAGCGCTGAGAACCGCCAAAACCGGGGTCAGAGTCGCATTTCCATTTCGCTTTCGACGCCGAACCTCAACGTCTCGGATGCAAATACGACTCTGACCCCGATGGTTTCCTCACCCGCGTATTGAACGTGATCCTCGCCGTGCGGGCGATGGAGCGCATCGGTGATCATGCCCGCAACATCTGCGAAGACATCCGCCACCGGGGTCAGAGTCGCATTTCCATTTCGCTTTCGACGCCGAACCTCAACGTGTCGGGTGGAAATACGACTCTGACCCCGATGGTTTCCTCCAACGTGTCGGGTGGAAATGCGACTCTGACCCCGATGGTTTCCACGATGGTTTCCCGGGGGCTTTTCAGGCGGGCTTTTCAGGCGGGCGAGACGGCGACCGGTACCGGAGTGTCCCGGAGGATGACCGCCGGCGGCGGGAAGTGGCAGGTGAA
Source organism: Gammaproteobacteria bacterium (assembly GCA_020850735.1). Classification (GTDB taxonomy): domain Bacteria; phylum Pseudomonadota; class Gammaproteobacteria; order JADZEE01; family JADZEE01; genus JADZEE01. Next base: position 57,147 of record JADZEE010000139.1, on the reverse strand, counting down.
GGTGCTGCCCTCGCCGACGGTGCTGGCGATTTCCAGCTGCGCGCCGTGACGCGAGAGCACGTGCTTGACGATCGCAAGGCCGAGTCCGGTGCCACCCTCCGCGCGTGCCCGTCCCCTGTCGACCCGGTAGAAACGCTCTGTGAGCCGTGGCACGTGCGATGGCGGGATGCCGATACCGGTATCCCGCACCGACAGATGCGCACCGTCATCGTCGTACCACCAGCGAATGTGGATGGTGCCCCGCTCCGGCGTGTACTGCACCGCGTTCACGATCAGGTTGGAGAACGCGCTGCGCAGCTCCATGGCGGAACCGAGCAGCCACACTCGTTTGTCCACCTCCAGGGTGACGACGTGTCCGCGCCCGGCGCTGACCATCAGCGCTTCCTTGTGCACGCCGGCCAGCAATTGTGAGACCGCGACCGGCTCGGGATGCTCGACCCGGTCTCTTTGCTCCAGGCGGGTGAGCAGCAGCAATTCGTCGATGACCTCCTGCATGCGGGCAACATGTCCGCGCATCTGGTCCAGTACCGGCTGCCAGGCCGGCGGGCAGTGCGTGACGTCACCCTCGAGCGTCTCGAGGTAGCCGCTGAATACCGTCAACGGCGTGCGCAGCTCGTGTGAGACGTTGGCGACAAAGTCGCTGCGAATCTGGTGCAGGCGCTGCAGCCGGGTGATGTCGCGGGCGACGAACAGACGCTGCTTGTCTCCGTACGGAACGACCTGGACGCTGAGCTGCAAGCCGGCGTCGCGGGGCGAGACCATCTCAACCGAGCGGACGGGGTCGGCGCCGGCATCGAGCAACTCCTTAATGGCCGGCTCGCGCAAGAGGTGGTTCAGGCGCTGGCCGGCATCCTGCGGCCAGCGCACGTTCAGGAACTGCGCGGCCGCGACGTTGGCCCAGCCGATTTCGTTTTCGGGTCCGAGCACTACGACGGCATCCGGCAACGCGGTCGTCGCCTGCTGAAACTGCTTCAGGTAACCGGACAGCTTCTTCTTGCGCTTCTTGTGCCGGTCGCGCAGCCGATCGATCTCGCTGCACAGCTCTTCGTAGACTCCGGGTAAATCGGGCGCATCGGTTTCCTTGCGGTGTCGGATCCACAGCAGCAGCTGCTGCAGCTGGCGGTGCTGCCACAGGCAGTAGCCGGCGAGCGTCAATGCCAGCGTCAGCGAGAGCTGACCGGTGAGCAATCCCAGCACCGTGGCCGCGCCGACCAGCGCGCCGAGGCGCAGGGCGTCCGCCCGCGTCAGCAGTGTCATTGCCGTACGCCGGCGGTCAAGCGCTCGGCCGCCGGCCGCTGCCGGGGCGGCACGGGACGGCGCGGCTAGGTCTGGGTGGAGAACCGGTAGCCCACGCTGCGTACAGTCTGGATGAACCGGTCATAGTGGTAAGGCTCGAGCACTTTGCGCAGGCGGCGGATGTGAACGTCGACCGTGCGTTCCTCTATATGCACGTTATCGCCCCAGACGCCGTCGAGCAACTGGCTGCGGCTGTAGACGCGCTCGGGATGCGTCACGAAGAACTGCAACAGGCGCAATTCCGTCGGGCTGAGCACCAGCGCATCGCCCCTGGCCGTGACGCGGTGCGTTTCCATGTCGACGCGCAGACCCTCGGCCTCGATCGCCGCACCGCTGGCGGCCGGTGCGTTGCGGCGCAGGACGGCGCGAATACGCGCGAGCAGCTCACGGGTCGAGAACGGCTTGGTGACGTAGTCGTCCGCGCCGACGTCCAGGCCGCTGATCCGATCGTCTTCCTCGCCGCGGGCGGTGAGCATGATGATGGGAATGCGGCAGGTCTTCGGATCGCGGCGCAGACGGCGGGCGAAATCGAGCCCGCTGATGCCCGGCAACATCCAGTCGAGCAGGATCAGATCCGGCGGCGCGGCGCCGATCGACGCCTGCGCCTGCTCTGCGTCGCCGGCGCCGCGACAGCTGTAACCGCTGCTCGCCAGCGCGAAATCGAGCATCTGCCGGATGGCCGGCTCGTCGTCGACGATCAGGATGGTCGGCGCGATCGCCGGCATCGGACGCCGAACCAGGGTATTCGTGAACAGCGTTTGCACCCTGACATTTCAAATCTCGTGTATGACAACTGTGTGACCGGCGTGCCGCCTGGCCTATCCTTCGCCCCAGCCGGGGGCGCAGCGCGCCCGGGCGACGCGCCGAAAGCAATTCGTAATCATTTCGTAATTTTGCCCGCTTACGCTACGGATCGACCCGAGCTGGCCAACGGCGTACCAGCGCGCGGAAGTGTAACAATCAATGCAATCCATTCGATACCTTGCTCACCGACATCGAGGCCGGTGGCCGGCGGCGGCGGGCAGACCAATGGCGCGCATATACGTGCGCAAAGGAGCGTTCAGTCATGTTGACCGATGACGTCACCCGATTCGTGGCCGCACTGCTGGCGGCAGCAGCCCTGGTGCTGGCCGGACCCGCGCTGGCCACCGGCGCCACCATGCTCGAGTTGCTCGAGGTGCTGCGCGACAACGGCACCATCAACCAGCAGGCGTTCGAGCTGCTGCGCAACTCCGCACTGGCGGACCAGGAGCAGGTCGAGGCGCGTGCCGCGGGCGGTGACGCGGCTGTCAAGGCGCAGGTCCAGGAAGTCGTCAAGGAACAGGTCGAGGCCGCCGCCGCCGACATGCCGAAGATCGAGACCCGCGACAAGCTCAAGATCAGCTCGACGGACGGCGACTTCGAGTGGCAGCTCATCGGCCGCCTCATGGTCGATTACAACCTGATCGATTCCGACGCCACCAAGCTCGGCAGCGGCGCGGAGGTGCGGCGCGCCCGCCTCGGCATCGCGGGCAGGCTCTGGCAGCACTGGATCTGGAAAACCGAGTGGGACTTCGCCGGCGCCGAGGTGGACGCCAAGGACCAGTTCATCGGTTACGAGCAGGACAGCTGGTGGGTCAAGCTCGGCCAGCACCACGTTCCGTTCGGTCTGGCGACCATGTCGAGCTCCAAGTACATGCTGTTCATCGAGCGACCGCTGCTCGCCGACAACGTCCTGCAGCCGTCACGCCGACTCGGACTGTCGATGTTCAACCACTGGGGAGAACGCGCGACCCTGCAGGCCGGCGTTTTCGCCGGTACTGACGGCGAAGATCCCGACGGCTGTCTGAGCGGTTTCGACGAGTGTGACGAGCAGGTTTCCTTTGCCGTGCGCGGGACCTACAACCCGCTGGTGCAGGACGCCACCCATCTGCTCCACCTCGGCGCCGCAGCGATGTACCTCGATCCCCAGGATTCCGGGCTGCGCGTGCGCCAGCGTCCGGGCGTGTTCCACGTCGTCGATACCCGCTGGCAGGATGCCAACTTCGGCGTCAACGCGGTCGACGACGTGTTCGCCTGGAACTTCGAGGCCGCCGCGGTGTGGGGACCGGTCTCACTACAGGGCGAATACACCCGCTGGGACGTGTCACGCACGCGTACCGCGGGGACGCCGGTGACCGCGGCCGCACCGGTCGACGTGTCGTTGCACGGCTATTACGTCGAGGCGGGTTGGTTCATCACCGGCGAAGCGATGAACTTCAAAGCCGCCGACGGCCAGTACGGCAGCGTCAAGCCGCGCAGCGTGGTCGGCAAGGGCGGCATCGGCGCGTGGCAGATTGCCGTGCGTTTCGACAGCATGGATCTCAACGACGCCGGTGCCGGCGTCGTGGCCGGCGAGCAGCAGGCGCTGTCGATCGGCGTGAACTGGTACGCCACCAATACCATCCGTTTCATGGCCGACTATGTGAGCGTGCTCGATTCGGATCGTCCCGGCAGCATTCACGACGGCGACGAGCCGGGCGCCTTGCTCGTGCGCGGGCAGATCTTCTGGTAACGGCCATGGCGCGCGGACACCCGTAGTGGACACGCAGGCCCCGGTGACGGGGCTTGCGCGTTGATGGACTATGATCACCGTGCGGGCCGCCATGGGCGCCCCGCTGCCCGTGCATGGGGGGACCGAACCATGACCGACGAGCACACGCTGCGTCTGTTCGACGAGGAGATCGCCGCCATGCGCGCCGCGCTGGCGCGCATGGGCGAAACCGTGCTGCGCGAGCTCGACGATGCCGTCGTCGCGCTCCTGCAGGGCGACACGGTGGCGGCGCAGACGGCCATCCGCCGCGATGCCGACGTCGACACGCTGCACCTGCGCGTGCGTGAAGAAGTGCTGGAGCTGCTCGCCCGGCAGGCCCCGGTCGGGCGGGATCTGCGCGAGGCCATCGCCCTCGAGCGGGTGTCCGCGTGCCTCGAACGTATCGGCGATCACGCGAAGAACTGCGCCAAGCGCACGCGCATGCTCGACCGGCGGCCGTCGGCGCAAGTGCTCGGACTGCTGTCGTCGCTGGCGGGCGGCGTACGCGCGGCGCTCGCGCGCGTGCTCGAGGCCTATGCCGGGCACGATGCCACCGCCGCTGAGCAGGTTCGGACGGGTGACGCGGCGCTCGACCGCATCTACAACGATCTGTTCGCCGGATTGCTGGTGGAGATGCAGGCCGATAGCCATCGCATCGTCTCGTGTGTGCAGCTGCTGTTCGTCGCCAGGTCGCTGGAACGCATCGGTGACTACGCCACCAACATCGCCGAGGAAGTGGAGTTCGCGCTGATCGGTTCCCGCGGCGTGGCCGCGCGGCCGCGGCTGGATACCATCGAGCGCGCCGACTGAACCGCACCGCGGTTTCAGGAAAATTTCCCGGTGCCGGTGCGCCTGCGGCGCACGCCGGCTGCAGCCGCCCCCGGTGTCCTTTGCTAGCCTTGCAGTCGTGGCGTCGTCCCCGTGCGGGGCACGCCGGGTGGCGGCGGTCGCAGGGCGTGACCGCCGACGAGGACCAGTCCGTTCCAGGGAGAAGGATCATGCGATCATTCAGGAAGATGCTCGTCGCAGGGCTGTGCATTCTGCCGCTGTACGCAACGGCCGGAGAGCGCGTCAACATCAACACCGCCGACGCGAATACGCTCGCCGCGGCCATTCAGGGCGTCGGTCAGGCGCGCGCGGAGGCGATCGTCGCCTACCGCGAGAAACACGGGCCGTTCGCCACCATTGACGACCTTGCCCTCGTGCGCGGCGTCGGCGAGCGGGTGCTCGAGCAGAATCGCGAACGCCTCACCGTAAGCGGCGACTGACCCCTCAGGTTCGCTGCGATTTCGCCCCCGCCGGCACCGACGGCGGGGGCGCGCTCTCGACCGCATCCCCGCCCCGGCGCCGTTCGCCGTGTACGAGCGCCGATGGTATCCTTGCGCGCTCGTATTTGCCCCGATCGATCCGCCACTTCCATGGACGAACGTTACCAGCCCGACGAGCTCGAGCCGCGCGTGCAGCGCTACTGGGACGATACGCGCGCGTTCGAGGTCACCGAGGATCCGGCGCGGGAGAAGTTCTACTGCCTTTCGATGTTTCCGTATCCCAGCGGCAGGCTGCACATGGGCCACGTGCGCAACTACACCATCGGCGACGTGATCAGCCGTTATCAGCGCATGTGCGGCAGGAACGTCCTGCAGCCGATGGGCTGGGACGCGTTCGGCCTGCCGGCGGAAAACGCCGCAATCCAGAATCGCGTGCCACCCGCGCGCTGGACCTACGACAACATCGCCTACATGCGCGGCCAGCTCCGGCGCCTCGGCTTCGCCTACGCCTGGGAACGGGAGCTGGCGACCTGCCGCCCGGAGTACTACCGCTGGGAGCAGTGGCTGTTCACGCGCCTGTTCCGTACGGGTCTGGCGTACAAGAAGCTCGCCGAGGTGAACTGGGATCCGGTCGATCAGACGGTGCTCGCCAACGAACAGGTGATCGACGGCCGGGGCTGGCGCTCCGGCGCGCCCGTCGAGCGCCGCGAGATCCCGCAGTGGTTCCTCAAGATCACGGATTACGCCGACGAGCTGCTCGGCGATCTGGATGAGCTGACGGGCTGGCCGGATTCCGTACGGACGATGCAGCGCAATTGGATCGGCCGCTCCGACGGCGTGGAAGTCGACTTCGCTCTGGACGGGCGCGACGATGCGCTGCGCGTCTACACCACCCGGCCGGACACGATCTGCGGCGCCACGTTCATGGCCGTGGCCGCCAACCATCCGCTGGCGCTCGAAGTGGCACGACACGATGCCAGGGTGGCCAGCTTCGTGGAGGAGTGCCGTCACGGCAGCACCTCGGCGGTGGCGGTGGAGACGACCGAGAAGCGCGGTCTGCCCCTGGGCGTCGAGGCAATCAACCCGCTCAACGGCGCGCGCATACCGGTGTGGACGGCGAATTTCGTCCTCATGAGCTATGGGACCGGCGCGATCATGTCGGTGCCGGCCCACGACGAGCGCGATTTCGAGTTCGCGCGCAAGTACGACCTGCCGATCCGGCCCGTGATCTTCCCGGCCGATGGCGGCGATCTCGACATCGGGCAGGGCGCCCACAGCGAACCGGGCGTGCTCGGCAACTCCGGCGAGTACGACGGCATGACGTCGGCACAAGCCTTCGATGCCATCGCCGCGCACCTGGAGAGACGCGGTCTCGGCCGGCGCACCGTCAACTACCGCCTGCGCGACTGGCTCGTGTCACGCCAGCGCTATTGGGGTTGCCCGGTCCCGATAGTCCATTGCGACTCCTGTGGCAGCGTGCCCGTGCCCGACGAGCAGCTCCCGGTGCTGTTGCCGGAGGACCTGGTGGTCAAGGGTGGCGGCTCACCGCTCGCGCAGCTCGAATCCTTCATCGCCACCACGTGTCCGGCGTGCGGCGCGCCGGCGCGTCGCGAGACCGACACTTTCGACACGTTCATGGAGTCGTCCTGGTATTTCGCCCGCTTTGCCTGTCCCGACCAGAACGCCGCGATGCTCGATGCGCGAGCCGATTACTGGCTGCCGGTCGACCAGTACATCGGCGGCATCGAGCACGCCATCCTGCACCTGCTGTACGCGCGCCTGTTCCAGAAGCTCATGCGCGACGCCGGCCTGTCGAAGGTCAGCGAGCCGTTCACGAAACTGCTCACGCAGGGCATGGTCGTGGCGCAGACGTACTACCGCGACGCGGGCGACGGCCGCCGCACCTGGTTCGCGCCCGCGGAGGTGGATGTGGAGCGCGACGACAAAGGCGGGATCGTCTCGGCACGGCTCGCGAGCGACGGCGGCGCCCTGGGTCTGGGCGGCGTCGAGAAAATGTCCAAGTCGAAGAACAACGGCGTTGATCCGCAGGCGATGATCGAACGTTTCGGCGCCGATACGGTGCGGCTGTACATGATGTTCACCTCGCCACCGGACCAGATGCTGGAATGGAACGATGCGGCCGTGGAAGGGGCGGCGCGCTTCCTGCGCCGACTCTGGCGCGCGGTGGCCGCACACGTCGGCAAGGGCCCGGTGCCGGCGCTCGATCCGGATGCCCTCGACGCGGCCCAGCGTGCGCTGCGCCGGCAGGTGCACGAGGCCATCGCCACGGTCGGTGACGACATCGGTCGGCGCTGGGCATTCAACCACGCCATCGCCGTGGTGATGGAGCTGCTGAATACGGTGCTTCGCCACGAGGACGACTCGGGGGCCGGGCGCGCCGTCACGCACGAGGCGCTCGGGAGCGTCGTGCTGATGCTCGCGCCGATCGTGCCGCACATCACCCACGCGCTCTGGCATGCGCTCGGCCACACCGCCCCGGTCATCGACGCACCGTGGCCGCGGGCCGACGCAGCCGCGCTGGCGCGCGAGGTGGTCACGCTGGTAGTGCAGGTCAACGGCCGCAAGCGCGCCACCATCACGCTGGCGGCGGACGCCGCTGAAACCGCCATACGCGAGCGCGCGCTCGCGGACGAGAACGTGCGCCGCTATACGGACGGGGCCAGCGTGCGCAAGGTCGTCGTCGTTCCCGGGCGGCTGGTGAACGTAGTAGTGGCCTGATCGGCCGGCCTGTGAAACGATCATCCCGCGTGCCGGTGCGCTCGCAATCCGCCCGCCCGCCCGAGGAGCTGTCCATGCGTGCAAAGCAGATATGGGTTGTGATCGTGGTGCTGTCGCTGCTGGCGGGCTGTGGTTTCCAGCTGCGGGGTACACGCAAGGCCGACATCGACGCCGCCACGGCGTATCTGCAGAGCGGGCCGGCCGATCAGCTCCTGGCGCATCTGCGCCGCACGCTCGCCTACTCGGGCGTGCGCACGGTCAGCTCACCGGCCAAGGCCGATCTCGTCATCGCCCTCGGTCGGGAGCGGATCGAGCGCCGCGTGTTGTCGGTGGACGCTCGGACCGGCAAGGTGCGCGAGTTCGAGCTCGATTACACCGTCGGGCTGACGGTGCGACGCGCCGACGGACAAGTGCTCGTAGACGACGAGTCAGTCGAGCTCCAGCGCGATTTCACTTTCGACGAGACCGCCGTGCTCGGCAAGTTCGAGGAACAGGCGCTGCTCGAGCAGGACATTCGTGCGGACGCTGCCGCGACCATCCTGCGCCGGCTCGAGGCGCTGAACCTGGACTGAGAGGCTGTGAAACGATCACCGCGCCTGCGGCGCCAGCCGCGCTACGCAGCCGGCGGCGGCGCAGGAAGTCTCGCGCCCTGACCGCAGCGCTCGCGATGCGACTGCGTCCCGATCAGCTCGACAGCGCCCTTGCAGCGGGTCGCCTGGCACCGATCTACCTGGTGACCGGCGACGAACCCCTGCAGGCCATGGAATGCGCGGACGCCATCCGGGCCGCCGCCCGCCGTGCCGGCGCCGGCGAGCGCATCGTGCTCGACGTCGAGCCGGGTTTCGAGTGGGGCTCGCTCGCCGCCGAATCGGGCAGCCTGTCGTTGTTCTCGTCGCGACGCCTCATCGAGCTGCGTCTCGGAACAGCCAGGGCCGGGGTGGAGGGCAGCAAGGTGCTGGCCGGCTACGCCGAATCCGCCGGCAGCGACGATGTGCTGCTGGTTACCGCGGCCAGGCTCGACGCGAAAGCGCTGCAGGCCGCATGGTGCAAGGCCTTCGACCGGGTCGGGGTGATCGTGCAGGTGTGGCCGCTCGCCGCCCGTGAGCTGTCCGGCTGGCTGGAACGGCGCGCGGGCGCTCGCGGCGTCACCCTGCCGCCGGGCGGTGCGAGCCTGATCGCGGATCGCGTCGAGGGTAACCTGCTCGCCGCCGCGCAGGAGATCGACAAACTGGCATTGCGGCTGGGGGACGGCGGCGCAATCGACGCTGACGGGCTGTGGGCGACGGTCTCGGACAGCGCCCGCTTCGACGCCTTCGGGCTGGTCGACGCGGCACTCAACGGCGAAGTGGGCCGTTGCCTGCGGATCCTCGACGGACTGCGCGCGGAAGGTGTCGAACCGGTGCTCGTGAGCGCAGTCCTGGCGCGCGAGATCCGCACACTCGCGACCGTGGCGGAGGCCTGCGCCGGCGGTATGGCGCCGGACCAGGCGCTCGCTGCCGCCCGCGTCTGGGACAAGCGCAAACCGTTCGTGCGCAGTGCCCTGCGGCGCCTGCGCGTCGCCGGTGCGCGGCAACTGCTGCGCCGCGCCGCGCGTCTGGACCGTACCGTCAAGGGCTGGGGCGAGGGCGCGCCGTGGGAGGAGCTGACCTGGGTCTGCCTCGGACTCGCCGGTGTACCGCTGGCCTGGGCCGGTGAGCCGCCGCCGGCTTGAGCCACGGCCGCCCCGGGGTGCTACGCTTGCGGTCGCGGGCGCCGGCCGCGGCGGGCGGCCCGCGGCTATTCCCGATCCGACCGGTACTTTCGCCTCGAGGAGCACGACGCGCGTATGAATGAAACCGCCGCCAGCATCGGCCCGGCGACCGTCACGGACGTGGCGGCTCACGTCCGTGCGCTGGGTGACGCCGCCCGCCGGGCGGCGCGGGCGCTGGCGCGCGCCGATACGCGCAGCAAGAATCGCGCGCTGCAAGAGGCCGCGGCCGCGATCGACGCGGGCCACGAGGCGCTGATCGCGGCCAATGCCCGTGACCGCGCGGAGCACCCCGATCTCGACGCGCCGCTCGCGGATCGTCTCACGCTGGATCGCCGCCGCATCGACGCCATGGCGGCGGGGCTGCGCGAGGTCGCCGCGCTCGCCGATCCGATCGGCGAGATCACGGATCTGCGCTACCGGCCGTCCGGGATCCAGGTCGGCACCATGCGGGTGCCGCTCGGTGTGATTGCCATCATTTATGAGTCGCGACCGAACGTGACCGCGGACGCGGCCGCGCTGTGCCTGAAATCGGGCAACGCGGTCATCCTGCGCGGCGGCTCCGAGGCGCTCCACTCCAACCGCGCCATCACCGCCTGCATGCTCGCGGGGCTCGCGGCCGCCGGCCTGCCGCAGTCGGCCGTCCAGCTCGTCGGCACCACGGACCGCGCCGCCGTGGGAGCGCTGCTCGGCCTGGAGGAGTACGTCGACATGGTCGTGCCGCGCGGCGGCAAGGAGCTGATCGAACGAGTCAGTCGCGAGGCCCGTATGCCGGTGCTCAAGCACCTCGACGGCGTCTGCCACGTCTACGTGGACGAGCGCGCCGACGTCGACAAAGCCGTGCGCATCGCGCTGAACGCGAAAACACAGCGCTACGGCACCTGCAACACCATGGAAACGCTGCTCGTGGCCGAGGCGATGGCGGCGCCGGTGCTGTCCCGCCTCGCGCCGCTGCTGCGCCAGGCGGGTGTCGAGATGCGCGGTTGCGAGGCAGTGCGCGCGCTGGTTCCCGATGCCGTCGCGGCCACGCAGGAGGACTGGTACGCCGAATATCTCGCCCCCATCCTTGCGATCCGTGTCGTCAAGGGCCTCGACGAGGCCATCGATCACATCACGACCTACGGTTCGCGGCATACCGACGCGATCGTGACCGAGGATCTGGGCCGGGCCCGCCGGTTCCTCGCCGAAGTCGACTCGAGCTCGGTGATGGTCAACGCCTCGACCCGCTTCGCCGACGGCTACGAGTATGGTCTCGGCGCCGAGATCGGCATCAGCACCGACAAGTTCCACGCCCGCGGCCCGGTCGGGCTCGAAGGGCTCACATCGAGAAAATACGTGGTCATCGGTGACGGCCACGTCCGCGAGTGAGCGGACGGAGCGTCGCCAGCGGATCGCGGCGGCACCCCGGCGCCGGTCCCGGCGCGCCGATCGGACTGCTCGGCGGCGCCTTCGATCCCGTACACAACGGCCACTTGCGGCTGGCGCTCGAGGTCCTGGAGCGTCTCGCGCTCGCCGAGGTCCGGCTCGTGCCGCTCGCCGCCGCGGCGCACCGGGAACAGCCCGCGGCGCCGGCGCATCTGCGCCGCGCCATGCTCGAAGCGGCTATCGCCGGCGAACCGCGCCTGCGGGTGGATCCGCGCGAGCTCGAACGTGCCGGCGTGTCTTACACCGTCGACACCCTGGCGAGCGTGCGGGCGGAGCTCGGCGCGCGCCCGCTGGTGTGGATCCTCGGCATGGACTCGTTCGCCTCGTTGCCACGCTGGCACCGCTGGACCGAGCTCATGGGGCTCGCGAATTTCGCCGTCGCGCAGCGCCCGGGCACGCCGCTGCCCGCGGACGGTGCGCTGCGCGCGCTGCTGGCGGCGCACGGCACCGGGGATACGGCCGCGCTGCTGGCACGGCCGGCCGGCGCCATCGTGCTGGTGGATCTGCCGCTGCTCGACGTGTCCGCCACGGCCGTGCGCGAGCTGCTCGCGTCCGGGCGCAGCGTACGTGCGCTCGTGCCCGACGCGGTTCGCCACATCATCGAATACACTGGGCTCTACCATGCTGAGCTCTGAACGACTCGCGCAGGAGATGGAAACGGCGCTCGACGACACCAAGGCGTTCGATATCCGTGTCCTGGACGTGCGCGCGCTGACGACGGTCACCGATTTCATGGTCATCGCCAGCGGCCGCTCGGATCGTCAGGTCAAGGCCATGGCCGGGCACGTCGTGGAGCGTGCCAAGGCACTCGGCGTACGCCCGCTCGGTGTCGAAGGCGAGCGGGCGGGTGAATGGGTGCTGATCGATCTCGGTGACGTCATCGTGCACGCGATGCAGGCGCACACGCGTGATTTCTACCAGCTCGAGAAGCTCTGGGACGTCGTCGCACAGTCGCGCCAGCGCGTGCCCTGAGCTTGTGAAACCATCACCGCGCCTGCTGCGACCGCCCCTGGAGGCCCCTGGCGGCGTTGCGGAGACCCCCGAAATCGCTTGCGCAGGCCCGCTGTGCGCGCGATTTTGTGCACCCCCGCGCCTGGCCGGGAACGCTCGGGAACCGTCTCGCGACGGCGGGCGAATGTTTCACAAGCTCTGAGGGGCTGGCCCGCGGGCGATGCGCATCCGCGTCCTGAGCGTGGCCCGGCGCGTGCCGGGCTGGGTCGGCACGGCGTGGACCGAATACGCCGCGCGGCTGCCGCGCGAGCTCGCGCTGGAAATCGTCGACGTGACGCCCGCCGCGGGCAACACCGGCGGACCCGCGCAGCGCATGGACACCGAGGCGGCACGCCTGCACAAGGCCGTGCCGCGCGGCGCCTGGACGGTCGCCCTGGACGCGCGCGGTGCTCCCTGGACGAGCGCCGGGCTGGCCGCCACGCTGCGCGACTGGCAGGCGCTCGGCCGGGATGTGGCGCTGCTGATCGGTGGCGCCGATGGTCTGGCGCCCTCGATCCTGGCGCAGGCCGACCAGTCCTGGTCGCTGTCGCCGCTGACCCTGCCGCACGCACTGGTGCGCGTCCTGCTCGCCGAGCAGATCTACCGCGCCTGGACCATCAACACGGGGCATCCGTATCACAGCGGGCATTGACCGCTGAGCCGCGAGCCGGCGTGCGGCAGCCGTCACGAACCACAGCCATGAGTGCACCGTTCGTCTGGCTCGCCTCGCAGTCTCCGCGCCGCCGGGAGCTCCTCGCTCAGATCGGCGTGCACTGGCGGCTCGTCGCCGCCACGGTCGACGAGACCGCGTTGGCCGGCGAGAGTGCGTTCGACTACGTCGCGCGTCTCGCCCGTGCCAAGGCCGAAGCCGGCCGTGCCAGCCTCGACACGACCGGCGCACCGGTGCTCGGCGCCGACACCGCGGTTGTCATCGACGGCGCCATTCTGGGCAAGCCCGTGGACGGCGCCGATGCGCTCGCCATGCTGGCGCGCCTGTCCGGACGCGTACACGAGGTGTATTCGGCGGTGGCGCTCGCCACTGCCGTGGGCACGGATTGCCGGGTCAGCGTCAGTCGCGTCTGGTTCCGCGCGCTGACGGCCGCGCAGCGGCGTGCCTACGTCGCGAGCGGCGAAGCCGCGGGCAAGGCCGGCGCCTACGCGATCCAGGGTCGCGCGGCGGCATTCGTGCACCGGCTCGAAGGCAGTTATTCGGGCGTGATGGGTCTGCCCCTGTGCGAGACGGCGGAGCTGCTGTCCGCGGCCGGCCTGAGCGTACCCGCCGGGGATTGATCGGGTGCAGCCGGCCGCAACGTCGCCCGCGGCTCCTTGCCCCGGTGGTGAGGCCGGGACCGCGGTCCGGTCAGCGCGGCGACGGCGGTTTGAACGAGATTGCCAGCGTGAACGCGAGCAGGCAGCCGGCGTACGCGACCCCCGTGGTGCCGCCGAGCAGGTAGTGCACCAGGCCGAGGGTCGCCGGCAGATCGGCCAGGGCGCCGGCGAACACCAGCGTCGCGACCAGCGCCTGCCGGGCGTCGGCGACGTCCTGGCCGCGCCGGACCGCGCGCGCCCAGGTGACGCCGCGCGCGCGACAGCGGCCCACGAGCGCCAGCACCGGCAGCGCGCCGGCGTAGACCGCCCATTCGAACGCCGGTGCGAGCGCCGGCGCCGCGGGTTGGATGGTGGCGAACGTATCGAGGCTGAAGGTCACCGCGGCCAGCAGCAGGGGATTGAGGACGAAGACGCCCCACAGCAGTAGCGGGGCCGGCAGCGTGCCGCTCGCACGGTGCGCAGGCGTCATGCGGCGATATTCCGGTGTGGGGTGCCGGCTATTGTCAGCGACTCGCCGTGTTCGGGCCAGCCGTCGCGGCGCCGGCAGGCCAGCCACAGCCGTGGCGCGCGGGTGAGGGCGCCGGCGCGCGGGCCAAATCGCAGCCGCCACCGTGCCGGCGCCGGCTGCGGGCGCGAGCGCGGTCGATGCCCGGCCCGTGGCCGCAGCGCCGCGTTCACTTCCGGGACGCAGGAGCCGCAGCGGTGTCAACAAGTTGAACGCCATGGCCCGTCCTGGCCCGCCACGCGGGGTGCTGTGGCAGGGAAACGCCGCCTGCCGGCCCGGGCGGTCCGGCTCCGTGTCGGGGCACGGTTCTTGCCATACATACCCGCGCCGGACCGCGGCAGCGGGCGTGCGAGGAGGTCGCAATCGATGAAAGCGGTGGTGGCAGCGCAGGTACGGTCGGTCGTAGTCGTCGGCGCCGGGTTGATGGGGCGCGGCATCGCCCAGGTCGCGGCCGCCGCCGGTTACCGGGTGGCGCTCGTGGACGTCAGCCGGGAAGCTTTGGATCAGGGCCTTGCCGTGATCAGGGCGAACCTGGACAAGGGTGTCCGGCTCGGCAAGATGACGGCGGCCGACATGCACGCTGCGCTGGACGGGATCACCCCGGCGACCGAGCTGCAGGCCTGTTGCGCGGACGCGGATCTGGCGATCGAAACCGTGACCGAGGATCTGGACTGCAAACGCGAGGTCTTCCGGCGGCTGGACGAGCTGTGCCCGCCCCGGGCCGTGCTCGCCACCAACACGTCGGCCAAGAGCATCACCGAGATCGGCGCGTTTACCAACCGGGCGGACCGCGTGGTCGGGATGCACTTTTTCAATCCCGCCCACCTCATGCGGCTGGTCGAGATCGTCGTCGGCCTGGAAACAGCGGCGGATACCTGCACCGTCGCCGAAGCGGTCGCGCGGCGCATGGGCAAGGACACCGTGCGGATCCGTGATTTCCCGGGGTTCGTCGCCAGCCGGATCAATGCCGTCATCGGCAACGAAGCCTTGCACATGCTGATGGAAGGGGTGGCGAGCGCCGAGGACATCGACAAAGCCGTCAGACTCGGACTGAACCACCCCATGGGGCCCTTCGAGCTCGGGGATCTGCTCGGCTGGGACACCAAACTCAAAGTTCTGGAATACCTGCACGAGACGCTGGGCGAAAGGTTTCGGCCCAGTCCGTTGATGGTTCAATACGTCAAGGCGGGTCGGCTCGGACGCAAGGCCGGCAGGGGCATCCTCGACCCGGGCGACGGGCCGTCGCCGGAATGACGTCGCGGGCGCGGTGAGTCCGACAGCGACCGCCGGAAGGGAACACCCATGCCATACACCATGTTGCTCACCGAAAAACACGATCGCATCCTGACGCTGACCATCAACCGGCCCGAGGTGCACAACGCCCTGAACACCGAGGCCTGGCGGGAGCTCAGGGCAGCGGTGGCCGACGCACGTTCGGATCCCGAGGTGGGTGTCGTGATCATCACCGGTGCCGGCCACAAGAGCTTCGTTGCCGGCGCCGACGTTGGTTTCCTGGCGCACCGGACCCCGATGGACGTGCTGGCCGGAGAGCCCGGGGCCATCCTCGCCGAGATCGAAAACCTGGAAAAGCCGGTGATCGCGGCGGTCAACGGCTATGCCCTGGGTGGCGGCTGCGAGCTGGCGCTCGCCTGCGACATCCGCATCGCCAGCGAGAACGCCCAGTTCGGCCAGCCGGAGGTCAACCTCGGCATCCTGCCCGGCGGGGGCGGCACACAACGGTTGCCGCGCCTGATCGGGATGGGACGAGCCAAAGAGCTGATCTTCACCGGCGAGATCATCGGCGCACACGAAGCCGAGCGGATCGGCCTGGTCAACCGTGTGGTGCCGCAGGCACAGCTCATTCCCGCGGCCAGGGAGATGTGCCGCCGGATCCTGGCCAAGAGCTGCCTGGCGGTACGTGTCGCCAAGACCGTGATGAATGCCGGGGTCGCGCCCAATCTGCACGCCGGACTGCTGATGGAACGGCTGGGTCAGACCCTGCTTTTCGGCTCCGAGGACCGCACCGAGCGCATGAATGCCTTCCTCGAAAAGCGGGTCCCCGCGGCTGGCGAGCGGTAGCGCCGGGGATGCACCGTCGTGCAGGCAGGGAAGTGACCGGCGCCGTGGCGCCGGAATGCCGTGTGCCGGCACGGCGCGGCCGCGGGCGAGTGACGCATTTTGCGAGCAGGGGAGGTCGGTAGGATGGGTTACACGATCGGCGTCGACGTCGGTGGGACGTTCACGGATTTCCTGTTGATGGACGAGCCCGGCAATTTCAGTGTCTACAAGACGCCCACGACGCCGGCGGACCCGGCCGAGGGGTTCTTTCACGGCCTGACGGAAATGGCCGGCGCCAGGGGTCTTTCCACCGAAGGCTTCCTGCGTCAGGTGGATCTGATCGTCCATGGCACCACGGTCACGACCAACGCCGTCCTGACGCGTACGGGTGCCAGGACGGCCCTGCTGACGACACAGGGGTCCCGGGATGTGCTGGAACACCGGCGCGGCTGGCGGGAAGAGCTGTACGACAACAAGATGGCGATGCCCACACCGCTGGTGCCGCGCTATCTGCGTTTCGGGATCGAGGAGCGCACCACTCTGCTCGGGGAGATCGTCACCCCTCTGGACGCGGGCGGAGTCGCCGCTGCCATGGCGCAGTGCCGCGCCGAAGGCGTCGAGGCCATTGCCGTCTGCTTCAAGCATTCCTACGCGAACAGCAGCAACGAGGACGCGGCGCAGGCCCTCGTGCGTGCCGAATTACCGGACGTGTACCTGACCCTGTCGTCGCAATTGCTGCCGCAGATCAGGCTGTACGAGCGGGTCAGCACGACGGTGTTCAACGCCTACGTCGGGCCGAAGCTGAAACGTTACCTGCGCAGCCTCATGCGCAAGCTGCAGGACTGCGGCTTCGCCGGCACCTTGCTGATCATGCAGTCCAACGGTGGTGTCACCTCGCCCGAGGTCGCGATCGAGCAGGCCGCCAGCACGCTGCTCTCGGGACCGGCCGCCGGCCCGGTCGCGGCCATCGCGTACACGGCGCCGCAGGGCTATCGCGACTGCATTACCGGCGATATGGGGGGCACGAGCTTCGATGTCTGCCTGATCCGCAACCACGCGCCCGTGACGACCAACGAAGGCATCGTCGACCGGTTTCCGCTCGGTCTGCCGATGGTGGACGTGCACACCGTCGGCGCGGGCGGCGGCAGCATCGGCTGGATCGACAACGGCGGGCTGCTGCGGATGGGTCCCCAGAGCGCGGCCGCCGATCCCGGTCCGGCCTGCTACGACCGGGGGGGTGAGCTGCCGACCAGCAGCGACGCCGACCTGGTCCTGGGGCTCCTGAACGAGGATTACTTCCTGGGCGGCCGCATGCAGCTCTCCCGCGCCCGCGCAGAAACCGCCATCCGCAAGCACATCGCCGAGCCCATGGGGCTCTCGTTGCTGGAAGCCGCTGCCGGGATGTACCGGGTGGTCAATGTCAACATGGCCACCGCCATTCGTGAAGTGACCGTCAAGAAGGGCTGGGACCCGCGCGAGTTTCCACTGCTCACGGCCGGCGGGGCCGGCCCCGTGCATGCCGGCATGATCGCCATGGAGCTCGACATTCCGATCGTCATCATTCCCAAGGAATCGTCGGTCTTCTGCGCCGCCGGGATGCTGCTGTCGGACCTGAAGCACGATTTCGTCCGCACCTACCCGGTGGCGGTGGCGGCAGCCGATATGGATCGGATCCGCTCGCTGCTCGGGGAGATGCACGACGACGGCCGCCGGTTGTTGACCGCGGAGGGGATCCCGCCCGACCGTACGCGCTTCGACTATGCGGCCGATCTGCGCTACCGGGGGCAGTACCACGAAATCCGGGTCGCAATCCGCGGCGACGAGCTCGAAATCCGCGGGCTGGCGCCGGTGGTGGAACGCTTTCACGAGCACCATGCGCAGTTGTACGGGTATCACCTCGAGGCCGAAGGCACTCCGGTCGAGCTGATCACGCTGCGGGTGGTGGCCGTGGGTTCCACCCGCAAACCGCTCATGCAGCAGGAGAGTTACGCCGGCCCCGATGCCGCCGGCGCCCTGAAAGGCGAGCGGCCGATCTACCTGCCCGGTGACAAACGGACGGCGACGGTGCCGGTCTATGACGGCATGAAGCTGACGTGGGGCAACCGGGTGGTCGGTCCGGCCATCGTCGAGCAGGTCAACACCTCGGTCTTCGTGCCGCCGGAGTTCAATCTGGCCTGTGATCCGCTCGGCAGTTACAACATGTACCTGAAGACCAAAGAAGCGGATGTGCAAAAACACATAACGCCCGCCATGGCTTCATGACGGGCGATCAGCAGGAGGTAAGAACGATGCGCGCGGACAACGGCAACCTGGATCCCGTTCTGATCACCGTGCTCGCCCGCCGGCTGAAGTCTCTGACCGAAGAGATGGCCCTGTCGATGTTGCGCACGACCAAGTCGCCGATCCTGGGCGAGGCCAAGGACTTCGTCGTCGGACTGTACGGTCCCAAGGCCGAGATGCTGGAACAGGCCGAGTACCTGCCCGTGCTGGCCTTTTCCATGCGCGGCGCCCTGGAGCAGATCGTCAAGTACTTCGGCGACGACGTGCACGACGGTGACGTGATCATCCACAACGACGTGTTTACCGGCAACGGCCAGCTCAACGACGTCGGTGTGTACAAGCCGATCTTCCACCAGGGTCGACTGGTGGCCTGGTCCGCCGCCAAGGGCCACGTCGGCGACATCGGCGGCGCCGCTCCGGGCGGATACAACCCCATGGCCACCGAGATCTGGCAGGAAGGCATCCGGATCACGCCCGTGAAGGTCTACGATAAAGGCGTGTTTCGGCGCGACGTCTGGGACATGATTTTTGCCAACGTCCGCCTGCCCGTGGTCGCCGAGGACATGCGGGCCGCCATCGGCTCGTGTGTCGTGGGGGCCACTGGCATCAAGCGGCTCATCGACTACTACGACGGGCCGCAACGCTATCAGGCTTATCTCGACGCGTTGTTCGAGTCCACCGAGAAGGTGATGCGCAGCGAGATCGCCGCCCTGCCCGACGGCGTCTACACCGGCGCGAGCCGGATGTTCGGCTCGAACATGCAGGACCTGGACGGCGTCTATACCATCAAGGTGAGGATCACGATCGCCGGCAGCGACATCACCTTCGACTACGAAGGCTCCTCGCCCCAGGCGCCCGGTTACATCAACGCGCCGTACACCTGCTCCCAGTCGCACGTCATCGCCACGCTGTTGATGCTGATCAACAAGCCGGATCTGCCGCACAACGAGGGCATGCTCAAGCCCATCCACATCATCCTGCCGCCGGGCACCATCGTGAACCCCGACTTTCCGGCGCCGACGGTGCAGGGCAACCACAACGCGGATGAGCAGTCCGAGGCCATCTTCTCCGCGCTGGCCGAGGCCATGCCGGACCGTGTCACCGCGGCCTGGAACCGCATGCACGGCTCGGTGGTGGTCGGCCGGGATCCGCGCAGCCATCAGCTCTACTCCGACGTCATGTTCCTGGCCTTCAAGGGTGGTACCGGCGCCACCGAGGGTCTGGACGGATGCAGCATCGGCTCGATCGTCGGCGGCGGCGGCTGGCGCGGTCAGGACCACGAAATGCTGGAACTGATGACTCCCAATTTCCTGGTGAAGAACGAGTTCCAGATCGACAGCGGCGGTCCGGGTCGATGGCGTGGCGGCCTGGGTATGCACACCATCTATCGTCTGGACGGCGACGACACCATCGTGTCCACCTGGGGGGACGGCCTGGTCGAGGAAGCGCGCGCGTTCGGACTGTTCGGAGGACTGCCCGGGTCGCTCAACCGGCTGGAGATCCAGTCTCCCGACGGTACTGTGCGCGTCGCCAATGCCAAGGACTATTTCGGTCCCCTGCCCGCGGGCTCGGTCTACCACCAGTGGATCGGCGGCGGCGGCGGCTATGGACACCCCTTCGATCGCCCGGTGGAGAGCGTGCGCGAGGACGTGCGCAACGGCTACGTTTCCCCCGAGAGCGCTGAACGGGATTACGGGGTGGTCATGGATCCCGTCACGTTTGCGGTCGACCAGGCGGCAACGACACGACGGCGCGGCGACCGCTAAAGCGGCGGAGGTGCATTTTGAACGGCTGTCTGGACGGCAAGGTGGCGCTGGTGACCGGGGGATCCCGCGGCATC
Organism: Gammaproteobacteria bacterium; assembly: GCA_020850735.1. Taxonomy (GTDB): domain Bacteria; phylum Pseudomonadota; class Gammaproteobacteria; order JADZEE01; family JADZEE01; genus JADZEE01. The sequence goes on along the minus strand of JADZEE010000139.1, from coordinate 37,119 downwards.
GGCGAGGCCATCGCGCTGGCCCTGGCCGCGGCCGGCGCCGCCGTCGCGCTGAGCTACGTGGCGCAGCGCGACCGCGCCGAAGCCGTGGCGGCGCGCGCGCGGGAGGCGGGAGCGAAGGCCATGGCCTTGCCGGCGGACGTCGCCGACGCCGAGGCGGTCACCGGCATGGTGCAGACCGTGCTGGAGCGATTCGGCCGGCTGGATCTGCTGGTCAACAACGCCGGTGGGGTCCCCGTCTACGAGCGTGCCGAGGGACCATCGGTGGAGGCCTGGCAGCGCGCGTTCATGATCGACGTGATGGGCACCGTGCTGTGCAGCCGCGCGGCCCTGCCCCGCATGCGGGATCAGGCCGGCGGCAGCATCATCAACATCACCTCGGTGGCCGCCCGGCTGTGCCAGGCCACCATGGCCATGCCCGCCACCCTGAAAGCCGGAGTCGAGGCCTTCACCAAGGTGCTGGCCCGGGAGGAGGGACGTCACGGCATCCGGGTCAACGCCGTTTCGCCGGGCCTGATTGCGGATACCGACATGGGCCGGTTCACCATGGCGAGCTGGGGCGACCGGCGTACGGACACGGTGATCAAGATGCTGCCACTCGGCCGCGCCGGACAAGCCGCTGAGGTGGCCGGGGTGGTCGTGTTTCTGGCTTCGGACGCCGCCAGCTACATCACCGGCAAGATCATCCCGGTGGACGGCGGCGCGGTGATTTGAGACGAGAGGACGTCACCAGGTGGACTATCAACGATACAAATGCATTCAAGTAACCAGCGAGGACCGGGTGCTGACCCTGACCCTCAACCGCCCCGAGCGCCTGAATGCGGCCAATCCGGAGCTGCATCGGGAACTCGCGGGGATCTTCCAGGACGTCCGGGAAGACCAGGACTGCGCCGTCGTGGTGCTGACAGGGGCCGGGCGCGCCTTTTCCGCCGGCGGCGATCTGGCCTGGATCCGCTCGATGCACTCCGATCCCGGGGCGTTGCGCAACCAGATGGAAGAGAGCAAGAAAATCATCAACGACCTGCTGGCGCTGGACAAACCGTTGATCGCCAAGGTCAACGGTCCGGCGCTGGGTCTGGGGGCCACGCTCGCCCTGTTCTGCGACATCATCATTGCCTCCGACCGGGCCGAGTTCGGCGATCCGCACGTGAAGATGGGTCTGGCAGCGGGTGATGGCGGGCCGATCATCCTGCCCCTGCTGATCGGGATCTGCAAAGCCAAGGAGCTGCTGTTCACGGGTGAGGTGATCCCGGCGGTGGAGGCGGAACGCCTGGGCATGATCAATCGGGTGGTGCCCGCCGCGGAGCTGGACCGCGCCGTCGAGGAGCTGGCCCGCAAGCTGGCTGCCGGGGCTCCCATCGCCATCCGCTACACCAAGCAAGCCATCAACCGCCATGTGTCGTTCTGGGTGAACCTGATCCTCGAGTCCTCCCTGGCTCTGGAGGGACATTCATTCCTGACCGAAGACCTCGTGGAAGCGGTGGATGCCTTCCGGGAAAAACGCAGGCCGGTCTTCAAGGGCAGTTAATCGAACTGCTTGAGGTTCTTCCACAGCGTGGTCCGGCTGACACCGAGCAGCCGGGCCACTTCCTGCTTGTTGCCGCGCGCGGTGCTGACCAGATGCCTGATGATCTGGCGCTTCATCTCGTCCATCGTGCCCAGCTGCACTGAAATGTACCCGTCCACCGGTCGCGGCGCGGGCGCCGTATCGTCCGTCGAGATGATGCCCGCCTCACACGCGGTGCGATAGAACAGCTGGGCATCGCCTTCCGATTCCCGGCACAGCAGCACGTACCGCTCCAGGACGCACTCGAGCTCCCGGACGTTGCCCGGCCAGTGGTAGGCAGCCAGGACTTCCAGCATGTCCGGACTCAGACGCACGTGGATCCGGTGGAACAGGGCGCAGTACTTGTGGATGAAGTAGTCGGCCAGGACCGGGATGTCGTCGATGCGCTCCCTGAGCGGCGGGATGCGCACATTGAGCACGTTGAGCCGGAAGAACAGGTCCGACCTGAATCTGCTCTCCTGGCTATCGCGCCTGAGATCGCGATTGGTGGCGGCGATGATTCTGACGTCGACGGGAATGACCCGGCTGCCCCCCACGCGCCGGATTTCCTTTTCCTGCAGCACGCGTAACAGTTGGGCCTGCAGGGAAACCGGGATCTCGCCGATTTCGTCGAGCAGCAGCGTGCCGCCCGACGCCTGCTCGAACAGGCCGCGTTTCCCACCCTTGCGGGCGCCGGTGAAGGCGCCGTCGTCGTAGCCGAACAGCTCGCTCTCCAGCAGGTCTGCGGGCAAGGTCGCGCAGTTGACCGCCACGAACGGGCCATGGCGGCGCGCACTGGCGTTGTGGATCCCTTGCGCGAACAGCTCCTTGCCGGTGCCGCTTTCCCCGGCCAGGAGCAATGTCGTATCGACCCGGGCAAACTCGCGGGCCGCCTGCACCGCCTGCCGCAGGCCGGCACTGTGGCCGATGACGTCATCGAGCTCGTATTTGGCCACCAGGCCCTGGTGCGATGGTTTGCGGCTCGAGGCGTGCTCCGCCGGCGCTGCAGCCGTGACGTCGTGGACCGTCAGGATCGATCCCACGGACCGCTGCCCGACGCGGATCGGTTTGCGTGCGACCGCGAGCTCGCGTCCGCCGACGTGCAGGCGCCGGTGGCCGTCGCTGTCGCCGTCCTGGAACACCCGCGCCAGGGTCTCGTGGCCCGCCGTGACGGCGCCGGCACTGCGCCCCACCAACTCGCAGGACCGCACACCCAGCAGGCTCTCGGCCACCGCGTTCACCAGCGTGACCGTGCCGTGCCGATCGATCACGATGATCCCGTCGCGGGACGAATTCAGCACGGTTTCCAGCTGCTGATCCCGTTCCAGATCCCTGGCATGGGCCGCCAGAATGTTGCGGGCCTGGCCGATCGCGTCCTCGATCGCCTCGCGGTCGATATGTACCAGAGTGCCGTGGAGGCCGACGGCCCGGGCGGCCTGGACGGCGCAGACCCCGGTGGTGACCACGGCGTCGAACGCCAGTTCGCGCATGCGCCGGACCTGGGTCTTGATGTCATCCCCGTCCCTGAAATGGAAGATCTCGAGCTCCAGCCCGAGCATTTCCCGCAGCTCTTCGAAATCCAGGGCCAGTTTCTCGTCGCCGTATCCCAGGAACGCAATCCGCGACCCGAACCGGCGTGCCTTGTATACCGCCCGCACCAGTTCGTAGGGCGTCACACCGATCACCACGACCGGTGTCGTGCGCACTGCCTGACGGATCAAGCTGGAATGATAGGGCGTGGTGACGATCGCGCACCGCCCCTGACCTTCCATACGCCGTGCGCAGTCCACCGCACGCTGCAGACACGCTTCGGCCACCTCGACCGTACCGTGGGAGTCAGCCGCCACCGCGGCGGCCATGGCGGTCAGTTGGGGATGCGGTGAGACCACGAGCACTCGTTCGGGCATGCGCGATTCCTCCCCGGCGACCGGTGCGCCACGCGGTACGGATGTGTCGTTACGGTGCACGCAGGTCGTCATGTCCCGCCGAATGTATACAATTCCCTCAGGCTTGTCTGCGTCGCGAAGGCGTTCAGTTTCTTAACGCCGGCCCGTGAACGCGATCCCGAAAGTGAACGGGCCGGCCAGGGGCGCCCCGCTCGCGGCCTGATTTGCCGGCGTCCGGACCGGTTCCGCGGCCGTGGCACAGTGCTTGCCTGACCGATCCTGCAAGGTCCGTGACAGTGCAAGGGGGATCCGGGATGCCCAAGACCAGAATCGTACCGCCCCAGTGGAAGGCACATAACAAGTACTCGGCCGGATTCAAGGTCTCGGGCGGCTCCCTGGTCGTGCTGTCGGGCAAGGGCGCGGTCGATGCAGACGGCAACATCGTCGGCGTGGGGGACATGGTGGCGCAGACGCGCTGGGTCATGGACATGCTCGGGCACATGCTGGAGGTGGGCGGCGCGACGATGAATGACGTGATCAAGAGCGTCATTTACGTCACCGACGTGAAATCCTTCTTCGAGGACGCCTGGCCGGTTTATGCCAGTTACTTCAAGGACGACTACCCCGCCGCGACGCTGGTCGGCGTGACGGAGCTGGCGTTCCCGGAGTTGCTGGTGGAGATCGATTTCACCGCGTTCATCCCCGACGGGCATTGACGCGGCGGCGGGCAAGCCATGAACGAGACCCGCCCGCGCGATGTCCGCGCGCTCGCCGTCCCCGCGCCTGCCGCCGGGCCGCGCGACGCGGCCGGCGCAACGCGTGCGCGCCCGGATCGTCCCGGTGCGTCGCCGGGCAACGAGAACGGTCCCGCGTGCGGAACACGGCGGCGTCGTAGCCGACGCCAGAATGAACGGTTTACCGCAATGCAGGGCCGCGGCGCCTCGAACCGGTGGCGTACCATGAGTCAACGCATAGCGAGGTCGGCGGCACCGATGTCCCAGTTCACCTTGACGCAGGAGCAGGATCAGGTCAGGCAGCTGGTCCGCAAAGTGGCCGAGAATCGTATTGCCCCCAGGGCCCCGGAGATCGACCAGACCGGCGAGTTCCCCTGGGACATCCTGGCGGTGCTGCGCGAGCACGAGCTGCTGGGCGCGGTGATCCCGCCCGAATACGGCGGGTCCGGGCTCGGCTACCTCAGCGCCTGTCTGATCAACGAGGAAATCGCCAGGGTGTGCATGAACAGCGCCATGGTGGTGGCGACCCAGTGCCTGGCCATGAAACCCATCCTGATCGCCGGCACCGAGCAGCAGAAGCAGACTTATCTGCCCCCGCTGGCCAGTGGCGAAAAGCTGGGGGCGTTCGCGTGTACGGAACCGGACGCGGGCTCCGACACCGGCGCGATGCGGACCGTCGCCAGCCTTCGGGGCGAGCGCTACGTCCTGAACGGGACCAAACATTTCATCAGCGCGGGCAATGTGGCCGATGTCGTGGTCGTTTTCGCCCGGACCGAAACGTCGCAGGGACTCAAGGGCATCAGCGCCTTCATCGTCGAGAAGGACACGCCGGGGTTCACGTGTGGCCGGGTGGAGAAAAAGCTCGGGGTGCGCGCCAGCCCGTCAGCGGAATTGATCTTCAGTGATTGTCAGGTGCCACGTGAGAATCTGCTCGGCGGCACCGAGGGCGCGGGCATGTCGGTGCTGATGCGAACCCTGGACCGGGGCCGGGTGCTGCAGGCGGGATTGAGCCTCGGCGTCGCCCAGGGAGCCCTGGACTTCGCCGTTTCGTACGCCCGCCAAAGGGTGCAGTTCGGCCGGCCGATCGGGAACTTCCAGGGCATACAGTTCATGGTGGCTGAACGGGCCACCGAGCTCGAAGCCGCCCGGCAACTCGCTTATGCGGCCGCGGCCCGGGCCGATCAGCACGACGGCGACGTGGGCACCCTGGGCGCCATGTCGAAGCTGTTCGCCTCGGAAGTCGCCCTGAAAGTGACCAGCGACGCCATGCGCGTGCTGGGTGGCTACGGATACATGCAGGATTACCCCCTGGAGCGCATGCTGCGCGATGCCAGGTTCCTGATCATCGGCGAGGGCACCAGCGAGATTCAGAAACTCGTGATCGGTCGCGCACTCTTAACAGGATGATGCCTCGAGCCTGCACGTGAGCCGCGCGATGACGGATGTCCCGCCACTGCGTTCGACGCTGTCGCGGTACGAGGCCGGTGGGGAAGGACAACTGATGTCGGAGGATTACACATGTCAAACGTAACCGAGCTGCTGAAGCGCTATCCAGATGTACCGAGGAGCGTCCTGCTGAAGATGGAATTCCAGCGTCTTGGAGTCGACATCACCGACGCCGCCGTGGACGCCGCCAAAGACGGCAACTACATTTTCAAGGGCGAGTTTCAGTTTTCCTGGGACGTGGGCAAACGCAAGACCCTCAACCAGAAGGTGCCGTTCAACTACCGGTTCAAACGCGACGATACCTACTTCCTGTTCCGTACCAGCGACAACACGCCTTACACGGTCGACGTCGTCGATGGCAAGTTCGTGATACGCGAAGACGAGGAGATCCTCGAGGAAATCTACTTCGAGGAAGCGCCGCCCTATTTCAAACTGCAGACCTCAGACGGCGTGCCCATGTCCGCGGTCGCGCAATCGCTCGGCGACATGTTGTTCGTGACCATCAACAAGTACTGCGAAATCTGGAAGCACGGCAACGCCTGCATGTACTGCGACATCATGGCCGTGACCAAGGACCAGGCCAAGTCCGGCGAGCTCGGCATCACGCACCGCACGCCGGACCAGATCGCCGAGACTTTGAACGCCGCATTCAGAGACACCAAGCCCCGCGCCTACCGGCACATCACCTTCAGTGGCGGCACGATCACGAGCAAGGTGCGCGGCAAGGACGATATCACCTACTACGCCGACATCCTGAACGCCGTCGGCCGCAAGATCCGGACCTGGTACGGAGCCACCATCCAAATGGGACCACCGGCCGACAAGGATGGCTGGAAACGCATCGCCGATACCGGCATCCCGTCGGTACAGACCAACATGGAAGTCTGGGATCAGCGCCTGTTCCAGACCTTGTGTCCGGGCAAGGAGAAATGGGTCGGGCACGGCGAGTGGATCCGCCGCATGCTGCTCGGCGCCGAAGTGCTCGGACCGGGGCGCGTGATCCCGAACTTCGTCATCGGCGTGGAGATGGCCAAGCCCATGGGATTTACCGACGTGGACGCCGCGGTCGAGTCGACGCTCACCGGCTGGGAATACCTGATGCAGCACGGCGTCTTCCCGCGCGGGTCGATCTGGTTGCGCGAGGAAGGCTCCGCCCTGGCCGGTCAGGAGGCCGCACCGCTCGACTACTACGTGAAGCTGGGTCGGGGCTACAAGGAGCTGCGCCACAAGTACGGCTACGGTGACAACCTGGTCCACCTGTGCCGCGACTGCAACCCGCAGGACACCCTGCACGACTGGGACTACGCCGATCGCCAATCCACCCACGTGCACGCGCAACCCGAGCCGACGACGTCACGGCGCACGGCGTAAGGACGGGCAGGCCGGGAATCTCCACGAACTCCAGCGCATGAAAGCCAGCGAGTACCCGCCGTACTGGCACGCCGAAATCGAGACCATGTCCCGGGATCAGATGCGCCAGCTCCAGGAGCGCAAGCTGCGGGCCGCGGTTCGCCGCGCCCACGGGACCGCGTTTTACCGGCGCAAGCTCGCCGAAGCCGGCGCCGATCCCGAGGACATCCGCACGCTCGCCGATCTGGCCAGGCTGCCGTTGACCACCAAGGACGACCTGCGTCGCAGCCAGGCGGAGCAGCCGCCTTTCGGCGACTACCTGGCGGTTCCGCTGACCGACGTCGCCGGCATTTTCGCCTCGTCGGGTTCGACCGGTGAGCCGACCACGGCCCTGGCGACGGCGCAGGACCAGCAGGCGTGGGCGGAGCGGGGCGCGCGCTATTTCTGGGCATTCGGCGTGCGCCCGCACGACGTCGCCCAGAACATGTATAACTTCCAGCTCTTCGCCGGTGCCTGGGCGGTTCACCACGGCATGCAACGGCTGGGCTGCGCGGTGATCACGATGGGTGTCGGCAATAGCGAACGCCAGCTCCAGGTGATGCGCCGATACGGCACCACGTTCACCGGCATGACGCCGTCCTACGCTTTTCACCTCGCCGGCGTGGCCGCGCAGCTCGGCATCGATGCCAGGCGTGATCTGCAACTGCGAAGCATGATCATCAGCGGCGAACCCGGTGCGTCCGTCCCGGCCGTGCGCGAGCGGATCGAAGAGCTCTGGGGCGCCAGGGTGTACGATTGGCCGGGCATGCAGGAGGCGCTGGGATGGAGCGGCTCGTGCGAGACGCAGACCGGAACCCATGTCGCGGAAGATCATTTCATCCTGGAAGTGCTGGACCCGGAGACCCGGCGAGCGGTCGGGCCCGGCGAAACCGGGGTGGCGGTGCTCACCCACCTGGAGGCCTATGCGCAACCGTTGCTGCGGTGGTGGACGGACGATTACGTCGTGTACTCCACGGACTACTGCGCGTGCGGGCGGACCGCGCACCTGTTGCCGTGCGGGATCCGCGGGCGTGCCGATGACATGCTCAAGATCTCCGGCGTGCGGGTGTGGCCCTCGGGGATCGCGTCGGCGTTGCAGGAGCTGCCGGGCTTTGGCGGCGAATTCCGGATCGTGAAGGACGACAGCACCGTGCAGGCGGCGTCCGGTGCCCTGACCCGTTTGAAGCTGCGGGTCGAATGCGGGTCCGGCGTCGATCGCGAGCCTTTCGCGGCCGCGGTGGCGGCGAAGCTCAAGGGGGTATTCAACATCACCCCGTCGGTCGAACTGGTCGACGAGAAGACGCTGCCACGTTTCGAACACAAAACCCAACGCATAGTCGACGAGCGCCATTGACAGTCCTGGTTGAGAAACACGACGGCATCGCGGTGGTCACCCTCAACCGCGAGAAGTCCCTCAATGCCATGAATCGGCAGATGGTCAGAGACCTCGCCCGGATCTGGCCGGAGCTGCGTGCGGATGACGGCGTGCGCGTCGTCGTCGTTACCGGCAGCGGCGACAAGTCGTTCTGTTCCGGCACCGATCTCAAGGAGATGCGCGACTCTCCCGAGGGGTGGCACCGGGAGAGCTTCTGGGATCCGCCCGGGGCCACGCCGCTGGAGGCCGGCCTGGAGTTCTGGAAACCGGTGATCGGTGCGATCAACGGTTTTTGCCTGGGCGCGGGCTGCACGCTGGCGCTGAGCTGCGATATCCGCCTCGCCAGCGAGCGGGCCCGGTTCGGTTTTCCGGAGGTCTCGGTCGGCGTTCCCACCATCGTCGCGGCGTTGCGGCTGCCGGCGCTGACCTCCCTCGCCAACGCGGCCGAGCTGCTGCTGGTCGGGGACGACATCGACGCCCGGGAAGCATGGCGCCTGGGACTGGTGAACCGCGTCGTCGCGCACGCAGCGGTGATGCCCGAGGCGATGCGCCTCGCCGAGCGGATCTGCCGCAATGCCCCCCGCGCCCTGCAGGTCACCAAGGAAGTCCTGATCCGGGGCCGCGATCTGCCTTTCCGTGACGGTGTCCGGCTGGGGAGCCTGCTGCGCCGGGTTGCCTATGACACCGAGGACTCGGTGGAAGGCCCCCGGGCGTTCGCCGAAAAGAGAAAGCCCCGCTTCCGGGGCCGCTAGTGCGGCGCGGCCGCAGGGTCGGTCACATCGTTACGCCGCCGTCGGCGGATCCGCTGAACCGGGCTGATGAGGTGGCGATCGGCCGGGCCGTCATCATCGCTGCGCACTGCGCCCCGCTACGTCATCGCGAGCCTGCGCAGCAGGCGCGGCAATCCGGGGGTGTCGTGTCGACCCTGCCACAACTGTGGATCGCCACGGCCCGCGGGCCCTCGCGATGACGGCACGATGGAGTCGGCGCGGGCGAAAAAAAACCCGCAATCGCCGCGGCGGTCGCGGGTTGCGCGCCGGCGTTACTCAGATGAGCGGTACGATCAGCAGCGCGACGATGTTGATGATCTTGATGAGCGGGTTGATCGCCGGGCCGGCGGTGTCCTTGTAGGGATCGCCGACCGTATCACCGGTGACCGCCGCTTTGTGCGCCTCGGAGCCCTTGCCGCCGTGGTGGCCGTCCTCGATGTACTTCTTGGCGTTGTCCCACGCGCCGCCGCCGGTGGTCATCGAAATGGCGAGGAACAGGCCGGTCACGATCGTGCCGATGAGCAGGCCGCCGAGCGCTTCCTTGCCGAGCACGAAGCCGACCACGATCGGCACCAGCACCGGCAGCAGTGACGGCACGATCATCTCCTTGATCGCCGCCCGCGTGAGCAGATCGACCGCGCGCGAGTAGTCCGGCTTGCCGGTCCCCTCCATGATGCCGGGGATCTCGCGGAACTGGCGCCGCACTTCGAGCACCACCGCGCCGGCGGCGCGTCCCACGGCCTCCATGGCCATCGCGCCGAACAGGTAGGGGACCATGCCGCCGAGGAACAGACCGATGATCACCATGTGGTTGGACAGGTCGAAGGTCGCCACCTTGCCCACGACTTCCAGGTTGTGGGTGTAGTCGGCGAACAGCACCAGCGCGGCCAGCCCGGCGGAGCCGATGGCATAGCCCTTGGTGACCGCCTTGGTGGTGTTGCCCACGGCGTCCAGCGGATCGGTGATGTTGCGGATGTCCTCGCCGAGGTCGGCCATCTCGGCGATGCCGCCGGCGTTGTCGGTGATCGGGCCGTAGGCGTCCAAAGCCACGATCATGCCGGTCATGGACAGCATCGCGGTCGCGGCGATGGCAATGCCGTACAGGCCGCCGAGCGTGTGCGCGCCCCAGATTGACAGGCATACCGCGATGACCGGCGCCGTGGTGGCCTTCATGGATACGCCGAGGCCGGCGATGATGTTGGTCGCGTGGCCGGTCGTCGATGCCGCGGCCACGTGCTGCACCGGCGCGAATTCGGTCGCCGTGTAGTACTCGGTGATGACCACCATGGCGGCGGTGAGCGCAAGCCCGATGAGCGCGCACCAGTACAGATCCATGGCGTTCGCACCCATCATCCTGGTCGTGATCGGATAGAACGCCACGGCCGCGAGCACACCCGAGACGATCACGCCCTTGTACAGCGCGCTCATGATTTTGGCGCCCTCGGACACCTTGACGAAGAAGGGGCCGATCACCGAGGCGATGATCGACGCGCCGCCGAGCACGAGCGGGTACAGCACGGCGTTTTCACCCGCGTCCTTGAGCACCAGGCCGCCCAGCAGCATGGTCGCGATCACGGTCACGGCGTAGGTCTCGAACAGGTCCGCGGCCATGCCGGCACAGTCACCGACGTTGTCACCGACGTTGTCGGCGATCACGGCCGGATTGCGCGGGTCGTCCTCGGGTATGCCCGCCTCGACCTTGCCGACCAGGTCGGCGCCGACGTCCGCACCCTTGGTGAAGATGCCGCCACCGAGCCGGGCGAAGATGGAGATGAGCGAGCTGCCGAAGGCGAGGCCCACGAGCGCGTGCAGGGCGTGATCGGGTTCGACGCCCATGCCGAGCAGCGCCCAGTAGTAACCGGCCACACCGAACAGACCGAGGCCGACGACCAGCAGCCCCGTGATCGCGCCACCGCGAAAGGCGACCGTGAGCGCCGCGTTCAGGCCCTTGCGGGCCGCTTCGGCGGTGCGCAGGTTGGCGCGCACCGAGATGTTCATGCCGATGTAGCCGGCGGCGCCCGACAGTACCGCGCCGATCACGAAGCCGATGGCGGTGAACCAGTCCAGGGCGAAACCCAGCGCGAGGGCGAGGACGATGCCGACCATGCCGATGGTGGTGTACTGGCGGTTCAGATAGGCCTGCGCGCCCTGCTGGATGGCCGCGGCGATCTCGCGCATCCGCTCGTTGCCCTCCGGCTGGCTCAGGACCCAGCGCACGGACCAGGCGCCGTAGAGCACGGCCACGACGGCGCAGGCGAGCGCAAACATCAACGCTGACGACATGGATCAATCCCCCATGGTGATGAATGAGCGTCCGGACGGTTCGATGCACCCGCGACCGGGAGGAGCCGTTCGGTCTCTACCCGGTCGGGCGGCCCGGTCTGCCCAGATCGAAAAAAGCGCCAAATTGTACCGGCTCGTCACTTCAGAGCAAAGGTCGTGCCGGTTTTCTTTTCCACCGGCGTATTGCGCAGGCGCACGTAGCTTGGCAGGCCGCGGGCGTACGGCGGGTAGTCCTCGCCCTGGATCAGGGGCTGCAGGTAGCGCCGGCAGGCCGGGGTGATGCCGAAGCCGTCCGCGCTGATGTACTCGGGGGGCATCTTCTTTTCCCGGTTGGCGACTTCCTCGAGGGCCGCCTCGCCGATCTTCCAGCGGTAGGGATCGTCGGCGAGACGCACGATCGCCGGCATGACCGAGTTGCGTCCGGTCAGCGCGAACTCGACCGCGGCGCGGCCGACCGCGTACGCCTGCTCGACGTCGGTGGCCGAGGCGATGTGCCGGGCCGCGCGCTGCAGGTAATCGGCGACCGCCCAGTGGTACTTCAGCTTCAGGCCCTCGCGGATCAGGTTGGCGACGACCGGGGCGACGCCGCCGAGCTGGGCGTGGCCGAAGGCGTCGCGCAGCCCCTGGTCGGACAGGAAGCTGCCGCCGGCGTCGCGCACGCCCTCGGAGACCACCACCGAACAGTAGCCGTGCTCGCGCACCAGCGCGTCGACGCGGGCGAGGAAACGGTCCGGCGCGAAGGCGACCTCCGGAAACAGGATGAGCAGCGGGATGGGGCAGTCGTCGTCCGCCGCCAGACCGCCGGCGGCCGCGATCCAGCCCGCGTGGCGGCCCATGACCTCGAGGACGAACACCTTGGTGGAAGTCTTGGCCATGGACGCGACGTCGAAGCTCGCTTCGCGCAGCGACACGGCGACGTACTTGGCCACCGAGCCGAAGCCGGGGCACACGTCGGTGACGGGCAGATCGTTGTCGACGGTCTTGGGCACGTGGATCGCCTGCAGCGGATAACCGAGCTGCGCCGACAGGCGGGAGACCTTCAGGCAGGTATCGGCCGAATCGCCGCCGCCGTTGTAGAAGAAGTAGCCGATGTCGTGCGCCCGGAAGACTTCGATGAGCCGTTCGTACTCGGCGCGGTTCTCCTCCAGGCTCTTGAGCTTGTAGCGGCACGAACCGAATGCGCCCGCCGGCGTGTGGCGCAGGGCGGCGATGTCGGCATCGCTCTCGCGCGAGGTGTCGATGAGGTCCTCGGTCAGAGCGCCGATGATGCCGTTGCGGCCGGCGTAGACCTTGCCGATGTGGTCGGGACGTGCGCGGGCGGCCTCGATGAGACCGCAGGCGCTGGTGTTGATGACGGCGGTGACACCGCCGGACTGGGCATAAAAGGCGTTGCGTGCTGCCATGGTGTGCGGATCCTTGCGTGTGCGGCCTGCGGTTGAGCGGCAAACGTCCGGATGGTACCGCGCCGGGCGGGGTGCGCAAAACCGCCACCGCCGGGCGTGGTCATGGACTTTTTTCCGCCGTTACGGGACGATCGCGGGCGTCGCCGCGGCGACTCCTGCAGGGCGCGGAACCCCGTGCCCGCCAAGCCGGTCTACGGTAGTGGTGAATACGCACAACACAACCTGGCAGCGGTTCAGCGCCCTGGCGTTCGGCACCCTGCTGGGGGCTGCGGGCGCGGTCTGCGCCGAGACCATCGACCTGCCGGACATCGGTGACTCCGCCGGCGCGCTCGTCTCCCCGGAGCAGGAACGGCGCCTGGGCGAAGCCGTACTGCGCCAGGCGCACCAGTACGGGGTCATGATCGACGACCCCGAGGCCGAAGCCTATTTCCAGTCGCTCGGCCAGCAGCTCGCCAGCTACTCCGAGGGCTGGGAGGGCGAATTCACGTTCTTTCTCATCAAGGCCGACTCGATCAACGCCTTTGCCGTGCCGGGCGGCATCATCGGCGCGCACACCGGGCTCATCCTGAACTCCAAGAGCGAGAGCGAGGTTGCCGCGGTGCTCGCGCATGAGGTCAGCCACATCACCCAGCGCCACGGCGTGCGTGGTTACGAAGCGGCCTCGAAAATGTCCCTGCCCATGGCCGCGGCCATGCTCGGCGCCATCCTGGTGGGCGTCGCCAACCCGGATGCCGCGCAGGCCGCCATCGTCGCCGTCGCGGCCAGCCAGCAGCAGTTCCAGCTCAATTTCACCCGCGCCAACGAGCAGGAAGCCGATCGCATCGGTATCCAGCTCCTGCACCGCGCCGGCTTCGACACCGACGCCATGGCGAATTTCTTCGAGCGCCTGCAAATCGCCAATCGCTACTCCGATCCGAAGAGCTACCCGGAGTACCTGCGTTCCCACCCGGTCACCATCAACCGCATCGCCGAGGCGCGCGAGCGCGCCGAGAAGCTCGGCCACCAGAAGCACGCCGACAGCGAGTCCTACCAGCTCGTGCGCGCCAAGTTGAAGGTGCTGGTGGCGGAGGACCCCAAGCAGTTGCTCGAGCAGTACGAGCACGACCTGCGCAGCGGCAACTTCGAGAACGAGCGTGTTGCACGCTATGGCTACGCGCTGGCGCTGACCCGTACCGGCGAATACGGTAAGGCGCGCCTGCAGATTGCGCAGTTGCTGGCACAGGATCCCGAGCAGCAGGCCTACCTGCTGGCACAGGCGCGGCTCGAGATCGCCGCCGGCAACGTCGACGGCGGCCTGCAGGACTACGAGAGCATCCTGCGCCTGTTCCCCGGCTCCAGGCCGGTGCTCATCGGCTACATCGACGCGTTGCTGCGCGCCGGCCGCGGCACCGAGGCACGTGCCCTGCTGCGCGACTACGCCTACGATTACACCGTCGATCCGCAGTACTTCAAGATGCTCGCCGAGGCCGAGGACCAGAGCGGGTCGCCGATCGAGTCTCATATCGCGCTGGCCGAGTACTACTTCCACCTCGGCGAAACCCCCATGGCCCTGCAACAGCTCGAGATCGCGCAGCGCGCGCCGCAGATCGACTACTACCAGCGCGAGCGCGTGCTGGCGCGTATGGACGAGATGAAGGCCGAGCTCGAGGAGAGCATGGACGAGCGCCACCGTCGCGGCGATTCACGCGGCCTGGCTCGCAACCCGCGGTGAACCTGTTGCGCTTGCTCGCGCCCTCGTGGCAGCGCCCGGGGCGCGCACGCTCCTGCACGCGCCGGCGCCTGCTCACCCTGCTCGCAGGCGCGCCGCTGGCCGCGCTCGTGACACGGGTGCGGGCGGCGCTGTCGGCGGCTCGCCCGGTCGACGCCTTCGCGGCGCGTGATCTCCACAGCGCCGTGCGCACGCTGTACGGCGGCCGCAGCCCGGTGCCGAGCGCTGCGATCGTGATCGATACCGTCGACATCGCCGAGGACGGATCCATCGTTCCGGTCGAGGTCAGCACCAGCGTCGCCGGCGTGCGCTCGATCGCGCTGTTCGCCGAGCGCAACCCCGCCCCACTGATCGGCATTTTTCGCCTCGATCCGGCGCTCGAGCCTTACCTCGCCACCCGGATCAAGCTCGGCGAGAGCGGGGATCTGCTGGCGGTGGTGGAAACCGACACGGCGCTGCTGGTCGCCCGCCGCCCGGTGCGCGTCGTGCTGGGCGGGTGCGCTTAGGCCGGCGCGTCGCGATGGCCGGCATCCGCATCCGCAGCGACCGCGACGGCGAGCTCGTCAGCGTGCGGGCGTTGCTGAGCCATCCCATGGAAACCGGCCGCCGCCGCGACACCGGCGGCGCGACCGTGCCGGCCCATTACATTGAGCGGCTGACCTGCGAGCACAACGGCCGCATCGTGCTCGATACGGCCTGGGGCACCGGCATCGCACGGAACCCGCTGCTCGGTTTCCGACTCAAAGGCACTGCACCGGGCGACGTGCTGCGCCTGCACTGGGTGGACAACCTGGGCACGGAGGACGCGATCGTCCACACCCTGCCCTGAGGAAACCATCACCGCCCCTGCTGCGACGGCCCCTGGACGCCCCGGGCCGCGTTGCGGGGACCCCCAATATCGTTTCCGCAGGCCCGCTGTGCGCGCGATTTCGTGCACCCCCGCGCCTGGCCAGGAACGCCCGGGAACCGTCTCGCTACGGCGGGCGAATGTTTCACGAGCGCTGAGCACCTGTCGCCGTCCGGCGACGGCCGCAGCCCCGTGCGGCGCGCGGCGCCGTGCGTCCGGTGACCCGCAGCGCGCCCGCGACGATCTGATCACGCCCTGGCGCGCCAACTGGGTCACAAACCACCGTCGAGATCCCGGTACTGCGCACTGCTTCGCAATGGACGGCACACGAGTTGCCCTACTATCCGTGCCCCGTCAGGCGGGCCACAATCGAAAGCGAAAATATGACAAAAATAATCATTCGACTGCTTGATTTTTCAGGATTACTGACACTCGGTATCGCCGTGGCCTCGTTCGCTGCGTCACTGTGGTTCGCGCACGATCTGCTAGGCATGATCTTTCTGCGCACGCTGGTCGGCTCGCTCGCACTGGCCGTCGGCCTGCTGCTGCTCGCGCGCCTCATCGAAATGGGCGGCGTGATCGCGGTGGGCACACCGGCGCCGAGCAAGGCGAGCCGCCGCCCGCTGCTGGCACTGCTGCTTCCCCGCCAGGAGCACGGCGCCGAACGCGCGGCCGACACGACCCGGCAGCGCCGTTTCGACGACGCGGCCTGAGGCGCGCGCAACGCACCGGTAAGAATCCGACGTCGCGCGACGCGCGATCCGTCCGCCCCCGCCCCGCGGGATCTCACCCCGCTACACCACGGTGTATACGTAGATGTCGGCTGCCGACAGCAGCAGCGTATCGAGGTTCACGAACGGCACCGGCGCTCCCGGACCGTTCGCGTCGGCATCGTAGGCCAGCCGCCCGGTGAGGTCATCGAAGACGAGGAAATCGTCGCTGTCGATGGCGGCCGGGCCAATGGCGAGAAATGCGGCGTCGAGCGGATTGAAATCATCCGCAGGCAGCGCGGCGAATACGTTGCCGGCCAGCCAGAGCACGTCCGTGCCGCTGAGGAAGTCGGGCGTGATGTCGATCGAACCGTCCAGCGCGTCGGCGAACACGAAGGCGTCGGCGCCGGCCTGGCCGAGCAGCGTATCGGCGCCGCCGCGACCGACCAGGATATCGTCACCCGCGCCTGCGCGCAGCGTGTTGGCGGCGTCGTTGCCCCACAGGATGTTGTTCAGGGCGTTGCCCGTGCCGTTGATCGGCGAGTTGCCGGCGAGTTCGAGATACTCGATGCCAGGCGCCAGCGTGTAGCTGATCGATGCGATGACGGCGTCGTCGCCAGCGCTGTCGATCACCCGGTCGCCGGCGTTGTCCACCCGGTACAGATCGTTCCCGCTGCCGCCGTCGAGGGTGTCCGCACCGCTGCCGCCGTCGAGCGTGTCGTTGCCGGCCAGTCCGCGCAGATGATTCGGCCCGACGTTGCCGACCAGCAGGTTGTCGAGGCTGTTGCCGGTGCCTGAGAGCCCCCGCGTGCCGAGCAGCACCAGGTTTTCGAGGCCGGCGGACAGGGTGCAGTCGAAGTTGGCCCGAACCGTGTCCATGCCGCTGCTGTCGTGGATCCGCTCGGTTGCGGCGTCGACGACGTAGGTGTCGTTGCCCGGGCCGCCGTTGTACGTGTCGACGCCCGGACCGCCGTTCAGCCAATCGTTACCGTTACCGCCGACGAGCACGTCGTTGCCCGCGTTGCCGGTGAGGACGTCGTTGCCACCGGCGCCGGTGAGCCGATTGGCCGCGGCGTTGCCCGTGAGCCGGTTGGCCAGCGCATTGCCCGTGCCGTTCGCGCCCGCCGTGCCGATCAGGACCAGGTTCTCCTGCTGCGGGCCGAGCGTGTAGGAAAGCGGGCTGCGCACGGTGTCGATGCCCGGATCGGCGATGGTCCTGTCGATCTCGCGGCTGTCGTCGATCACATACGTATCATTGCCCTCGTCCCCGCGCAGGCGATCGAGACCGGGTCCGCCGATCAGCGTGTCGTTGCCGGCCCCGCCCCTGAGGGTGTCTGCCCCCGCCCCGCCGTCCAGACGGTCGTTGCCGGCCTCACCGGACAGCGTATCGACGCCGCCCATTCCCTGCAGGCGGTTGGCCAGCCGGTTGCCGGTGATCACGTCGCGAACGGGTGAGCCGGTCACGTGCTCGAGATCGAAGAACCACTTGGCCGTCGACAGATCGCCGCGCGGTTCAGCGCCGCCGATGATGTGCCCGTCGACCTCGACCATGCCGAGCCACACGTTCCAGCCCAGGCGCGAGCCGCTGGCGTTCGCCGTGTCGATGCCGCCCGCGTCCCAGGCCGTGGTGAGACGGCCGTCCGGTGCCAGCGTATACGTCGTCGCGCCGGCCCGGGTCACGGTGTTCGCGCCGTAAATCCGCTGCAGCGCCAGCACGTCGAGCGGCATCAGCGAGCCGGGGTTGCCGGAAAACCAGTCCGCGACCGGCGAGCCCTCGTTGTAGGACATCACCGTCAGCAACTGGATATCCGCGAAGTCGATGCCCCTCGCGTAGGCCGTCGGCCAGCCGGTGCCGCCGTCGTCGTGGGGATGCTTCAGGCCGACCGCATGTCCGATCTCGTGCAGCAGCAGGAAGAAGCCGTCCGATCCCGGGTGCGTGGGGTAGAAAACAGCCTCGCTCGACAGGTTGATCCACACGTCGCCAGCCGCATCCGGGTACACGTTCGCGGTGCCGAACTGGGCGGTGGTCCAGGCGTCGGTCAGCGGTTCGTTCGGGAAGTACGCCCAGGCCAGCACGTAGTCGGGTATGCCGAAGATCCAGGCGTTCTGCGTGCCCGAGAACACCATGTCAGCCGGGGCAAGATTCGGATCCGTGTAGTGTCCCCGGAAGCTGAAGCGGATGTTCGCGACGTCGGTGAAGCGCGCCAGTGCGTCCGTAATCAGCTCGCGCGCGGCGGCGGGATCCTCCCACGGCGTGTCGAGCTCGGCAGTGGCCCAGGTGACGGTGCGGTTCGCCCCGAGCACCCAGTACGTGCCGTTGGTGACGATGTCGAGGTAGGCCTCACCGAAGGGTGTGAACAGCGCCGTCGAAGCACGTGCCATCGTCGCGGCCCTCCCTGCGCGCAGGTGGACGGACGCGCTGGTTCCCGGCCGTGCCGCACGCCATCACTGGTAACAATAGCACCACCACCGGCTCAATTCCTGAGTCCGCCGGACGCGGCCAGGACCACTGCGCCGCGATGACGTCTGCCCGGTCGTCCCGCAGGCTCAGGATCTGAGCCACTCGCACGCATATCCTTGCGCGCAGCGGCCCGGCGCCGTTGCCGGCCCGGACACGCCGCACCCAGGGATAACCCTCAACGCTTCCGGAAAGGGAAAACCATGTCCAGCCGTCTTCTGATCGCCCTGTGCTTCGTCTGCCCGGTCGTTCTGCTGAGCTCCGGTTGTGCCTCCATCACCTCCGGCAAGAACCAGCCCCTGTCGGTGCAGTCCACCTGCGCGGGCGAGCAGATCATCGGTGCCGACTGCACCCTGACCAACAACAAGGGCCAGTGGTTCGTGCAGACCCCGGGCTCGCTCGTCATCCAGAAGTCCTACGGCGATCTGGCGGTGGAATGCCGCAAGGAGGGTCTCGCGCCGACCACCGGCACGTTCAGCTCCAGGTCCAACGGTGGCGTGTGGGGCAACCTGATCGCCGGCGGCCTCATCGGCTATGCCGTCGACGCGAGCAGCGGCGCGGGCTTCGACTACCCCACCCAGCTCACGGTGCTGTTCCAGCCACCGTGCCCGGGGGCGGATGCAGGCGGGACCGTCGCGAGCCCGTGAGCGGCGAGGCGCGGCGGGCGTTGCCGCCGGCGGATCCGTCACCTACTCTGTCGCGTGCAATCGAACCCGTAGTACGCTGATGTCCACCACACTTGGCGCAGCCCGGACGCGACCCCGAAGCCCGGAGCACCATCGCGGTGGCATCTCGAGCGGTCCGGGAGATAAGGAATGGACTCTCCTCGGCAAAGCGTGACCGTGACTCAGGACCAAGCGGCGCCAGTGCCGCGACTGGCGGTCGGCGCGTACCGCCTGACGTTCGCCACCCCGGAGTCTTTCAATCGCAGCGTTTTTCTCGGCTCCGCGTGGCGCGGTGCTTTCGGCCATGCTCTCAAGCAAACGGTGTGTGTCACGCGTATGCGAGAGTGCGTCGATTGCATGCTCTACCGCGTGTGCACCTACCCCTACGTTTTTGAAACACCACCCCCTGCCGATACGCGCAAGATGCGGCGGTACGCGGCAGCGCCACATCCATTTGTGCTCGTATTGCCCCCGTCCGGCCTGCATGCGAGCGAGGAAGGCTCATTTCTGGGACTCCACCTGTTCGGGCGCGGGAACGACTTACTGCCTTTTGTACTGCTTGCGCTGCAACGGGCCGGGGAGCGAGGAGTCGGTGCGAAGCGCGTGCCCTTCCGGCTCCGCCACGTCGAGCAGTCAAACGCGGCCGCTGCTGACCAATGGACGAGCGTTTTCCGTCCCGGAGGCGCATTGCAGCCAATCGCGGCGATGGAACCGATCTGCCCGCCAGTGCCCGCCCGCGTGCGCGTCATCCTGCGCACGCCGCTGCGCATGAAGCGTGACGAGCGGCTCGTAGGTCCGTCCGATTTTCGTTTCGCGGACCTGTTCGGCGCCTTGCTGCGCCGCATCTCGATGCTGACCTATTTTCACGGCAACTTCGCGCTCGAGACTGACTTTCAAGGCCTCAGCGAGGCGGCTGACTTGCTGAACGCCGAACAGGCGGATTTGCGCTGGCATGACTGGACGCGGTACTCGTCCAGGCAGCAGACGGCGATGCAAATGGGCGGGCTCGTCGGTACCATCGACCTCGCGGGCGCCGCGCTGGCGCCGTTCTGGCCCTATCTGTGGCTGGGCCAATGGACTCATGCCGGTAAGGCAGCGAGCATGGGGTTGGGCTGCTATCAGCTCGAGGTTCCGGCAAGCTTGCCGGAACCCGAGTCGGCGCCCGATTAGTAGAGGATCGCCGCCATGGAACCGCAGGCTGCATCTGTCAGGACCACCCAACGGAAGGGCCGAGACCCTGTTCTCGTACCGAAGTCGGCCAGGGACGCCACGGATGGCACGGTTTCATCTTCACTTCCGGGTCGGACCGACCCCATCCCCGATCCGCGGCTTCCCGCCACCTATCCGCGCCGGATCCTGCTAGCGGCAACAGGCCTGTCGGCGCAGGTGGTCACCGAGACGCTATACGCGCTCGCAATCGCCGCTGAGCCGCCGTTCGTGCCTTCGGAGGTGCATCTGGTCACGTCCGCCGAAGGCGCGGCCCACGCGCGCCTGAACCTGTTGTCGGAGGATCCCGGCTGGTTCCACCGCTTGTGCCGCGATTACGCGCTCGACGGCCTGCGGTTCGACGCCGATTGTATTCACGTCATCGCAGATGCGTTCGGCACTGCGCTGACCGACATCCGCACTCCGGCGGATAACGAGCGTGCGGCCGACTGCATCACCGAAATCGTACGCACGCTCACCGCCGACGAGCACTCCGCCCTGCATGTGTCCGTGGCCGGCGGGAGGAAGACCATGGGTTTCTACCTCGGCTACGCGCTATCGCTGTATGGTCGCCCGCAGGATCGTCTCTCGCACGTGCTCGTCTCCGCCCCATACGAGTCGCATCCGCAGTTCTACTATCCGACGCCCTACCAGCGTGTAATCCATGCGCTCGACCGCCGGCAGCGGGCGCTCGACTGCCGCGAGGCGGTCGTCACCCTTGCGGTAATCCCCTTCGTGCGACTGCGTCACGGTCTCGACGAGCGACTGCTGCACGGTACCGCCAGCTTCAGCGAAGTCGTCGGATCCGCCCAGCGAGCCTTGGCTCCACCCGAGCTGCGCATCGATCTCGATCGTGAGTGCATTATCGCCGGCGGACAGACTGTGAACGTCCAGCGCGTACCGCTCGCCTTCTTGAGCTGGATTGTTCGGCGCGCGAAAACGGGCAACGACGTGCACTGCCCGGTCGACGGCGTTTGCGAACCGGACTATGCCATCGAATTCCTGCGCGAGTACGCGCACATGGGCGATCCCGATGGCAGCTCGACTGCGCGGCGCCTGCGACGCGGGATGGACAAAGCGTTTTTCCAGGAGAGCTTGTCGAGGCTGCGCCGCGTGCTGCGCATGGCCCTAGGGCCAGAAGGGGCATTGCGCTACGGCGTACAGGGCACTGCGGATCGGCCGTGCCGTTATCGCCCGGCGCTGCCGCCCGCGTGCATCCACTGGGAGGGCGGTCTGTGAGTGACTGCTTTTCCGCGGGCACGTGGCCGCGACCAGGCGCGCCGATCATCTGAGATAGATACCCGGGAGACGTTTGCGCATGATGGAACAAAAGACGCTCACGGTTCGCTTCGTCACGCCGGCCTTTCTCGGCAATGCCGATCAATCAGCGCAATGGCGAACGCCTCCGTTCAAGGCGCTCCTGCGCCAGTGGTGGCGGGTGGCAGCGGCACCGGATTACGGTTTCGACGCTCGTCGCCTGCGCGAGGCGGAAGCAAAGTTATTCGGGCACGCGTGGCTGAAAAACGATGCGGACGCGGAGGGCCGTCGCGTCAGTGCTCGCCGCAGTCCGGTACGAATCCGAATGGAGCCGTGGCGGGCTGGAGGCCTCGACACTGCCGCTTGGCCCGGCGGGGTCATGGAAAACGTGCATACGACGAAAACTGCGACGGTACGGGCTGACGTCTATCTGGGATTCGGTCCAGTGCTCCCACCGAGTAAGAAGGAGGGTCGGGGAGTGACGGTTCGCCGAGCGATCGGCACGACGCAGCAGACGACCGTTCGGATCGCCTACCCGGCTCAGCTTCCGGACGCCGATTACCTGCAGCAAGCCTTGGAGCTGATTCAGTGGTTCGGCTCACTGGGCAGCCGCAGCCGCAATGGTTGGGGCTCCGTGCACATCGAGGCGGGGCAATTGGGCGGCCTGAACCTGCCGGCGTCGAATCTCCCGACTCTGCGCCACGTACTTCGGCCGTGGCAGGAGGCCGTAACCGGAACCGACTGGCCCCACGCAATTGGTAGCGACAACGGCAACCCGCTAGTTTGGGTTACCGAGCCGCTCCCGGATTGGCCCGAGGCGATGGGGCGCCTGGCTAACATCCGCGTGGCGGTGCGCCGCGCGGCGAAGTCATTCGTGGGTCCGAACGGAATCGGCGGCATCCATTTGCTCGGCTACCCGGCGGGTGGCAAGTGGAAGATTGATGAATGCGAGAATGAGAAGCTAAGGCTGGCAACTCAGCTTCGATTCAAGGTGCTGCCGGCCGGCAAAGGCAAGGGCGTCATCGGGATGGTCTTTCACATGCCGTGCCGGTTGCCCGAACCCTTCCGCATCGCGCTCGGAAGCTCACGTGCGCGGTGGGTCGACGAAAACCAGGCCGAATTATGGAGCGATGTGCATGGAGTCCTGAATGACCCCGTGATCAAGCTCATGCCCCTGGGAGATCGGTGAGATGAAGTTCAACCACTGGCACGCCAAGCTCGCCGCGTGGACGCACGACCCTGCCGAGAAAGCTCTCGTGTTGCTGCGCGACCCTGTGGGGCACGAGTGGGGCACGGCGGCGGAATTGCGCAAAAATATTTTCGGCCAACGCGAGGTGCCGGCCGCACTGGCGCCTGGGGTAAAGCGAGCGGACCATTGGGCGTCGGCGGCTGACCGGCCCCAATGGCCGCGCGACGAACGGGATGGCCGCTACGCGCAGTGGGCGCAGGTACGCTTTCACGACCAGCCGGTGCTTTATCACCCGCTGTCCGGGGATGAGTTCCTGCTGGAAAAACTGCCGGAGATAGATGTCGAGCGGACAAAGAAAGCCAGTCTCGATCACTTCCGGGGCCTGATCGACGGTCGCGGTGACCCAAGAAAAACCGCGTTGTCCTTCTGGCGCTTCGGATCCTCGTTGCGCTACGCCCGCGCAACAAACGACGGTGACGCCGACAAGCTGGGCGAGCTGTGGGGCTTGCTGCCCGCCGATACGCGCGTGCCGGATCACACCATTTGGCAACATTTGGACCTCACGGCCGCCTTCGCGACCGCGTTTCACGCCGATGAGCAAGGTGGTGCCGCCCTCCTCGCGGTCAGCATAGGACCGGTGCAGGAGTTCATCGCGCGGGCACGAACGACTTCCGACCTGTGGGCCGGCTCTCACCTGCTGTCGCGCATGGCCTGGGAGGCGCTGAAAATCATCTGCGCAGAGTACGGCCCCGACATCGTGATCTATCCGCAACTGCGCGGCGTACCGCAGGTGGACGTGTGGTTGCGTGACGAAATCGGACTGCCTCCCGATCTGTTCGATGGCGAAGAGTGGACGCGGGGCGCGACGGACGCCAACCCGTTGTTCACCGCGGCGCTGACCAACCGCTTCGTCGCGATCGTGCCAGCCTCGGCCGCCGAGACGCTCGCGAAACGGATCAGTTGCGCAGTACGCGAATGGGTCATGAGCACGGGCAACGCGGCGCTCGACCATCTGCTGGAGAGGGCCGGCGCCACCGATGCCGGTGCTGCGCGCGCGCAGATCGCAGCACAAATGCAGGATTTTCCCGAGGTGCACTGGGCAGCCGTCCCGTGGGGTCCGCTCGTGCACGATACCGGTTGCGGGGCGCCGGACGTCACCCGCCTGAAGGATGCTTTGAGCATTTTCTACCCGGCGGACGACGTGTCCGGCTTTCTCGACTCCCGCGCCTGGAAGCTGCTCTCGCGAAATCTGGCTGTTGCCGGGCAACAGTTCTACGTTCCAAACCCTGGTACGCTGTATCCAGCGCTGTACGACCTGCTCGATCGCGTCCTCGCTGCGGCGAAGTCCAGCCGAGCGTTCAGGCAGTTGCCGCAGACGGGTTACCGCTGCTCACTCTGCGGCGAGCGCGAGTGGCTGACCCACGACCGCAGCCTGCTGTGCCATTCTCCGCGCCGCCAGGAGAAGAGTCTGTGGGCGCAGCCGAAGATCCAAGGAAGCAGCCTGGCACGCAAGGGCGAACACCTTTGTGCGATGTGCAGTCTCAAGCGCGTCTGGCCCGCGTTGTTCGCCGACGAGGTGGGTCGCGTTCTCGGGCGCGAAGGAAAGCCGAGGCGCTACGTGGTGTCGACACACACCATGGCCCTCGCGACGACGCTGGAGCGTTGGCTCGATGGCGAGCAGGGCCAGCGTGATGTCAAGGCGCCGGAACTCATCGATCTGGCGGCAAAGCTCGGGGAGCGGGATCCGGTGGCGTTGCCCCGGCGTCTCGCATTGCGCCTGCAGCGCGAGGAGAATCTGGTGGCCTCGATCGCGCGCCGTGTGGCAGCGGGGCTCGACTTCGAGCGCGAGCACGGTGATACGGATCCGGATGGCGCGACTGGCGCGCTCAGCGGTCTCGTCAAGCGCGTGCTCGGGAGCAGACCGGAGACCTATTACGCCCTCATTCTCATGGACGGCGATCGAATGGGTGCCTGGCTCTCGGGCCTGGGCGAGCAGGGTAAGGTACTCCAGTTGCCGTTCCAGGCAACGTGGCACCCACAGATCCGCGAGACGCTCAGGTCACGGCACAGCGAAGGTGACCTCGCTGGCTACCTTGCGGAGAAGCGTCCGGTCTCCCCCGCGCGCCACATGGCGATCTCCGCTGCGCTGAACAGTTTCGCACTGCGTGTCGTGCACCACGTCGTCGAGGTGATCGGCAAGGGCAAGCTCATCTACGCTGGCGGTGACGATGTATTGGCCATGCTGTCAGTCGACGATCTGCTCTCGGTGATGCTCCTGCTGCGGCTGGCGTATAGCGGCCTGCCCCCGGCCGGGTTAGACCGGCCCGAAGCCGGTTCCGATCTGCTCGGTGACGGACCCGGCCACTTCGATCTCCGGCGCGGTCATGTAATGCTCGGCAGTCGCCTGTATCGCATGATGGGCGCCACGGCGACCGCCTCCATGGGCGCCGTCGTCGCGCATCACCAGGCTCCCCTTGGCAGCGTACTACGCGAGCTTCGCGCAGCTGAGCGCCAGGCCAAGAAAAAAGGCGGCCGGGACGCCTTCGCCATCTCCTTGCTCAAGCGTTCCGGAGGAGCCGTGCGTCTCTCGTGTCCGTGGCTCGCGCGCAAACCCGGTGAAAAGTCAGATTGGCAGGAGGCGATGCGGCACGGGCTCGCCGAATCACCGATCGGGCAGCTCATCCGCCTGCGCGACCAATTTGCGACAGTGGGCTTCTCCCGCCGGGCGGCCTACCTTACCCAAGGCTGGCTGGCGGAGCTGCCGAACGACCCCGAACCCCTGTGCGCCATGCTCGCGTATCAGTTCAGGCGACAGGGCGGCGGCAGCGACGAAGTCGCCCGCTACGGGGAGAGCTTGGGCAGGCTGGCGCACACCGTTGCACCGGACAAGACCGGAGATTTCGTCGAGAACTTCCTCGCCGTTGCCGAATTTCTCGCCCGTGAAGTGCGTACTCCCGGCCCCACTCGCAGAGCGCCGATGAGCAATCCCGAGGCTGCGGCATGACCATGTACTATTTTCTCGAGCCGCTCGACGTTCTCTATCTGCGCGGCAATCGTCTGTTCGATGGCGCAGGCGTGCACGGCGAGGCGCTGATGCCACCCTGGCCGTCACTGGTCGCCGGGGCGATCCGGTCGCGCATGCTCGCGGACGCCGACGCCGATTTCGAAGCGTTCGCGCTTGGAACGAGGCTCGCCGACCCGCAGCTCCATGCGGCACTCGGCACACCGGCCGAGCCCGGGGAATTCCGTATCGCATCATTCACGCTCGGGCGTCGCCTCGCCACCGAAAGCGAGCACCCGGCGCCGGTTGAACCTTACTTGCCGTTGCCCGCGGACGTCGTCGTCACGGACGAGGAACAACTGGGTGACGCGACCTATCTGTCACCGCGGGAGCTTCCGGTCGGCAGTAGTGCGTTGCTGCGTCGGACCGCGGTGCATCGTGTCGCGGAGCCGCGCAAGCCGGTTACCGGGCTGTGGCTGAATGGCGCTGGCTGGAACGCATGGCTGGCTCGCGAACCGATCACTCCCAGCCACCTGATTTGCAGCGAAGCGCTATGGCGCACCGACGCCCGGCTCGGGGTAGCCGTGGACGGTAACAGCCGTACTGCAGCGACGGGAATGCTCTACACAGCCGAAACCATCGCGTTGTGCGAACGTGTCGGTTTTCTGGTGGGCATCGATGGCGCCGACGCGCTGGTGCCTGTTTCCGGACTGGTACGGTTCGGTGGCGACGGTCGGGGAGCGGCGATCGCGACTGCACAGGTGGTTCCGCCAGTGGCGGATCTGGAGCGAATCGCACGCGATCGGCGTTTCCGGCTCACGCTGTCGACGCCGGGCGTATTTCCGGCGGGGTGGCAGATCCCGGGAACCGATGACGCCGGGCGCTGGCACGGCCCGGGGAATGTCACGGCGCGGCTGGTGAGCGCAGCCGTCCCCCGTTCCGGCGTCGTGAGCGGCTGGGATCTCGCGGGCTGGAAGCCTAAAACCGCTCACCGGGTCGCGGCAATCGGCTCGGTCTATTGGCTCGACGAACTGGAGGGCGACGTTGCACTGCTGCGCAAGCTTGCGGCCGATGGGCTGTGGGTGTGCATGGACGAAGATAAGTGCGAACGCAGCCGACGCGCCGAAGGTTTCAACAACGTCCAGATTGCGGCCTGGCCGCAGGATTGAGGGAGCGAAAGAGCATGTATCAGGCATCGAAAGCCTTGTTCCTCTACTGTGTCAGCCCCGTGCACATGGGCGCCGGCACTGCCATCGGATTGATCGACAACCCCATCCAGCGCGAACGGCATACAGATTACCCGTTGTTTGCGGGATCCGGACTCAAGGGCGCGATGCGTTACCGCTTCCATTCAAGCGGTTGGGACAAGGATCGGATCGAGCGGATCTTCGGCCCGGAGACCAGCGCATCCGATTTTGCCGGAGCGCTCAGTGTCGGTGACGCCCAACTGGTCGCCTTCCCTGTCCGCTGCACCAGCCGCGCCTACGTCTACGCGACGTCGCGCACCGCTCTCGCCCGCACGAAACGTCAGCTCGACCACCTCGGCGCCGGTATCGATGTACCTTGGGCCGTCCCTGAGGTCCAGGATGGCTGCTGTGGCACGGTACCCGGATCACCGCTCGGTACCGACGGCGGAGTCGTGAACCTGGAGCTGTTCCAATTCACCGCCCGGGAAGTGGCGGATCTCGCGGTCATCGCAAACTGGCTGGCCGATCATGCGCTACCGCAGGACGCGCCTTACAAATTCTTCCGCGACAAGCTGCGCACCGATCTTGTGCTTCTGCCGGACGCGGATTTCGTTCATTACGTCAGGAACGCCACCGTCGTCGAACCGCACGTGCGGATCAATGACGAAACGGGTACCGCGGATGAAGGCGGATTGTTTTATACCGAGAATCTGCCGCCGGAATCGTTGTTGCTTGCGCCGCTGATGGCCTCTCGGGAACGCAGCAGTGAAAAGAAGCGCAACGGCAGCGAAGCGATGGCTGCCGATGCGGTGCTCGACTGGATTCTCAAAGGCCGCGACGGTAAGCCCGGGCTCGACGGTATGCTGTTGCAGGTCGGCGGTGACGCCACGACCGGTCGGGGGCAAACTGTTGTCAAGGCTGTGTAACGGAGAATACCGTGATGCATATGCTCGAACAGAAGCGCGCCGCGTACGCTTGGCAAAACGTCCAAAAATGCAGCGCAATGTATTGCAGGCTCGCCAAAGGCGCGCCGGCGCTCATCATGTCCAATGGCCTGATGCAGAGCCTCGCCTTCTTTGAGAGCAAGGGCGGCGAGCACCACAAGGCGCTGAACAGTCACATCCTCGGCTGGTTGTGCGAACAGAAATTGGTTAGCCGTCGCAGTTTCAAGGAAGCAATGGGCGAGCTGCATGACAGCACGCCCCCGGCCGATTTCCGGCGCGCCACCGAGGAAGCGCTAGAGTTGTTGAAGTGGATCCGCCAGTTCGCTGCTGCGGTGTCCAAGGACGTCTGATGGCCAATCCTAACCCGCGCGCGGGCGCAGGTTCACGGGATCTGCTCGCGGGCATCACTGCGCTGTTGCCCGGGCCGCGACGAGCGTGCTCGCTAGTGTGAGGAACCATGATATGGCACAAGCTGCCGTGCCCGGCTACCTGGGAACTGATTTCAGCGACTGTCCGCCCGGGCACCGGTTCACCCTGTACGGGGCGTTCTGGGAACAGGCGCAGGGATGGAAGCGTGTCGATCCCATCGTCCCCAAAGAGCACCTGAAACCGGGCTTCGGACAGTTCCCGGACGACGTACGCCGGTTGGGCGACGCGTTGCGGGCACGCCAGTGCACTCTCGCCGAGCACGTAGATCCGCTGCGGATCGCCGTCTTCGAGGCGCAGTCCGTCGCCCCCTTCGTTACTGGCACGGGCATCGAGCATCCACTCGAAAACGGCATGGCGTTCCTCAACCCGTATGGCCTGCCGTATCTGCCTGGCTCGGGAGTCAAAGGTGTCCTGCGACGCTCCGCGCAGGAGTTAAAGGATGGGAGCTGGGGGCACAACGACGGATGGAACGCCGCTGCCATCGAGGCGCTGTTCGGGTGCGAGCCGCCGCCTGGTGATGAGCGGCAATGTCGCGGTGCGCTCACCTTCTGGGACGTCATCCCGGCGTGCGAGCGTTTGGTCGTCGACATCATGAATCCCCACTATGGAGATTACTATCAGGCGAAGACCAGCCCCGCCTATCCCGGCGGCGCCACGCCGCACGACGCCGGCAACCCCGTGCCCATTTACTTCCTCACGGTGCCTGAACGCACCGCCTTTGCTTTCCACGTCGTTTACGATCCGTCGCGCGGGCGCGCCGGGCCGGATCTCGCCGCTACCTGGCGCGCGCTGCTCGAGGCGGCGTTTGCGCACGCCTTCGACTGGCTCGGCTTCGGCGCCAAGACTGCGGTGGGCTACGGTCAGCTGCAGGCGGACGAAAAGGCCCGCGATGAGCGTGAAGCTCGTGTACGTGTGCTGCAAGCGCAGCGCAAGGCGAAAGAGGATCTGGAAAAAGCGATACGCGGCCTCCCCGAAGACGCCACCTGGATCGAAAAGAAGAAGCTGTCCGGGACTTGGGGTGACAGAGACGTTTTCCTGCGGGACCTGACAGAGCTCCTGGAAAAGGAGCAATCACTGACGCCCCAAGCGCATGAGCGGCTCAAAGAAGAGCTGGAACGGCTCTGGCCTGGCATCCTCGGCGACCCGGACGCTACACAGGGGAAGAAGAAGAAGCCAAAGTTCAAAGAACGTCCGAAGGCGCTCGCCAAACGACTGCTGGCGCTTGGGCACTGAGCCGGCATAACCTCTCGCGCTGGCAGGTATCCCCACGGGCAGTGCCGCCCTGCCGGGCCGGTCTCGTGTAAACATCGCCATTGGGCGGACAGTCCGCGCTCGCGGAACCTGCACCCGGCCACAATGGCCGAGCCAAATTTAAGGGTACTGATGCGCAAGATCCTCTTCACCTTTCTCGGTCGCGTACCGAAGGCGGAAGGCGGCTATCGCGCCGTTCGCTATCGATTCCCGGATGGCGAGGAAACGCTTCCCGTCGCCTTTTTCGGCTGGCCCCTTGTGCAGCGCACATGTCCGGATCTTCTTGTAGTGCTTGGCACGCCCGGCAGCATGTGGGACCACCTGTTCGAGGCCGACTTTACGTTCGGCAGCGAGGCCGTGGAGGATCAGCTCGCGCTGGGCGAGGCAGTGGAACGTTCGGCCGTCACAGCCGGGCACCTGGACGCGCTGGCGCCGCTCCTCGGCGCGCGGCTGGGATGTGAGGTACGGCTCGATCTCATCCCTTACTGCCGCGACGAGATCGAGCAGGTGCAGGTTCTACAGGTCATCGCCAGGCACGTCGGCGGCGACGATATCGTGGATCTCGATGTCACCCACGGTTTCCGCCATCTGCCTATGCTGAGTCTGCTTGCCGCGTTGTATCTGCGCCGTGTCCGGGGCGCCCGCATCGGCCATATTTGGTACGGAGCCTTCGACCCGAGCAGTGGCGAGGCGACCGTGCACGATCTCGCCGGCCTGTTGCGTATCGCCAATTGGCTCGACGCGCTCGCCGTGTACGACCATAGCGGTGATTACGGTGTTTTTGCGCCACTGGCCGGCGGAGGCGGTGATCTCCTCGCCAAAGCTGCTTACTTCGAGCGCACGACCAATACCCTGAAGGCCAGAGCGGCACTCAACGGCTGGGCCAGCCGGGCTGAGCGCCTGCCCGCCGGCCAGCCGGAGGTCGCGCTGTTCGCCGATGCGCTGGAAGAACGTCTCGCTTGGTACCGTCTGGCCGACCGGGCGCAGTGGGAAGCGGCCCTCGCGCGTCGTTACCTGGCGGACGGCGATTATCTGCGCGCAGCGATCTTCGGCCAGGAAGCCGTGAAAAGTGCATGGGCCGTGCGCACCGATCGTGACGTTCGCGACTCTCAGCAGCGCGACGGTGCACACAAGGAACTCCTGTGCGCCAAGAAGCAGTACGCCACCTTGTCGGAAGTTCGTAACGCTCTTGCTCACGGTGTGCGCCCGGCGGATAAGCGCATCACCCGTATCATTGCGCACGAGGATAACCTGAATAGCACGCTGCAAAGCCTGTTCCGGAGCCTGCTGCCGCATGCCGGGGGCAAGCAGGTGCCGCCGTGAAGCGGCTCGTCTCCTTCGTTGGCACCGGGAGCTACCGTGTCACCACGTACGCATGGCCGGGACGAGGCGAGCGCCAGACGGAGTACGTGGCCGAAGCTTTGGCCGGTTTGTGGCAGCCGGACGAAATCGTCCTGCTCGCCACACCGGATGCCAGGGCTAGCCACGGCGACGTATTGACGACGCGGTTGAGTGCGATTGCGCCTGTGCCACGGTGGGTCGTGCTGCCTGCGGGCCGGAACACCGCTGAGCAGTGGCAGCAGTTCGAATTGCTGCGCCAATGCCTGCAGAGCGCCGATGCCGCGCCGATCCTGTTCGACATCACCCACGGTTTCCGCGCCCAACCGTTCCTGGCCGGCGCGGCGCTGGCGGTCATGCGTGCTGCGGATCACCTTCCCGGCGAGTTGCGCATCGTATATGGCGAGTACCATCACGCCGAACCCCTGAGCCCGATCTGGGATCTTACGGTGTTTCTGCGGCTGATGGACTGGGCACAGGCCATCAGCGTGTTCCTGCGCACCGGCGTGGCCGGGCCGGTCGTAGCGCTCGCCCGCGAAGAGCGCCGGAACCAGAGCGAGCAGGCCCGCGATATCGGCGACCGGCACCTGCCCGGATTCGGGCAACTGGTCGGAGCGATCGAGCGCTTTGCCGCTGATCTGGCCACGGTACGCGTCGCCGCCCTGGTGACGGGCTATGAACAGGAAGACGCTAGAAAGCCGAGGGCCGCATCGAGTGCGAAAGCCCTGTTCGATGCCATCGAGGCCTGTCGCGCCGACGTCGCCCGGTGTCTCCCGCCGTTGGCCATAGTCCTTGACCGGCTTGCCGATGATGTTCAGCCTTTGTCCGCCGCCCGATTGTTCGGTGCCGAAGGGCAGCGCGCACTGCAGGCGCTGGCCCGATATTACGTCGAACTCGAGCGGTATCCCGAGGCTGCGATCGTCGTGCGGGAGGGCTACGTCAACAGGCACGCCCCGGCATCCGAAGCCGTCGAGGTTAATTCCGCTACTTTTGCCAACCACTTGCGGCTGCTTGCGGATGAGCGCTTCCGTGCAGAGGATCCTAACGCACGGGAAATCGCCGATGCCCGCAATGACATCGAACACGGCGGATTCCGTCGCCAGCCCATGTCCGCGGCGGCGCTGACGCGCCGGATCCGGGCCCTCACGGAACGTTTCGCGCGTCCGCAACAGTTGTCCGCCGATCTGCCTGTCGCCGCGTCCAGCCGCACGATCTTCGTGTCTCGGCATCCGGGTGCCGCCGAGTGGGCCGCTCAGGAAAATATCGCCGTAGACGTGTTTGTGCCGCATCTCGATCTGGAGAGCGTGCACTCGGGCGATACCGTGATCGGAACGCTTCCCGTACACCAAGTGGCCAATCTGGTCGCCCGCGGCGTTCGCTACCTGCACCTCGTTCTCGATACGCCCGAATCGATTCGCGGTCGCGAGTTGAGTGCCGAACAATTGCGTGAGCTCGGCGCAGGACTCCACGAATTCACCGCCAGGCGCGTCGTGACCGTTGTGACGGATTGACAGGCAGGCAACGCGCGCCTCGAACGCGATTCAGCCACTTTCGTTAGCGCGCCGCGGCGCATGACCTGCTGTCCGGTGGAAGCCGCAAGCTTGCCGGATCCGGACGTAAACGCACCGTGCATTATGCTGTCCTGCATCTGGCCAAAGGACTTGCCGCACCATGTCTGAAAGAGACCTGTACCTGCTGGCGTACGACGTGACTGACGACCGGCGACTTCGGGTCAGCCTCGCACTCGCCCGGCAGTACGCCACGGGCGGGCAGAAATCCGTTCACGAGTGTTTCATGACCAGCGCCGAGCGCGGCGACCTGCTGCACGACTATGGGCTCGTTCTGAACGAACGCACCGACCGCCTGTTGTTGCTGCGACTGGATCCGAGGTCCCGTACCTACGCCCTCGGCACCGCCGAACCACCGACCAATTCCGGCTACTTCTACGTGGCCTGATCGTGTCGACGCTCATTCTGGACCGCCGCGACCTCTCCGTGCGCGCCGACGGCGACGCACTGGCCTTGTACGAAAATGGCGAACGCCGTGGCACTGTTCCGTTCAAGCTCCTGGAGCGCGTAGTCGTCCAGGGTTCCTCTATCGACATCAATACGGCCGCCATACTCAAGCTCGCCGACCAGGGCGCCGCGGTGCTCTTTCTCAGCGCCCGACAGGCACGTCGCGTCGCGATACTACTCGGGCCAGCCCACAACGATGCTACCGTGCGCCTTGCGCAGAGCCAACTCGTTTACGACGATGTTTTTCGCCAGCGCTGGGCGCGAGAGATAGTGGGCCGCAAGATCTCCCGGCAGCGCTCCTTTCTGCAGCGCGTGCGTGAACTGCGGCCTGATCGTCGCAAGCCCTTGAGCGACGCTCTCGCGACGCTCGAGTCGAACCGTTGCGCGCTGGTGGCGGGCGAGCATTTGACCGAGTCCCTGCGCGGCTTCGAGGGAAGCGCCGCCGCTGCTTATTTCCGTGGCTATTGCAGCGTGTTTCCCGAAAGCCTCGAGTTTACCGGCCGCAATCGTCGTCCCCCGCGCGATCCCGTCAACGCATGCCTGTCGCTCGCCTATACCTTGCTGCACTTCGACGCCGTTCGCGCAGCTCACCGTGCCGGCCTCGATCCCTTCCTCGGCTTCTACCACCGGCCGGCGTTTGGGCGAGAATCGCTCGCTTGCGATCTCATCGAGCCCCTGCGGCCGGTGGTGGACGAATGGATCTGGCGTCTCATCGGCGCGCGAACGCTGCGCGCTGAGCATTTCACCAGGGACAAGAGTGCGTGTCTGCTCGGCAAGGCCGGGCGCGGGCATTTTTATGCCTCGTGGGAGTCGTTCGCGCGGTTTCCGCGGCGCTATCTTCGGCGTCGCTGCGCCGCGCTAGCACGCGGACTGCGAGAACAGGGCGAGACGACCCTGGCACAAATGTTCGGTGATGACGAGCTGGAGGACGTGCCGTCGTGACCCGAATTGCGCAAGACACTTCTGTTCTTTCCACGCACCGCGTGTCCGGTGGGCCGCCACGCCAGCCGCTGTATCTCATGTCCCGCCGCCCCGTGAGTGTTTGCCGCCGCGACGCGAGCCTGGTCGCATACGAACGCAAAGTATGCGTTGGCCGCTATCCGCTCACTCGTATGTCGCGCGTCATCGCCACCGCCCATGTCAACTGGCACGGCAACGCTATCGCCGCGTGTCTCGAACAGGGGATCGGTATTGCCTTCGTCGCGGGCGCGGGTACTTTCTTGGGCAGCTGCATACCGTCCCTGGAACGGGTTTCGCCCCTGACCGAGCTCCTCGAGGAATTGATCGACAATCCGCGTTGGAGCGCAACCTACGACAATTTCCTGCGCCATTTGCGCGCCGATGCGTTACGGCATTGGGCGGGTAACCGGGAGAGGGCATTGCGACCAGTAACGGTTTCGGAATACACCGCCTGGGTGCGCAGCTTCGTTCACTTCGGAGAACCGCCCGTCGAACTTGCCTTCGACTGTCGTGGTTTTCTGCGCGCACTGATCGACGCACATCTTTATTCACGCCGCGTCAGGGTGCGCTATTGGCGCGAGAGTGTCAGCGTTCTCGATCTAGGCGCTGATATTACGTCACTCGTTTATGGAACTATCGTGATGGAGGCCGGCGCCCTGCTGCGCAGCACGAGCCGGCCCGCAGCAGCGATTCGGCTGTTCGAGAACGCAAGCCCTGATTACTTGATGCGTATCGAAGGCGTGCTAGGAAGTCTCGAGCGTCTATTGCTGAGGAGTGTACGGCAATGGCAATGAACCGACCGTGTGCGTGGCTGGTCGCGTACGATATCCGTGATGCGCGGCGCTTGGCACGCCTGCATCGCTTCCTGCGCAGGGAAGCCACGCCGATTCAGTATTCGGTCTTCATGCTGCGAGCGTCTCCGACCGGTGCCGGCAATCTCGCCAAGGCCATTGAAGGCAAAATTGACCGCGGTCAGGACGACGTACGAATCTACCGGATACCAGAGCCCGCGCAGGTCTTCATCCGTGGCCGGAGCATGCTGCCCGACGGTGTAGACCTGCTTGGACCTGGTGCATCCCTGTTGCACGGTGCGTGAGAGGAGGGAACATTCATCATGATCGGATGGTCGCGCTCGCCCCGCCGATCGGCGCATGGTTATCTCCCGGGGCCAGGAGGAGCCTTCGCACTCGCGACAGGGAGCGCTGAACCCAGCACCGGAATACGGCCGATTCCTGAAGAAGCGCCGTACTCCGGCATTAGCTATGGAGAAACCCTGGTCGTATGGCAAACGGCCTTCCAAGCTGTTGAAAGTGAGCGCATTATGTGCGCGGTTAGTTCAGACGGCAGACCTGATGAAGAAGGGATTAAGACCACAGTCGGCGGGAGGTCCACTTCCTCCCCGCGGTTCAGACGGCAGACCTGATGAAGAAGGGATTAAGACTATGGCCTGCTGGATCTTGTCGATCGCCTTGGGCGTTCAGACGGCAGACCTGATGAAGAAGGGATTAAGACATTCCTCGCACGGCGGGCGGCGCGCCATCTATGGTTCAGACGGCAGACCTGATGAAGAAGGGATTAAGACTAAGGATTGATTTATTATATCAAAACTACAGTCTTGTTCAGACGGCAGACCTGATGAAGAAGGGATTAAGACCGTTGCTCACCGCCGGCTTCCACGCTGCCGGGAGGTTCAGACGGCAGACCTGATGAAGAAGGGATTAAGACACGTGGATGGACAGGTATTGCAACCCCTCCGGCAGTTCAGACGGCAGACCTGATGAAGAAGGGATTAAGACGCGTCAGTGCGTCGCTTGTCACTTTCGCCGGCTTGTTCAGACGGCAGACCTGATGAAGAAGGGATTAAGACCCTTCCCTCTAACCTATCTACGACCGCGAGAGGTTCAGACGGCAGACCTGATGAAGAAGGGATTAAGACCAGCTCGGCGCCGGCGGGTCGCGGGGCTTCTAGGTTCAGACGGCAGACCTGATGAAGAAGGGATTAAGACTCACCGGGGTGTCAATCTTGGCGGCCAGGCCTTCGTTCAGACGGCAGACCTGATGAAGAAGGGATTAAGACCTTTGTCGCGGTGCAGCCAGATAGAGCCGATTGCGTTCAGACGGCAGACCTGATGAAGAAGGGATTAAGACCTGCTTGAATCCCGCAGGGAGCTTTATCCCCGTGTTCAGACGGCAGACCTGATGAAGAAGGGATTAAGACGCGCAGAGTTCGCGGTTCGCGTCCGTCGCGAAAGGTTCAGACGGCAGACCTGATGAAGAAGGGATTAAGACGCGCAGCAAGCAACTCCTCGCGCGCGATTGCCAGTTCAGACGGCAGACCTGATGAAGAAGGGATTAAGACGCCTGCTCACGTTGCTCCACCCGGTGGGTGTTGTTCAGACGGCAGACCTGATGAAGAAGGGATTAAGACTAGCCGCGCTCGTCGATGTAGAGGATCTCGCGGGGTTCAGACGGCAGACCTGATGAAGAAGGGATTAAGACGCTGACACTTCCGTCGTCGCGCACCTGTGGCGTGGTTCAGACGGCAGACCTGATGAAGAAGGGATTAAGACACCCCCCGTACCCGTACTGTTGGTAATTTCCAAAGTTCAGACGGCAGACCTGATGAAGAAGGGATTAAGACAACACCATATCAGCATCGGTTAGTTTTTGGGCGGTTCAGACGGCAGACCTGATGAAGAAGGGATTAAGACCGCTGTCATGGTCGACAATCGCCGAGCAATACGGCGTTCAGACGGCAGACCTGATGAAGAAGGGATTAAGACACGCGAGCACGTACGAACCTAGTTGCAACACGAGGGTTCAGACGGCAGACCTGATGAAGAAGGGATTAAGACGCCTTTATGCGCGCAAGTTGCACCGACGTGTCCGGTTCAGACGGCAGACCTGATGAAGAAGGGATTAAGACGATGCGGTTGTTCCCATCCCAGCGCGTGTCCTCGGTTCAGACGGCAGACCTGATGAAGAAGGGATTAAGACGGGGTCGGCTCCCAGTTGCCGCCGTGTGAGCCTGGACGATCTATCTGAGGGTATTTCTGCCGTTTTTGGTCATAGTGATTGAGGGAAGGTAGTCAGCCCCCCTCAGGGAGCTTGCAAGAAGCTCCCCG
>JADZEE010000138.1 GCA_020850735.1 Gammaproteobacteria bacterium | reverse complement strand
GGGTACGCGGCCTCCAGGAACTCGATCGGGTAGTTGCGCTGGCGGCGCGAGTAGATGACGTCCAGCCCGTCGGCGAAGGGCCGCGCGCCCTGGCCCACGCCGAGGCCGTCGGTGCAGAGGAAGACCTTGCCGGTCTTCGGATCGACCGCGCTGAAGATCACGATCACGTAATCCGGGGAGCCGGCGGGCGTGTTGCCGCCGGTCGCCTCGGCGAACACGCCGATCACCGAGTTGAGGAAGCGGTGCAGCGTGTGCGCGCGCAGGCCGAGCGGCGCCGGGCGCACCGGTTGCAGCAGGCTGCCGGAGCGCAGGCGCACCTCGCCGATCGGGCGGCAGGCCCCTTCGTTCTGGGACGCGGTGAGGTCGCGCGCGAGCAGGTAGCGCGAGAACATCATGCGGCAGACCGAGGGGTGCAGCAGGTAGTTGATCGGGCCCTTCGCCTGATCGTCGGTGCCGGTGCAGTCGACCACCTTCACCTCGTCGCCCTCGATCTCGACGGCCACTTCGACGCGGTAGGGCTGGTCGGTCACGCAGTCGTCGTCGATGTAGTCGGCGAACACGTAGCGGCCGGGGCGGGCGTCGTCGGCGATCGCGCGGCGCACCACGCGCTCGGAGCGGGCGAGCGTTTCTTCCAGCGCGGCCTGCAGGCCCTCGCGGCCGTAGCGCTCGAAGAGCTCGACCAGCCGGCCCTGACCGATCTTCGTGGCGGCCATCATCGCGCGGGTGTCGCCTTCGAGCAGCTCGGGGAAGCGCGAGTTGCGCAGGATGGTGCGGTAGAGATCGTCGTTCAGCCGGCCGCGGTCGACGATGCGTACCGGCGGCACGGCGATGCCTTCCTGGAAGATGCTGGTCGCGTGCGGCGAGAGGCTGCCGGGGCGCGAGCCGCCGATGTCCCAGAAGTGGCCGAAGCACAGCGCGTAGCCGATCAGCTCGCGCCCGCAGAAGGCCGGGGCGATGAAGCACATGTCGGGCGAGTGCGAGATCGCGCCGGCGAGCTGGTAGCAGTCGTTCGACCAGTAGACGTCGCCCGGGTGCATGGTGTCCGGCGGGAACTGCTGCCAGATCGCCTCGATCATGCCGGGGCCGGCGCGGTCGTTGGTGGTGTGGAGCAGGCGCCCGGCGCGGTCGGCGAGACCGGAGAAGTGATCGCCCTTCTCGCGGATGAAGGGCGACATCGAGGTGCGCACGATCACCGATTCCATCTCGTCGCCGCACGCCTTGAGCGCGCCCTTGACGATCTCGACGACGACCGGGTCGACGGCCGCTGCGGGGGTCGTGCTCATCGCCGCACCTCCATCACGATGTTGCCGTGGCGGTCCACGCGCGCGGCGTGCCCGGGCAGCACGAGCACCGTGGAGAACCGTTGTTCGATGACCGCGGGGCCGGCGATCGCCTGCCCCGGCAGCAGCGAGGCGAAATCGTACACCGGCGTGTCGAGCACGCCCGCCGCGCGGCCGAAGCTCACCGGCCGGCGCGAGGCGGGGGCGCCCGTCGCGCCCGGGGCCGGTACGTGCCCGGGCAGCACGAGCTTGCGCAGGCGGCCGGTGGCGGTCACGCCGAGGTTCACCAGCTCCACCGGCAGGGTGGGCGACGACCACGAGTAGAGCCGCTCGTGCGCTTCGTGGAAGGCGGCCTGCAGGCTGGCGAGGTCGTCCGGGGTGAAGCGGGCGCCTTGCACGGTGCCCTCGGCGCGGGGCAGGGTGACGGTGATCTCGTAGGCCTGATTGGCGTAGCGCAGCCCGGCGGTGCGCAGCAGCACGGCATCTGCGGGCGCGACGTCCTCGTCGCGCAGCCACGCGGCCGCGCGGGCCTCCATTTCGGCAAGCGCGGCATCGAGGCGGGCGAGGTCGAAGCGGCCGCCGCGCTGCAGGCAGGTCTGGACGAAGTCGCTCTTCAGGTCGGTCGCCAGCAGGCCGAGGGTCGAGAGCAGCCCGGCCGCCGCCGGCACGATCACCGTGGGGATGCCGAGCAGCTCGGCGAGACGCCCCGCGTGCAGCGCCCCGCCGCCGCCGCCGGCCACGAGGGCGAACTCGCGCGGGTCGTGGCCGCGCTCGATCGACACCGAGCGGATCGCCGCCGCCATGTTGTTGTTCAGCAGCTCGACGATGCCCTCGGCCGCCTCTTCCAGCCCGAGGCCGAGCGGGCCGGCGACGCGTTCGAGGATCGCGCGCCGGGCGAGCTGCGGGTCGAGCGTGATCTCGCCGCCGAGCGAGACGGGGCTGCGCCCGAGCACGAGGTTCGCGTCGGTGACCGTAGCCTCCGTGCCGCCGCGCCCGTAGCAGGCCGGGCCGGGCTCCGCGCCCGCGCTCTCCGGGCCCACGCGCAGGCCGCCGTCGGCGCTCACCCGCGCGATCGAGCCGCCGCCCGCGCCGATCGTGTGCACGTCGATCATCGGCACGTTGAGCGGCAGGCCGGAGATCTCGCCCGCCATCGAGACCGCCGGAACGCCGCCGCGGGCGAGGCAGATGTCGGCCGAGGTGCCGCCCACGTCGATCGAGATCACGTTGTCGTGGCCGGCGGCGCGGCTGACCAGCACCGCGCCGACCACGGCCGCGGCGGGGCCCGACAGCGCCGTGTGGATGGGCTGGTCGGCCGCCGCGCGTGCGCCGTACATGCCGCCGTTCGACTTCATGATCCGCAGCGGTGCGGCGACGGCGAGCTCGCGCAGGCGCGCCTCCAGCCGCTGGTGGTAGCTCGCCACCTGCGGCATGACGTAGGCGTTGAGCACCGCGGCGCTGGTGCGCTCGTATTCCCGGAACACCGGCAGCACCGCCGAGGAGATCGACACCGGCAGCCCGGGCAGCTCCTGCCGGGCCCAGGCGAGCACCTGCTCCTCGTGCACCGGGTTGGCGTACGCGTGCAGCAGGCCGATCGCGAGCGAGTCGATGCCCATGGCGTGCAGCTCGCGCAGGGCGGCGCGGCAGGCGGCCTCGTCGAGCGCTGCCTCGACCGTGCCGTCCGGACCGATGCGCCCGCCGATCTCCAGGATGCGCCGCGGCGGCACGAGCCGGGCCGGCTTCACCCACGAGTAGCTGCTGGCGTTCTTCGCGACGTCGTGGCGGCCGATGTGCAGGACGTAGCGGCAGCCGTCGGTGGTCAGCAGTCCGACCGTCGCCCCCTTGCGCTCCAGGATGGCGTTGGTCGCGACCGTGGTGCCGTGGAACACGCCGTCGACGTCGCCGGGCGCGGCGCCCGCCTGCTGCAGCACCCGACCGATGCCGTTCGCGAAGGCGATCGACGGATCGTGCGGCGTGCTCGG
Organism: Gammaproteobacteria bacterium; assembly: GCA_020850735.1. Classification (GTDB taxonomy): domain Bacteria; phylum Pseudomonadota; class Gammaproteobacteria; order JADZEE01; family JADZEE01; genus JADZEE01. The sequence continues at coordinate 6,419 of JADZEE010000138.1, read as the reverse complement.
CGTCTTCGTCTGCCACAGGCGGCCCGAACCGCGGTCGGCGAGCGTGATGTCGGTGAACGTGCCGCCGATGTCGACGGCGATGGCGTGCTGGGGGCGGGTGTCGCTGGGCATGCGGCTTCCTGGGGGCAGCGGGCGGTGCGTCCCCCGCAGGGGGGCGCCGGAAGCCTACTACGAACCCGGCGGGGCCGGAAGAAAAAGGGGTCAGGCTCGATTAATCGGATGCGAGGTCGGCGTGGCATGACGTGACGTCATCGTAGAGCGCGGGCAAGCGCATTCGGCCTGTCGACCTGGCCGAGCCGGTTGGGTAACCGGCTCCGAAATTCGAGCCTGACCTCTTTTTTTCTGCCGCTTGGCCTTTTCCGCGCTGCGGGTGTAGCCTGTCCCACCGAGGTCGCTGCGAAGAACAAGACCAATACACGTATCCGCGACCGCTCCGAAGGAGGAGAGGATGCGCGCGCACTCGATTGCCCTGACCGGTCTTGCCGTCCTGTGGACAAGCTTCGCCTGCGCGCAGGAGCCCAGGCTCTTCACTCGTCCTGTTCGCATCGTGATCCCGTTTTCACCGGGCGGCAGCACCGACATCATTGCCCGTATGTTGCAGGGCAGGCTCGCCGAGTCGCTCGGCGTACCCGTGACCCCGGACAACCGGCCGGGCGCGAATGGCATCCTCGGCATGGACATCGTGGCCAAGGCGCCCGCGGACGGGCATACGATCGCGGTCATGAGCACCGGACACGTGATCAATCCGAGCGTCTACAGCCGCATGCCGTACGACACGATGGTCGACTTCGCACCGATCGGCCTTGCGACGGTCTCGGCGTCCATCGTCACCGTGCCCAGCGCGTTGCCGGCGCGCACGCTGAAGGAATTGATTGCGCTCGCGAAGCGGCGGCCCGGCGAGATCAACTATGCATCGGCGGGCATTGCCAACGTGCAGCACCTGATGGGAGAACAACTCGCCGCCGTCACCGGCACGAAGATGGTGCACGTTCCCTACAAGGGCGGCGGGCCGGCATTGCTCGACCTCGTGGCCGGGCAGGTGCACTTCATGTTCTGTTCGCCTTCGGGTCTGCAGTACATGCGTCAAGGTAGATTGCGCCCGATTGCCGTGGGCAGCGAGCGGCGGCAGGCTCACCTCCCCGATGTGCCGACCATGATCGAGTCCGGCTTGCCCGACTTCCTCGCCAGCGAGTGGTGGGGCGTGTATGCCCCGGCGAAGACGCCGACCGCGATCGTCGAACGGCTCGGCTCGGAATTTCTCAAGGCCCTTTCGTCAGCGGACATACGCCAGCGGCTGATCGAGATGGGCTTCGAACCGGGCACACTCTCGCCTGCCGAGTTCGACCGGTATCAGCGGGCCGAACACGCACGCTGGAGGAAAATCGCCAGCGCTGCCGGGGTGCGCGTCGATTGATCCCCTCGTCGGGTGGCTTGCGGTCTCGGAAAAAGCGGAAAAAGGGGTCAGGCTCGATTAATCGAGCGGTCGGGGTCAGGTCTTGCAAATGAGCATCGGACCTCGGCCGCTGGAATGTATCCCCGCTGTTGCACGATGCTCATTTGCAAGACCTGACCCCGACCGCTTGGCCCCTTTTCCTCTCTGCGTGCGCAGATTCCTGAAGGGTCATGCGAAATCCGGCTTGCGTAACGCGTCCGCCCGCACCCCGATGGTCTCGCACAGGACTCGATACCCCTGGGGTGTGACGGCGACTGCGCGCGTTCCCGCGACACGGGCTATCCAGCCGGCTTCGAAACTGCGGGCGCACAAGGCGGAGCCCACCGCGCCGGCCAGATGCGCTCGTCTTTCGCTCCAGTCGAGGCAGGGACGACACAGCACGCGCGCGGACGTGCCGCGGCGCGACGCCAGCCGGGCAGTATCGATGCCAAGGCGCTCGAACAGTCTGATTCCGTTCTCGGTGACCAGCCCGGCGTCGCAGTCGAGCTCCACATTGCCTTCACGCACCAGAGCATCGGCCAGCGCAACGCCCAGACGCCCCGCGAGGTGGTTGTAGCACGTGCGTGCCGTGCGCAGCGCGACATCCCGCGGGCCGGTGACAGGGGCAACCCTCAGGACTTCCGGTCCTGACGCGACCTGCATGATGCTTTCGATCATGTGCGCGATCTGCGGCGTGGCAATCCGGAAATAACGGTGCCGTCCCTGGTGCTGGGCATGCAGCAGGTGCGAAGAAACCATCTGCGCGAGATGCCCGCTCGCGGTTTGCGGCGTGATGCCGGCCACGTGCGCGAGCTCGCCGGCCGTCAGCGCGCGGCCGTCCATCAGTGCGTGCAGCATCGAGGCGCGTGCCGGGTCGCCTGCGAGCGCGGCGATTTCGGCAAAGCGAGCGTAACCGGCCATGAGCGAGTCCAGACGTTCGGATCTGTGAGGTTACGCGGTTTACGGTCCGTATGCTTCGGGCGGCACCGAAACATTTCTGCCGCCCTCGGTGCATAGTTCGTTGCCCTTTACTTTCTGGCGGCATCCGATCGATGAGCGGCAATGCACGGGGATTCTACGGCTGGCGTGTGACACGGGCTGCATTCGTGCTGGGCATCTTCGGCTGGGGACTTGGCTTCTATGGGCCGCCGGTATTCTTGAGCGTGATACACGAGACGCGCGGGTGGCCGCTGGTGTCGATATCGGCGGCAGTGAGCATGCATTTTTTCGTTGGCGCACTGGTCGGTGCAAACCTGCCGGCACTGCATCGCCGCTTCGGCATGGCGCCTGCAACGAAAGCCGGAGCGTTGTCGATGGCTGTCGGACTGCCGGGCTGGGCGCTGGCCGCAGCGCCATGGGAGCTGGTTCTTGCAGCGGTTTTGAGCGGTGCGGGCTGGGGCACGATGAGCGCCGCAGCGCTGAACGCGATCGTGTCACCGTGGTTCGTGCGCGCGCGGCCGGCGGCGCTGGGGATGGCGTACAACGGCGGCAGCGTGGGCGGCATAATATTCTCGCCCCTGTGGGTCGTCGCCATCACGATGCTCGGGTTCGCCGGGGCGGCATTGGCCGTGGCCCTGGTCATGCTGGCGACCCTGTGGCTGCTGGCCGCGTGCGTGTTCACTCGCACGCCGGAAGGCATGAGCCTGCAGCCGGACGGCGATGCGCACGATGCGCCGGCCACAGTCCTCACATCACCCTCGGCGCGGCCACTGCCAGGCGCGATGTTGTGGCGCGACCGGCGCTTTTGCACGCTCGCTGCAGGCATGACGCTGGGTCTGTTCGTGCAGATCGGTCGGGTTGCGCATTTGCATTCGTTGCTTGCACCTGCGCTTGGCGTGCAGCAGGCGGGCTGGGCGATGGGGTTCATGACGCTGATGGCGATGGGTGGCCGTTCGCTGCTGGGCAGACTGATGCCGCTCGGCGCCGACCGACGACTCGTTGCGTGCAGCGGTTACGTGCTGCAGATGAGTGGCGTCGTTGCCTGGCTGCTGGCGGGCGGCAGCAGTGTGCCGCTGCTGCTCGCCGGCGTGGCGCTGTTCGGCCTCGGCTTCGGCAACGCCACCTCCTTGCCGCCGCTGATCGCACAAGTGGAGTTCGTCCCGGAAGATGTGCCCAGGGTGGTCGCGCTGATCGTGGGTATCGCGCAGGGCGGGTACGCCATCGCTCCGGCGTTCTTTGGCGTGATCCGCGAGCTCGCTCCGACGGCCGCCCCCGGAGCGCCTGCGGTCTTCGTCGTTGCGATCGTGCTTCACTGTCTGGCGATGACCGCTTTCCTTGCGGGTAGACCGCGATAGCAGGGAAAAAGGAAAAAGGGGTCAGGCTCGATCAATCCTCGGAGACACGCCCTGGCGCGATGGACTGGCCGGGCCAGTGGAGGTGGGCATGGTAGTCGTCCTGCGCAACGAAGCATGGCTCGCGGCTGTGTCCGCGTTGGACGATGTGCAGGGGACCCCAGGCAGGTGGATGCGAAGTCGATGTGGCATGATGTGACGTTATCGGGGAGCGCGGGCAAGCGCATTCGACTTGGTCGAGCCCGTTGGGTAACCGGCTCCGAAATTCGAGCCTGACCCCTTTTCCTATCAGCCAGCTCCCCAAACCGCAGCAGCGATTCGTCATCCAGGTGCTCGAATCAGTGCTCGCTCAAGCCGCAGGCCGCTAAAGGGAAGAACGTTGCGATGAACGCGATCGTCATCGAGCACGTGAAGGTGAGCGAATTGCCCGAGGCTTGGCGCGAGAAGCTCGCCGCCAATGAAGAGGCGCGCGTCACCGTGCGCATCGAGCAGGAAGCCGCCGGCAACGATACCGAGGCGCCGGCCACTGAGCACTCCGACGATCCGCTTTTCGGGATGTGGCGCGACCGCGAGGAGATGGCCGATGTTGACGCCTACGTGCGCAAGCTGCGCGCCCCGCGCTTCTGATCCGTTTCGATGATCCTCATCGATTCGGACGTGCTCATCTGGGATACCCGCGGCCACCCGCAGGCCAAGGCGCGGCTCGCTGCGATCAACCCCTGAAAAAGGAAAAGTAGGAAAAGGGGTCAGGCTCGATTAATCGAGTGCGTAGTCACGGTCAGATGTCATGACTGTTTCTCCTGTTCACCGGGGGTAGAGCGTGTTGGGATTTCCCTTGCCAGGCGGGCAGGCTAGGTAGCTATCCCACGGCGGCGTTCGACGTATCTCGCGCAAGTCCTGGTCCAACGACCGATTTCTCTCCACAATGACGCCTGCGGATATCCATCCGGCCTCTGCCAACTCTCGGAAACCTGGACCCCCGGTATTCACGAGAAGATTCGACCGAATCGCCGACGCCGGGAACTGATCCACAGTGAGCCTTCCCCACGATCCTCGCTCATACCTCAAGAAGACGTAGGGTGGGATCGGCGAACCCGCGCCCTCGTATGCGAGGCAGTTCCACGGCCCGAGGGCAAGATACGCCGTACCGCCCTGGATCAGCGCAAGCAGCGGAATCAAGTTCCGGTCGCCTTCGTAGGTTGCATATCCACCGCCTGGCAGAGGGATCCGTACGCCGTATCCGACCACTGGAGGCGGCACGCTCAAGGGGGCCGGCTCCCGGTCGAAGACGCTTCCGAGTTTTGTCCAGCGCTCTACGATGAGGTGCTTGCCGTCGGGTTGCGCCACTTCTTCCTTCCAAAGCTGGCCTCCCCCGCAGCCCCCCAGCGCAATCATGACTACAATGGCAAGGCAGTATTGCAGTACGTGGCTCATCCGAGACTCCATTCATCGCCTGCGTTCACGTGCGAATATGGACAGGGTGGAACTGCGCCGCAGTATCAAAGACTAGCGCTGCGTCCCTCTTGCCCCGATCAAGACGGTTTCATCCAGCCGCAATCCTTGCGGCAGGTGATGCGCGATGTACAAAATTGTTACCCGGCCATGCAGCGCATTGACCGTGCACGCGAACTGCTCGGCCGTTTCTGCATCCAGCCTCGAGGCTGCCTCGTCAAAGATGAGGATGCGTGGACGCTTGAGCATGGCCTGCGCGATTGCCAGTCTCTGCTTCTGCCCGCCCGAGAGCCCTATCCCCCGTTCGCCGATCACAGTCTGATAGCCCTTCGGGAGTTGCTCGATCACGTCGTGAATCTCGGCCATCCTGCAGGCTACCACCCTATCTTCCAAGGTCGCGAGCGGATAGGCAGCAAGTAGGTTGTCGTAGACTGTGCCGGAGAAGAGCGTCGTCTCCTGCGGAAAAATGAGGTCAGGCTCAGTCAATCGCGCGGCCCAGATGGGGTCAGGTCTTGCACTCGAGCATCGGGCCTCGGCCGGGGAGGTGCATCACGCGGTCACACGATGCTCGAGTGCAAGACCTGACCCCAGCCCCCTCCGCCGGTGGGAGGTATCGATGCCGCCACGCGATGCTCATTTGCAAGACCTGACCCCGGCCGGGCCTCCGGCGTTGACAGTCGGCGCGGGCGTCGGCCATGCTCGACCGGTCATGGAGACCCTGATGCCTGCCGGCGATCCGCTCGCCGGCTTCCACCCGGCGGTGGCGGCCTGGTTCGCGCGTGCGTTCGAGGCGCCGACCGTGCCGCAGGCGCAGGCGTGGCCGGCGATCCGCGACGGGCGCCACGTGCTGATCGCCGCGCCGACCGGCTCGGGCAAGACGCTCGCGGCCTTCCTCGCCGCGATCGACGCGCTGGTCGCGCAGGGCGTGCGCGGCGAGCTCGCCGATGAGACGCACGTCCTCTACGTCTCGCCGCTGAAGGCCCTGTCGAACGACGTCCAGCGCAATCTCGAATGGCCGCTCGCCGGCATCCGCGCGGAGCTCGTCGCGCGCGGCCTGCCGGACGTGGAGCTGCGCGCCGTCGTGCGCACCGGCGACACGCCCCAGGCCGAGCGCGAGCGCATGAAGCGCCGGGCGCCGCACATCGTGGTCACCACGCCGGAGTCGCTCTACATCCTGCTCGGGTCCGCCTCCGGGCGCCGCATGCTCGCCACGGTGCGCACGGTCATCGTCGACGAGATCCACG
>JADZEE010000137.1 GCA_020850735.1 Gammaproteobacteria bacterium | reverse complement strand
AGTGTCCGCTGAACGAACTACACCCGACGGGTTACCGCGGTGGAGGAGGTGCTCACTGCTCGGCTGAGGCCGGCTCGGCGGGCGGCGCGTACTTCAATTTCCAGCGGTCGGGCAGCCAGTCGTCGACTTGGTCCGCGGTGATGTCGCGGGCGTTGGCCAGCAGTTGGGTGAGGTAGGTCTGCGGGTTGATCCCGTGGCGGTGGCATGTGCTGGTCAGGCTGCTAAGGATCGCGGCGATGCGGCCGCCGTGCGGCGTGGCGGCAAACAGCGCGTTCTTACGCAGCAGCGCGATCCGCTTCATCTGTTGCTCAGCCAGGTTATTGTCGATGGGCACGGCTGGGTCGGTGGTGAACAGTGTCAGCGGCTCCCATTGGTTGAGCACGTAGCCGACCGCCGCGGCCAGCGGGTGCTTGGGCAGCAACTTCAGCTTCTGCTCGATGAGCAGGTTCCGCAGCCGGTCCAGCGCCGGTTGGGATTCCACCTGCCGCAGGCGCAGCCGCTCCGCCGCCGGCAGATCCTTCGCCCGCCGCTCGATCGCGAACAGCGCATTGATCAAGTGCACCACGGCGCGCACGAGTTCCGGACCGGCTGACTCGGCGTCGACGAACTTGCGCCGCGCATGTGCCCAGCATCCGGCGCGCTGCAACTCCTGCGCCACCACCACCCCGTCGTAACCACCGTATGCATCCGCGAGCAGCACCTGGCTGAAGCCCTGGAGGAACTGGGCTGGTCCGTCGCGGCCCCGGCTGGTGGTGAAGTCGAACACGTTGTAGGGGTGATCGTCGTCGCCGCGGTAGATCCACATCCGCGCCTGTTTGGCCTTGCCCGGCTCCAGCAACGGCATCACCGTGTCATCGGTGGCCAGCACGTGCGCCCGGCGCACGCGGTCGGCCATGCGCGCGTAGACCGGCAGGGCCAGCGCCGCCACGTCGGCCATCCACGCGCACATCGTCGAGCGATCGAGTTCGAAGCCCTGGCGGGCGAAGATGCCCTCCAAGCGGTGCAGCGGCGTGTAGTCGGCGAACTTGGAGACGGCGATGAAGCTGAGCAACCCCGGGCCGGGCATGCCCTTGTCGATCGGCGATCCGCCGGTCTTCACGCCCAGCGCGATGTTGGGATTGAACCCATCGTGCTCACAGGCCCGGCAGGCGTACTTGCACTGGATGTGCTTGATCCGGGTGAACGTGCCCGGCACGAAGTCGATGGTATAGCTGACGTCGGCGCCGATCTGTTCCCGCGGCTGCTGACACCGCGGGCAGTTGCACGCCTCCCCGGTGAGCTCGTACTTCTGCTCGATCAGCGGCAGATCGGTAAGCTCGCCGAGGTCGCGGCGGCCGCGAGTGCGCAGGCGGCGCGGCCGGGCTTCCGCCGGCGCTGACGCCTCAACGCCCTTGAGCAACTCCGCAACGTCCGTGGGCAGCGCGTCCAAGTGGCCCGCGAAGTCGAGCAGCAACTGGCCGATGCAACTCAGCCGGTCGGCCCGTGGACCGTAAGCCTGCTTGAGGAACTGGGCCAGCCGCAGTTCCAGCCGCAGGATCTTGAGCTTGAACTCGTCACGCTGCTGCGTGGCCTGTGCGAGTTGCTCTTCGCGCTGCGCCAGCAGCGCCTCATACTTGGCGACTTGTTCGCGGAGTCGGGCGACTTCGGCGGGGGAAGAGTGTGTGGCAATCGCGTCGTCCATGACGCTCAAGTATAACACAACTTCGCGCGTGCGGCCACGCGTTGAATGATGTTTTTATCAATCGGACTGCGGTCGGCGGTAACGCTTGACCCGCTTCACACTGGCGAGGTCGATGCCGTCAAGGATCATGGCCAGCTCGCTGGCCCGCAGCTCCAGCGCCGCCTGATCGCTGCGCACCTTCGGCAGCTTGAACGTGCCCTCCTCGAGCCGCTTGTACCACAGACAGTAGCCGTCCTTGTCCCAGTAGAGCACCTTCAGGCGGTCGCCGCCCCGTGAGCGGAACACGAACACGTGGCCCGATTGCGGATCCTGCCGCGTCACCTGCCGCGACTGCTCCGCCAGGCGATCGAACCCCCGGCGCATGTCGGTCGGCCCGGTGCACAGCCAGATGCGCGTCGCCGACGCGCGATCGAGTTGGGCGAGCGAGGGCAGGCTGATCATGCGCTCGCCTCCGCGCTGCCGCAGCCGCAGACGCCGCCCTCCAGCACAGCGAGCAGCGCACGAAGTGTTGGCGGGTCGAAGCCAGGCGGGATGAGTACGCGACGTTCGCGGGGGAGATGCAGCTCCAGTGCCCCGCCAGCCGGCGAGCCCGCGCGCGGGGCATTGGTCACCTCGGTGTTCGCAATCTTCACCTCGACGAAGCTGTGCTCGTCGCGCAACCGCCGCCGCCAAGCGTAAAACGTGACCGGCTGAACCCGCGCCCGTCGGCAGAACTGCGCGACGCTCAGTCCGCTGCGCCGCTGGTCACGAACGATTCTGCGCCATTCGGCGGCTGGGCGTCGTTGCCTGCTCATGCACCCATCATGGCGACGGCCATCGCGGCGCAAAGACGGGGTTCATTCAGCGGACACATCTGAAAGAAAGGTTTTCGAGTGAAGCAAGTGATAACCTTAGCATAGCGAATTCTGTTCTTTTTTTCGTCTCGCT
>JADZEE010000136.1 GCA_020850735.1 Gammaproteobacteria bacterium | reverse complement strand
GCTTCGGGATGGCGCTGTGCCTCGCCATCCTGTTTCACGCCATCATCATCCTCGGCGTCGGCTTCGCGCCCGAGGATCCGCTGCAACCGCGCTTCGACGCCATGGAAATCGTGCTCGTGCAGCAGTCCAGCGACGCGCCCGAGGATCCGCAGCTGCTCGCCCAGGCGAACCTCGAGGGCGGCGGCGACAGCCCGACACCGGAACGGCCGGCAACACCCTTGTCCACGCCCATGCCCGAGGTGGCTGCCGCAGCGGCTACCCAGCCTGTGCCGGCCGACGATCCGGTGCAATTCGAGCAAATCGTCGAACAAGCGGCACCGGCGCCGCAGGCCGTGGCCGAAGCTGCGCCGCCCGCCCCGCCGGCGGCGCAGGCCCCACCGATCATCGCCGCCGAGACCGACACGCCCGAGCAGCCACTCCCCGCTCCGCCTGCGGCGGCACCCGCACCGGACATCCCCGCGGAACACACCGCCGTACAGACGCGCCCGAGCCGTGCGGTACCGACCGCGAGCGAGCTGATCGCATCGAGCTTCGCGATCGCCAGCCTGTCCGCCGAGATCCAGCAACGCCTGGACGCGCGATCGGAGCGGCCGCGGCGCAAATTCATCTCCGCGAGCACGCGCGAGTACCGGTATGCTGCTTACATGGAATCCTGGCGCGCCAAGGTCGAGCGCGTGGGCAACCTGAACTACCCCGACGAGGCGCGCCGCATGCACCTTTCGGGCAATCTGATCCTGGAAGTGGTGATCAAGCCGGACGGCTCGGTCAAGGAGATGATCGTACGGCGATCCTCCGGGCACCAGCTGCTCGACGACGCCGCGCAGCGCATCGTCGAGCTGGCGTCGCCGTTCGCGCCTTTTCCCATCGACATCGCCAAAGACGTCGACCTGCTGCACGTCACCCGCACCTGGCAGTTCCTCGACAGCGACCGCTTCTCCGGCCGCTGAGGCGCGTCGCACGGCGACCGGTGGGCCATGTATGTGGCCCGTGGCGCACGCAGATCAGTCACAGGTCCGTCCCCCGCGACGCGCTCGCCGCGCAACGACCGGCGGGAGTCGTCCGGGGTGCGTGTCCGCGGTCCGTCGACGCGGGCGCGGTGATTGCGGCGCCGGCGCTCAGCTGCCGAACTCGTAGCGCACCGTCACGCCGCCGTAGACGTTTTTCTTCGGCGCGGGCTCGAAGTAGCGGCCGCCGAAGGCATTGAGGCGGACGTTGCCGATGTACTCCTCGTCGAACATGTTGTTGATGCCGAAATAGGGATCCACACGCAGGCGATCGAAGCGGAACGGCCGGCCGAAGCGCAGATTGGACACCTGGTAGGCGCTGTTCTCGACCGTGTTGGCGTTGTCGCCGTAGTAGTTGTCGACGTGCAGGAAATCCCAGGTCACGTACAGGCCTGAGCGGTGCTCGTAGGCGAGCGCGGCGTAGAACTGGTTCTCGGGGATGCCGGGGAGGTTGTTGCCTTCGGCGCCGGGATCGAGGCTGAACGAATCGAACGTGAAATCCGACCAGGTATAGGTGAAGGTCGCATCCAGGCCCTCGAACACATTGACCGTCAGCGCGGCTTCGACGCCCTCACGGGTGGTGTCGGCGTTGTTGAAAAACGCACGGCTGCCGACGGTGACGGTGTTGGTGATTTCGTCGGCGACGTCGATGCGGAATGCCGCCGCGTCGTAGCCGATGCGCGATCCGATGAGGCCCTTGATACCGATTTCGATATTGTCGGCTTTCTGCGCGGTGAGATCGGGGTTGAAACCGCCGGCCGTGCCGGCCGCCGCCGGATTGGAAAGCTCGGTGAAGGTCGGCGTCTCGAACGCGGTCGAGTAATTGAAATACATGTTGATCTGCGTGAGCGGGCTCCACAGCAGTCCGACCATCGGGCTGAACTCGTCGAAATCCAGGTCGCCCGATTCGTCACCGTTGCTGAGAAAGCTGTCGTCCACGGTCAGGTCGATCCTGTCGTAGCGGCCGCCGACGGTGAGCTCGAGGTTGTCCGTGATCGTGAACTCGTTCTGGATGAACACACCGACCGCGTCGGCCTGCTCGGCCTGGTGCAGCGTCAGCGGCCCCTTGACGCCGAACAGATTGTCCCAGCGCTCGCGGTCGTCCTGCTGCGATTCGGCGTCGAAGCCCACCACGACGCGGTTCGGGTGTCCGAACAACTGCCCGGTCCAGGTGTACTGGCCGCCGCCACCGAAGAAGAAGCGATCGAAGGCGATAGTCCCCGAATCCATGAACGGCTGGTTGCTCTCGAAATTGCGCCAGATATAGTAGTTGCGCAGCATGATCGAGTGCGCAGCGCCGAACGACTTGTTGTACACGAAGCCGATCTTCTGCTGATCGATCGCCTCGCCCGACTGGAACGCGCAGGAGTCGTTGAAGGCGCTCAGGCCGCAGAAGGCCTGCTTGCGGTCGGTGGCGACATCCGCGGCGCGCAGGCCGCCCGGATCGTCGGCACGGGGTGAATCGAAGGCGCTGACGATGGTGGTGAAGGTGGAGCTCTCGTCGATGTCGTAGCGGAATTTGCCCGTTGCCTGCCCGTGCTGTACCCAGGAATGACCGCGATAGCCCTCCATGTTCAGGTAGGAGGAATTGACCAGCCAGTTCAGCGCACCGGTCTGGCCGCCGGCCTTGGCCTGGTACTTCTGGAAATCGTACTCGCCGGCCGACAGGCCGAGCTGGACGAAAGGCGTCGGCGGGCCGTCCTCGGTGAACAGACTGATGACCCCCCCGGCGGCGGATCCGTACAGTGCCGAAGACGGGCCGCGGATCACCTCGATTCGCCGGGTCGAGCCGATGTCGATGTCGTCCACACCGCCCTGGCCGTCAGTCACCGTCGCGGGTATGCCGTCGGTGAAGATCTTGATGCCGCGGATACCGAAATTGGCGCGCGCACCGAAGCCGCGGATGGACACCCGCAGGTCCTGGGCAAAGTTGTAGCGGTTCTGGAAGAACACGCCCGGGAGCCTGTTCAGAGACTCGTCGATGCCGAGCTGCTGCGTGTTCTGCACCTCGTCCTGGCCGACCGCGCTGATCGCCATGGGGACTTTGAGCCGATCCTTATCGACCCGGGTGGAGGTGACGACGATCTCGTCGAGGTAATCGCGTGTGCCGGCTGCCGGCACCGGCGCCGCGCCGAGGGCGAGCAGGGCGACGGTCGTGCCCGTGGCAATCCGTTGGATCATCGAAGCCTGACTCCCTGATGCTGGTTGACGACGTATCACGCCGGTGGGGAACAGACCGTTAGCAAGCGCCATGCCGTACCTGCGTGGATACACTAACTTGCGGAATATCATAGGGAAGAAAGCCTGTATCCCGGCACGGGCGATAGCCAATCTGGTCGCTATCAACCAATGAGGTGCAGCCCCTGGCTGTATTGGACCGCGCCCTTGTCAGCCCGCAGGGCTCTACGGATACTAGGGTCATGGCCCAACTCGATCTGACCAACCACTTTCTCATCGCCATGCCCACCCTGATGGATCCGAATTTCCATCAGACGGTGACTTATATCTGCGCCCACAACGAGGAAGGCGCCATGGGCATCGTCATCAACCGGCGCATGGCGATCGGCCTGGGCGAAGTGCTCTCGCAAATGGAGCTGGCGCCGGCCACGAACGCGATCCGGGACTGTCCGGTGTTCGAAGGGGGCCCGGTACAGCCGGACCGGGGATTCATCCTGCACCGGCCGACGCACGACTGGGGCTCGACCATCGAGGTCACCGGCGAAATCGGCGTGTCCACCTCACGCGACATTCTCGAGGCCATTGCGCACGGCCAGGGCCCGCAGGACATGCTCATCGCCCTGGGCTACGCCGGCTGGGGCGCGGGCCAGCTCGAACGCGAGATCGCCGAGAACGCCTGGCTGAGCGGTCCGGCGGACCCGGACATCATGTTTCGGACCGCGCCGGAAGCACGGTGGCGGGCGGCGGCGCGCGTGCTCGGCGTCGATCTCGCCAGTATTTCGCACCAGGTCGGACACGCATGAACGGCGACGGCCCCGCGCCGGCCGCCCCGGCGCGTGCGGTCGGTCGCGATCCGGGCGGCGCCGACCGCGAACCCGCTACGGTGCTCGCGTTCGACTACGGCAGCAGGCGGATCGGCGTCGCCGTGGGCGACACGCTCACCGGGGCGGCAAGCCCGCTGGCGGTCGTCGACACGCGCCGTGGCGCCCCCGACTGGCAAGCCATCGCGTCCCTGGTCGAGGCCTGGTCGCCGGATCTCATCGTGGTCGGCCTGCCCCGGCACGCCGACGCCGGCGAACACGAGCTCGCGGCGCCGATTGCGCGCTTCGTGCGCGCGCTGGAGCGCCGTTTCCGTCTGCCGGTGGCCACCGTCGATGAACGGCTGTCCAGCGTGGAAGCGGTGGCGCGTCCCGGCCGGCGGGCCGGTGTGGATGCGGTCGCCGCCCAGGTGATCCTGGAATCCTGGCTGCACGAACTCGCGCACGCCAGAGGTGGCGAACGGCGGCGGTGAGCGCGAAGAAGCGCATCGGCGCGACCGAAGTCGGCGCCTGGATGGACACCATGGCGAAGACCCTGTCGGCCCTGAACGCCGAACGCGGTATCGCCGAGTGGAACATGATCGGCATCCACACGGGCGGCGTGTGGGTGGCGCACGAGCTGCGCCGCCTGCTCGCGCATACCGGACCGATCGGTGAGCTGAACATCGCCTTCTATCGCGACGACTTCAGCCGCGTCGGCATGCACCCGACGGTGACCCCGTCGCACCTGCCGTTTACGGTGGAGGATCGCCACATCGTCCTCGTGGACGACATTCTCTACACCGGCCGCACCATCCGCGCGGCCATGAACGAGATCTTCGATTATGGCCGCCCCGCGAGCATCACGCTCGTCGTGCTCGCCGACCGCGGCGGACGGGAGCTGCCCATCGAGGCCGCCGTGGCCGGCACGCGCATGCGTCTGGGCGAGGGCGAGCATGTTAAACTTTCGGGCCCCGAACCGCTGGAGCTCGTGATCCACAGACGGGGCTGAGCCAAGACCTGAAGGTGCCGGCACTGCCTGCCCGATGCTCGATGACGACGCGCGATCTGCAGCTCGATGAGCAGGGCCGGCTGAAGCATTTTCTCGATATCGACGGTTTGCCGCGGGCCCTGCTCGCGCGCATCCTCGACGCGGCCGAACAGTTCGCCGGCGTCGGTGACCGGGCGGTCAAGAAGGTCCCGTTGCTGCGCGGCAAGACCATCGTCAACCTGTTCTTCGAACCGAGCACCCGCACGCGCACCACCTTCGAGCTGGCCGCCAAGCGCCTGTCCGCCGACGTCCTCAATCTGAACATCGAGGCTTCGGCGACGAAAAAGGGCGAAACCCTGCTCGACACCCTGCGCACGCTCGAGGCGATGCACTGCGACATGTTCGTGGTCCGGCACGAGACCTCCGGCGCGGCCCATTTCATCGCCCGCAACGTCGCCCCGCACATCCGCGTGATCAACGCCGGTGACGGCCGCCACGCGCACCCGACCCAGGCTTTGCTCGACGTGTTCACCATTCGCAGACACAAACCGGGTTTCAGCGGCCTCGCGGTCGCCATCGTCGGCGACATCCTGCACTCGCGCGTGGCGCGTTCGGAAATCCACGCGCTGCGCGCGCTCGGCACCCGGGACATCCGCGTCGTCGGCCCGCGCACCCTCGTGCCGGACGGCATCGAGGCACTCGGGGTACGCGTTTTCCACGAGCTCGACGCCGGCCTGGCCGATTGTGACGTCGTCGTCATGCTGCGCCTGCAGCAGGAGCGCATGGCCGGCGCGCTGCTGCCGAGCGGACAGGAGTATTTCCGCCTCTACGGCCTGACGGAGGCACGGCTCGCGGCCGCCCGGCCGGACGTCATCGTCATGCATCCCGGGCCGATCAACCGCGGCATCGAGATCGATTCGGCGGTGGCCGACGGCGGCCGGTCGGTCATCCTGCAGCAGGTCAGCCACGGCATCGCCATTCGCATGGCGGTCATGGCGATGGCGATGGGCAGCCTCGCCGGCGGCGAGCGGAGCGACTGAATGCAGATCCGCATCAGCGGCGGCCGGCTCATCGATCCGGCGCACGGCATCGACGCCCGGCGCGATCTGTACATCGCCCAGGGGCAGGTGGTCGGGCTCGGGCGGGCACCCGCGGGATTCGAGGCACGGCGCACGATCGACGCCCGCGGGCGCATCGTCTGCCCGGGCCTGGTCGATCTCGCGGCGCGGGTGCGCGAGCCCGGCGCGGAGCACAAAGCCACGGTCGCGACCGAAACGCTGGCTGCCGTCGCCGGCGGCATCACGACGCTGTGCTGTCCGCCCGACACCGCGCCGGTGGTGGATACGCCCGCCGTCGCCGAGCTCATTCATCAGCGCGCGGCCGCCGCAGGGCGCGCCCGGGTGGTGTGCCTGGGCGCCTTGACCCGCGGGCTCGCCGGCGAGGTACTGGCGGAAATGCACGCCCTGAAGCAGGTCGGCTGCGTCGGCGTGAGTAACGCGGCCCAACCCATTGCCAGCACCGAAGTGCTGCGCCGCGCGTTCGAGTACGCGGCGACCTGCGGGCTGGCGGTGTTCATACAGCCGCAGGATTACTGGCTCGGCCGTCACGGCTGCATGCACGAGGGCGTGACCAGCACACGTCTGGGTATCCCGGCGATACCGCAGAGCGCCGAGACCGTCGCCCTCGCACGCGATCTGCTGCTGGTGGAGCACAGCGGCGTGCGGGCGCACTTCGGCCGCATATCGACCGCACGCGGGGCGCGCATGATCGGCGAAGCGCGCCGGCGTGGCCTGGCGGTCAGTGCCGACGTCAGCGCGCACCACCTGCACCTCATCGACGAGGACGTCGGCCAGTACGATGCCATGTGCCACGTGCAGCCGCCGCTGCGCAGCCGGCGCGATCGCACGGGGCTGCGGCAGGGGCTAGCGCGCGGTGTCATTGCGGCGGTGTGCTCGGACCACCAGCCGCACGATCACGACGCCAAGTCCGCGCCGTTCAGTGCCACCATGCCCGGGATCTCGGCGCTCGAGACGCTGTTGCCGCTGAGCCTCGCGCTCGTGCGCGACGGCGAGCTCGCGCTCGTGCGCGCGCTCGAAGCCCTGACCTGCGGTCCGGCCGGGATCCTCGGCCTCGACTGCGGCCACCTCGGTGTGGGCGCCCGCGCGGACGTGTGTGTATTCGACCTGGACGCGAGTTGGACGCCGGTTGCGGCCACGCTGGTGAGCGCCGGCAAGAACAGCCCGTTTCTCGGGCGCACCCTGACGGGTCGGGTCACGCATACGCTCGTCGCCGGCCGGCTGGTGTACGAGCTGCCGTCCGCCCACGGCGGGCGGCCGTGACAGTCGCCCTGGCGGGCGCTGCGGGCGCCACCCGGCAGGCAGGCGCGCATCCGCCGTCGCGCGGGACGCTGTTCGTCGAACGAACCCGCATCCTCGCGCACGACGCGCACCCCGGCCACCAGCACGTGCTCGTGCTCGAAGCCCCGGAAACTGCCGCCCGGGCGCTGCCAGGCCAGTTCGTGCACCTGTCCTGCGACCCGGCGCTGGCGATGCGCCGGCCCATGTCGATCATGCGCGCCCACCCCGCGCGTGGCAGCATCGAAATCCTGTACAAGGTGCACGGTCGGGGCACACGGCTGCTGGCTGCGCGTACGGTCGGCGAGCACCTGAGCCTCATCGGTCCGATCGGGGTGCCCTTTCGTCTCGAAGGCTACCGCCCGCGACCCGTGCTGCTCGGCGGCGGCGTCGGCATACCGCCGATGCTGTTCCTGGCGGAGCACATGCGTCGCGCGCACCCGGCGCCCGTGCCCCTGGTGCTGATGGGCTCGGAGGTGCCGTTTCCCTTCACGCCGCGCCCCTCGCGCCTGCTCGTCCCCGGCTTGCCCGCCGCTGTCATCGCGGCGATGCCGCTGCTGGACGACTGGGGCATCGCGAGCCGGCTGGCGAGCGCCGCAGGCTACAGCGGCTGCCACGAGGGATTCGTGACCGAACTCGCCCGCTGCTGGCTGGACGCCCTGCCACCCGCCGCGCATGCCGAAGTGGAGCTCTACGCCTGCGGACCGACCGCGATGCTCGTCGCCGTGCAACAGCTCGCCGCCGAGTACCGGCTGCCGTGCCAGATCTCGCTGGAGGAATACATGGCATGCGCAGTCGGGGGCTGTGCCGGTTGCGCGGTCCGGATCGAAACACCCGCCGGCCCGGCCATGAAGCGGGTCTGTGTCGACGGGCCGGTCTTCGAGGCGGCCAGCGTCCGCTTCGGCCGTTGACAAGCACGTGCCGGGCAACAGTCGTCCGGTCGACAGTTCGCAGGCGGCCCCCCACGTCCGACTGT
Organism: Gammaproteobacteria bacterium; assembly: GCA_020850735.1. GTDB lineage: Bacteria > Pseudomonadota > Gammaproteobacteria > JADZEE01 > JADZEE01 > JADZEE01. Next base: position 145,816 of record JADZEE010000136.1, on the reverse strand, counting down.
GCGCGGTGATCGCGCGCTACCGGCACGGCGCTTACCGGCGCCCGATCGCGGCTGCCAGCCGGCAGGTGTTCGAACGCATCGAGGTGCTCCGGCGCGCCCGCAACGGTCCGATCGTGCTCGACGCGGGCTGCGGCACCGGCACCAGCACGCAGGCGCTCGCGCGCCGCTACCCCGACGCCTTCGTCGTCGGAATCGATCGTAACCGGCGGCGGCTGCGGTACGGCCCGTACCGCGACGGCGTGAGCGGCGGCGACCGCGGCCCGGTGCTCGCCTGCTGCGATCTTGCCGACTTCTGGCGACTGGCGGCGGCGGCGGGATGGCAGCTCGCACGCCATTACCTGCTCTACCCCAACCCCTGGCCCAAGGCGCGTCACCTCAAGCGCCGCTGGCACGCCCACCCCGTGTTTCCCGTCGCCATCGCGCTCGGCGGGTGGCTCGAGCTGCACACCAACTGGGCCGTGTTCGCGGCCGAATTCGCGCAGGCGCTGCTCGACTCGGGCGTTCGCGAGCCGTGGATCGAGCGCCTGCAGGGCGAGCCCCTGTCACCGTTCGAACGCAAGTACCGCGCGAGCGGACATGCGCTGTGGCGGGTCAGTGCGCGGCTGGACGCAGTGCCGCGCGCCCGGTGATGAAAGCACGTCCACGTCCCGCGTACCCGACGCTGGCGTTCGACGCCGGCGGTGTGTTCGCCGCGCTGGCAGCGCCGTGCGCGGTGATCGCGGCTGTATGGCTGGGCTTGCCCTACGCGCGGCTGCTGCTTCCCCACACCGTGTTCGTAGCGCTGCCGGCCGTGCTGATCATCGTCGCCGCCGCGCTCGCCCTCGCATACCGGCACGGGCGCATGGTGTTCGTCCTGGCCATCGTGGCGGCGGCGTGGCTGGCGCTCAATGTGCCGGCGGCCCAGGCGCCGGTCGCCGAGGCGGCGCGGGCGCTGGCCGCCACGCTCGCACCGCTCAATCTGGCGATCGTGTTTCTCGCGCGCGAACGGGGCGTGCTGTCACGGCCGGCCCTGTGGCGCTGGCTGCTGCTCGGCACGCAGATCGCGCTCGCCGCCGGCCTGCTCGCCACCCGGCCGCAGGCGCTCGCGGCGTGGCTGCACATCGAGGTGCCCTTCGTCCCGCAACTGCCGGTCACGACGCTGCCGGATCTCGCGTTGCTGGCATTCGCGGTGGCCGTTCTCATTCCACTGGCCGCGCTGCTGCGCGCGCCCGGGCCGGACGCCGGCGGGTTCCTTGGCTGTGCGCTGGCCATGGCGCTCGCCTGCGGCGCGGCAACGACCGCGGCCGCTGGCGCCTACGTTGCCGCAGCCGCCCTGGTGCTCGTGTTCGCGATGCTGCACCGCTCGCTGCATCTGGCGTATCGCGACGAGCTGACCGGACTGCCGGGCAGACGCGCGTTCAACGATCAGATCGCGCGTCTCGGCCGCCAATACGTCATTGCCATGCTCGACATCGACCACTTCAAGAAGCTCAACGACACCTGGGGTCACGACGTCGGCGACCAGGTGCTGAAAATGATCGCCACCCGGCTGCGCCGGATCGGCGGCGGCGGGCGCGTGTTCCGTTACGGCGGCGAGGAGTTCGCCATCGTTTTCGACGGCCAGCGCATGGAACGCGCGCTGCCGCACCTGCAAGCCTTGCGCGCCGCGGTCCAGGAATACGCGCTGGCGCTGCGCTCACCGGCGCGGGCGGCCCGCGATCGGCACCGCCGGCGCAGCCCGGCCCGCGGCGCCGGCCAGCACACGGTGACGGTCACGATCAGCATCGGTGCCGCCGTACCGCCCGCCGGCGGCGGCGCATCCGAGGACGTCGTGAAAGCGGCCGACCAGGCGCTCTACCGTGCCAAGGACCAGGGCCGCAATCGCGTGAGCACCTGACGGAATAGCGGTCGCTCGCGATGCGTACGTTCGGTATTCTTGCGCGTACATGACCGACGACAGTCCCGCCACGCCGGCTAGCCGTACCGAACGCAAGCTTGCGCGCAAAGCGCAGCGCGACGGCACCCTGGCGCGAACGCCGGCACCGGGAGCGCGCGTACGCGGGCTCGCCGGCATCGCCGGGCTGGGCCTGCTGTTGTCGCTGTACCTCGCCGTGCAGCACTGGCTCGACGCCGATCTCCCCTTCTGCACGGAGGGCTCGGGTTGTGATCTCGTGCAGCACAGCCGCTACGCGGTCCTGCTGGGCATACCCCTGGCCGTATGGGGCGTGGCGATGTATGCGGTGCTCGCTGCCCTGCTGCTGCGCGCCCGCGCCGTGGCCGGTGCATGGGCGGCCGCGTGGCTGGTCGCGTGGCTCGGCGTGTCCGCGAGCGTGTACTTCACCGTCGCGACCGCCATCGAGATCAACGCCTACTGCCCCTGGTGCATGGTGTCGCTGGCGCTGCTCATCGTCCTGCTCGCCGGCACGAGTGTTTCCCGGCCGCCGGCATTGACCGGTTTTCGCTGGCGCACGTGGCTACCGACCGGGATCGTGCTCGCCGTGGCCATGCTCACCCTCGTGCACATGCACTACCGCGGCGTGTTCGATCCGGCCGCCGGGCCCGAGCGCCCGTACCTGCGCGCGCTCGCCGAACATCTCAGCGCCGCCGGGGTGAAGTTCTACGGTGCCTACTGGTGTCCCCACTGCCAGGAACAGAAACAACTGTTCGGCGCCTCCGCACACCGGCTGCCGTACGTAGAGTGCTCACCGAACGGGCGAGGCGCGCCGCGGGCGGCGGCCTGCGAGACCGCGCAGATCAGCGGCTATCCGACCTGGATCATCGGCGCGCGCCGTATCGAGGAGGTGCTGGAACCGCACCGGCTCGCGCGGGCAACGGGCTTCGATTGGCAGGGTCCGTCGCCCGCCGGGACGGGGGCCGAATAGTCCCGCGCGTGCGGCGCCGCGCCGATCGTCACGAAGTTTTTTCGCGCGGGCGGCTGATGGCCACCGCCGGATCGCTTGCCAGTCGGCCATCGGCGAGTGGCTCGATGATCTCGCCGCTGTCGCTCAACCGCGGGTAGACCAGCGCGCGTGTCGCGCAATAGGCGGCCACGCGCGGATACGCCCATTCGAACAGGCGCCGCTCGAGCGCGCCGGCATCCAGTCGGGGCGAGGCGTACAGGCCCGCCGCGCGCCGCTGGCGTTCGGCTTCGAACAGCAGCAGCGCGCAGGCGACGGAGACGTTCAGGGACTCGACCATGCCCATCATCGGCACGTGCACGGACGCATCCGCGCAACGGCGCGCCGCGTCGGACGGACCGGTGAGCTCCGCACCGAGCACGAGCGCCGTGGCACGTGTCCAGTCGATGTCGCGGAACGGCACACTGCCCGGGCCGAGATGGGCGAGCAGGATCCGCTGGCCGGCGTCCCGCGCGCTGGCACAGGCCGCATCGACATCCGCGTGCGCGCGCACTTCGACCCACTTGCCACTGCCGCCGGCGGTCTTCTGCGCCACGCGTATCGACTCCCGCCGGGCGACGGCGTGGATCAGCCCGACGCCGACGGCGTCGCAGGTTCTGACGATGGCCGCCAGATTGTGCGGCTTGTGCACATCGTCGACGATGACGGCAAGATCCGGCTGCCGGCACTCCAGCGTGCGGCGCAATTTCCGAAAGCGCTCGGGAGTCATGACAGGCGACATCGTGCCGGAGCCGAAGGTCGCTGTCACGGCAGTTCGCGCGCACGCCGCGCCGTGGGGACACTGTCGTGCCGCAGCCGACGTTGCGCCGCGGTCAGGGTATGTAGTCGCCGACGTAGAGCGGTTCGAGGCTTGCGCGTGCGGACGCACTGTGCGGGCGCCCGGTGCCCTTGGTGGCGAACGCCTCGCTCGCCTCGCGGCCGCACCAGCGGGTTACGACCTCGGGCGCCGAGGGATGCGAGGGAACGTAGTCGGTGACGGCATAGACCTTGCCGTCGATCGCCAGCCAGCAATCGCCCGGCTCACCATGGCGGGCGAGTTCGGCAGCGTCTATACGCCGCGCAGCGCCGGACGACTGCGCCCGGCCGGCGGCGGGCACGAGCAGATCGAGGGCGACGATGGTCGCGACACTCGCGCAGAAGGCGATGAACGCCGAGTACATGAGCTTTTTCACAGCAGTGTGAACTCCTCGGTATGGATCCGCGCGCGCCGCACGCCGCGGGCGCGCAGCGCCTTGCGGGCGACGCCGGCCAGCGCGGCCGGGCCGCAGATGTAAACCTCGCGATGGCGGGCATCCGGGCAGCAGGCGTCGATGTAGCGGCCGTCTAGCGCGCCCTCGCGGCAGTACAGATGCAGCGACAGGCGCACCCCGGTGACACGCGCGGCGAGATCGCGCAGCTCGCCGGCAAAATCCGCCCGAGCCTCATCCTGCACGCAGTAGATGAGCACGACGTCCGCGGACGCACCGCCGGCCGCCAGGTCACGCAGGCGACCGATGAATGGCGCGATGCCGATGCCGCCGGCGATCCACAGCTCCGGCACCGTGTCCCCGGCGGTCGGAAAAAAGTCTCCGTACGGACCTTCCACCTGCACCGCGCTGCCGGGCGCGATGCGTTGCAGGGCGCGGCTGGCATCGCCAAGTCCTTTCACCGCGACACGCAGCCCCGTTTCCGCCGGCGCCGACGTCAGCGTGTACGGATGCTCCTCGCCAAGGCCGGCGGCGAGCCCGGGATCGAGCGGGGTCAGGTAGATGAACTGGCCAGGGCGATAGCGCAGCGCGCGCTCGCGCGGCACGAGAGCGATCTCGACGACGGCGCTCGAGCGCCGCACGAGCTCGCGCACGCCAAACGGCAGGCGCCCGAAGCGGCGCGCGAGCACGCGACGATAGGCGTACGCAGCCAGTGCGAGCAGGCCGTAGGCGGCCCAGAGCCAGCGCAGCTCGCCACGGCCGAGCGCCAGACCGTGCGCGAGACCGAGGAACAGGGCGAGGCCGGCAAGACCGTGCAGGCGCTTCCAGCGCTGGTATTCCGGCGCCCCGAAGAACGCGAACGTCGGTGCCAGGAACACCAGCATCGCACCCAGCGCGGCCCAGCCGAGCCAGACCGCGACGAGCTGCGGCCCCGGCAGCAGCGTGCGCGCGGCGCCGGCGAGCGAATCGTCCGCCGCGGCGAAGGCCAGCAGCAGCGGGTGCGCGAACACCAGCAGCAACGCGCCCGCGCCGAGCAGGTGATGCGTGCGCCACAGGCGGGTCAGACCACCGAAGTGGCGGTCGAACCCCGGGATCCGCACGCTCAGCGCACCCGCGAGCAGCATCAGCGCGAGGCCGGCAACGCCGGCGACCTCGCCGGCACCGTGCAACAGAGTCGCGACGGAGGCGCCGTTCACGGCCGGCAGGGCGGCGAGCACCGGCACGGCGACGAGCACGATCACGGCCGGATTGCCGCAGCGCCGGCGCGCGGCCGCCCGCGTCAGCATGCGCCGTGACGCCCGGCGCCGCTCATCGCAGCATGTCCTCCAGCGCCGGGCGCATCGCGCGCACGCAGCGCCGGCCCTCCTCGATGGCTTCCGCGGCACGCGCGAACTCCAGCAGGCCGATCTGCGCCAGGCGCGGCGCCAGCAGGACGTCGGGCGGATCGCCGGCCATGCGACTGCGGGTGATCCTGTCCTGCATGATGTTCAATGCACCCGCGACGACGTCGAGCAGACCGGGACGCGCGTCGCGCGGGCGTGCCTTGAGCATGTTCTCGGCGCCGGGCAGGCTGCGCAGGGTCGACACGATCTGCTGTGAAAGCCGGCCGACCAGATCGGTTTCGTCGGTCGCGCCGTCGACGCAAGCCGGCGGCTCGACCCGGCGCGTGGCGCCGTGGCGACCGACGATGTCGCCGTTGAGATTCACCGCGATTACGCGCTCGGCACCCAGCGCCCGGCACACGGACACCGGCACCGGATTGACCAGCCCGCCGTCCACGAGCAACGCCGCATCACGCGCGACCGGTGTGAACAATCCCGGCAGGGCGATCGAGGCCCGGATGGCGTCGAACAGCGAGCCGCGCTGCAGCCAGATCTCCTGCCCGGTGTGAAAGTCGGTCGCGATTGCGGCGAACGGCAACGCCAGGGTGTCGATATCGACGTCCGCCGTGTCGCCGCGCACGGCATCGACGAAGCGTTCCCCCTCGATGAACCCGCCGCCGACCAGGTGCACGTCGAACAGGCGCAGGAAACGCCCCCAGTTGAGCTCGCGCACCCAGCGCTCGAGCGCGCCCAGGTTACCGAGGACGTAAGCACCGCCGACCAGCGCCCCGATCGACGTGCCGCACACCACGGCCGGCCGGATACCGGTCTCCTCGAGCGCCTGCAACACACCGATGTGCGCCCAGCCGCGGGCTGCGCCGCTGCCAAGTGCGATGCCGATGCGCGGTCCGGATACGCGGGCGGTGCTCACGCCGATCACGGTCTCAGGCGCCGGCCGCGCGCGTTGCCGGCGTGTCGAGCGCGCGGCCGGCAACGCGAATCGGCGACGGATCGGGAACACTGAGAGCTCGTGAAACCATCACCGCGCCTTAGGCCCGCCAGGCGCGCGATTTCGTGCGCCCCCGCACCTGGCCAGAAACGCCCGGGAACGGTCTTGCTGCGGCCGGTGAATGTTTCGCGAGCTCTGAGCTTGCAGGAGCGCATCATGTCGGGCCAGCGGCTGTCGGAACGTTCGGACCGCGCCCCGGTACTGCGCGGCCGGGCGGCGAGGCTACCGGTCCCGATTCTACACGCTCGCCGCGCTCAGCCCGTGCGCCGGGCCGGCTCGAGGCGGCCGGCGGCGACGAGTGTCGCGGCGCAGGCCAGCGCCGGTACGAGCACGAAACCGTGTGGATCCCACACGTCCATTGCGACGCCCGTGGCAGCGGGTCCGAGGATGCCGCCGATGCCCCAGATGACGCCGATCGCCGCATTGGCGACCACCAGCCCGGCGCCATGGAAGCGATCGCCCACCAGGGTCAGGGCCACGGTGTAGATGCCGCCGGCGACACCGCCCCAGACGAAAATCACCGCGGGTCCCCATGGCGGTGCCGTCACGGCCCAGGGCAAAGCGAGCATGCCGATGCCGGTCACCGCGATACAGGTGTACAGGGTACGCACGCGGTCGCTGCGATCGGCGATCCAACCGATGGGCAGCTGCAGAACGATGCGACCGAGGGCAACGACGGTGAGCAGCAACGCGGCTGCGCCGGGCGTCAGCCCGTTGCGTACGCCGTACACCGGCAACAGTGCCGCGAGCACGAAGTCGATGAGCGCGAACAGGCCCACGGCCAGCGCGAGCACCGGTGCGGCGGCGAGAAAACCCCGCAGGCTGAAGCGGATCTCGGATCCGGTATCGAAACCGCCGCCGTCGGTGGCCCAGCGCAGGGGCACGCCGGCCAGCAGAATGAACGCCCCGGCGATCAAAAACGGGGTATACCCGGCCGTGCCCGTGAGCGCGATCAACGCCGGGCCGACCGCGGCCGTGAGGTAAAAGACCGAGTTGTAGGTGGCGATGACCCGGCCGCGCACGGCATCCGCGGTGATGGCATTGATCCAGGTCTCGGCGGCGACGAACAGACCGCCGAGGGTCATGCCCATCAGCAGGCGGATCGCGAACCAGGCACCGAGATGATCGAACAGCGGCAGCGCGAGCAGCAGCACGAGATCGATGCCCAGGCAGGCCACGAGCAGGCGCCGCAGCCCGAACGCCGCCACCAGCCGCGGGATGTAGGGCGAGAACAGCACCAGTGACAGCGACGGCATCACCGCGTTGAGCCCGATCCACGTCCGGCCGACGCCACGCGACTCGAGGATCAGCGACAGCAGCGGTGTGGAGAAACCGAGCGTGAGACCATAGACGGCGATGCAGGCGATCACCGCCGTCAGCGTGCGCTGGCGCTCGTTCAGCAACGTGCCGCCGCGCCGGCGCCCGCGCCGCTGGCCGGCCGTGCGGGCGTGCGCCCCGCCGTGCGGGCGGTGAGGATCAATCGAGCCGGGCGAGACGATCGAGATGGTGGTCGGCGTCACCGAACTGCTGGGCGATCATCGTCAGGCGGCGGAAGGTGTGTGACACCTTCAGTTCCTCGGTCATGCCCATGCCGCCGTGCAGCTGCACCGCTTCCTGGCTCACGTGCCGGCAGGCGTCGGCGATCTTTACCTTGGCCGCCGACACCGCGCGCGCACGGGCGCTTGCGTCCACCGCACCGTCGACCTGCGCACAGGCGAGACAGGCCATCGACCGCGACTGCTCGACGCTGATCACCATGTCGACCATGCGGTGCTGCAGGGCCTGGAAGCTGCCGATGGGCACCCCGAACTGCCGGCGCGTCTTGAGGTACTCGAGAGTCGCCGCGTTCGCATGGCGCATCGCGCCCACGGCTTCCGCGCACACGAGCGCGGTGGCGAAATCCACGGCCTCTTCGATGAGCGCGTGGGCACCGCCCGTCGGACCCACGATGCTGCCGGCATCCACCATCACGCCCTCGAGCTCGAGATCGGCGGCGCGCTGCGCATCCACCGTCCGGTAGGGCTTGATACCGAGCCCGGGGGCGTCGCGATCGACGAGAAACACACTGATCCCGTCAGCGGCGCAGGTATCCGAGCCGGTCCGCGCGGACACGAGGAGGTAATCGGCCAGCGGGGCGCCGAGCACCACGCATTTGCTGCCATCGAGCCGCCAGCGATCCTCGTTACGCTGCGCACGGGTCGCCACTTGCGCGAGATCGTAACGCGCACCGCGCTCGGCGTGTGCGAAGGCGAGCTTGCACCGGCCCTCGACCACGGCGGGCAACACGCGCCCGCACAGGTCCGGGCTGGCGCCGCGCGCGAGCAGCCGCGCGCCCAGACCGACCGTCGGCACGAATGGTTCGATCACGAGCGCCTCGCCGATGGTCTCCATCACGGCGAACAGGTCGACCGCGCCGCCGTCGAAACCGCCCCAGGCCGACGGCAGCGACAAGCCGAGCAGCCCCATGTCCGCGAACGTACGCCAGACCTCGTCGCTGCAGCCGGACTCCGATTCGAGGATGCGCCGCCGCGCCTCGAAACCGTAGTCCCGCTGCGCGAAGCGCGCGACGGCGTCGGCGAGGATCCGCTGCTCCTGTGTGTACTCGAAATCCATGGCCGTCTCCTACAGGCCGAGCCACGCCTTGGCGATGATGTTGCGCTGGATCTCGTTCGATCCCGCGTAGATCGTCGTCTTGCGGTAGTTGCAGTAACGCGGCACGAGCGCGGCCGTGCGGGTGTCGAAGTCGTTGTACGGCTCGGTCGGCGCGAGCGGCTGCGCGAGCGGACCGACCGCCTGCATCATCAGCTCGGTCAGGCCCTGCTGGATCTCGGTCCCCTTGATCTTGAGCATCGACACGTCGGCGCCCGGCGGCTCGCCGCTGCGACGCATGCGATCGAGAAACCTCAGGTTGGTGAGCTCCAGCGCCGTCAGCTCGATTTCCAGGCGCGAGAGCCGGTCGCGAAAACGCACGTCCCGCAGGAGCGGCTGGCCGTCGCGCCGCTCCCGGGCGGCCAGCGCCTTGAGCTTTTCCAGCTCGCGTTTGGATTCGCCGATGCGACCGGTGTTCATGCGCTCGTGGCCGAGCAGGTACTTGGCGACGGTCCAGCCCTGATCCTGCTCGTGCACGAGGTTTTCGACCGGCACGCGGACGTCGTCGAAGAACACCTCGTTCACCTCCTGGCGACCGTCCATCAGCATGAGCGGGCGCACGCTCACGCCCGGGCTCTTCATGTCGATGAGCAGGAACGAGATCCCGTCCTGTTTTCTGGCAGCCGCCGGATCCGTGCGCACCAGGCAGAAGATCCAGTCGGCGAACTGCGCCATGGTCGTCCAGATCTTCTGGCCGTTGACGAGGTAGCCATCGCCATCGCGCACGGCGCGCGTCTTCAGCGACGCCAGGTCCGAGCCGGAACCCGGCTCCGAGTAACCCTGGCACCAGAAATCCTCGCCATGGTAGATGCGCGGCAGAAAGCGCCGCTGCTGCGCCTCGGTGCCGAAGCGCAGCAGTACCGGCGCGCACATCGCCACACCGAAGGGCACGATCGGGGGTGCGCCCGCGTAGCCGCACTCTTCCTCGAACAGGTATCGCTGCACGACGTTCCAGCCGGTGCCGCCCCACTGCTCGGGCCAGTGTGGCGCGACCCAGCCTTTGTCCGCGAGGATCCGGTGCCAGCGCAGCAGGTCCTCGCGACCCAAATGCGCATAGCTCTCGACCCGCTCGCGCAGATCCGGCGGCAGATTCGCGCCGATCCAGGCTCGCACTTCGTCTCGGAAGGCGAGCTCCTGGGCGGAATAAGTGATGTCCATAGAGCACGCCTCCCCGGGGCACCAGCGGACCGTGCGCTAGAGTAACCGGGCGCGACGGCGCGCGCGACCGCGGTCGCCGTCGCCGCGGCACCGGGAAGTTCCCGGCGTTCGTGCATGCGCCGGGCGCATTCGTGCCGGCGCAGAACGGTTCCGGCAGACCGGCGCCCGGGGTAGCATCAGCGACCGTCGGCGCACCCGGCCGCACAGACCGGCCGGGTGGCGACCGTCGTGATCCGAGCCGCACGGGCGGCCGGCTGTCCCCGTCAACGACCCCGGAGCGCGCGATGATCGAACTGTACACCGCAGGTACGCCGAACGGCTGGAAGGCCTCCATTGCGCTGGAGGAGATGGAGGTGCCCTACGAGCTGCATCACGTGGACATCATGAAGGGCGAGCAGAAGCGTCCCGAATTCCTGCGGATCAATCCCAACGGGCGCATTCCCGCGATCGTCGATACGGATGCGGACCGGCTTGCCATCTTCGAGTCCGGCGCCATACTCATCTACCTCGCTGAAATGACGGGCCGCCTGCTGCCCACCGCGCGCGCCCCGCGCGCGCACACGCTCTCGTGGCTCATGTTCCAGATGGGCGGCATCGGCCCGATGATGGGCCAGGCGAACGTGTTCTACCGCTATTTCCCGGAAAAAATCCAAGCGGCGATCGACCGATATCAAGGCGAGGTCCGGCGCCTGTTCGGCGTCCTCGATGGTCAGCTCGCCCGGCACGAGTACCTCGCCGGCGAGTACTCCATCGCCGACATCGCGAACTGGTCCTGGGTCGCCACCCATGGCTGGTCCGGTGTCGGTGTCGAGGACTTCGAGCACCTGCGCCGCTGGCTGGCAGCCATCGAGGCGCGGCCGGCGGTCCGCAAGGGGGTACGGATCCCCAATGCCGAGGGCTGGGATCTCATCAGCGGCGGCAGCGGTGACGGCGAGGCCTTCGCCGCACAGGCGCGCGGCATCATTCAGACCAGCCAGCGCTAGCTCGCCCGGCTGCCGGCAACGACCGGCGGCGGTCGCCGTGGATGCCATGGTTTGGGGATAATGCCGGTCTTCGGCCTGCGGGTCAGCAGCGGGTGTGGCAGATGCGGAACGAGACTTTCAATCGCGGCCTGTTGCAGTTCCTCGACGGTTCGCCGACCCCGTTCCACGCGGTGGCGAACCTGCGCGCGGCCCTCGCCGCGGCCGGCTTCCGGGAGCTGGTCGAGACCGCCGTCTGGAAGCTCGCGGGCGGCGGCCGGTATTTCGTCACCCGCAACGGCTCCGCGATCATCGCGTTCACGCTCGCCCGGCGCGCGGCGACGGCGCGCGGACTGCGCATCGTCGGCGCCCATACCGACAGTCCGTGCCTGAAGGTCAAACCGCGACCCGAGATCGAGGCCAAGGGTTACTGGCAGGCGGGTGTCGAGGTGTACGGCGGCGCGCTGCTCAATCCGTGGTTCGATCGGGACCTGTCGCTCGCCGGCCGGGTCACACTGCGCACCGCCGAGGGTACGCTCGAGAACCGGCTGGTGGATTTCGGCACGCCCATCGCCACCATCCCGAGTCTGGCCATACACCTCGACCGGGAGGCGAACGACAATCGCGCGATCAACAAACAGACCTATTTGCCACCGGTGCTGGCGCTGGCCGGCAGCGGTACGCTCGATCTGCGACAGGAAGTCCTCACCCGGCTGGCGGCCGGGGAACCCGCGCTCGCCGGCGCCGAGATCCTGGACGCCGAGCTCGCTTTCTACGACAGCCAGAAGGCCGCACACGTGGGCCTGCGTCGCGAGTTCATCGCCTCGGCGCGCCTCGACAACCTGCTCAGCTGCTACACCGGCCTCGAGGCCCTGCTCACCGCCCGACCCGTCGGGGTACAGATGCTGGTGTGCAACGATCATGAGGAGGTCGGCAGCGCGAGCGCCGCCGGTGCGCGCGGAACGTTCGTGCGCAGCGTCGTCGAGCGGATCGCCGGCACCGGCGAAGCCTGCACGAGAGCGATCGCCGCGTCGGTATTCGTTTCGACCGACAACGCCCACGGTGTGCATCCCAACTTCCCCGACCGCCACGACCCGAACCATGGCCCCTTGCTCAACGGCGGACCGGCGATCAAGGTCAACGCCGGCCAGGCCTATGCCTCCAACAGCGAGACGGTGGCCGTTTTCCGGCACGCCTGCGCGCTGGCCGGGGTGCCGGTGCAGAGCTTCGTGTCGCGTGGCGACGTGCGTTGCGGCAGCACGATCGGCCCGCACACCGCCTCCATCCTCGGCGTGCGCACTGTCGACGTCGGCGTGCCGACCTTCGCCATGCACTCGATCCGCGAGCTTGCCGGCAGCGACGACGCCTTTCTGCTGCACCGGGCGCTGCGCACCTTCTACGAGCTCGACGACCTCACGGTGGGCTGAGAAGCTTGTGAAACGATCGCCGCGCCTGTTGCGACGGCTCCTGGGCGCCCCTGGCGGCGTTGCGGGGACCCCCGGATCGGTTTCCGCAGGCCCGGCTACGCGCGCGATTTTGCGCACCCCCGCGCCTGGCCAGGAACGCCCGGGAACCGTCTCGCGACGGCGGACGAATGTTTCACGAGCGCTGACCTCCCCGTCCCGGGGCGCAGTACCGCGGGCGATCAGGCCGCGGCGACGAAACGCCAGGCCCAGCACAGCCAGATCAGCACCTGCACGCCGAACAGCGTCGCCCGCAGCAGCACGGCCGGTTTGCTCGTCGACACGATGTGCGTCACGGACTGCGCGATCCGCGCGCCGAGCAGCACCATCGCCAGACCGTCGGTCACCGCCGTCTGCCCGCTGGCGATCGCGTACAGCAGCAGCGCCGCCGCGCAGGCGAGATATTCCAGCGAGTTGGCGTGCGCACGGGTGATCCGGCGTCCGGCCGGGCCGAGATCCGTGCCCTCCGGCGCGAAGCTGTTGAGCTCCTTCGCGCCGCCCCGAAGCGCCGCGATCCGCGCGCCCAGCAGCACGAAGGTGAGTACGGCCGACCAGATCACCAGCCCGATCAGGGCCATTGCACTTGCACTCATACGTCCCCCCCTTTGCGACCGCGTGGCGGTCGTGGCATCCGCAAAGCAGACCCGGGCTGTCGTGGCAGCACGCATCGCGACCACCCCTGCGATGCGGGTGCCGGCGAGCGCAGAGCACCTTCGTGTATACCCGCACAACCGGCACTTGCGCCGGCGCGCTCCGGCAATATAGCCGGGATGAGACGTCCGGGCACGCGCGGCGCCGGCGCCGCGCCGCCATTGCGCGCACGGCACGCTGTTGGGCACTATCTGTTGCGCCGGCACGGCCGCGAACGGCCGCCGGCGCTGCGTGCGGGCGTGAACGAACCACGAACCGGAATAGGATGTGTCCCATGCGTGATTACGGAGTCGGACCGATCGACGTCGAGGGCTGCGTCACCAGTGCGATGGTGCTGCGCGGCGATCTGCCGCCCGAGGCGGTGCCGGACGTGATTGAGCGTGACCGCCTGCACATGGCGGCGCGGCCGGGCCTGTACATCAAGCTGCTGCCGGTGCTGCGCGACCCGGCGAACGGCAACGTGCTCACCGGTGGCGCCTACCTGTTCGACCGCTACGCGCAGGCCGAGGCTTTCGATCACTGGACGGCCAACGAATTCGTCGTCGACGGCGTACCGTTCGTGCAGATGCCCGCGTTGCTGTCGCGCACGTCGAAGGTGTGGCGGGTGGCCGGGGCCGAAAACTTCGCCGCGGTCGCGGGACAGCAGGTGGTCATGCGCGTCGAGGAGTGGCGCGTGCCCGCCGGCGTGCACCTGCGGGATCTGCGCCATGACTGGCCGGAATTGCGCGCGCAGGCTCGCACGCGGGGGCTGAGCGCGGCGTGGCTGCTCGGCAGCGAGGCGCGCGGCGAGATCGGCCTGGTCAGCGCGGGACCACGCGTGGACGGGCCGGCGACGGCGGGGCCCGATCTGGCCAGTCTCGAAGCGCTGGCGGACACGCCGTCCCTCGGTACGCGCTACGAGGCGGGCGGCGCACGGAAACTGTACGAGCGCACGAGCTTCGTGTTCACGGTGTGGTTCCCGCTGACCGGCGCCGGCGCCGACCGCGCACCCTTGTGGCCGAACTCACCACCGCTGCCGGCCCCGTCGACACCCGAACGGGCCGTGCAGCGACGCTGAACGCGGGATCAGTCCGGGGTTATTCGTATCTCGCCGGCCGGGATACCCCGGGAGCGATTCTCGCGTGCCGCTGCCGTGATTCAGCCGAGCCGGTGCATCAGCGCGGTGTACTGATCGAGGATCGGCAACACCTCCTCGCGTGGCGACGACGGCACGCCGTAGATGACCCGGGCGATACCGGCGTCGCGAAGCTTTTCCAGCAGTGCCGGATCCGGGGGCGCGAAATAGATCGAGATCTCGATTGCGGCCGGATCCCGACCCGCCGCGGCGACCATTTCGCGCAGCTCGCCCAGGTGTTCCAGCACACCGCTGCCGTCGGCGCCGAGGATCGGCATCCAGCCGTTGCCGTACTGCACGGCGCGTTTCGCCGCTCCCGGCCAACTGCCGCCGACGTGAATCGGCGGGTACGGCTGCTGCGCGGGTTTGGGCCACTGGAAGATGGGATCGAAGTCGACGAAACGGCCGTGGTACTCGGCCTTGTCCTGCGTCCAGATGGCCTGCATGGCCTCGATGCGCTCGCGCATCAACGCGAAGCGGGTTGCCGGATCGGTACCGTGGTCCGCCATCTCCTCGAGGTTCCAGCCGGCACCGACGCCGAACAGGAAGCGGCCGCCGCACAGCTGGTCGAGTGACGCGACCTGCTTGGCGGTGTGTATGGGATCGCGCTGGACCACCAGGCAGATCCCGGTCGCGAGCCGGATGCGGGAGGTGACCGACGCCGCCGCCGCAAGGGCGACGAAAGGGTCGAGCGTGCCGTAGTACATCTTCGGCAGATCGCCGCCCAGCGGATACGGCGTCGTGCGCGCGACCGGGATGTGCGAGTGCTCGGCGAGCCAGATCGACTCGAGCCCGCGTGCCTCGGCCTCGCGCGCGAGTTCCGGCAGCGGCATGGAGTAGTCGGTCGGAAAGTTCAGGATCGAGTGATGCATCGGTATACCGCTCCCCTCTCGTGCACGCGCACGAACGCCGGATGGGAGCTCGATCCTACCCGTCCTGCGCGCGGCTTACACGGCCGCTGCCCGCCCGGGGAGGATAGCGCTAGTGACGACCCGGCGGGAATGCCGCCGGTAAGCGCCTACAGGCGCAGGGCGTCGGCGACCACCTGCGCGCCGCTGCGGTCGTCGTGCACGAGGCGGGCGACCTCGGCGATGTCGATCCCGAGGCGCACGCAGGCGGCCCGTACTGCCGCGTCGTCGCCGCCTGCGCGGCCCACCCCGCGATTGGCGATCAGGTTGGCCGCCGTCACGATCTCGACGACGTCGACCCGGCCGGTCATCTCGCGATCCACCGTCTCATGTTCCTCGGCCGCGAGCGCGACCTGTTCCGGCATGTCCCAGCCCTCGAGGATGATCCGGCCCACCACCGGATGCCACTCCGCGAGCAGGTCCCCGAGGGCCAGGGGGTCGGCGAACAGCTCCGGATGAAGCTTGGCGCGCGTGAGGATATAGAGCTTGCCGATGTCGTGCAGCAGGCCGCCGATGAGCGCCTGCTCGGCAAGGGCCGGACGCAGGCGGCGTGCCAACACCGCCGCGAGCGCCGCCACCCGCACGCTGTGCTCCCACAAGTCCCGCAGGTAGGGCCGCAGTGCGCGATGGCCCTCTGAGAACAGCAGCTGGCGCGTCGCCTCGGCGACCGCGACGTTGCGAATGGTGTCGCATCCGAGGCGCGCGACCGCGGCACCCACATCGGCGATGTGGTTCTCGCCGCGACTGTACAGCACCGAGTTCGCCATCCTGATGAGGCGCGCCGTAAATACCGGCTCGGTCTGGGCGGCCTGTACCACGCGGTCCATCGGCGTGCCAGGGTTGCTTACAACGTCCCGGATGCGCAGCAGCGCATCCGGGAACGAGGGCAGCGCCAGTTGGCCGCTCGATACGTCGTGGCCGAGCGCCTCGACGAAATCGAGTGCCGCGCTGTGCTGTTGAGCAGCGACGCCCTGGCCCGGCGCCGCGGCGTGGGTGCGCATGAAGTCGTCCTCGGTGATCGTGGGCCGCGGGTGCAGGCAGGCGCTCTCGATTGCGATCTATAGCGGCACCTCCGGTCACTGCTTGAACGCCGGCACGGCCCGCGCGCCGCTCACACCGGCGCCGGCGAGCAGGTCGCGACGAGCGCATCAGCGCTGCAAGGCGGCAGACCGGCGGATCCGTTGACACTGAGCAGGTGCCCCGAGGCTGCGGCTGCGCTACCTCGCCCGCCGCTCCTCGAGGCGCCGGATCGCAACGCGGCGAGCGCCGGCACCGAACGCCACGGTGTCGACGCGGCCGGGTCGCTGGATCGTGCCCGCAGTTTGGGCTACCTTGCCCGCGTCCGCCCGTCACCGGCGCCGCCGCTGAGCGCACGCTGCGGCGGCAATATCGACCCTGCAGCAGGACGCGAGCCCGACGTGACCGACGTGACCGACACCGCCCCCGCCGCGAACCCCCGTCTCGCGCAACGTCAGGAACGCATCCAGCGCGCCATCCGCCTGCAACCGGTCGAGCAGGTGCCCACGGCCTACATGGGTATTGCCTTCGCCCCGCGGTACATGGGCATGAGCATGGCCCAGTTCTGCCGCAGTCCGCAGGACCGCATCGACGTCACACTGGCCGCCATGGATCGACTCGGCAGCGATCTGCTCGACGGCATCAACAGCCTGCCCGCCGGATCGATCACCGCCGGCCTCAGCAGCCTGTGGCTGTCGCGCGTCGCCGTGCCCGGACGCGAGCTGCCCGACGACAGCCTGTGGCAGGTGCAGGAAGCCGAGATCATGACCGTCGAGGACTACGACACCATCATCGACCAGGGCTGGCCGGCCTTCGTCCGGCAGTACATGCCGCGGGTCATCGATCCGGCCGAGCTGGCCGCCAACCGCGACTGGTGCATCACCCATGTCGCGGGTGTGGTGCAGCGCTTCCGTGACCGGGGTTACGTACCGATCTCGTTCGGCGGCGCCGCCGTTCCTTTCGAGGCGCTGTGCGGCGCGCGTTCCATGCAGCGCTTTTTCGTCGATCTGTACCGGATCCCGGACAAGGTGCAGGCGGCGATGGACGTCATGCAGCCGCACATGATCGGCATGGGGCTCGCCTCGGCCCAGCTGTCGGGCATCCAGGCGGTCTGGGTGGGCGGCTGGCGCACGGCGAGCGCGCTGATCTCGCCGAAGCTGTGGGACCGGTTCGTGTTTCCCTACCTGCTGGAGCTGGTCAATGCCCTCGCCGCGCAGGGGATCGTGTCGGTGCTGCACTTTGACCAGGACTGGACGCGGGATCTGCCGCGCCTGCTCGAGCTGCCCGCCAGGATGTGCCTGCTCAACCTCGACGGCATGACCGACATCCGCAAGGCCAAAGCGGTGCTGGGCGAGCACATGGCGCTCATGGGCGATGTGCCGTCCACTCTGCTCGCGGCGGGCACACCGGAGCAGGTGCGTACGTACGTGCGTGACCTGATCCGCGACGTCGGACCGACGGGCCTCATCCTGTGCCCCGGCTGCGACGCGCCTATCAACGCCAGGCCGCAGAACATGGAGGCTTTCGTGCAGGCGAGCCGCGACTTCGGCGCGA
Organism: Gammaproteobacteria bacterium; assembly: GCA_020850735.1. Classification (GTDB taxonomy): domain Bacteria; phylum Pseudomonadota; class Gammaproteobacteria; order JADZEE01; family JADZEE01; genus JADZEE01. Next base: position 127,928 of record JADZEE010000136.1, on the reverse strand, counting down.
GCTGAGCAGCGACGAGCGCGCCCAAAAGGACGTGTTCTCGGCCTGTCCCGGCGGCTCGCGCCTGCCGGTCCCACGTGGCCAGGGTCTTGATCGTTCACGGATGGAGCCTCATGGACAAAATGCAATTGCCGCTCGAAGGATGCGCCTGCACCCCCGCGGGTGCTGGCGCGGCTTGCCGTTCGTCCGTGGGGCGGCAACTCCGTCGCCGCCTCGCAGCCATGATCCTGGCGCTGGCGGCTTTGCCGATGACCGCGATGGCGACGGAGCTCGGCAGCAGCAATTTCCCGCTCGGGGCACAGACGGTTGCCGCGGGGCTCATGCCGCCGCCGGGTTCGACGGCTTTTTTCGGGTATTTCCTCTACTACCATGCCGGCAGCTTCCGCGATGACCGGGGGAGCTCCGCCATCCCGGGCTTCGAGGCCGACGTCTTCGCCGTCGCCGCCCGGGTGGTGCATACCTGGGGTCGTTTCAAAGGGCTGAATCTCGGGGTCGCCGCGGTTCTGGAGCCGGTCTATCTCAAGACCAGGGCCGGCGCTGCCCGCGACGACATGGCGGGCATGAATTTATTGGGGCTGGAACCGCTGAACATCACGGCGTCCATCGGCAAGCTGCACTTCCTGAGCGGAACGCTGTTCTACGTTCCCGTCGGCGACTACGACCGCGGTGCGCTGGCGAACAGCAGCACCCATTACGCGACCATCACGCAGCAAGCCGGTATCACCTGGCTCACGCCTCGCTGGGACATCTCGCTCAATCCGAATATTTCCTTCAATTTCCGTAATTCGGCCACGAAATACCGCTCCGGAACCTTGTTCGGCCTCACCGGCGGGATCAGCTACAAGCCGTTTGCATCCGATCCGCGCTGGCAGCTGGGTCTGAACGGCTATTTCGCCAAGCAACTCAGCGACGACCGCATGAACGGTGCGAAGATTCCGGGCGGATTCCGGCTGCAGAAATACGCGCTGGGACCACAGCTGACCTTCTGGCCGTCGCCGGCGGTCGCGTTGCTGTTCAAGTGGCAGCGCGAGTTCGGCGTCGAGAATGGCCCGCGTGGCAATCTCGTCTGGATGGAGTTTGTCTTGCCGCTGTGACGATGTCGCGGCGCCGGCGCGCCGGTTCATGATGCCCGCCAGCTTCCGTCGTGGCTGCCCGGGCCGCCTTCCACCACCCCGGTCTGCCCGCGTGTCGTGACGCTCGCGACCTGCCGGGCGGCGGCCGTGGCGATTTCGAGTGGCGTCGGCTCGTGCACCCGTGGCTGCAGGGTGGGCGCGCGCTCGCCCGGCACATGGATCCGGCCCGTGGCGACGAGGGCCCCGATCAGACGTTGCATCTCGCGCGGCGGTGTGAACCATCCCGCGGTGACGGCACGTTTCAGCAGCGGGGCCCACGGCGATCCGCACGCGTCGCCCCCGGGCCCGGCGACGAGTCGGCCGATGAGCTTTTCCAGCGCCGCGACCAGGCGCGCCGGAACGCGCAGGCTCACCGCGAGGACGGTCACCGGACGGCCGGTCGCCAGTGCGTCGGCAATCATGCTGGCGCTGTCAGCGGTGACGAACAGCTCATCGGCGCGCGCGAGCACGGTCAGGTAATCGGTTCGACTCACCGGCGACCAGGCATGCAGCACGCAGTCGGCGCCGCGGGTCTGCTCGAGCAGGGGCAGGACCCGCGCCGGCGTCCTGCGCGAGCTCACGATCTCGATGCGCGCGCCGCGGGTCCGCGCGTGTGCTTGCACCTGGCCGAGCAGGCGCTGGCAGTCGGTCCGGGTCAGCTTGTGAATGACACTGTCGCCACCGACGAGCAGCGCCACGCGTGGTCGCTCAGCCGCCGGCGACGCCAGGGGTTGCGTGGCGCGCGCGCGGGCTAGCACCTCCGGCGGTATCGCGCTGATCGGCTCGGGCAGCATCAGTACGTTCGGCAGGGGGGGCAGCCGGTACTGGGGCGTGGTCACGATCAGATCGATGTCACGCAGGCGGCCCCACGGCCTGCCCAGATGGATCCAGCGCGTGCGGCCGCGGCTGCGGCGTTTGAGCCAGCGCGCGGCACGGTAGGAACGCTTGCCGACGCTCAAGACGAGATCGGGCGGCGGGGACGCGACGAGCATCGCGCGGGTCGCGCGCCGCAGGCTCGTGAGCGATTCCGGCAACAGCCAGTTCGGCAGAACGTGCAGCGGATTGAACTCGAGCGGGCGCTCGATCGCCGGCACGCCCAGGCCGGTACCGAGCATGCGCACCTGTGCATTGTCACCCGCCTTGGCGCCGAGCAGCAGCCAGGCGCTGCGCGCACGCACCGCGGGTCCACCGGCGCGCACGATCCGTCCCTCGGGCAGCACGCGCAACTGCCAGTCCACGTTCGCAAACCGGCCGGCACGGCGCGCGATCCGCTCAGCGTACCAGTCGCCATCGCGGCCCGTCCGCGCGGGGAGATCGATGACGAAGACCGCCCGCGCACGCGCCGCGGCGAACACCGTATCTACCAGCCAGGCAATCTCTTCCACGGGCGCGTCCTCGAGCAGTGCGAGCGCGACGCAGCAGTCGGCCAGCGCGATCTGCCGATCGATCCGGCGGATGTCCATGACGGTACACCCCGGCGGTGGCACCGCAGGCGAGGCGTCCAGATGCAGCACGAGACGCGATTCACCCGCCCGTGCGGGCGGCGCGATTTCCTCGAGACGGGCCCAGGGCGGTGTGAACGGGCAGCCGTCGGGGCGCAGCCGCGGACCGGGTGACCGACCCGCGCACAGCTGCAGATCCTCGGCGTCCGCCACTCGCAGCAGGCGCGCGAATATTTCCGCATAGGGATGCGCGTCGTAGGCGATGGCCTGCGGGAACGGTCGCCAGGGCTGGCACCGCGGCGCGGCGAAATGCAGCAAATGCGTGAGCCCGGGCCGGAACTGCCGATCGCGATGACACCAGGACAGCGGCAGCGCGCCACACCCGCCCGGCACCTCGTCCGCCAGCATCGCGAGCGTGGATATGTCCGCCGGCCGTTGCCTGGCGTGGCGCACCTGCGCGGCGAGTTGCGTGCAGTCCGCGAGCAGCACGGCCGCCGGTGCGGGTGCCGCCAGAGCGGCGTGGGTGCCCAGTGGCAGGTCGGACAGCGCACCCGGATCGTCCAGATAGACCTGGCCGACCGTGTTGCAGATCACCCGCCCCCGCGCCGGCAGCACGTCCAGCCAGGAGCACGCGTGCTCGGGACGTACGATCGACACGCGGTACGCCCGTGCAGGGTCCCGATGCAGGGCCACGGAACGCATGAACACGCGCTCGGCGTCGTAGTGCGGCGCCTCGGACACGAGCACGATGACCACCTCGGGCACGCCGGAGTCCCGGACGGCCGGCAGCCGGAATTCGAGCGGACGCGAGTCTCGCTGTGCCCGCCGATGTTCTGCAACCATGACCAGAATCGTCCCTGCCGTTCGCGACACACGCCCGCTGCACCGCCCCACGATAGCGGCTTTGACACGGGGAACCACCCCGCGTTCGCGCCGGCGCGCTGGTCCTGCGGCGAATGAACGGGTTAGAGTAGCGCCCCTTGCGGGCGGCGGTCGAACCGGGGCCGGCCCGTGGGGCGCCGAGCCGATTCAACGTCCGCGCCCCGGATCGTTCCCGTCGCAACGGATGAACGTCTTGCCGGCCCTCGTACCACGCCAGCGACTGACAGGATGAAGCCTGCCACGCCTCTGCTCATCGTCCCGGTCGAAAACCAGGTTCGCGAGCTCGACGCCAAACTGCTGTTCGCCTGCGTCGCCGCCGAGCGGGGCTTCGACGTCGTGATCGGCTCGCGCCCCTACGTGAATTTCGCCTTGCCGTCGTTGCCGCCGGGTACCTACGTCGCCAAGAGCATGCGCGCGCGCAGCCGGCTCATGTTCAACATCATTCTCGGCCTGGGCCACCGGCTGGTCGCCTGGGACGAGGAGAGCCTGGTGCGCTACCGCTCGGCGGAATATTGCGACTGGCGCTTCTCCCCCGACACCTTCCGCCCGCTCAGCCAGCTGTTCGCGTGGGGCGATGACGACGCCGAGCTGTTCGCGAGCTACACGGGCAATCCCGGTGTACCCGTGCACGTGACGGGTAACCCGCGTGCCGATCTGCTGCGCCGCGACGTCCGGGAGTTCTTCCGCGCCGAGGTCGATGCCTTGCGCGACCGGCACGGTGAATTCGTGCTGGTCAACACCAATTTCGCATTCGTCAATCCCTTCGTCGACCAGCTGGCACTGGTGCAACCGTCGGCGCGGGCCGGCGCGCCGAAGGTGACCCGCACCTCGGGCGGTATGAGCGCGGGGTTCGCCGCCGGCATGGCCGCGCACCAGCAGGCGATCTTCGATGCCTTCCGGATCCTGGTGCCGCAGCTCGGCAGCTGGTTTCCCGATCGCAGCATCATCGTGCGCCCGCATCCCTCCGAGGACCACGATCTGTGGCGACGACTGGTGGCGGACCAACCCAATGTGCAGGTGGTTCACGAGGGCAATGTCGTACCCTGGCTGATGGCGGCGAGCGTGCTCGTGCACAACGGCTGCACCACCGCGGTCGAAGCGGCCGCGCTGGAACGCCCGGCGGTTGCCTACCAGCCGATCACGACCGATTGCTACGACTTTCACCTGCCGAACTCGCTCAGCCATTGCGCCAACACGCGCGAGCAAATCCGCGATCTGCTGAGCGCGATCGTCGCCGGCGACGCCGGTCTCATCGACGAGCACGCGCGGCAGGCGATTTTCGCACGCCATCTGTCCGCGTTGTCGGGCCCGCTCGCGTCCGATCGGATCATCGACGTGCTCGAACGAGCGGGTTACCTGCTGGATCCGCCGCCGCGGCCGGGACCGTGGAGATACCTGCGCGCGCGCGCCACGGCCGCGGGACGCGCGCTGCTCAAGCGCATCAATGCGCGCCGGCGGGAACACTGGAACAGCGCCGAGTACCACGCACACCGGTTCCCGGACATCACCGCCGCCGAGCTCAATGCGCGCATCGCGCGCTTCGCGCCCCTGCTCGGCCGGTTCGGGCGGGTACGAGCGACGGAGCTGTCGGACCACCTGTTCAGGATCGCGCGCGACGCCGGTTGAGCGCGGACGCCGTACGAGCTGCCGGGAGCCGGCCCCGCGTCATGCCGGCGCGTTCTTGTCCCGCAGCGCACGCCGGAGAAATTTCCCGGTGGCGGTCTTGGGCAGCTCGTCGACGAATTCGATCAGACGCGGGTACTTGTATGCGGCGAGCCGCTCGCGACAGAAAGCCACCATCTCGTCCGCGCTGGCGCCGGCCCCGGGTTTCAGCGCGATGCACGCCTTGACCGTTTCGCCGCGGTACTCATCCGGCACGCCGATCACCGCGACCTCGCGCACCGCCGGATGCTGGTAGAGCACGTCCTCGACCTCGCGCGGCCAGACCTTGTAGCCGGACACGTTGATCATGTCCTTCTTGCGATCGACGACATAGAAGTAGCCGTCACCATCCACGGTGGCGACATCGCCGGTCAGAAACCAGCCGTCGTGGAAAGCAGCCGCCGTCGCCTGCGGCCGGTTCCAGTACCCCGCGAACAGCATCGGACCCCGATCGGCGATCTCACCGGCTTCGCCCGGCGGCGCGTCGTGCGCGGGGTCCTCGAGCGAGACGAGCTTCGAATCGCAGCCCGGAATGGGTACGCCCACCGACAGGGCGCCGGTCGCCGGGTCCACCGGCGCACGCGCGCCGAGCGGCACGGCGTGCGTCGGCGAGGTCGATTCAGTCAAGCCGTAGATGTTGTGAATGTAGATCCCGCAGCGGCGCTCGAATTCGTCCGCTACGCCGGGCGCGATCGGCGCGCCGCCGCTGTAGCACTTTTGCAGCGACTTCAGATCGCGGCGGTCCGCGTCCGGATGGTTCATGAGCGCGAGGAACACGGTAATCGAGGCGACCGTCATCGTCGGTCTGAGGCGCTCGATCAGCCGCAGCGTCACGCCGGCATCGAAGCGGCAGGCCAGGATGAGCGGACATTGCGCCATGGCCGCAGCCGCGATGTGGGCGACCATGCCGGTGATGTGGAACAGCGGCGCAACCCCGAGGATTGCGTCGCCGGCGTCCAGGCGCATCCAGGTGCGGTAGAAGTCCGCGTTGTAGACGAAGTTCGCGTGGGTGGACATCGCGCCCTTGGGCTCGCCGGTGGTCCCGGAGGTATAGCCGAGCGCGCACACGTCGTCGGGGGCGACCGGCCGCAGGCGTCGCTGTTGCGGCGCGGTTCGGGCAAGCAGTTCCAGCAAATCGTCGGTGTCGGCGAAAACCTGCTTCGGCCCGCCGGCGGGCATGTCGGGCACTGGCTCTGCGGCCAGCATGTCGCGCTCGTGAGTGGTCACCACGCGCTCGATCCGGGAACGCTTCGCGGCCTCCCTGGCAACGTCGGCGTACAGGGACTCGAGCACGACCAGCACCCGCGCGCCCGAATCATCGAGGTGATAGCGCAGTTCCCGGTGCTTCAGCATCGGATTCAGCGGCACCGCGATCGCGCCGCGCTTCCAGCTCCCGTACAGAACGACGAGGTATTGTGGAACGTTCTGCAGGAACAGCGCGACACGGTCGCCGTGCCCGACGCCCCAGCCGGCGAGCGCGCTGGCGAAGCGCGTGGACAGATCGTCGAGCGTCGCCCAGCTGATCCGGGTGTCGAAATACACGATGGCCGGCGCGTCCGCCCGGCTCGCGACGGCTTCGGCGAACACCTCCACCATGCTGCGCTCCGGAAGCGGCAGCGTGCGGGGTACCCACGGCGGGTACTGCCGGTACCAGACGTGCGCTACGCAGTCCTCCAGGGACACGGTCGCTACTCAGCGGATGGCGATCGGGTTCACCGGCGCGCCGGTGCCGCGGAAGACCTTCAGCGGCGCCGCCGTATAGAAGAACTTGTACTGCCCGTCCGCGGCGCAGGCACCCGCCAGATCTTCGAGCCAGAGGATCTCGTTGAAAATGACGCCGAGATTGCGCATTAGCGCACTGTGCAGCGGCAGGATGAGACCGGACTCGGGATCGACGGTAACCTCATTGGCGATGGTGTCGGTACCGAGCAGCGGGATCTCCATGTCGTGGAACCACTCGACCAGCTCACGGGAGAACGTGAGCCCGGGCTCCAGGAACGGTTCGGCATAGAACACTGCCGGACCCTGGTCGTAGAACACCGTCAACCAGCCGGTGCGGATGAGCACGATGTCGTGTTTTTCTATCGCCGTACCCTGGGCTTGGGCACAGGCGAGCAGATCGGCGAGACCGAAGGTCTCGCCCTTGTCGAGGTGCGCCTTGCCGCGAAAGCGCGGCATGTCGATCAGCACCGCGGCACCGCAAGCGGTGCGTTCGGCGAGCGGCAACACGCTCGCGCGGTCCAACCCGCCGATCGTCGTGCTCGCGTCGAAGCCGTTGTAGAGCTGGTCGCCGTACCAGATGTGTCCGAGGGCGTCGAATTGCGTGCTGCCCTGGAGAAACATGGTCAGGTAGTCGTCCGCGTACTCGAGCCCACCCCCGAGCGGCACCAGCTTGCCGGCCTGGTAGTGACCCTTGTCCTGGGTCATGAGCTTGACTGCCGGCGAGCGACCCGGCCACACGGGGTCTCCCCGGGGCGAGTTGATGGTGATCGCGAGCGCGTAGGGCTCGTGGCGGCGAATGAGCGACAGACCACGGGCGACCTCGTCCGGGGTCAGAAAATTCAAACCGCCTATTTCGTCATCGCTGCCCCACCGGCCCCAGTTGCTGGGCAGACCGTCGAGCAGCCGGGCGACGGAATCGTGTGCCATCGTTCCCTCCGCGTGTGGCCGGCGGCCGCCGGCTCCCCGGGGCGCAGAATACGCCCGTGCGGCGGATACCGGAAAACCGGCCGCGACCGGCGGCGCGCGCCCGGCCCGCGAGCCCGGGCGAGGCGCAACGACAGCCCGCCCCGTTCGCGATCAGGGCAGGTAGACGACGGCCCCCGTGGTGCGGCGGGCTTCGACGGCGCGATGTCCCGCGGCGGCATCGCGCAGCGGCAGGCGCAGATCGATGTGCGGCCTGAACACGCCCCGGCGCAGATCATCGAAGGTGTGCGCCGCGATCGCCAGCAGATCCTGGCGCTGCGCGGTCTGCGCGTAAAACGACGGCCGGCAGAACTTCTGCTCAGTGAGCAGATGCAGGCCCATCAGCTGCAGCGGCTCGGGTAAGCCGCTGCTGACGCCGAACAGACCGAGCGTTCCGAAACGCGACAGGCAGCGCAGCGAATCGGCGAAGGTGTCGCGACCCACGGAATCGTAGATCACGTCCGCACCGCGACCCGCGGTGATCTGCAGGACGCGATCGGCGAAGTTCTCGCGCGTGTAGACGATTGGATGGTGGCAGCCGTGGGCCCGTGCGTACTCGGCCTTGGCGTCGCTGCTCACCGTGCCGATGACGGTCGCGCCGAGGTGGTCGGCAAGCTCGCAGACGAACTGGCCGGTCGCGCCCGCGGCGGCGTGGATCAACAATGTCGTTCCCGGTCCTACGGGACAGGTGCGTCGACACAGGTACTGGGCCGTCATGCCCTTGACCATGACCGCGGCGGCGACCTCGTCGGCGATGTCCGCGGGAACCGGTACCAGGCGGTCGGCGGGATAGACGCGGCAACCGGCATAGGCGCCGTTGGGTAGCCCGGGGCAGCCCACCCGCTCGCCAACCGCGACCTCGGTGACGCCCGGGCCCACGGCCCGCACCGTGCCCACGCTCTCGACGCCGAGGACAAAAGGAGGCTTCGGGGCGTCGAACTCGTGCGCGTGAAAAGTCCCGGATCGGAAGCCGATCTCCGACAGGTTCATGCCGATTGCGGCGTTGTCCACCAGCGCCTGTCCGGGACCGGGCGCTTCGACGGCGATCTCCTCCCACCGCAGCACGTCCGGGCCGCCGTAGCGGTGCACGACCATCGCCCACGTTCGAATCACCGTCTCGCTCCGGGCTGAAACAACGACCGCGCTCCCGCCGGCGAGGCGGCCCCGGCGCAAACGCCGGAGCGATCGGTGCCGGCTGCGATCCCCTCGTGCACGAGCCGGACCGTTTCTATGAGTACACGAACGCCGCGTGGTCGTTGTACCGCATCAACCGCGGCGGCGTGAACGTCACGATCCGCTGCCGGGGCGACGCCGAATCGCGCCCGATCCACCCGCGGCGACGGTGCGGGCGCCGGGCATCAGGCCGCGCGCAGCGCCCGCGTCGCCGTTTCGTCGATCTCGAAGCTGAGCGGATCGATCACTACGCCGTACTGCGCTCGCGCCTGCGCGACGGAGACGATGCCATTGTGGACGTCGTCGCGCACCAGTGTGACGTCCCGTTCCCGCGGATCACCGTAACCGCCACCGCCGCTTTGATAGATCTCGAACACATCGCCCTGGTCGAAGTGATAGAAGCTTTCCGCATCGACGTCGATGGTCTCGCCGGAGCGCTTCCTCAGGTACAGCTGGTGCTTCGGTGCCGCGTGTCCCCCCGCGAGCCCGAACGGCCTGGTCTCCTCGTGCACGCCACCGCCGAAATTCGCGGCGGCGATATTGTCGGTATCGACGCGCCAGCGGTAGATCGTGCCCATACCCCCGCGCCACTGGCCGGCACCAGCGGAGTCCGGCCACAGCTCGTACTGGAGCACGGTATAGGGATTGACGAGCTCGTGCAGCTCGGGGTCCGGCGCGCGCAGTCCGCCGGAGCATACGACCGTGCCGAGATGATCCCAGCCGTCGATCCCCTTGGACGCGCCGGCGCCGCCCTTGCACATGAAGTGGATGTCGCCGAAGGGACGTCCCGTGCGCGGGTTGAATCCCATCGTCGCCGGGGCGCACCAACGCGCCCAGCAGGCGTCGACGCGGTCCGGCACGGCCTGGCTGAGGGCCAGCCACACCGCCTCGATGATGGCCTGGGCAGCGGCGATCGTGCAGCCCGCGACCGGCGCCGGCTCGCGTGCGTTGACGATCGAGCCCTCCGGTGCAACCACGTGCAGCGCGCGCAGCGCGCCCTCGTTGAAACCCACTTCCGAACCAATCGAAGTGAACAGGGCCAGGAAGCACGAGGACGTCGTATTCGGCACGGTGCTGTTGACGTAACCCTTGGCCTGCGAATCGCTTTTGGTGAAGTCGAAGGTGATCTCGTCGTCCAGCACCTGGAGCGCGACGCGCACGGCGATGAGCCGATCCTTGTCGATACCGTCGCTGTCGATGACACGTTCCGCGACGTAGACACCGTTCGGCACCTCGCGGATGGCTTCGCGCATCTCGATCTCGGTGGCATCGAAGATCTGGTCGATGGCGCTCTTGAGAACTTCGGCGCCGTACTTGTCCGCGAGCGCGACGAGGCTGCGTGATCCGATGGTGGCGGCACCCACCTGGCAGTGCAGATCACCCTCGACCAGGAAAGGCAGGTGAACGTTGGCGAGGATCACGTCGAGCAACGCGCGGTTCGGCCTGCCTTCGATGTACAGCTTCGCCGGCGGGATACGGATGCATTCGTCGTAGATGCTGGTTGCGCCGGGGTTGTAACCGGCCACGCCGCGCCCACCGACGTCGGCATGGTGCCCCTTGGCCACGGACCAGAAGATCAGAGCGCCGCGCCAGAATACCGGTTTGGCGATGGTGATATCCGGCGGATGATTGTTGCCGCGGTAGGGATCGTTGAGGATGAACACGTCGCCGTCGCGGACATCGCCCTCGTAGGTCCGGGCGATCGATCGCAGGGCGTAGGGCAGCGCTCCCATCAGCACCGGGATGTACGCAGTCTGTGCGACCAGGCGCAGCTCGTCGTCGAAGATGGCGGTCACGAAATCGCGCGCCTCGGAGAAGATCGGCGAGCGCGACGTACGCAGCATCGTCTGCCCGATCTCCTTGCTGATGGCGTCGAGCCGGTTGCCGATAACGGACACCTTGATGGGGTCGACGTCAGCCTTCACTCTCGCGTCCATCGTCACAGCCCTCGTCGCAGCTCTTCCCGCAGGTCGTGCACCTGCCTGCCTTTGGGATACATGAGGTAATTATTGAACTCGTCGCACAGCAGATCAAAGTCCGGCGGCACGACGATGGTCGTCGTCGGCTGCACCACGATGGCCGGTCCCGGCACGAGATTGCCATTGGTCAGAACGAGGCCATCGTAGACCGGGATCTCCCGGAACTCGCCGTCGAAGCAGGCCAGGCGCGTGTTCTTGCGGGCCGCCGAGGCGTCTTCGCCGCCGAATGGCACGGTCTGCAGCGTCGGCTTGTCGGTTCGGCCGGTCACGGTGACCCGCAGGTTGATGAGCTCGACCGGGGCACCACGCATGGAGTAGCCGTAGAGCTGGTCGTGGCGATCATGGAAAGCCTCGACCATTCGCTCCAGATGCGGCGCCGACAGCATCCCGCCCTCGAACGCGAACACCTCGACCTCGTTGAACTGGCCGACGTAGCGCAGATCGGCGGAGTAGGCGAGCTCGGCGCGCTCCGCCGCCACGCCTTCGCTGCCAATGGTCTCGAGCGCGCTGCGGGCCATCTCCAGATACAGGCGATCGAGCTCCCCGAGGTCGACCTGGTCCATTTCCCGTGCGTAGGTGCGCACGTAGTCGTGCTTGAGATCGGAGATCAGCATGCCGGCGGCGCAGAACACCGAGGACTCGCGCGGGATCAGAATGAGCGGGATCTGGAGCTCGCGCGCGATGGGCGCGGCATGGATGGGGCCGGCACCACCGGCGACGACCAGCACGAATTCGCGCGGATCGTAACCGCGCTGCACGGAAACCACGCTCAGCGCCGCGGCCATGTTGGCATTGACGATCTCGTAGATACCGCTCGCGGCTTCCACCAGCGACATCCGCAGCGGCGTGGCGATATGGCCGTCGATGGCCCGTTTGGCCGCCTCGCCGTCGAAATCGAGCTCACCACCGGAAAAGCTCTCGGCGGTGAGATAACCGAGCACGACCTGGGCATCGGTGACGGTGGGCTGCGTGCCGCCACGACCGTAGCAGGCCGGTCCCGGTTGGGCGCCGGCGCTCTTGGGACCCACCGCCAGCAGACCACCGCTGGTGATCCAGGCGATCGAGCCGCCGCCGGCGCCGATGGTGTGAATGTCGAGGATCGGCGATGCGATTCGATATTCGCCGATGACGCCGTCGGTCGTTACCGCGGGCACACCATCCTTGATCAGCGCCACGTCGAACGAGGTGCCGCCCATGTCGACCGTGATGACGTTTTGGAACGCGTGCGTACCGCCGTAGAACACGCCCGCCTGCGGTGCCCCGGCCGGTCCCGAAAGCAAGGTGTTCGACGCGAAGCGCTGGGCCACCTGCGGTGACATGACCCCGCCGTTCGACTGCATGATGAGCAGCGTACCGGTGAACCTGCGTTGCTCGAGTTCCTCCTCGAGGCGCTTCAGATAGCGTGTGAGCACCGGGCCGACGTAGGCGTTCAGCGCCGTGGTCGAATGGCGCTCGTAGACACGGATCTGCGGCAGGATCTCGGTCGAGATGGAAATGTAGGTACCGGGCAGCTCGGATTCGAGGATCTCGCGCGTGCGCAGCTCGTGAGCCGGATTGCGGAAAGACCACAGGTAAGACACCGCCACGGCCTCCACGCCGTGGTCCCGGAAATACTTCGCGGCATCACGCACGTCGCGCTCGTTCAACGGCGTTTCCACCGCACCGCTCACGAGCACACGCTCTTCGACGGTGCGGATGAGGTGGCGCGGCACCAGGTGGGGCGGCGCCGGGTATTTCTCGAACTGGCGCTCCTTCATGCCGCGGCGCATGTTCAGTACGTCGCGAAAACCCTTGGTGGTGACAAACCCGGTGCGTGCGCCTTCGCCCGTGAGCGTGGCGTTGGTGGTAATGGTCGTGCCGTGCACGACGGTTTCGACCCGGGCGAGGAACTGGTCCAGTGACAGCTCCAGATCGGTCGCGGCCTTGTCCAGCCCGCGGAACAGACCGATGGTCGGATCCTGGGGGGTCGTCGAGGTCTTGTAGATACGTGCCGCGCCCTGCTCGTCGGTGACGAGGAAGTCGGTGAACGTGCCGCCGATGTCGACACCGACGCGATAACCCATGGTGCTGGCCTCCGTTGGGGCTGGATGTCCCGGGTCCGTGCATTATGCGCGGTTGGAAGCGACCCGCGCGCCGCAGCCGATGCTGCGGTCCGGGGTCCGGCCGCCAGCCGGTGCGGGCCCATCATCAGGACATGAGAATTGAATGTCAATTGATATTATATGGATATTTACGGAAGCGGTGCCGGGGTGGCGGCCCGGCCAGGCGCGGGCGCCGGCACCGCAGCGCCCGGGCTTTCAGCTTGATTTCATCCTGGCCGCGTAGGCTCGTCTCGAACCTGGTTGAACTGGAGAACCGACTGCCATGGACACTACGCAAATCAAAGTCTGGGACCCGCTGGTACGTTTTTTCCACTGGACGCTGGTCGCGGCTTTCGCGACAGCCTATTTCACCGGTGAGGAGCTCGAGCAGGTCCACGTATTCGCGGGTTACTTGATATTGGCTCTCATCCTGGTGCGCGTCCTGTGGGGATTCGTCGGCTCGCCGCACGCGCGTTTCCGGAATTTCGTCCGCCCCCCGGGCACGGTGCTGGCCTACCTGCGGGACGAGATCAGGCAACGTGCGGCGCGCCATGTCGGCCACAATCCGGCCGGGGGGGCGATGGTCGTCGCCCTGCTCGTCATGCTGACCCTGTCCTGCGTGCTCGGGATGACGCTCTACGGCGCCCAGGGTCACGGCCCGCTCGCGCTGCTGCACGATCTCACCACCCGGCACACGCGTCACCAGATCGAGGAAGTGCATGAGTTTTTCGCCAACGCGACCGTGATGCTGGTGTTCTTCCACGTCGCCGGTGTCGTGCTGTCGAGCTTTCTGCACCGTGAGAACCTCGTACGCGCGATGTTCACGGGCATGAAGCGGGCCTGACGACAGTAGCTGCGCTTGGACGCTGGCGCGCCGGCACGCACAATGCGGCCGATGCGCCAGCGCCGCGAGCCGGAAACCATGTCATGCCGCGCCATTGTCTGCTGCTGATTCTGTCGGGGTGGCTTGCGCTGCTGGCCGGACCCGGCCCCGCAGCCGCCGGCGACTCCCATGCCGAAGCGAAGCGGCTGCGCGAGGCCGGGACAATCATGCCGCTCGAGCAGGTGCTGGCCAAGGCGCGCAAGCGCGCAACCGGGCGGGTTCTCGACACCGAACTGGAGCGCGAACACGGCCGGTTGATTTACGAAGTGGAGATGCTCGATGACGATGGAATCGTGCGCGAGTACGAGTTCGACGCGGTCACCGGTGCCCTGCTCGAGATCGAAGTCGACGAAAATGACTGAGAGCCCGTGAATCCCGTCGCATGCGCCTTTTGCTGGTAGAGGACGATACGGATCTGGCCGGGCGCCTCGCGCCGGCCCTGACGCAGCTCGGCTACGCTGTCGATCACGCCGCGAACGGCATCGACGCCGAACATCTGGGTCGCGTCGAGCCTTACGACCTGATCGTGCTCGATCTCGGCCTGCCCGGCCGGCCGGGCCTCACGGTGCTGCAACACTGGCGCGCGGACGGTATTGCCACACCGGTGGTGATCCTCACCGCCCGTGACGCCTGGCACGAACGCGTCGAGGGGTTCAAGGCCGGCGCCGACGACTACGTCGGCAAACCGTTTCACGTCGAGGAGCTGGCGGCGCGGATCCAGGCGGTGCTGCGCCGCGCGCATGGCGAGAGCCGCGCCCGCGTCGACCGCGCCGGTCTCATGCTCGACGAGGACCGGCAGGAAGTCAGCGTCGATGGGGGTCCAGCCGTTGCGCTCACGGCCACGGAATTCCGGCTGCTGCGCTACTTCATGCTGCACCCCGGCCAGCTGCTGTCGAAGACGCGCCTGACCGAGGCGGTCTACGACCAGGATTTCGATCGCGACAGCAATCTCATCGAAGTCTACGTGCGACGGCTGCGGGAGCGTATCGGGGTGGACCGGATCCGCACCCGTCGCGGACAGGGCTACGTGTTCGCGGACGATCCGGCGCCGTGAAATCGATCGAGCGGCGCCTGCAGCTCGCGCTCGGACTATGCCTCGCGCTGTTTGCCTTGCTGCTGTGGGCCGGCGCCACCCGATTACTCGACTCGCTCGCCACCGACCTGATCAACGAACGCCTTGCGCACGACACCGAGGCTCTGCTCGCGGCACTCGAGTTCAATCCGGACGGCACGCCCCGCTGGAAGCGCGTCGACGCCATCTTCGAGCGGCCATTCTCGGGGCATTACTTCGTGGTCGTGACCGCCGCTGGCAGTTACACCTCGCGCTCGCTGTGGGACGAGCACATCGACGTCGAGCCCCTGCCCGCCGGCAGCAACCGGCAGTGGCGAACACGCGGACCGGCGCAGCAGACGCTGCTCGTGCACGCGGCCGGTTTTCGCAAGAGCGGAAACGACGTCACCGTCGCCGTGGCGGAGAACATCGCTGCGATTGCCCTGTATCGCACGCGCCTGCACTGGGGGATCCTCGGCTTCGCCGTTGGCGGGGTCGTTCTGCTCGCGCTGGCGCAGCGCGTCGTGCTGCGGCGGGCTTTCCGGTCCCTGACCGGCGCAGCCCGGGAGCTGCGCGAGCTCGACGCGGGCCGGCGGGAGCGTCTGAGCGAGAACGTGGTGGCCGAGGTGCAGCCCTTCGTGCGCGAGGTCAATCACCTGCTCGCCTCGCTGGTCAAGCGACTGGAGCGCTCGCGCGCGGCGACCGCCGATCTCGCCCACGCGCTGAAGACGCCGTTGCAACTGCTGCTCCAGGATCTCGACGAGGCCACGCCGGCGGCCATCGCCGATGCCCGCGCCCAGGCCGAGCGGGTGCGGGCGCTCGCCGGTCGCGAGCTCAAGCGGGCACGGGTTGCAGGCAGCGGCCAGGCCGGCCAGCGTTTTGCCCGCGCCGATCTCGACGACCTGCTCGAGGCGGTACGCAAGATGCACGCACGGCGCGCGGCGGTGGTCGATTGCGCGGGCACGGAACAGTTTGCGCCGTTCGCGGAACGCGAGGACATGCTCGAGCTGTTCGGCAACCTGCTCGACAATGCCTGCAAGTGGGCGCGCGGCCACGTGCATGTCGAGGTCGCGGACGGGCCGACGGTGGTCGTGCGGGTCAGCGACGACGGACCGGGCCTTGCGGCGGATCAGATCGAGCGGGTCGGCGCGCGTGGTGTCCGTCTGGACGAAACGCGCGAAGGCCACGGTCTCGGGCTCGCCATCGTGCGCGACATCGTCACCGCCCACGGCGGCGAGATCGCACTGGACCGCAGCCCTGCGCTGGGCGGTCTGCGCGTGACGGTACGCCTGCCTCGCGCGGCGCCGGCCTGACCCGGGTTCCGTGCCGGCGCGGACATCCCCGCAGACAGATCGGGCGGGTCACGTCCTGTGTGCCTCGCAACGGCGTCACGGTTGATTCACCGCGCCCGTCACGCATGAGCGGCGATGCTGCGGTGCGTGACGGTAGCGCTGCCACGCGCTCGATATGCCAGTGCCGCTCGCAACCGAATCGCAATGCTACCAATCCGTTAGCCGGCGCGATTGACGAAAGTTCACAGTCTCACTGGCGCCCGGCCGGCTGCATGGCACTGGCAAATCCGGTCGCGCTTGACTATAGGATCTGAAACGGTTCGGTTGGGCGGCAGGATCCGCGCGTCACCCCGCCGCCGGTCGCCAGGGAGAGGAGAGTCATCATGGTGGATCCACGCAATGCGTGCCGGGCACTGTGTGCGGCTTTGCTGCTGGGTATCGGAACCGCGGCGTCGGGCGACGATATCGTCGCGCCGCCGTGGCTGCGTTTCGATCCCTTCAGCACGGTGCAGGAATGGGAGTTCGTGGCTCCGGGCGATACGTCGGCCGACGGGGGCCTGCTGTTCAATCCGAACGGACCGCCGTTCGCGACCATCTTCCCGGGTGTGGTATTCGTGCCCGAGGGCACGGGGCCATCCGGTCTGGGCGGCTACACGGGCACGGGTGACCTCGAATTCAGCTACCTGCTGTTCGAGATCCCCAACATTCCGGACAACCGGCCGGTCAAACACATCCAGATCCAGATCAACGGCGTGTGGACACCGGGGCTCGAGCCGGTCCTGACGAGCGTGACCGGCTTTTTCGGTCCCACCTTTCCACCCGGCGTATTCGCCGGCAGCGAGGAGACCTTCCCCGGCTTCCACCGGGTCGAGTGGTGGGACATCTTTCCCAACCCGGATTTCGAGACCTTGCTGCTGTTCCTGCCGAACACCACGTTCGTGAACCAAGTGGTGATCGACACGATCTCCACCATCCCGCTGCCGGCCGCGTGGGCGCTGCTGCTCGCCGGGCTGGGCGGCATCGGGCTGGCGCCGCGCCGGACCGCCGCACGCGGTCGCCCGTGACGTCGTCTCGCCGGCAAGGCATCCGCATCGCCGTCCCCGCCTGAGCAGCGCGCGGGCGCCGGTTCGTCGCGTACCGGGGCGGCCGGCGTCGCTTCGTGATCGGCCGATCGCGCGGGGCCGAAAAGCCGGCTCGCGTCTTCGCGTTCAAAGTCGCGATCGTTCATCGGCGCACGGAACCATGCCGTGTTCCGCACCGACACCCACAGGAGCAGCAGCGATGATGTCCACGCCAACCACCAGGCCGTGCAAAGGCCCGCGCCGGAGCGTCGTCGCGCTCGCCCTGGCCGCCTGCATCGGCAGCGCCGGCGCCGCGCAGGACGGCGAGCAGCCAGACAGCGCCCGGCCTGCGGCAGCGCGCAACCGGATCACCGTGCTGTACGACGCGTTCGGGCGCGATGCCTCGATGACGAAGGATTGGGGCTTTGCTGCGCTGATCGAGGTGGGTGACAAGCGCATCCTGTTCGACACCGGAAACAACGCGGAGATTTTCGCCCGCAACGTAAAGGCCAAGGGGGTCGACCTCGCCAGACTGGATTTCGTCGTCCTGTCGCATCGCCACGGCGATCACATGGGCGGTCTCAATTACCTGCTCAGCGTCAACCCGCACGTGCCGATCTACGCCCCCAGGGAAAACTTCGGCGTGTTCGGGGCGAGTTTTCCGGGTGATTTCTACCGGCGCAACGAATCGCTGCCCGCCGCCATGCGCTATTTTGACGGCAAACCGCCCGAGACTCTGCGTTTCGGTACGCCGTGGCCCGAGGCCGACTTCCGGTGGGTCGCGACGACCACCGAGGTCGCGCCCGGCCTGCACCTGATCGTGCTGAAGGGTACGTGGGGCGTCGACCTGGAGGTGATGGAAATGTCCCTGGCCATCGATACACCGCAAGGTATCGTGCTGGTCGTCGGCTGCGGCCACCCCGAAATCGAGAAGATCGTCGCGGCGGCGGCCGCATTCAAGCAGCCGATCCACCTCGTACTCGGCGGACTGCACCTGCTGCCCGCCACCGACGAGCAGACGCGACGCATCGCTACCGCCCTGCGCGACACGTGGCGGGTCGCGTGGATGGCGCCCGGTCATTGCACGGGCGAACCGGCTTTCGAGATCCTCCAGAACACCTTCGGTGCCCGTTATCTGTATGCGGGCCTCGGCGCCACGATCACGATTGGTGCGCAGCCGATGTCTTCAGCCGGCGAACGTGCCGCAGATACATCGTTCGACTTGGCGGATCGGCAAGGCTATCGCGAGCTCGCCGGCACCGGAGCCGACCTGGGAGAGAACTTACATGCTCATGCGCAGCCTCGCCCGGCGTGCCCGCGGACCGGCATGCCATAGGAACAGGCGTCACGGGCGGGCCCGTCGTCGCGTGGCAGGTGCCGGGGGTAGCTCAAGAAAGTGTGCCCCGCCGGGCCGACGCCATCACGCCGTGCGGCCACTCGTATCGCCGGGAAAAAAACAGGGCCGGCGCGCGCGTGCGCGCCGGCCCTGCATGGGCCCGGCTCAGCGCGGTCTTGCCGTCAACTCCACGCGGCGGTTACGCGCCCGTCCCTCGGACGTATCGTTGTCCGTAACCGGTGCGCTCTCGCCACGGCCCTCGGCAGTGATCCTGCCCGGCGCGACACCCTTGTCGAGCAGGTAGCTGCGCACGGACTCGGCGCGGCGTTCGGACAGACCCTGGTTGTAGCTGTCCGAACCGACGCTGTCGGTGTGACCGACGATTTCAATCCGCACGTGCGGGTTGCGCTCGAGCGTCGTCGCCGCGCCGTCGAGTATCTGCGTGGCGGCGGGTGTCAGGGTCGCCTTGTCGAAATCGAAATGCACGCCTTCGAGATCGGGGATCTCCGGACAGCCACGGGCGTCCACAGGCGTGCCGCGCGGGGTATCCGGGCAATCGTCGCGGCTGTCGACCACGCCGTCGCCGTCGGAATCCTTCTCCGGTTCGGGCTTCGGGGGTGGTGCGGGTTTCGGCTCCGGCGCCGGTGGCGGCGGTTCGGCTTTCGGTGAGCAGGCCGCATAGCCGACCAGCGCGCCGATGGCCGCACCGATGGCGGCGCCCTCGTCTTCGTTATCGTCGTCTGCGATCACGTATGCCGCACCGCCGGCCGCGAGCGCCCCGGCCGCGGTGCACAGCAACTGGTTCGGCGCGCTGCCGGTGGTCGCGCACCCGGCCAGTGCGAGAGTCACCAACGTAAGCGCAACATTTCTTGTCATCATGGTTTGAAACCCCTTGCTGTTCACCCGGCAACGCACGGCGTCCTCTCGTATTGCAGCGCATCAAAAAAATGACGGCCTGCGGCGGAGCGCGCTCCGTCCTGCGCCCGGGCAGAGATCGAATTGTCCGCTAAGCGCGGGCAGCAGGCAAGCGACGCGTGGCACCTACGATACGCTTTGTGTCCAGGAAACGATGCACCCAGACGCGCGCACGGCCACGGACTGCTCTAAAGCCTGCACCAGCGAGCGCGCTCGCACACCCCATGAAATTCCTGAAATTCTCGTAATAACAACGTGATAAATGGCGCGCTCCCGAGCTGCCGGTCGCCGCTGCCGCGCTCGACCCGGGACGTTCCCGGCAGATCCCTGGCTGTTGTGTTTTACGCTATAAACCCTGACAAACGGCCGCAACGGCCGCGGCAGGTTCAGCCGCGCACCCCGCCTGCCGACCCGGGCGTCTCAGGCGCGAAAGCGCAGATCCAGGGTGTAGGGATGGTCCGGATTGGGATCCGGCGCCGACAGCTCCAGCGGCCCCGGGCTGTGGCCGTGATGGAAGAAACGCGCGATGCGGCGCGCCTCGGCCTCGTTGGCATTGACCGGGAAGGTCTCGTAGTTGCGCCCGCCCGGGTGCGACACGTGATAGGTGCAGCCCGCGATCGCGCGCCGGTTGGCGGTGTCGACGACGTCGATCACCAGCGGCGTGTGCACGCCGATGGCCGGATGCAGTCCCGAGGGCGGCTGCCAGGCCTTGAAGCGTACGCCGGCGATGTACTCACCGCGGGTGCCGCTCGAACGCAGCGGCAGGATGCGGCCGTTGCAGGCCACCGTATAGCGATGGCCGGTGATCCCCTGCACGCGCACCTGCAGCCGTTCGACGGACGAATCGACGTAACGCGCCGTGCCCTGCCCGGTCACCTCCTCGCCGAGCACGTGCCAGGGTTCGAGCGCGCCGCGCAGCTCCAGGTGTATGCCCTCGGCGTCGATACTGCCGTACGCCGGACAGCGGAATTCGAGAAAAATCCTGAACCATTCGTTGTCGAACGCGTAGCCGCTGTCGCGCAGATCCGCGAGCACCTGCTTGAGGTCCTGCCACAGGAACGCCGGCAGCATGAAGCGATCGTGCAGCTCGGTATGCCAGCGGATGAGCGCGCCGCGATAGGGTCGGTTCCAGAACTGCGCGACCAGTGCACGCAGGAGCAGCATCTGCACCAGGCTCATGCGCGGATGCGGCGGCATCTCGAAACCGCGGAACTCTACCAGGCCGCGGCGCCCCGAGGCGCTGTCCGGTGAATAGAGCTTGTCGATGCAGAACTCTGCCCGGTGCGTGTTGCCGGTGACGTCCACGAGCAGGTGACGCAGCAGGCGATCGACGAGCCACGGTTGCTCGACGTCGCCGGCAGGGATCTGCTGAAAAGCGATGCCGAGCTCGTAGAGGTTGTCGTCACGCGCCTCGTCCACGCGCGGTGCCTGGCTGGTCGGACCGATGAACTGTCCGGAGAACAGATACGACAGGCTCGGGTGGTTCTGCCAGTAGGCGACGAGGCTGCGCAGCAGCTCCGGCCGGCGCAGAAACGGGCTGTCGGCCGCCGTGACGCCACCGAGGGTGACGTGGTTGCCGCCGCCCGTGCCGTTGTGACGACCGTCGAGCATGAACTTCTCGGTGCCGAGCCGGGTGAGGCGTGCCTCCTCGTAAAGGCGCTCGGTGACGGCGACGAGTTCGGACCACGATCGCGCGGGGTGCACGTTCACCTCGATCACGCCCGGATCGGGCGTGATCTGCAGGCGTTCCACGCGCGGATCGTGCGGCGGATCGTAGCCTTCGAGCACCAGGCGCACGCCGAGCTCGGTCGCCACGGCCTCGATCGCCGTGACCAGGTCCAGATAGTGCTCGAGATGGGTGCAGGGCGGCACAAACACGTGCAGTGTCCCGTCGCGCGGTTCGATCACCAGCGCCGTGTGCAGGGGCGCAGCGACGGCGTCCGTTTCGGGCCCCGGTATCTGTGCGCGCGCGTCCGCGGGGACGCCGTCCGCGGCCGCTGGCGACGGCATGGACAGCTGCGGGCGCGGCGCGAAGGGATCGCGTTCCGGGTTGACGTCGCGCGCCTCGGGCGGTGTCCAGGGGAGCGAGGCGAGCGGCAGCCGCAGACCCATGGGCGAGTCACCCGGCAACAGGTACATGCGTTCGCGCCGGAATGTCCAGCGGCAGGACCGCCAGCCGTGGCTGCCGTCCGCGGCTTCGATCGCCGCGAGCGGCAGCGCGTAGCCGACGACCTTGTCCAGGCCGCGGCTGAACAGGCGCCGCAGGCGCGCGCGCTCGAGCGGATCGGCAAGGCGGCTGTCCAGCGGTTCGACGTTCGCCGGCAGCCTGCCCTCCGCCAGCAGGTAGTGGTAGGCGTCCTCGTAGCCGGCCACGGCGCAGCCCGGATCGACGCCGAGCCGTGCGGCGAGGGCGGCGATGAAGCGCTGCGCATCGCCGTCATCGCGTGCGGGCGCGCTCGATGCACTTTCGAGCAACGCGAGGTTGCGCCACAACGGCACGCCGTCGCGGCGCCAGAATATCGACAGCGCCCAGCGCGGCACCGGCTCGCCCGGATACCACTTGCCCTGTCCGAATTGCAGCACCCCACCCGGTGCGAACGCGCCCTGCAGCCGGCGCAGCAACTGCTCGGCCAGTGTGCGCTTCTGCGTGCCGAGGGCGGCGGTGTTCCACTGCGCGGATTCCATGTCGTCGATCGAGACGAAGGTCGGTTCGCCCCCCTGGGTCAGGCGCACGTCCGCCGCGGTGAGCGCCGCTTCGACCTGCTCGCCCAGCGCACAGACGGAGCGCCACTGCGTGGCCGTGTACGGGCGCGTGACGCGCGGATCCTCGTGGATCCGTTCGACCTTGTTGTGAAAGTAAAACTCCACGGCGCAGGGATCGGTCGCACCGGTGATCGGCGCGGCGCTGACCGGATCCGGCGTGCACGACAGCGGGATGTGCCCCTCGCCGGCGAACAGCCCGGAGGTCGGATCCATACCGACCCAGCCTGCGCCGGGGATGAAAACCTCCGCCCAGGCGTGCAGGTCGGTGAAGTCCTGGCTCGGGCCGGCCGGTCCGTCGAGCGGTTTCACGTCCGGTGCAATCTGCACCAGATAGCCCGACGCGAACCGCGCGGCGAACCCGAGCCGGCGCAGGCACTGCACCAGCAGCCACGCACTGTCGCGGCACGAACCGCGTTGCAGCTCGAGCGTTTCCTCGCAACTCTGCACGCCGGGTTCCATGCGGATCACGTAGGCAATCGTCTGCTGCAGCCGCAGATTGAGGTCGACGAAAAATCCGACCGTGGGCCGCGGCGTGCGATCCACACCGTCGAGCCACGCCTCGATGCGCGGGCCGTTCTCGCGGATCTCCAGGTAAGGGGCCAGATCCCTGGCCAGTCTCGCTTCGTAGGCGAACGGAAATGCTTCGGCGTAGTCCTCGATGAAGAAGTCGAACGGATTGATCACGGTCATGTCCGCGACCAGCGACACCTCGAAGGACAGGAAACGCGTCGGCTCGGGAAACACCAGGCGCGCGAGAAAGTTTCCGAACGGATCCTGCTGCCAGTTGATGAAATGTTTGCCCGGCTCTACCCGCAGCGAGTAGGATTGAACCGGAGTGCGACAATGTGGCGCAGGGCGCAGGCGCACGACATGAGGCGCTGCGTTCACCAGCCGATCGAAGCGATATTCCGTTCTGTGATCGATAGCGACCTTGATCGTCATCGTTGTCTGACTCCTGTACCCGCTCCGGGCGCCGCGGTGACGACGACCGGATAAACCTGCAGCCTGCGTGCACCGGATGCACGCACTCGCGAACCCATGACCTGCGACTGACGTACCAGCACATGGCACTCGACTGGCAACACTACGACTGCGGAGCGGTCTACGACGAGCTCATGAGCTCGCCGGGTCATCCGCGCAAGGCCGCGCGCGCCCTCGTACGGTACCTGAAGTCGCTCAGCGAGCAAGAGATCGCCGAACGCCGGGCGTCGGCCTCGGTCGCCATCAAGAGCATGGGTATCACCTTCACCATTTACTCTCAGGCGGGCAACATAGACCGCGAGTGGCCCTACGACATCATCCCCCGCATCATCCCCGAAAAGGAGTGGCGACGCACGGAGGCGGGCCTGAAACAGCGTTTGCTGGCGCTGAATCACTTCATCAACGACGTCTATAACGATCAGAAAATCCTCAAGGACGGCGTCGTACCCGGGGATCTCATCCTCGATTCGCGCAACTTCCGCAGCCAGTGCCTCGGTATGCGGCCGGTGTACGGAGTCTGGGCCCACATCTGCGGCACGGATCTCGTCCGCGATGCCGACGGCCGCTTCTACGTGCTCGAGGACAACCTGCGCGTGCCTTCCGGCGTCTCGTACATGCTCGAGAACCGCAAGGTCACCAAGCTCGTGCTGCCGGAGCTGTTCGACGACCAGGACATTCTCCACATCGGTGACTACACGACACAGCTGTTCGACACGCTGGCGTCCATCTCGCCACGGCCGGTCGACTACCCGGAAGTCGTGGTCCTCACGCCGGGGATCTACAATTCCGCCTATTTCGAGCATTCGTTTCTCGCCAGGGAAATGGGCGCCGAGCTCGTGGAGGGAAGCGACCTCGTCGTCGACGACGACGACTGCGTGTACATGCGTACCATCGACGGTCTGGCGCGCGTGGACGTGATCTACCGGCGCATCGACGATCTGTTCATCGACCCGCAGGTTTTCAACCCGGATTCCATGCTCGGCGTGCCGGGGCTGATGCGCGCCTGGCGAAAAGGCAGGGTCGGGCTCGCGAACGCGCCGGGTGCGGGAGTTGCCGACGACAAGGTGGTGTACACCTACGTGCCGAAGATGATCCGTTACTACCTGGACGAGGAACCGATCCTGCCCAACGTCGAGAGCTACCTGTGCATGGACGACAGTCAGCGTAAACACGTGCTCGCGAACCTCGACAAGATGGTCGTCAAGCCGGCGAACGAGTCCGGCGGCTATGGCATGCTGGTCGGACCGATGTCCAGCCGGCGCGAGCGCGAGGAGTTCGCGCGGCGCATCCGGGCCGATCCGCGCAATTACATGGCGCAGCCGCTGATCTCGCTGTCCACCGCGCCGACGCTGTGCGACGGCGGCGTCGAGCCCCGTCACCTCGACCTGCGTCCCTTCGTGCTGCACGGCCAGCAGCAGTACGTGACCGCGGGCGGACTGACCCGCGTGGCGCTGGTCAAGGGCTCCTACGTGGTCAATTCCTCGCAGGGCGGCGGCAGCAAGGACACGTGGATCGTCGGTGAAAGGAAATAGCGCCGATGCTCTCGCGCGTCGCAGAACGCATTTACTGGCTCGGCCGCTACGTCGAACGTGCCGAGAACACCGCGCGGATCCTCAATGTCAGCACCAATCTGCTGCTCGATCTGCCGCGCAACGTGCGTCTGGGCTGGCGCACGCTGGTGGAGATCACGGGCAGTGCGGAGCAGTTCGATGCGCGCTTCCAGAACTGCGACGAGCGCAACGTCGTTCGCTATCTGCTCGGCGATCTGTCGAATCCGGGCTCGGTGCTGAGCGCCATCAACATGGCGCGGGAAAATGCGCGCACGGCGCGCGAGATCCTTCCCTTCGAGGCCTGGGAGCGCATCAACGACATCTACCTGCTGCTCAGGGACAAGACGGCGGCGGGTGTCGGCCGCAGCGAGCGGCCCCGGATACTGCAGCAGATCATCACGGGCTGTCAGGCATTCACGGGCTTTCTCGAGGGCTGCATGAGCCACGAGAGCGCCTACACCTTTGTCAGTCTGGGCCAGAATCTCGAGCGCGCGGACATGAGCACACGCATCCTCGACGTGGGCTCGGCCAGATTGCTGTCCGGGCACGCCGGCACGGAGCTCAGGCCCGAGGAGCAGGCGCCCTATACCAACGTGCTGTGGATGAGCGTGCTGCGCTCATTGAGCGCATATCAGATGTACCGCCAGCACGTGCAGGACCGGGTCAATGCCGAGGACGTGCTCATCTACCTGCTGCAAAACCGCAGGTTCCCGCGCGCGGTTGCGTATTGTCTGAAGGAGATCGAATCGTACCTCGGCGAGCTGCCGCGCCACGAGGAGGCGCTGCGCCAGACCGTCGCCATCGAGCGGCGGGTGCACAGCGCCGCGATACCGGCGCTGCTCGAATCCGGCCTGCACGAGTTCATCGACGACCTCGAGCTGGGTTACGCCGCCATCCACGATCAGATCGCCGCCACCTGGTTCCTGCCGGTCACGCGCTGAACGGCAGCGGCGCGACACGAGACGCCCGTCCGGCCGTGCCGATCGGTCCGGTGCTCAGGAAACCTCACTTTGTGCGTCGCGCGGTCGGTCCCAGGAAAAGGCCCAGGCTAGCGGCGGCAGGCGGTGAAACGCGAGCTTGACCTGCTCGTCCCAGGCCTTGTTCAGCTCCCGCAGGTATTCGCTGCCGTCCTCGAAGCGGTGGTAATCCTTGAGCACGAAACTGTCGCGCTGGTAGATCAGCACCTCGATCGGCGGTCCCACGGTCAGGTTGCTGCGCATGGTCGAGTCCATGGACACGAGCGTGCACAGGGCCGCGGTCTCGAGCGAGGTGTCGCGGGCGAGGATCCGGTCGAGGATGGGCTTGCCGTACTTGCTCTCGCCGATCTGCAGATACGGTGTGTCCTTGGACGAGGTGATGTGGTTACCCTCGGGGTACACGAGATGGATCTCCGGCTTGCCGCCATGTACCTGCCCGCCGATGATGAAGTTCGCACCGAAACCGCCGGCGGCCGCGTTGCTGCCGTGCTTGCTCTGCTGTGCCAGGCTCAGCTCGCCGAGATAGTCGGCTGCCGCGATCAGGCTGGGCAGCGTGCGCAGACTGCGCTCGGCGCGTTCGTCCATGTCGCGCTTGACCTGCTGGATGACGCCCTGCGTCGTGGCGAGATTGCCGGCGGTGAGGATGACGAACTGGCGTTCGCCGTCGATCCCGAAACGGTACATCTTGCTGTAGGTGCTGACGTGGTCCACCCCGGCATTGGTCCGTGAATCCGAGCAGAACACGAGTCCGGCGTCGGGTCGGGCAGCAAGACAGTAGGTCATCGGGGCAACGCCTCCGGCGGCGAGGGCCAATGACGGTAGCGGGGCGCCGGCCGGGCCGTCAAGGCCCGGCAGTTCGCGGTTGTCCGGACCGGCGTCGAGGTCCCGGCCGTGTACGCCGGGGATGCGGCACCGCGACACCGGGACGGGTTCACCCGCACCGCGGTTCAGGAATGCCGGCAGCGCGGCGACCTACCGGCGCGTATCGCCCGCCGACCGCGCGCTCGCCGCCCGGATCACAGCGCCTGGTGCGCGATTTTCATGCGCTGGGCGCGCATGTCATCGCCACGGATCTCCCGCAGCGCATAGCCAACGAGCTCGGCGACGACCTTCTTGCGCCAGGACAGGGTGAAGTCGGCGTTATCCATGGGCTTGGCGATCGCCGCGGCTCTGGCGCCCGCCGCGGCGATCGCTTCGTCGTCGAGCCTGCGACCGGCCAGGCGGCCGGCGGCGTCGCTCAGCAGCGGCTGCGAGGCGACCGCGCCGAGCACCAGACGTGCGTCCTCGACGGTGCCGTCGGCGGCCAGCTTCGCGGCCGCGGCGACACCGAGCACCGGGAAATCGAAAGAACCGCGCCGGCGCAGCTTCCAGTAACAGCTGCGCCAGCCGCGTCTGTCGGGCAGCGTCACCGCGGTGAGCACCTCGTCGGCGCAGCGGGTGAGATAATCGATGCCATCGTTGTTGTAGAGCTCGGCGAGAGCGAGCTCGCGTTCGCCGCGGCTGGAAACGAGCCGCACTTTCGCATCGAGCGCGATCAGTGCCGGCGCGGTATCGGTCGAGGACACCGCCAGGCAGCGCCGGCTGGCCGTGGCGACCCAGCAGGTGACGCCGTCTTTCTTCATGCAGAAGTCGATGGCCCGGCGCCACTCGTAATTCTGATCGTAATAGTGGCAGCGCGTGTCCAGACAGATATTGCCGCCGAGTGTACCCATATTGCGCAGGTGCGGGCTGGCCACCTGGTGGGCCGCCTGCCACAGGCCGCGGTAATGATTGCGCACCGCGTCGGCGCGCACGACTTCGGTCAGGGTGAGACCGGCGCCGAGCGTGAGCCCGCTGCCGTTGCTCAGGCGCTTGAGCTCGTCCACTGCGCGCAGGCTGACCAGCGTCTGCGGCATTTGCTGGCGGCGTTTCATGTTCGGCAGCAGATCGGTGCCACCGGCGATCAGCATGGCGCTCGGGCCTTCGCCGGCGAGGATGTTCGCGGTCTCCGCCACGGTGCGCGGAGTGTAATGGTGGAACCAGGGCAGTCTCATCATGGTTGCGTCGCCTTCGGGCCGTGGCCCGCATCGTTCATTGCGATTGCCGGCAGGTTCATGCGACGGACTTGCGGCGCGGATGTTCGGCAGCGTCGCCGTCGCCACCCTCCCACGGCGGCAGCACGAACAGCGGCTCCGGGTAGGGTACGTCGGGGAATCCTGCCGGTCCGACGCGCGGATCCTTGCCCTTCGCCTTGAGCTCGAGCGCGCGCAGGATCTTGTCGGGCGTGATGGGCACCTCGTCGATGCGCACACCGACCGCGTCATAGACGGCGTTGGCGACGGCGGGCATGACCGGAAGCAGCGGCCCCTGGCCGACTTCCTTGGCACCGAAGGGGCAGTTCGGATCGGGGGTCCCGAGCAGTACGCTCTCGACCTGCGGCATATCCAGCGAGGTGAGGCTCTTGTATTCGAGCAGCGACGGGATCTTGTGGACCAGGGCACCGGAGAGCTTGGGCGGCAGCCGGCGGAAAACCTGTTCCTCCATCAGCGCCTCGCCCAGCCCCATGTATACGCTGCCCTCGACCTGGCCGCGCGCGAGCACCGGATTCATGGTCTGGCCGATGTCGTGCGCGATCCAGACCTTGGGCACGGTGATCCAGCCCGTGTTCACGTCCACGTCGACCTCGACGACGCATGCCGTGTAGGAATACGCGGGCGACGGACCGGCGCCCGCCCCCTTGTACTTCGCCGGGATCCTCGGCGGCGCGTAGGAGCCGGTCGCACCGAGCGTGCCATGCTTTTCCTCGGCGCACACGACCGCTTCGCGAAAGCTCATGGCGCGTTGCGGGTCTTCGGACACGAACACCTGGCCGCCGGCGAACACCAGCAGATCGGGCGGCACTTCCAGGGCGTCGGCGACGGCGTCGGCGATCAACTCGCGGGCTCGCTCCGCCGCCTGGATGGCGGCGTTGCCCATCATCACGGTGACGCGGCTCGAGTACGAACCGAGATCGATCGGCGTGATGCCGGTATCGCCGGTAACGCAGCGCACGTCGTACGGGTTGATGCCCAGGACCTCGGCGACGCAGGCAACCAGCACGTCGTCCGAGCCCTGACCGACTTCGGTGGCACCGCAATACACGGTGACCTGGCCGCTGCGGTCGAGCAGCACCTGCACGCCCGAGTGCGGCATCTTGTTCCAGTAGATCGGCAGGCCCGCACCGCACATGTAGGTCGAACAGGCCAGACCGATCCCGCGTCCTTCGGGCAGCTTGCGGTAGCGGCCAGTCCAGTCCGACATGCGCGTGACTTCACGGATGCACTCGGCCAGACCAATGGTGCCGATCCGGATCCAGCTCGCGGTGAGCGAATTCGGTTTGGCGACGATGCCGAGGCGCAGCTCGGCCGGATCCATGCCGAGCTTGTCGGCGATCTTGTCGAGCTGGATCTCCTGGCCGAAGCGTGGCTGCACGGTGCCGTGGCCGCGCTTGGGACCGCACGCCGGCTTGTTGGTGAAGGTCCGCACCGCCTCGAACTTGAAGCGGGGCAACTCGTAGGTCACCGGGGTCAGCACACCGGTGTAGATGGTGCTCGCGGCACCGTAGGAACCGTAGGCGCCACCGTCGACCAGGGTCTGCAGGTGCGTGCCGGTCAGCCGGCCGTCCCGGGTCACGCCGGTGCGGAACTTCATCAGCACCGGGTGGCGGCCCCGATGCAGGTAGAACACTTCCTCGCGCGTCAGGCAGATCTTCACCGGCCGGCCGAGCAGGCGCGCCGCCTTGCAGACCACCATCTCGTGATTGCAGATGTCGGTCTTGCCGCCGAAACCGCCACCGTTCGGGCAGGCGATGACGCGAATGTGCGCGGCGGGCATCTCCAGCACCTTTGCGAGCGCGCGATGCACGTAGTGCGGACACTGCGTGCTCGACCAGAGCGTCAGCTTGCCGTCCGGGTCGACCGCCGCCAGCGCCGCGTGCTGCTCCAGCGGCAGGTGGGTGTTGCCCTCGAAGAAAAACACGTCCTCGAAGACGTGATCCGAGCCCGCGAGCGCTTCCTCGATGTCACCAAACTCGAACGCGAGCTGGCGATGCACGTTACCGTGCGGGTTGTAGTCGTGGATGCGCGCGTCGGGATTGGCGAGCGCCTCCTCGGGCGAGGCGATGGTCGGCAGCGGCCGGTACTCGACCGCGATGAGATCGAGCGCCTCGGTGGCCGTTTGCTCGTCGCGGGCGATGACCGCGGCGACCGGATCGCCGACGTAGCGCACGCGCTGCGGACACAGGGCGTGCTCGTCCTGGCTGACCGGCATGATGCCGAAGGTGATCGGGAAATCCGCACCCGTCAGCACCCGGTGCACGCCGGGGTGGGCAGCGGCTCGGCCGACGTCGATCGACACGATCTCGGCGTGCGGCAGGTGTGAGCGCAGCAGCTTGCAGTGCAACATGCGCGGCAGCACGAGATCGTCGGCGAACTGCGTGCGACCGGTGACCTTGGCCGGGCCGTCGACCCGCCGGCGCGGCTGGCCGATCACTTCCAGACGTCGCTTGCTCATCGGCCTGCCTCCCCGGTCTCGCGCAGCTCCTGTGCCGCCCGTTCGACCGACTCGAAGATCTGCTGGTAGCCGGTGCAGCGGCACAGATTCCCCGACAGCGCTTCACGTATGCGCTCGCGGTCCGGATCCGGATCGTCGTCGAGCAGCGCCTTGGCGGTCATGAGGATGCCGGGTGTGCAGTAACCGCACTGCGCGCCGCCGAGATCGGCGAAGGCTGTCTGCAGCGGGTGCAGATCGGGACCGTCGGCAAGACCCTCCACGGTGGCGATGTCGCGGCCCTCGCACTCGATCGCCAGCAGCAGGCAGGCGAGCAGGGGCTGACCATCGACCAGCACCGCACAGGCACCGCATTCGCCGAGCTCGCAGCCGTGCTTGGTGCCGGTCAGCGCGAGGTCTTCGCGCAGAACCTCGAGCAGGGTCTTGTAGGGCGCGAACGATACCGGCAGGTCTTCGCCGTTGACCCGCAGCACCCTGTGGACATTGCTGCGCGACGGCGCCGCGGACGTGGATTCACTCATGAACGACCTCCTGAATGCGCCACGCGCGCGGGCGTGGCCGTGATCCTGGCCGGCGCGACGAGGCCGCGCACCAGATAATCCGCGAGTCCGGCGGCGACGTCGTCGACCGTCTGCGGGCCGTCGGAACGGTACCAGCGGGCGCTCCAGTTGATGGCGCCCAGCATCGCCCGGGTCACGAGCGCGGCGTCGCATGGCGGGAGCTCACCGCTGGCGACACCGCCGGCGATGAGGGCTCGCAGGGATCGCTCGTAGCGGTCGCGGCGCTCGACCAGGGGCAGACGCAGCGCTTCGGGCAGCGCGTCCAGCTCCAGATGCGCAGTCGCGCCCTCGAACTCGTCGAGCATGCACTGCACGTGCGCGCGGATCACCGCTGCCACCTGGTCGGCGACGGTGCCGCCGGCCGCCGGCGCAGCGTCGAGCGCGGCCTGCATGCGCACCAGGGTACGGTCCTGGCAGAAATACAGGATGGCATCCTTACCCTTGAAATAATGGTAGAGATTTCCCGGTGAAATACCGGCTTCTTCGGCGATCTCGCGCATACCTGCGGCGATAAAGCCCCGTCTCCGAAAGACCCGCGAGGCCGCCCGGAGGATACCCAGCCGGCGCTCCTCGTTGCGTCGCTGTACACGAGCCGAGGCGAATCTGGTCGAATTTTCGTTCAAAGTTTGAACCATCGTTCGAAATTATAGCCGGTCCGACCTGCGGGCGGCAAGTCCGGTCGTGTCGCCCGGCCGCCCCGGGGAGTTCTGTCGGAGCGACCGCCGGGACCGGCGATCCGGACCCGGGCAGGGCCCGTGCCGCGCGCGCCACCGGTGCCCGAAGCGTTTGATTTGCATCAAAGACGCGGGGATCGCCCGGACTAAGATCGCGATTCATGTGCGGGATCCCTGAGCGGGCGCCTGCGCGCAGTTGATTCACGCAGGCGACGGGGGCTGAATGCAAGCGGAACCGGAGACACTGCGCCCGCGCGGTCGGGCCAGGGAGGACTTGCGGTCCTTGACCGGCAACGAGGCGATCGCGCGGGGCGCCTGGGAGGCAGGCGTGCGCGTTGCCGCCGCCTATCCGGGCACCCCGAGCACCGAGATCCTCGAGAGCCTGGCCCGTTATCCGGCCGACGATCTGCACGCGCAGTGGTCCACCAACGAAAAGGTGGCGCTGGACGTGGCCATCGGCGCGTCGTTCGCCGGGCGGCGCGCGCTCGCGGCCATGAAGCACGTCGGTCTCAACGTCGCGGCCGACGCTCTCATGTCGCAGACCTACATCGGCGTCAACGCCGGCCTGGTGCTGGTCGTGTGCGACGATCCCGGCATACACAGCTCGCAGAACGAGCAGGATACGCGGCTGTTCGCACAGCTCGCCTGTGTCCCGGTGCTCGAGCCGGCCGACGCGCAGGAGGCGCTGCACTACACCCGGCTCGCGTTCGAGCTGTCCGAGCGCTTCGACACACCCGTGATCGTCCGCGGCACCACGCGCCTGTCGCATACGCGCAGCCCCGTGCGCACCGGCACGCGGATCGAACCGCAGTCACGCGGCTTCGTCGACGACGTGCGCAAGAACGTGATGATCCCCGCCAACGCCCGGACCCGTCATCCGCTCATGATCGAACGCGAAAGCAAGCTGCAGGCGTGGCTGGAAGACGCCGAGCTGACGCGCCGCGAACCCGGCGACGCAAAGATCGGCGTGATCACCGCGGGCACCTGTTATGCCTACGTGAAGGAGGTGCTGCCGCGGGCGAGCGTGCTGAAGCTGGGCGCGACCTGGCCGCTGCCGGCCGGCGCCATCCGGGCGTTCTGCGAGTCGGTCGAGCGGGTATTCGTGGTCGAGGAGCTCGAACCGGTCATCGAAAAGGAAGTCCGTGCGCTCGGTCTCGCGGTCGAGGGCAAGGCGTGGTTCCCGCGCGTGGGCGAGCTGTCCACCGAGCTGCTGCGCGACGGACTCGCGCGGGCGGGTGTGCTGGACGCTCCGGGCGCCGCGCCCGGCTGGGCTCCGGAACCGCTGGTGCGACCACCGGTGCTGTGTGCCGGCTGCCCGCACATGACGAGTTACATGGCGCTGCGCGGCGTCGACGCGCGCATCGCGGGCGACATCGGTTGCTACACCCTGGCCTGCCTGCCGCCGTTGCGGGCAATCGACACCGTCGTATCCATGGGTTCGTCCATCGGCAACGCGATCGGTATGGCCAAAGCCGGCGAGCCGCGTCCGGTCGTCGCGACCATCGGTGACTCCACGTTTCTGCACAGCGGCATACCCGCATTGCTCGACGCCGTCTACAACCAGGCCGACATCACCGTGGTACTGCTCGACAACCAGATCACGGCCATGACCGGCGGCCAGGATCACCCCGGCACCGGCCGCACGCTGCGCGGCGAAACGACCCGGCGCGTGGAGTACGAACCGCTGGTGCGGGCGCTGGGCGTGGACTGGGTGCGGACGGTCGATTCCTACGACGTCGCGGCGATGTTTCAGTCGCTGCGCGAAGCCACGACCCACAAGGGCGTCGCCGTGATCATTTCCAACCGCCCGTGCGTGCTGGACCCCGTGAAGATCAAAGGCCCCGCCCTGGCCGTACAGGAAGCGAACTGTAACGCCTGCCAGGCATGCATGAATCTCGGTTGCCCCGCGCTGACCTGGAGCGATGCCCGCTTCGAGGGCCGCCACAAAGTTCACATCGATGCCTCGGCGTGCATAGGCTGCACCCTGTGCGCGCAGGTCTGCGCCATGGACTGCATCGTGCCGGTGGTCCAGTGAACAGTGCACCGGGCCTTGCCGAAGCGACTGCGCCGGCGCCGCGCCCGGACACGGCGCGCGCAACGGTGAACGTGCTGATCGCCGGCGTGGGCGGCCAGGGTGTCATCATGATCTCCAAGGTGCTGGCGGAGTTGTGCCGGCAACGCGGCGACGCCGTGAAACAGAGCGAAGTCCACGGCATGGCCAAGCGCGGCGGCCCGGTCTTCAGCCACGTGCGCTACGGGCGCGAAGTCTGGTCGCCGACCATCCCGCGCGGCGAGGCCGACGTACTGGTCGCGCTGGAGTGGGCGGAGGGCCTGCGCTGGCTGGGCCACCTGAAGCCGGTGCACGGCATCTTCATCTGCGACACCAGGCGCATCGTGCCGCCGTTCGCGTGTCTGGATCGCCGCCCCGGCGCGTCGCTGCGCTACTCCGGCGAGTCACTCCCCGAAGCGCTCGCACACGTCGGCGAGGGCTACGCTTTCGACGCGACCAGTGTGGCCGCCGCGCTGGGCAATGATCGCGCCGCCAACACGGTGCTGCTGGGCGCACTGTCCACCGCGCTCGACTTCGCCGCCGCCGACTGGGAAGCCGTCATCGCGGCCGCCGTGCCACCGAAAACGGTTGCGGTCAACCTCGAGGCGTTCCGCCGCGGCCGCGCCCACGTGGAGGAGGAACGCGTGCGCGGGCACCGGCCTGAGCCGGCGGCGCCCGTAGCGGCCGCGCAGCCGCAGGCGCCGCCCGCCATCCGCGTCGAAATCACGCCGGCATGGTGCAAGAGCTGCGACATCTGCGTGAAGCTGTGTCCGGAACGCTGCCTGAGTCTGAACGCCGACCGTATCGTCGAGCTCAGCGATCCGGCGGCCTGCACCGGCTGCCGGCTGTGCGAATGGCTGTGCCCGGATTTCGCCATCCGCGTGCACGTGGAGGCCACCACGTGAGCGCGGTCGTTGCCGAGCCGGCACCGGCCCGGCTGCTGTCGGGCAACCGTGCCTGCGCGCTCGGCGCGATTGCCGCGGGCTGTCGATTTTTCGCCGGCTACCCGATCACGCCGTCGTCGGAGATCGCCGAAGTGCTGGCGCGCGAGCTGCCGAAGGTGGGCGGCGTGTTCATCCAGATGGAAGACGAGATCGCGTCGATGGCCGCGGTCATCGGTGCATCCATGGGTGGCGTCAAGGCGATGACCGCGACCAGCGGACCGGGCTTTTCGCTGAAACAGGAGAATCTCGGCTACGCCGCCGGCGCCGAGATCCCCTGCGTGATCGTCGACGTGATGCGCGGCGGTCCGTCGACCGGCATGCCGACGCGCCCGTCGCAGGGCGATCTCATGCAGGCACGCTGGGGCAGCCACGGGGACTATCCGACCATCGCGCTCGCGCCGGCCTCGGTCGGTGAGATCTTCGCGCAGACCGTGCGCGCCTTCAATCTGGCCGAGCTGTGTCGCACTCCCGTGCTCGTGCTCTACGACCAGGCCATTGCGCAGCTGTCCGAATCGGTGTTGCTCCCCGCTGCGCACGAGTTGGTCACGATCGATCGCCGCAGCGCGGCGGGGGCTACGCCCGGCTTCGCTCCCTACGCAGCCGGCGCTGACGGTGTACCGGCCATGCCGCGACCCGGTGACGGGCTGCGCTGTCATACCACCGGTCTGGTGCATGCCGAGCACGGCTTCCCGACCCAGGATCCGGACACGGCCGATCGCGTGCTCGGCCGGCTGCTCGGCAAGATCGACCACCATCGCGATACCGTCGACGCCTTCGAGACGGTGCACGCGGACGACGCCGAAGTGCTGGTCGTCGCGATCGGCGTGTGTGCGCGCGCGGCGCGCCGCGCCGTGACCGAGGCGCGGGCACGCGGCATCCGCGCCGGATTGTTCCGGCCGATCACGCTGTGGCCGTTTCCGGAACGGCAACTGGCGGTGGCCGCCGCCGCTGCCCGCGCAGTGCTGGTGCCGGAGCTCAACGCCGGCCAGCTGCGCCTGGAGGTCGAACGCGTGTGCCGGAGCGGGCCGCGCGTGACGGGGATCAACCGGCTCAACGGCGAGCCGATCACGCCGGCCACCATCGCCACCCGGATCGAGGAACTGGTCCATGCTCGATAGCGCGTCCGCATTCGACGTCCGCAGCTACCTGCGCGAGGAGCTGATGCCGCACTTCCTGTGTCCGGGCTGCGGCCACGGCATCGCCCTGCGCGCCCTGCTGTGGGCCGTACACGAGCTCGGCATCGACCGGGACCGCCTCGCCGTGGTGTCCGGGATCGGCTGCGCGGGGCGCCTGTCCGCCTACATCGACGCCAGTACCTTCCACGTGACCCACGGCCGCCCGCTCGCCTTTGCCACCGGCCTGAAGCTCGCCCGCCCCGATCTGACGGTCATCGTCATCACCGGCGACGGCGACTGCCTGGCGATCGGCGGCAATCACCTCATCCACGCCTGCCGGCGCAACCTCGATCTGACCTGCGTGCTGCTGAACAACGAGGTCTACGGCATGACCGGCGGACAGGTATCGCCGACCACCGCCGAGAGCCGGCTGACGACCACCACGCCCGGCGGCAACGTCGAGCCCGCCTTCGACGCCTGCGCCCTCGCGACCGCGGCCGGCGCCGGCTACGTCGCCCGCGAGGTCACGCACCACGTGCCCAGGCTCAAGGAGTTGTTCCGCGACGGCCTGGCGCACCCCGGCTTCGCCTTCGTCGAAGTCATATCCGACTGCACCGAGGTCTACGGCCGCAAGAACGATCTGGGCAGCGCGCCCGAGATGGTGTTGCGGCAGAAGAGCGGCGTGCGGCCCGATGCCTACCGCGACACGGTGGCGACGCCGTTTCGTCCCAACACCCTGCCGACCGGGCTGCTGGCGCGTACCGATCGCGCCGAGTACGGCGCCGCCTGGCGCGAAGTCGTCGCCGCGGCGCAGCCGGGCGGCGCGACGGGAAACCGGCAATCGTGAGCGGTCTCCCGTACCGGCACGAGATCCGCTTCGCCGGTACCGGCGGCCAGGGCCTGATCCTCGCCGCGACCGTGCTGGGTGCCGCGTTCGGCGGGATCGGCCGCCATGTCGCGCAGTCGCAGGGCTACGAACCGACCTCGCGCGGCGGATTCTGCCATGCGGATCTGGTGGTCGCGGACGCGCCCGTGGACTACCCGCTGGCCACCCGGCTGGACGCGCTGGTGCTGCTGGACCAGAACGCCGTCGCGCGCTCGGTCCCGCTGCTGGTCGAGGGCGCCCTGGTGCTCGCCGACCTGCGGCTGGTCCCGGATCCACCGGTGGGACCGTACGTGCTGCACGAGCTCGCGCTCACCCGCACCGCGCTCGATCTGGGCAGCGAGCGGATCGCCAACGTGGTCGCGCTCGGCGCCTGGGCGGCGTTGGCCGGCTCCCTGCCGGTGGCGGTATTGGAACAAGCCCTGCTCGCACAGAGCCCGGCCGCGTTCCGGGACCTGAACCTCGCCGCCTTCAGCGCCGGCCGCAAGCTCGCCGGCAGCGGGACCCCGGCGGTCGCGCAACTGCACGCGGCGCCCGTACTCTAGACCAGTCACGTCGCGGCCGGCGTTTCATCCGCCGCGCCCGTCCACATTCCGCTTCGATCCCGCGCTTCCCGCCAGCCGGTCGCTGGCACCGTAACCGCCGGCCCGGCGGGCCCCGCCCGTGGGCAGCGGTCACGACCGTGACCGTGCGCTCAAGTCCCGCCCCACCGGGCCGATTTACAACGCATTGGAACATAACGCTAAAGAGGACTAGCATCCGTGGCGAGGGCACTGAGGGTGGACGAGCGATCCATAGTCATCGGTGGCGTGGAGGAGCGGGAACGGACCGTCAAACGGACCCGTATCCGCCACAAGGTCCGTATTCCGGCGCGCCTGACGGCGGAAAAGACCGAACCGATCGACTGCGAGATCCAGGACATCTCGCGCGAAGGGATGTACCTGCGTTTCCGTCTGCCGGTACCGGAGTCCGGACCGCAGCCGCTGTCGGTCGGCACCCGGGTCAGCATCACCTTCCTGGCCGGCCGGGCGGCCGGAACGCGCCGCGCGAGCACCCTGTCCGCGCAGATCATGCGCCGGCACGAACATGGCGTCGGCGTCCAGCTCGCCCACCTCGGCCGCGAGGATCTCGCGCTGCTGCGCTCCATCGCGCGCGCGGTCGTCGAAACCGGCGCCACGGCGCGGACCGAGTTGCCGGGACGCACGGGGCCGAGCCCGGACGTGGTCCTCAAGGCCTGCCGCAAGACGATCGAACGGCATCTGCCCAAACTCATCTCGACGCTGATCGGCGAGGTTTCCAAGCAGCTGCTGCCGCCGCCCGAGGGGGCGATCGATCGACTCGCCGACCGGCGCACCTTGCAGGACAAATCGACGGCCATCGGACGCACCATCGATCGCATGGTGCTGATGTCATACGCCGAGCTGTGCGGGCTCGACAGCACGCAGGAGCTCGTGATGCTGCCTTCGCTCTCGGCCGGCACCGGCGGCCCGGGCGGGCAGGCGAACGCCAAGCTGTCGGTGATGGACGCCGACGCGGTCGAGGATGAGGTCACCCTGTCGATGATCTCCGAACGGGTGGAAAAGCGCACCCGGGCGCTCAGCTTCGAGCTCTCGCTGCGGTTCGCGGACTTGCTCAAAAAGCGTGTCGACAGCGCTGCGAACCCGCTCACGCCCAATTCGATGTGCCGCACCCTCTGGCACGCGCTCGCCAACCACCACGACATCTCCCGGCTGCGCGCCGGCGGCGTGGACGTGATCGCCGCACGCGTAGCCGAGCTGCTCGGCGTGCTCTACGAGGATCTGCACGCGACCCTCGACCAGCACGAGGTCGCAAGGCCGTACCGCTCGGGAAAGTAGACGCTCAGCCCGCGCCCGGCACCGGCAACTGGTCCGCGCGTACGGTGCGCGGGCGCATGTCGGGTGGCCACAGCAACGCGGTGCCGCTACGCACCTTGCTGTCGGCCGGGACCGCGAATGGCCGGTGGCGATCGAACCACTGTGTGGCACGCGCGCGGTCCTGTTCACTGAACGCACGCAGGCGCAGGGAACGACGATCCAGATGCAGGGCAATCCCCAGCGCCGCGGTCCGGCGCTCCGGGTCGTCCGTGTAGAGCGCTTCGAATACGTAATTCCACGCCCACGTCGGCGCGACCTGCTGCAGCGCGCGCGCACGGCTCGCGATCCAGCCCCGGATCCGTTCGTCGCCCGTGTCCTGGTACAGCCACTCGGCACATTCGAGCAACTGGTAGTGCTGCGGCAGAGTACCGTAGGTCCCCGGCGTCTGGCGGGCGAACGCCGTGTGCAGCGCTGCCAGGGCCTCGTCTGCATCGCCCCGACCCGCCGCGAGCAGTGCACGGGCGAGCTCGAGAGCGAAGATCTCGACTTCCGTGATTCGGGACCGGGCGGCATCGAGACGCGCGACGGCCGTCTCAGCAGCATCGGCGTGGCCGGTGGCCATCGCAGCGCGCACGTAGTAGGGCAGCAGTTCCGCGCGAACGTAAGGCGTGTTCCCGTATTTCTGATACGCCGCGCCGAGCCGGTCGTACGCGCTGGCGAAATCCTTGCGGACCACGGCCGCATAAGACATTGCCAGGCTCGCCAAGTCGCCCAGCTCCGGCGCCTCGAGCGCCGTCACGATCTCCGCGAGACCCTCCCCGTCGCGATCGACCGTCAGCGCCAGCAGCGCGAACGTCATCAGTCTGCGCGTCCCGCCGCCCGATCCGACGGCACTGCGCCGCGCCAGGATCCAGTCCTGAATTGACTTGGCGTCGAGCCCATCGGCCTGCACGCCGGTGAGCGCGCCGAGCCAGATCTCCGGGCTCGCAATGCGCGGCGCCAGCGTATCGAACTGCGCCCAGGCTTCCGCGCTGCGCCCGAGTGCGAACAGCAGGCCCAGATGATCGCGGTAGGCGTAGTAATCGTCGTAACGTCGCGCGCGCCGCTGCGCGAGATCCAAAGCCGCCGCCCAGTCGTGCTCCAGCAGTGCGAGACGCTGGGCGCTCGCCAGGCTCGCCGCAGAGCCGGTCTGCAGCTTCGCGGCAATCGCGAATAACTGGCGCGCCTGCGCCGCGGCTCCGCGCCAGAACAGGTAGGACCCCGCGTCGAACGCTTCGTTGGACACCAGCACGCGATTCGCACCGCTGTCGGGGCCGAACCCGGGATACTTGAGGAATACGGCTGCGGCATCCTCGTAATTGCCTGCATCGGCGAGTTCCTTGCCGGTTTCCAGGTAGGCGTACCAGTCGGCTGCGCCATCGTCCACCGCCCGGCGATACAGCGCCCGCGTCAGTTCGGGCCGCTTCGACTGGGTCAGGAACCAGGCGTGCAGGCTCAGGCGCTCCGTATCGGACTTGAAGCGATGGGCGTTGCGCGCTATCAGTGCGTCGGCCGCCTCGACGCCGACACCGGAAACCAGGAGGTTGCGTGCGGCGACGAACAGCGGCCTGCTGGACGCGTACTCATAATCCCAGATCTGCGTGCGCGGGAATTCCACCCCCGACGGCGTCCAAGCCTGCTCCTTCGACCAGTACGGACGTCGCGGGAAATCATAACTGTAAGCAGCGGCAAGGACCGCGATTTCGACCTCGTCGTCGATCCGGACTCCATCATTTCGCGCATCCTGCGTGGCGCCTTCGAGCACATCGACCGCGAGTTGGCCGCCCGGCGTCTGCCCGCCCGACCAATGCAAGGCGCTGGCGGCCGTCTCGAACGCCTGGCGCAGCATGTTCTGGCGCGTCGCGCCCGACTCCCGCTTAGCCCCATGCCACCACGCGGCGGCTTCGATCGCGGTGAGATCCGGCTGCCCCCCATATGTGCCGGCAAGACGGGAAAGCATGGCGAGGGCCGCATCCGGGCGACCCTGGGTCTTCAGCTGGTGGTCGGCGATCTTGATGAGATTGTTCAGCACGCGGGCATCGATCAGCTCCAGATAATCGCTTCGGCGCGGCATCAGAGGACGGGCTTCGCAGCACATTTCCCCGGCGGTGCTCTGGATCTGGCGGTTCACGTGACTCGTCGCCAGGGCTGCCAGATCCGTCTCCGAACCCAGCGCGTAGACGTTGCCACCGGCCGCCGTCAGTCGATCTTCCACGGAATATCCGGGCAGCGGGAACACCCGATCGAGCTCGCTCTTGAGCGCCAGTGTCGAGACCTGGCCCCAGGGATCCGCTTCGATGAGCGCATGCCACAGCACCGCGGCCCAACCCGCATGATCTTTCACCAACGCCGCACGCACGGACTCACGACCTTCAGCACCGACCGTGTCGAGCAGACGCAGGTGCTCGATACGCGCCAACACCCGCTCCCAGGGATTGCCGATCTCGCCCGACAGCCCTGCCAGCTGGTCACCATCGCCGTCCATGAGCGCGCGCAGTGCCCGCTCGGGCGCCGTGGTACCAGCACCGAGGACTGCGATGGCGGCAGGCCGCCGATGGAGATGGAACAACGCGCGCGCCCGCAACAGCCGGTAGTGCGGACTCCTGGCCAGGCGCAGGTCGGTGAGCACGAGCGATCGTTCGAACATGCGATCGCGAAGATCCCCGGGCTGTTCGGGCGCGAGCAGACCGTAGAGCTGGAGCACGTACACGGCCGTGAGCGGATCGTCAGCGACCGCATCGGGCGCGACGTCCAGTGTCTCCGGCAGCGGCGGCAGCGCAACTGCCGGGACATCCGCGGCTTCATCGGCAGTGGCAACGTTGCCGCGCCCGAAACCGGCGACGACGGCGTCGACGATGTCCATGAATGCTGCCTCGGGTGGCCGCTCATCACCGATTTTCAGGCCCTGCCAGGACTGCTCGCGGAACGGTGAGTTGCCGTTGGTCCCGGCAGTGGCGGTCCACACGGCCGTCACGGCGATGGTGTCGGGCGGCTCGCGGCCGGTGTAGCAGCGCATCACCGTGGCGACGCGCAGCGCTTGCGCGAGCCGCATGATCTCGGAATCGCCGGGCTCGCGCGAATAACCGTTCAGCGCACGGCCGACGAGCAGCGGATCCGGTATTCGCAGCCCGAGATCCCGCCGGGCGCGTTCTGTCAGTGCCAGCGTCATCACGGCGCGCCCGACCCCGTCCACACCGGTTGGAATGAGCGCCCGGCGCGCGTCTGGGCTGGTCTTCAGCCATTTCGCGACTCTCACCGGGTCTTCGGGATACGGCTGGCACGGCACGACGAGCACGTCGTACGTGCCCGGCGGTGAGGCCTCGACGACACCGCGATACAGCGCGACACGGCTCGACGCCCATCCCGACTCCGGTACTTTCTTGCCGCGCGCCCCGCCAGGCTCTGCCTCGCGGGACCAGCGAATACCCGTCGCCGCGGCACGAGGCGCTTGCGGCGCGACGACCGGGAGGTGCAAATGCCGGTTATCGATGTATGCTCGATACAGGAAAATCGAGCTGATCGGCAGGAGGACGATTAGAACCAGAACCGCGATGTGGTGCCGCCGGAAGCGCATGGTCCGCTCCTGGTCACGACTTGCGTCGCGCTGACGTTATGCTATCACGACAGCATGCAATTTTTCGTGGCCTGGCCGGTAGTCGCCGGCCGGCAATGGGCGGAGCAGGCATGACCGAAGAACTCGAGAACCATCACATGACCCCGGAAGAATTCCGGCGCTGGGGCAGGGCGGCCGTCGACTGGGTCGCCGATTACTACGAACGCGTCGAATCGCTGCCGGTGCTGTCGACCGTCCAGCCGGGCGAGATCCGTGCCAGGCTGCCGGCGGCGCCTCCGCTGCAGGGCGAGTCGTTCGAAGCGATGCTGGCGGATCTCGATCGCATCGTGCTGCCCGGCATCACCCACTGGCAGTCACCGAATTTCTTCGCTTTCTTTCCCGCCAATACCTCCGGGCCTTCGATACTCGCCGACCTGATCTGCGCGGGGCTGGGTGTGCAGGGCATGCTGTGGCTGACGAGCCCGGCGTGCACCGAGATCGAGACCCACGTACTCGACTGGGTCGTGGACATGCTCGGGTTGCCGGCACGGTTCAAATCCGGCGGCGCCGGGGGCGGCGTGATTCAGGACTCGGCATCGAGCGCCTCCCTGTGCGCGCTGCTGGCGGCGCGCGAACGCGCGAGCGGTGGCGCCGTCAACGCCCGTGGCGGCACGGGCAGGCTCGTCGCCTATTGCTCCACGCAGACCCATTCCTCGGTGCAAAAGGCGGCCATGATCGCCGGCATCGGCCGCGACAACGTCCGGGCAATCGAAGTGGACGCGGCTTTCGCCATGCGTCCGGCGGCACTGCGCGAGGCCATCGAGCGCGATCGCGCCGCCGGCCTCACGCCGTTTTTCGTCTGCGCCACCGTCGGCACGACGTCGTCCACCGCCATCGATCCGGTGCCCGAAGTTGCCGCGATCTGTCGCGAGCACGGCCTGTGGCTGCACGTCGATGCCGCCATGGCCGGCACCGCGGCGCTGTGCCCGGAGCTGCGCTACATTCACGCGGGCGTCGACCAGGCGGATAGTTATTGCTTCAATCCGCACAAGTGGATGTTCACCAACTTCGACTGCGACTGCTTCTACGTCGCCGATCGACAGGCACTGGTGAATGCGCTGAGCATCCTGCCGGAGTACCTGCGCAATACCGCAACCGAGACCGGCACCGTCATCGACTACCGCGACTGGCAGGTGCCGCTGGGCCGGCGCTTCCGCGCGCTGAAGCTGTGGTTCGTGATCCGCTGGTACGGGGTCGAGGGGCTGCGCCATCACGTGCGCCGACACGTCGAGCTCGCGCAGCAATTGCGTGTATGGATCGAGCAGGATCCGGACTTCGAGCTGGCGGCGCCGGCACCACTGAACCTGGTGTGTTTCCGCCACCGCGGCGGCGACGCGGTCAACGAACGCCTGCTCGCCGAACTGAACGCGAGCGGCGCCCTGTATCTGACGCACACCCGGCTCGACGATCGCTACACGCTGCGCCTTTGCGTCGGCCAGTCCCAGACCGAGGCGCGGCACGTGCGCGCCGCCTGGGAACGGATCCGGACTGCCGCGGGCTGAGCGGGCGTGGACCGGTCGGCACATTCGCTGCGGGCTTCGCGCAATGGCACCGGACCGGTTCCGGCGCGCGGTCGCGACGCCGGACGATCGGCTCGCGTGCGCTGAGATCCGGGTCGCGTGCGCGAGCAGGAGCGTGTCCCGGCAGGGTCGATCGAGCGCGGCGCTGACGGCTTGCGCCTGCGCGGCGCGTGGACGACCCGGCACCTCGACGGTATCGTCACGGCCGCAAAGCGGCTAGAGCGCACGCAAACCGGCGAAACGGCCGTGCGCTGCGACGACATCGCCGCCCTGGACACCGCGGGAGCATGGCTGCTGGCCCGCATCGTGGACCAGCTCGAGGGCGACGGTTGTCAGGTGCATGTGACGGGACTGCGCGAGCACTACGCTGCACTGCTCGCGCTGGTGCGCCAACGACGCCTCGAACCGCCCGCCGCCGCCGCGCCCGCCGGTGTCCTGGGCACCGTGGGCCGCGAGGCCGCCGTGCGCGCGCGTACGGCCGTCGAACTGCTCGGGTTTCTGGGCGAAACCGTGCTCGGCGTGCTCGCCGCCGTGCGCCGTCCGTCGCGGCTGCGGCCACGCGAGGCGGCCGCCATCATCGAGCGCGCGGGCGTCGGTGCGATCCCCATCGTGGCGCTGCTTTCGTTCCTGCTCGGCATCGTCATCGCCTACCAGGGCGGGGTGCAGCTGCGCGACTACGGCGCCGGGATTTTCATCGTCGAGCTGGTCTGCCTGACGATGCTGCGCGAGATCGCCCCGATGATGACCGCGGTCATCGTCGCCGGCCGGACCGGCTCGGCCTTCGCGGCCGAAATCGGCACCATGAAGGTCACCGAGGAAATCGACGCGCTGCGCACGATTGGACTCGCACCCATGGATCTGCTGGTGCTGCCACGCGTATTCGCGCTGCTGGTCGCGCTGCCGCTGCTGACCATGCTCGCCGACGTCGCCGGCGTGGCCGGCGGCATGACCATGGCCGCCGTGCTGCTCGACGTCGACGCGGCGGAGTTCGCGCGTCGTATTCCGGAGGCGGTATCGCTGACGTCGTTCTGGATCGGCATCGGCAAAGCCCCCGTATTCGCGCTGCTCATCGCCGTGGTAGGGTGTTTCCAGGGTTTTGCGGTCCGCGGTGGCGCGCAAGCCGTGGGCCGGCACACTACCCTGAGCGTCGTGCAGTCGATTTTTCTGGTCATCGTCGCCGACGCCGTGTTCTCAGTGCTGTTCAGCTGGTTTGGAATATGAGCAGACCAACGATCCCTGCCGCACCGGTGGTTGAGCTGCGACAGATCACCAACCGCTTCGGCGATCACATCATTCATGAACATCTCGACCTCGAGATCCGCGCCGGCGAGACCCTGGCGGTCG
The DNA here is from genome assembly GCA_020850735.1 of Gammaproteobacteria bacterium. Classification (GTDB taxonomy): domain Bacteria; phylum Pseudomonadota; class Gammaproteobacteria; order JADZEE01; family JADZEE01; genus JADZEE01. Next base: position 83,002 of record JADZEE010000136.1, on the reverse strand, counting down.
TGGGTGGAAGCGGTTCGGGCAAGACCACGCTGCTGCGCACGATGATACTGCTGTCGCGCCCGAACGACGGACAGGTGCGATTATTCGGCGCGGACGCTTTGGATCTCGGCGAAGACGAGGAGCAGCGGCTGCGAACCCGCCTCGGGGTGATGTTCCAGCAGGGCGCCCTGTTCAGCTCCCTGACCGTGCTGGAGAACGTGACCGTGCCGCTGACGGAACATACGCTGTTGCCGACGCCCGTCGTTCGCGAACTGGCCTTGCTCAAGCTCGGACTGGTGGGGCTGGAGGCGGAGGCTGCCGGCCGCTATCCACGCGAGCTCAGCGGCGGCATGCTCAAGCGCGCGGCGGTAGCCCGCGCGCTCGCGCTCGATCCGGAAATCGTGTTTCTCGACGAGCCCACTGCCGGCCTCGATCCCGTGAGCGCGAATGCCTTCGACGAGTTGATCGTGCAGCTCAAGGAGACCCTCGGCCTGACGGTCGTCATCGTCACCCACGATCTCGACACCCTCTGGCATGCGACCGACCGGGTGGCCTACCTGGCAGAACGGCGCGTCGTCGCGGTCGCCCCGGTCGCCGAGCTGGCCGATCATGCGCACGCGCAGATTGCCGCCTACTTCGGCGGGCCGCGCGGTCGGGCGGCGCGGACAGCGGCATGAACCCGCGGGTCAGTTATCCACTGGTCGGGGCATTCGTGCTGCTACTCGGGGCGGCGACGCTCGCGGCAACGCTGTGGCTGGCCGGCGCCGGAGAGCGCAAGGATTACACGGCCTATGTCGCCTACTTCCGTGAATCGGTTTCCGGGCTGAACACTGGCGCAACGGTCAAGTACCGCGGTGTCGGTGTCGGGCAGGTGCGCGCCATAGCGCTCGATCGCGACAATCCCGAACGCGTTCGCTTGCTGCTCGACATCGAAACGGGTACGCCGATCAAGGAAGATACGGTCGCGCTCATCGCCAGCCAGGGGATCACCGGGCTGTCCTATGTCGAGCTGACCGGTGGCAATCGGGAATCGCCCGCGCTCACCTCGCGCGACGGCGAACGATACGCCGAGATCCGTACGGGACCGTCCCTGTTCCTGCGCTTCGATACGGCTATATCCCGGCTGCTGGAAGAGTTGACCGGCGTGGCCGGGGATCTGTCGAGCCTCGTCGAACGGGTCGATGGCCTGCTCAGCAAGGACAAGGAGCAGTCGATCGCCAATACGCTGGTGAACGTGGAGCAGATCACGACAGCGCTGGCGACGCGTGTCAGTGATTTCTCCGCCTATTCGAGCCGGATGGAGATCATCCTGCACAATGCGGCACGGGCCAGCGAACAGATGCCTGCGGTCGTCGCGCAGGTGCGCACCACGCTGGATTCAGTCGCCGCCGCGGTCAGGGCTGTCGACGCCGCCGCGAACTCACTGGCACAGCTTGCACAGAGCACGCAACGCGAAATGGAACACACGTCGAGCGCTACGCTCGGGGATCTGGCACCGATGCTGGCCGAATTGCGCCAGGCGAGCGCCAGCCTGCGGCGGTTGAGCGAGGGCATCGAGCGCAACCCCGAAGCGCTGCTGTTCGGCCGCGATCGGCGCCCTGGCCCTGGAGAACAGCCGTGAGTCCCGGCACATGGATCCCGGGCGTCCTCGCGCTCAGCCTCGCGATCGCCGGTTGCGCGGGTTTGCGCGGCGGCGTCGATGCCACGGCGGTACGCACCTTCATGCTGGACGCCGACACCGGTGTCAGTGCGCCTGCGCCGCGGGAGGGACCCGTCGTCGTGGTTGCGGCACCGCTGGTGGCGACCGGCTACGACGGCACCGGCATCGTTTACAGCCGCGACGCGGCCGTGCTCGAACGCTACGGCTACAGCGAGTGGGTCGGTGCGCCCGGGGGTATGCTTTGGTCGGCGCTGCTGCGGGCGCTGGAATCCAGCGGCACGTTCAGCGCCGTGCTGCGGCCGTCGACGCCGGCACGGGCGGACCTGCGTCTGGATCCGGAGCTGATCGAATTGCGCCACGCGTACCGGGACGGTACGGGCGAAGGTCGCATCCGTCTGCGCGCGACGCTCGTCGCCGTCGGCACCGGCGCGGTGGTATTCACGCGCACCTACGCGGCCAGCGCACCGGCCGCGGCCAGCGGACCCGCCGCCGGCGTGGCGGCCATCAATGCGGCGCTCACCCAGGTACTCGTCGAGCTGACCGCGGATCTGCGCGCGGCCGCCACCACCCGGCCCTGACGCGCGGCATCGCGCCGGCACCGGCGCCGTGCTCAGTGATGGTGCCCGTCGCCGTCGTGGACGTGACCGTGTTCGAGCTCGGTTGCGGTGGCGTCGCGGATTTCGGTGAGCTGGACCGCGAAATGCAGCACCTCGCCGGCGAGCGGGTGATTGCCGTCGACGGTGATGACTTCGTCGGCGACCTCGGTGATGGTGACGATGCGCGGTCCGGCGTCGGAATGGGCGCGAAAGCGCATGCCCGCCTCGATTTCGACATCGACGCCTTCGAACGCGCTGCGCGGCACGGCCTGCACCAGTGCCTCGTCGCGTTCGCCATAGCCCTGCCCCGGTTCCACCTGCACGTCCAGCGCTTCACCGGCCTCGCGACCCTCGAGCGCGCTCTCGAGACCGCTGACGATGTTGCCGTGGCCGTGCAGATAACCGAAGGGCGCGTCGCCCGACTGGTCTAGCACCGCGCCGGCGCCGTTGCGCAGGGTGTAGTGGAAGTAGACGACGGTGTTGGCAGCAACGCGCATGCGGCATCTCCTCGGAAGCCTTGACGAACGGGGGAAAAGCGATGGTACCCCGATTGGTCCGCCAGCCGGAAGCGCTGGCGGGACGCGCCGATCTACAGGTAGCGCCCGGCGGCGGCGACGGCGACCACGATCACACCGAGCACGGTGTTCACGGCCACGATCCGGCGGATCCGGCCGAGGGCCTTGCCGCCCGCGGGCCAGTCACCGGCCGCCACGGCCATGCGCAGACGCCGGTACGGCGCGAAGAACAGGTGTATGAACAGCAGCATCATCAGCACGCCGAGCGCCAGCATGAGATGCACGTGCCAGCGCGCTTCGGCAAAGCCGCCGAACAGCGCGAAGATCATCCACAGACCGGTGCCGAGCAACGCCACGACCGCGGCCCAGACCCAGGGGAAGAAGCGCTCGAAAACGGCGCTCCACAACTGCAGCCGCAACGGCGGCTCGAGCAGCGTCGCCGCGACCGGCCGCAGCATCACGTACGCGAACACCATGCCGCCGACCCAGACCACGGCGGCGAGCACGTGCAGGGCCAGGACGATTGCAGCGATCATCCGCCGGTCCTCCTGATTGCAGTCGATGAGGATTGTAGCAGGCGCTCGCGACGGCGCTGGACGCTTGGGCTATCCTTGCGCGCTCAGCCGGTCCGGCAATCACCCGAAGGAGAGGAGTCTCAATGAGTTACGAGACACTGCTGTTCGACCTGAGTGACGGCGTGGCGACCATCACGCTCCATCGCCCCGAGGCCGCCAACACGCTCAACGTACAGATGTCCAAGGATCTCTACGACGCCGCCACGCGTTGCGACGACGACCCCGGGATCCGCGCGGTCATCCTCACCGGCGCCGGCAAGTTGTTCTCCGGCGGCGGCGACATCGGTGCTTTCGCGATCGCCGGTGACGATCTCGCACGCGTGATCCGCGACATTACTGCGAATTTGCACACGGCCGTGTCGCGGCTCACGCACATGGACGCCCCGCTGGTGTGCGCGGTGAACGGCGCCTGCGCCGGCGGTGCGCTCGGCCTCGGGGTGTGTGGCGACATCGTACTGGCCGCCCAATCGGCCCGGTTCACGCCGGGTTACACCGCCATCGGCATGTCCGCCGATGGCGGCTCGACCCACCTGCTGCCGCGACTGATCGGCCTGCGCCGTACCCAGGAGCTGTTTTTCACCAACCGTCGCCTGAGCGCCGAGGAGGCGCTCGCCTGGGGACTGGTCACCGAGGTGGTCGCCGACGACGAGCTCATGAGCCGCGCGCGAACGCTTGCCGAGAGCTTTGCCGGCGGAGCGACACGCGCCTACGGCGAGGTCAAGCGCCTGCTCGCGCAGACCTTCGGCAACGGCATGGAGACCCAGCTCGAGCTCGAAACGCGCAGCATGGCGGCCATGGCCCGTTCGCACGACGGTGTCGAAGGCATCAGCGCCTTCACGGCCAGGCGCAGGCCGCAGTTTCGCGGCGACTGAAGGACGATCTCATGGCGGCGGCTGGCTGAGCAGGCGCAGCGCCAGCAGCACGAAGGCAAGCGACCAGGCGATTGCCGCGAGCCACAGCAGCGGCAGGGCCGGAACGGGCACCGCCAGCACTGCCAGGCGGGCCCCGGCGGCGACGCCGATCAGCGCTGTCCCCACATAGATGACGGGGCTGCGGGCCAGGTTCTGGCCGGCGCGCGCGGCGCTGCTGCGCGCCATCATGTTGAAAGTGAGCGTACCGATGGCGCCGACGGTGATGCCGTGCACATGCGCGTGCGGGGGGATCCCGGCGGCCAGAGCGGCACCGAGCACGACGAGCCCCACGGCGATCCAGGCATAGCCGGCGCCGAGGCACCACAGGTCGGCGCGGCCGCGGCAGCGCCACAGCTCCCAGCGCAGCATGCGCCCCGCGGCTAGAGCGCCCGCGGCGATCGCCGCCCAGCCGGCACCGATGCGCGTCGGCGGTGCCAGCGACAGGACTATGGCCACGCCCATGCAGACCAGCAGCGCACCCTCGAGCCGCGGCTGCACGCGCGCGTCCAGGTACTCGCCCTGCCGGTAGCGCTGCCCGGCCGCCGCCGGCGCGATGATCCGCCCGCCCATGAACAGCATGAGCAGGGCGAACAGCAGCACCGCCGTGAGCGCCACGTCGCTCGGCGCCGGGAAGCCACCCGAGCTGCCGGCATCGATCAGCACCGCCGCTCCGCACAGAGCGATGAGCAGCGGTGCAACGGCGCGGTTGCGCAACTTTTTCGCACCACGCAGGAATTTCGGTGCGGTCGCCGCGCCGACGAGCACGGCGAAAGCGGCGCTGGCGAGCGCGGCAGCCGCGCTGCCGGGCGCGAGCAGCCAGGTGGCGCGCGCGAGCAGCCAGAGCGCGAACAGTGGCCACAGCCGCGCCGCCGGCAGGCCGCCGAGGAGGTAGCCCGCCACCACGCCCAGACCGAAGCCGAACAGCATCTCGCGGCTGTGCGCCATCGGACTGGCGAGCGCGGGCACCCACGGGCGTGTCGCGGTCATCGCCTGCAGCGACAAGGGCACGATGGCTGCGGCGTACAGGGCCGCTGCCGGAAAGAACAACCGAAACGCCCAGCGCGGGCGCGGCCCGTGGTCGCGGTCGAGGGCACGCCGTGATGTTTCAGGTATCGTATTCACGGGCCGCGCCTGTGCTCACCGGCCCTCACGGCGTGGCGCACGGATACCGCCGCTGGCTGTTTGCGCGTTCCTGCGCGAGGATGCAGCATCGCCGGCGCACGACCATGAACGAAACACCCGAACGCACAGCAGCGACCAGCGCGCTGGCCCGGCGCCTCGCCGCCACCGGGCTGTTCCCCGGCGTCGACGGCCCATGCCTGGCGCAGCTCGCCGCCCGCGCGGTCCTGCGCCGCGCCCGCGGCGGCGAGTACCTGTGGCGCACGGGCGATCGCGCGCGCAATCTCATGGCCGTCGAACAGGGGCTGGTGGCCGTAGCCCGGCCCGGCGAAGACGGCGAGACCAACCTGGTGGCCCTGTTCGGTCCGGGCGACAGTCTGTGCATCACACCGGCGCTGGAGGGGCTCGCGTTTCCGGCCGACGCCGTTGCGGTGACCCGGCAGGTCGTGCTGCTGTGCGTACCCGCCGCGGTGGTGCAGCAACTGCAACCGCAACACCCGGAGCTCGCTCCAGCCTTGAACCGCGTCCTCATCGAGCACACCCGCATCCTGCGCGCGAAAATCGACATCGTCAGCGCCCCCACCGCGCCGCGGCGGCTGGCAATGGTACTGTTTCATCTCGCGCATCGTTTCGGCACCCGGCGCGCAGACGGCGCCCTGACGACCGGCGTGCATCTGACCCGCGCGCAACTCGGCCATCTGGTCAACGCCCGTACGGAGACCGTGATCCGCATCCTCAGCCGCTGGCAGAAGGCCGGCTGGATACGCACCACCGGCCATGGCTTCGAGCTCGTGCAGGCGGACATGCTCGAGCGCATCGCCGCGCCCGGACCGCATGGCCGTTGAGCCGCCGTGTGCGGCGCACGGCGTGTCAGTATTGCAGCAGTTCGCGCTTGGCCCGCACGCCCGCCCAGTGCTCCACCCCGGGCAGCGGTTCCTGCTTCTCGCAGATCAGCGGCCACACCCGGGCGCGCTCGGCATTGAGCGCGATGAAGTCGACCTGCTCGGCCGGCACATCGGCCTGCGCGGCAATGGCATCGACCGGGCACTCGGGTACGCACAGCGTGCAGTCGATGCATTCATCAGGGTCGATGACGAGCATGTCCGCGCCCTCGCGGAACGCATCGACGGGGCAGACCTCCACACAATCGGTGTACTTGCACTTGATGCACGCTTCCATAACGACGTACGTCATGATGCGCTACCTCTCCGGCTCATTCCTCAGCGGTGACGGTAGAGCGCCGGCGCCGGCACCGGTATGACAATGATCATACGGCCCCGACCCCGGCGAGTGCATCCTGTCTTCAGCGCGCGAAACGCCATGACGACGTGGCGCGTGAACGGAGGCAGAGATGAACGATCCGCTGAAGAAGTTTCGTGCCGAGCACGTCGACTTCAGGCGTTTACTCGGTATCGTCGAGGAGGAGGTACAGACCCTGGCGATGGCCGGACGGCCCGACTATGCAATCCTGCTCGATGCGATGGATTACATGACGCAGTATCCCGACCGTTTCCACCATCCGGTCGAGGATTTCGTGTTCGCCCACCTGGCGCAGCAGCAGCCGCAGGTTCGCGCCGCGGTCGATGAGCTGCACGCGGAGCACCGCGCGATCGCCGCGAGCGGCACGGCGCTGCGCCAGCGGCTGGAGGCCGTGGTGAACGGGGCGCTCATGCCGCGTGCGGCGCTACTGGAGCCCGCCAGCGAGTACGTGCGCGTGTTTCACGCGCACATGGAACGGGAGGAGCGCCTGCTGCTTCCGCTCGCCGAGCGTGCGCTCGACGCCGGCGACCTGGCACAAATCGAATTGCCGGCTCCCGACCACGAAGATCCGCTGTTCGGATCCCGGGAGCAGCACCGTTACCAAGCCCTGCAGCGCCGGCTCGCGGCCCGGATCGGTTGCGGTTGCGCCGTTGGCGGCGCCTGAACCGCAGCGCCGCAGAGCGGCCCCTCGGGGCCAGCGGATGCGCGGCCGGCAGGCCGCTCGTGCGCGCCGGTCACGCTTCAAAGCGCCGGCGCCGGCGCCTATGATGCGGGGCGGTTCACCATGCGGGCGGGAACACCAGACATGCTCACAGAACAAGCGGTGCGCGAGGCCCTGACTGAAGTGCTCGATCCCGAACTCGGTGTCAACATCGTCGATCTCGGGCTTGTCTACGCGATCGACATCGATCGCGATGCCGTCGCGGTGACGATGACCACCACCACTCCCGCGTGCCCGCTGAACGACTACCTCACCAGCGAAGCCGAGCGGATGGTGCGCGAGCGGATCGCAGGCGTCGGGGCGGTGAGCGTGCAGCTGGTGTGGGAGCCGCCGTGGAGCCCGGACTTGATGTCGGCGCACGCGCGGGCGCTGCTCGGCGGCTGAGAGCCCGTGACACAGGCAGCGCGCTGGACGCGACGGTTCGGGAGCGCAGCCGGCGGCTGTTCGGTCCACGGACTGTGAAATTCATCGACGGGCGGGACTGAATCTTGCGACTGGCTCACCTGCCCTTCCTGCTGCTCGCCATGGCGGGATTGCTCGCCGGGCTCGCGGCGGCGCTGGCGCGGCTCGGCATGGTTTTGTCGCCGGGTGTCGCAAGCTGGAGCATGCTGCACGGTCCGCTGATGGTGTGCGCGTTCCTCGGCACGCTGATCGGGCTCGAGCGTGCCGCCGCCCTGGGGTGGCGCTGGTGCTATCTCGCGCCGATGCTGAGTGCCAGCGGGGCCGCGGCACTCCTGGCCGGGCAGCCGCGGGCCGGCGCAGTGCTGATGCTCGCTGCGAGCTTCGCCCTGCTGGCGATATTCGGCGCGGTGCTGCGGCGGCGGGAACGGGCGTTGCATACGGTGATCATGACGGCCGGCGCCGCGGCCTGGTTCATTGGCAACGGGCTGTGGCTGCTCGGCCGACCGATGGCGCTGGTGGCGCTGTGGTGGGTGTGCTTCCTGGTGGTGACGATCGCGGGTGAGCGCCTGGAGCTCGGCCGCGTGATGCGGCCGGGCGCCGCCGTGCGCGGCGCGTTCGTGGCGCTGATCCTTGTGCTCGGCGCGGCCGCTGCAGCGGTCACGGCCGGTGCCTGGATCGGCGCGCACGCAGCCGGCGCGGCGCTCGCAGGCCTGGCGGCATGGCTCGCGCGGCACGACGTGGCCCGGCGCACCGTGCGTGTACCGGGGCTGCCGCGCTACATGGCGGTGTGCATGCTGGCCGGCTATGCCTGGCTCGCCACCGGCGGCACGCTGCTCGCGGTACACGGGCTGCCCGGCGCGGGCCCGGTCTACGACGCCATCGTGCACGCGCTGCTCGTCGGTTTCGTGTTCTCGATGATATTCGCCCACGCGCTCGTGATCCTGCCCGCCGTGCTCGGCGTGTCACTGCCTTTCCACCCCGTGATCTACGCGCCGCTCGCGCTGCTGCACGTGACCCTGCTGCTGCGCGTCGCGGGCGACCTCACCGGCGACGCTCTGGCGCCGGCGCGCCTGTGGGGTAGTGCGGGCAACGCGGCCGCGGTGGTGTTGTTTTTCGCGACCGTGGCCTCGCTCGGCTTGTCCGCACGGCTGCGCCGGCGCTGAGCCCGCGGTTGCCATCGTCAGGGTGACACACGCCGCAGCAGCGCGGGCTCACGCGGGACGTCACTGGCAGGGGCAGGTCTACGGAGGCGGGGTTTTCGCGCGTGCCGATCGTCGGCATCGACACCCTGCGGGCGGAGTTCCCGCCCCGGGTGTAACGGCACGACATCGATCGCACGGACAGACGCATCAACCTCGACTCCCGGCTGCGCCGCCCGAGCAGGTCCCGGTCACGGCCGTCGCGCTGAAACGGGGCCTGTTCCACTGTTGCCGCTGCACGCGCCTTCGCCGTCCGCATTGCGGCGAGGGACCGGCGGCCATCCGGTGGCGCGGGCCTGGTCGCGGACTTTGAACGCTGGCGCCGCCTTGCCGGCGCGCAATGCCACGGGCGAACGCTCGCGCCGCGGGCTATGATTAGCGGCGCGATGGCGCCCGCGACGCCTGCCCGGGCTTGCGGCGCCGCGTCGCGGCCGGAGTCATGCCATCGATGAAAAAACTGTTGCTCGCCCTGCTCGTCATCGTGCTCGTCGCAGCCGGCGCGCTCGCGGCCTTCCTGCTCACCTTCGATGTCAACCGGTACAAGGATGAGCTGATCGCGCTGGTAGAACGGCAGAGCGGCCGCAGTTTCGCCATCGACGGCGAGCTCGGGCTGAAGCTGTCGCTGATCCCCACGGTGACGGTCCAGGGCGTGCGCCTCGGCAATGCCGGCTGGGGCAGTGCGCCGGACATGATCCGGATCGCACACTTCGAGGCGCAGGCGGCGTTGCTACCGCTGCTCGAACGCCGGGTCGTGATCCGGCGCCTGTATCTTCGCGATGCCGAAGTCGTGCTCGAGCGCAACGCCGACGGCGACGCCAACTGGACCGTCGGCGCCTCCGCCCGGGAATCGACGCTGCCGGCGCCCGCTGCCGGGCTGCCCGCGTTCGAAATCGAGCAGGTGAGCGTCGAAGACACGACCGTGCGTTACCACGCGGGCACCGATGTACCGGCCCGCGAGATCCACCTCAAGGCCCTGCATACCAGCGCCGCCGATCGGACCACGGCGATCGCGCTGGACATGCAGGGCAGCGTCGACGGCAGGCCGATCAGCCTGACCGGCACACTCGGTACGCTGGCGGCGCTGGCCGACGTCCGGCCCCTCGATCTCGATCTGGTCGGACAGTCGGGCGGCGTCCGGATCAACGCGCGCGGTTCGGTCGCACTCGTACAGGCTGCGCAGTTGTTCCGGCTCGACGTCGAGCTGGCGGCGGACACGATCGCCGCGCTCGGCGGCGCGGCGGCCGCGCTGCCGGCGGTGGGTCCGGTCGCCGTCGCGGTCACGCTCACGGCGGATGAGCGTGGCTATGTGTTCGACGGCTTGCACGCGACCATCGGTCGCTCCGCGCTTGCGGGCAGTGGTGTGCTCGCGCTGGCGATGCCGCGCGCACATCTGCGTGGCGGCATCGAGGCCTCGCTGCTGGATCTGACCGAGCTGCTGCCGGGCGGCAGCGACAAGCCCCCAGGCAAGGGCGAGCGCCTGTTTCCCGGCGCGCCGCTGCCGACGGCTGCGTTGCGCGCGATCGATCTCGATTTCGACGTGCAAGCGGACCGGGTAATCGCCAGGGACTTTGAACTCGCCGCGCTCGAAGCGCGCGTGCTGCTCGCCAACGGCCGGCTGCGCGTCGACCCGTTGCGCGCGGACAGCGCGGGCGGGGTCGTCGAAATGAAGCTCGACCTCGACGCCGCGGGCGACCTGCCGGCGGTGGCGCTCGAGATGCGGGGACGGACCGTGGTGGCAGGCCAGGTGCCCAAGCTCCTGCGGGCGAAGCTCGTCCAGGGCGGCCCGATGGACTTCGACATCGCAATCAAGGGCCAGGGTCGCTCCGTGGCCGCGATCATGGCGGGCGCGGATGGCCGGGTGCGGATGAAGATCGGTGCCGCGACGATGGCCAACAAAACCGCCGGCGTGGCCAGCGCCGACGCCGTATTCGACGGCCTGCGCCTGCTCAACCCGCTGGCGAGCAGCGATCCGAAAACGCACATCGAGTGCGCCGTGGTGAATTTTCCGATCAGCCAGGGCGTGGCCGCCAACGACACCGGGATCGCGCTGCAGACCGACAAGCTCAACATCCTGGGCGGCGGCCGCATCGACCTGCAAACCGAGGCGATCGACATCGGCGCCAAGCCCAAACCACGTGCGGGCGTGGGTCTGAATCTCGCCAGCATCGGCGACTTCGTCCGTCTCGGCGGCACGCTCGCCGAGCCCAGGGTCGTGACCGATGCCGCGGGCGCGGCGACGGCGGGCATCAAAGTCGGGGCAGCGGTGGCAACCGGCGGCCTGTCGATCCTGGCCGAGGGCCTGTTCGATCGGGCGACCGTCGATGACGACGTGTGCGCGGTTGCGCTCGGGGACAAGAAACTGCGACAGGCGCAGGCGAAAGAGCCCACGTCCGCCCAGCAGCAGCCATCCGCGCTCGACAAAGCGGGCGACGTGGTCAAAGGCGCGGGCGAAACGGTCAAGGGCGTGTTCAAAGGTCTGTTCGGTCGTTGACCGGCCGTTCGATGCGGCACCTGCGTGCGCGGCCGTCGGCACCGCTCCCGACCCGGGCCGTGTTGCGATGCGCCGTGCTGCCGTGGGCGGCTCTGGCGCTGTTGCCGGTCGTGGCCGGCGCGGCCGAACCGGGCGGACGATTCGAGATCGACCTGACCGCGGCGACCGTGGTCGTGCCGGCGCCAGCCACGGGCGGGCACCACGCCGCCACGACCGACCTCGAGCTGCATGCGACGCTGCTGGCGCGCACAGACCGCATCGAGCTGACGCGGCTGCAGGCCCGGATCGGCGCGTCCGAGCTGGCCGGTCAGGCCAGTATCGCGCTCGACGCCGGCGCGGTGCGCGCCGTCGACGCAACGCTGGAATCGACCACGCTCGATTTCGACGCGCCATGGACGGCTGCGGGCACGCAGGCTGACGCGCGGCTGCTTTCGGATACGCCTCTGCTCTGGCACTTGCTGCGCGGCGCCCCGTTGCGGATCGACTGGCGTGCGGCCCGCGTCAAGGCCGCGGGCATGCTGTTCGAGAACGTGCACGCCGAGCTCACGCAGGTCGACGATCGCGTGCACATCGCACTCGTGCGGGCGATCCTCGCCGCGGGCCGCGTGTCCGGGCAGATCCGCGCCGAGCTCCGGGAGAACCCGCCACGGGTGCTCGTGGAGCTGCACGGCCGCGGGATCCTGCCCGACCGCTTGCCCCGCCTCGCGGATCGCAGTCTGGTACGGGGCGCCGAAACCGACTTCGATATCGAGTTGCGCGGCCAGGGGCAATCGATCGCCGCCATCGCCGCCACGAGCACTGGCGAGCTGCGGGTGGAGATGGGTGCCGGCGGCGTAACCGATGCGCCCGCGGACACGCGCCTCGTCGGCCTGTTGCTCGGGCTGATCCGGAGCCTCAATCCACTGGCCGCGGCGACAGCACAGACCGAGCTCGAATGCGCGGTGCTGCACCTGCGGGTCGTCGACGGCATCGCCGCGAGCCCGACCGGCGTCGGGCTGCGCACGGCCGACTACGACTTGCTCGGCGGCGGCAGCATCGATCTGCGCAGCGAGCGGATCGCATTCGAGGCCCGTCCGCAGGCCCGTACCGGCGCGGGCCTTGCTGGGACGGCCCTCGGCGGCGTGGTGCGAGTCGACGGATCGCTGGCGGATCCGCGGATCCACACGGGTGCGGAAATCGGCCCGGGTACGGCCGCCCACGTCGGCACGGCGGTCGCGAGAGGCAGCCTGTCGCTGCTGACCGGCGGTCTGATCGACGGACTGCTCGCCGACGGCGATCCCTGTACCCTGGCACGGTCCGGTGGCGGGGCCGCCCCGCCGTGATGAACCGGGCGGCGGTGCGCGTTATGCTGCGCGGGCTGACCGGCCAGGGCCGTGTTACTTCGGAACCCAGCGCATGAATACTGACACCTGCACCGTGACTGTTCGCCCGGCCGTGCCGGAGGATCTGCCCGCCGTCGTCGGTCTCGACGAGGCCACCAGCGGCACCGCCAAGCCCGAGTACTGGCGCGAGATCTTCGCCCGCCACAGGTTCGCACCCGCCGACACGCACTGCTTCCTGGTCGCGGAGCTGGATCGGCGCCCGGTCGGTTTCATCATCGGCGAGGTGCGTGCCTGGGAATTCGGCTCGCCGCCCTGCGGCTGGGTCTTCGCCATCGACGTGGACCCGGTCTACCGCGGCGCCGGCATCGGCACCCGGCTGTTCGATGCCATCAGCGCACGCTTCCACAGCATGGGGATCCGCACGCTGCGCACCATGGTGTCCCGCAGCCAGAAAACACAGCTGTCGTTCTTCCGCAGCCAGGGCCTGACGACCGGCCCGTACATCGAACTCGAGACCGAGCTCGACTGAGAAACCGGGGTCAGAGTCGAATTTCCTGGTATTGGCAGGAATTCAGCTACTTAACCGTTCATCTGCTTGCGCCGCCAGGGCAATCAGGCTTCGGCGGCAAGGGTTCCGTGCATGCCGAGCAGCCACGCGACACTCGCGCGCTCGTCGTCGAGGACGGTGCGTAGCAGTTCGCGCGTGTGCAGATCGACACGGATGGCGCGGATGAGATCCGTCACGGGTTGCAGAAAATATTCTGCATCCTCGAACAACACGGCGAGCGTCCCGAGCTTGTCGAGATCGCTTATGTCGGTGGCGCCGTAGCGCGCCAGGGTGCTGGCGCGACGCTCGGCCGGCACCGCGGCCGCCGGCTCGGCGCCGAGCTCGCGCAGCCGGGCCTCGAACACCCTCGCGTGTGCCGCCTCCCGCTCACGCAGGAGACGCAAGCCACCGACGATGCGCGGATCGCTGCTGGCCGCGATCCAGGCGCCGAGATACTCCGCTACGAATGCCTCGCTGGCCCGGTACTCGTCCAGCAGGTGAACGATGCGGTCGTGCTCGGTCGGGTTCGGAGATCCCCGATATCCGCTGTAAACCTGGCGGCCTTGGGCCGGCTGGCTGCTCATGAGCGGGGGAATTACAGCATTTCGCGAAGCGGAGCAAATCCCGCCGGACTCGATAACCCCAAAACCGGGGTCAGAGTCGAATTTCCTTAGTCAGCGCGCCGAATAATTCGACTCTGACCCCGGTTTTCCCAAGCGGCGCGGCGAGGGTATTTCTGGTATAAATGGTACCGGTTTACCGGTTTCGGCCCCGAGCCGTCATGAAACTGCAGAAAGCCAGTCTGTTCGCCCTCTACGCCGTGCTCGATCTGGCCGCCGTTCCGACCCGGCAGCTGTCCGCGAACGACATCGCCGAGGCCTACGGCGTGTCGCCCCATCATCTCGCCAAGATCCTGCGCCAGCTGGTGCGCGCCGGGCTGGTACAGGCCGTCCGTGGGGTCGGCGGTGGCTACCGCTTCGCAGGCAACAGCAATCGCACCACTCTGCTCGACGTGATTGAGCTGTTCGAGCCCTTGGAATCCGAGCTCGAAGTACCCCCGCCGGCCAGCACTGCGGCCGAAGCCGCGGTCGCCGAGATCCGCCGGGTCAGTCGCGAGATCGACGATCTGACCCGTTCGGTGCTCGATTCCATCACGCTCAAGACCGCGTTGGCACACGCACGCCGACACGCGGCTGCGACCCCTGCAACCGCCGGCACCGACCAGGCCGCAACCAACTGAGCACCGGCTCCGCACCCCCGGCCGGCGCATCCATGCACTGTCGGTGTAAGTAGTTACTTGCGCTGAACGTCCAATCAATACAGCTGCCCATGGTGCGCCGTGGGACCGGACCGAAGTCGAATACCGTTCCCGGCGGGTCAAGCCGTGCCGAACCGGTCCGTTCCCCGCCCCGCCGGTAACAGCCCGAGCCGGAACGCCACCGCCCCGTCCCCGGACCTGCGCAGGCCCGCTTGAATTTCTACCAGGATGAATTACCATCGAACTTAAATAGAAATACAATTGAATCTCTATTATTGGACGGCGCGCGGGCGTCACGACGAACCGCGCCGCTGGCTGCCCCGCCGGTTATGCTTGCGGTCGTGGGACTGCGGCGAGGTTACGGGTTCGAAGGAGGCACGCGATGAGCAGCTCGGCAGTACAGGCGACCGCGCGGGACCACGAAGAGCAGGTCTTTGAGACGTCGGCCGGGATTGAGATCGAGGAGCTGTATACGCCTGATCATTTCGGGAACTTCGACGCCGCCCGCGACCTCGGTAAACCCGGCGAATTCCCGTTCACCCGCGGCCCTTACCCCGGCATGTACCGGGAGCGCATCTGGACGCGGCGCTTCCAGGTCGGCTTCGGCTCCCCACAGGAGACCAACGAACGCATCAAGTACCTGCACGACAACGGTGCGAACGGCTTCGTCATCACCATCGATCTGCCCACCTCCTACGGTTTCGACTCCGACGACGAAATCGCCGAGGGCGAAGTGGGCGTCACCGGTGTCGCCATCTCGACGCTCGAGGACATGGAGGCGCTGTACGACGGTTTCGGTCCGGACAGAGTCTCCTACGCGCTGTCGATCCGGCCACCGGTGTCCACGGTCACCCTCGCCATGCTCGGCTGCGTCGCGCAGAAAAAAGGCGTCGATTTCAAGGACGTCATCGGCACCCAGCAGAACGATCCCTTTTACCAGATGAGCGGCGGGCCGCTGCAGACGGTGACGCAGTTCTTCCCGCTCGACGGCACGGTCCGCTTGTGCCTGGACAACATCGAGTTCATCTCCGCCAAACTGCCGCGTCTGAACTGGATGGTCACCAACGGCTACAACCTGCGCGAGACCGGGGTCAACGCCGTCGAGGATGGTGCGTTCACGCTCGGGCACGCGTTCGACATCTTCCGGCGCGCGCGCGCGCGCGGGCTGGACATCGACCGGTTCCCGCGCCGCGCCTCGTTTTTTCTGTCCTGCTCGATAGACTTCTTCGAGGAGATCGCCAAGTTCCGCGCCATGCGGCGCCTGTACGCCCAGACCATGCGCGAGGATTTCGGCGCCACCAATCCGGAGTGCTGGCGACTGCGTTTCTCGGTACAGACCGCCGGCAATACGCTGACTACCCAGCAACCAGAGGTCAACATCGTCCGCGCCTCGGTCGAGTGCCTGGCTGCGGTGTTCGGCGGTGCGCAGTCGATTCACCTGTGCTCCTATGACGAAGGCCACGGACTGCCGACGGAGCAATCCTCGCGCATCGCCTTGCGCACGCAGCAGGTCATGGCCTACGAGACCGGCGTCACCAGGACGATCGATCCGCTGGCGGGCTCCTATTACGTGGAAACGATGACCACGAAAATCGAACAGGCGATCCGCGCCAAGCTCGCTGAAATCGATCAACAGGGCGGTATGGTCGACGCCATCAAACAGGGATGGCTCGAGACCCAGATCAACGCCGCGCGCTACCGCAACCAGGCCGCGCTCGACAGCGGCCGGCGCACGCTCGTCGGTGTCAACCGCTTCACCATCCCGCCGCAGGAGGAGACGCCGGTCAAGGTGCACAAAATCCGCGCGGACGAGTGGGGCGAGCGGCGCGGCGAGTACCTGCGCCGCTACCGGGCTGAACGCGACGCCGGTCGCTGGAGCGATGCCATGCAGCGCATCGAGAACGGCTGGCGCGAAGGCGCCAATATGGTGGAGGTCATCATGGATGCGCTGCTGAGCAAGGTAACGCTGGGCGAGGCGCACGAGGCGATGCGCCGCGCACAACGCTGGAACTTCCGCGAGTCGCCCGGCCGCGGCGGGTAGCCACCCGCACGGCTGTAGCCGCAATCTGCACATCGATTTTTGAGGGGCACGTGATCATGGCCGATACGAAACGCATCCTGCTTGCAAAGATGGGACTCGACTGCCACGACACCGGTGTCATCACCGTTGCCCAGAAGCTGCGCGAGGCGGGCTACGAGGTGATTTACCTCGGCCTGCACAACAACGCCGATCAGGTCGTCAAGGCGGCCGTCGAGGAGGCTGCCGACGCCATTGGCATCAGCTTCCTGTCCGGCCAGCATATGACGCAGGTACGCAAGCTCATGGACCGGCTTGCTGCGTCGGGCCTCGACCTGCCGGTACTGTGCGGTGGCGTCATTCCGGCCGACGACGTAGCCGAGCTGCGTCGGGTCGGGGTCGCCGAGGTCGTGGTTCCGGGCGCGTCGTCAGCTGAATTTCTCGAGGTTTTCGAGCGCGTGCTCGGCGTGCGTGCCGCCTGAGCGTCGCCACGTGATCCGTGTCGTGGAATCGGTCCGGCGGAAACACCGCGACCGGGGAGGCATCGTCCGTGATTGATTTCGGTCTGACCGCGGAGCAGCGCGCCCTGCTGGAAACGACCCGTCGCTATGTCGACAGCGAAGTGCGCCCGGCCGCGGCTGCGCAGGATCGCAATCCTGATCCCGCGCACGGATTTTCCGCGGACCTGGTACGCAAGGGCATGGCGATTGGCCTGGGTCACGTGCTGGTACCGCAGGAATACGGCGGTTACGGCGGCGGGCTCCTCGACTACTCGCTGATCATCGAAGAGCTCGCTCGCGGCGACGCCGGCATCGCCGACGTTTTCCTGGTCAACGTCTCGCTATCGCGCCTGCTGCTGCGCGGCTGCAATGCGACGCAACGCGAACGCTGGCTGCCGGCGTTCTGTGCCGATCCGGATTTTCTCCTGGCCGGACCGATGACCGAGCCGGCCGGCGGCTCCGAGATCTTCTGCCCGCTGCCCGACCCGACCTTCGGCGTACGCACCACCGCGGTACGCGAGGGCGATGCTTACGTGCTGAACGGCACCAAGTGCTTCATCTCCAATGGCGGCCTCGCCGGACTGTACATCGTGCTCGCGCGTACTGACCGCAACGCCCCAAACCTCGGCGGCTGCAGCATATTTCTCGTCCCGGCCCGTACGCCGGGCCTTGGGTTCGGAAAAATCGAGGACAAGATGGGACACCGCCTGTCGGTGGTGCGGGAAGTCCTGTTCGAGGATTGCCGCGTTCCGCTCGACTGCCGCATGGGCGAAGAAGGCCAGGGCTTCCAGATCCTGCTCGATTGCTACGAAGGCAACGGCGTCGGCATCGGCTCGGCCGCGATCGGCCTCGCGCGCGCGGCCTACGACGCAGCGGTCGAATACGCGCAGCAGCGCGTGGTCTGGGGACAGCCCATCATCACCCACGAGTCGGTCGCGGCAAAGCTCGCACAGATGCGCATGAATATCGAAGCGGCACGTGCGCTGGTATGGAAGATCGCCTGGGCGGTGGAGAACCCGGACCGCGGCGAGGGGCTGAACAAGCTCGGGACGATGGCGAAAATCCTGCCCTCGGCCATGGTGCGGGAAGTCACCGTAGCGGCCATGGACGTGTTCGGCGGCGCCGGCTTCATGCGCGACAACCCGATCGAGAAATACGTTCGGGACGCCATGGTGTTCCCGATTTACGACGGCACCAACGACGTGCTCACTCGCTTCCTGGCGATGCGCCTGCCCGAGGTGCCGTCATCGGCGTACTGAATGGCCATGGAAGCCGGGATTCCACAACCAGGCGTGCTCGAGCAACGTCCCGTACGGGCCGGCTGCGGGCACCAGGACCCTGAACGGGCGTGATGCCCGAACGACGAGGAGATCGACAAGATGAAGATGAAAGACGCAAGAACGGGCGCGGAGATGCTGGATTCCTGGCAGGAGCTGGTCGGTGACGGCAACATCGATGACATCAAGCAGGCTTTCAACATCTACGCACAGAAGATGCCGAGCATGCTCGCGCATTTCACCCAACAGCCGCTGGTGGAGTCGATGGAACGCGGCACTCTCGATCCGAAGACGCGCGAGCTCGTGCTGCTGGGCATGCTCGCGGCGATGCAGTGCGGTCCGGGCATCGTCTTTCACGTTCAGGGTGCGGTGAACGCCGGCGCCAGCGAAGAGGAGATCATGGAAGTCATGTTCCTGTCCGCCTACGAACACGCCAAGGTTCAGGCCGCGTCCATTGCCCTGAGCGTGGAGGAAGGTCTCAAGCGCGCCGCCGGGATGAAGGCGGGGAAATCCCGCGCCGCGTAGCGACGCGGCGATCGCACCGCGCAGCGCTAACCGCTCCGGGGTGGGCACGTGCGCAAACCCCGGAGCGGAATCGCTCGCGCGACCGGCAACGCCGACCCATGAGCCCCGACACCGGGATCCGGACCCTGGACGCCATTGCGTTGCGCAATGGCCTGCGCTTCCCGCACAAGACGGCGCTGCGCATGGACGAGCGGCGACTCACCTGGGCGGAGCTCGACGCGCGGGTCAACCGCGTGGCGTGCGCGTTCGCCGCTGTCGGGCTGGCACCCGGTGATCGGGTGGCGGTCCTGGCCGGTAACTGTCCGGAGCTCATCGAGCTCTATCTCGGTTGCGCACGCGCCGGGGTCATCGCCGTACCGCTCAACTTCCGACTCACGCCGCGCGAGCTCAGCGCGATCCTGAACCAGGGCGAACCGCGGCTTTTCGTCGTCGCCGATGCCTATGTCGACCAGGCGCGCGCCGTCGAAGGGTCGGTGACCGGCATCGGGGCACGCTGGGTGATCGGCGACGGCGCGCTGGATGGGGCCACGTCCTACGAAAACGCGCTCGCGGCCGCCTCGTCCGCGCCCCGCCGATCGCCGGCGACAGCGGACGAAACGTTCGCCATTTTTTTTACCAGCGGCACGACCGGACCGCCCAAGGGTGCCATGGTCTCGCATGCCAACCTCGAGGCGAACGCGTGGAACCAGTTCGTGGCCGACGGCAGCCGCGCACAAGACGTGAACCTGATCGGTACGCCGCTTTACCACATGGGCGCGGTGTTCATGGCCGTCACCTACATGATGCTCGGCTGTACCCAGGTAGTGATGCCCAGGTTCGCGCCCGAGCTCTGGCTGCGGACGCTGGAGCGCGAGCGGGCGACGGTGGCCTTGTTGATCCCGACCATGCTGAACTCCGTGCTCAACGATCCCCGCTTCGAACAGTTCGACCGGTCGTCGCTGCGGCTGGTGTTCTATGGCGGCGGACCGATGCCGCCGGCCGTGCTCGAACGCGCGCTCGCTCGCCTGCAGTGCGGTTTCACCCAGGGCTACGGACTCACCGAGACGCTCGAAGCGACGTTTCTCGTTGGCAGCGATCACGTGCTCGGCGGCACACCGCAGCAGCGTGCGCGGCTCGCCTCCGCCGGCCGCGAGGCGGTGGGCGCCGAGGTACGGATCGTCGACGACGCCGGCCGTGATCTCGGCAGCGGCGAAGTCGGCGAAGTGCTGGTGCGCAGCCGGTCGGTGGTGCGGGGTTACTGGCGTATGCCGGAAGCTAGCGCCGAGGCGATTCGCGACGGCTGGTTTTTCACCGGCGACCTCGGCTATCTCGACGAGGATCGGTACTTGTTCATCGTCGATCGGAAAACGGACATGGTCGTCAGCGGTGGTGTGAATATCTACACCAAGGAGATCGAAGCGGTGCTGTACACGCACCCCGCTATTCTGGAAGCCGCGGTCATCGGTCTGCCCGATGAACAGTGGGGCGAAATCGTCACCGCGACGATCGTGATCAGGCCCGGCACGCAGGTGACGGCCGAAGCGCTCATCGATTACTGCCGGCGCGAACTCGCGGGCTACAAGAAACCGCGACGGGTGTACTTTCTCGACGAGCTGCCCAAGAACCCGAGCGGCAAGATCCTCAAGCGCGAGCTGCGCAAGGCACTCGGCGCATGAATACAGCGGCTTCGTCACTGCGCGACGCTTCGGCCGCGGTGCTTGCGGGCAGGCTGCTCGGTGGTGATCGGGGCGCGCTCGCGCACGCCATCACGCGCGCCGAGCACGGTGGCGAGTGTGCGATAGCGCTGCTCGAGCGCCTGCACGCGCACACCGGGCGGGCCTGGCGCATCGGCGTCACCGGGCCGCCCGGCGCGGGCAAGTCGACCCTGACCGGCGCGCTGGTGCGCGAGTTGCGCGCGGCAAGCGCCACCGTGGGGGTGATCGCCGTGGACCCGACCAGCCCGTTCACGCACGGCGCCATCCTCGGTGACCGCGTGCGCATGAGCGGCGTTTCCAACGACAGCGGAGTCTACATCCGCAGCATGGCGACGCGCGGCGCGGTCGGCGGACTGAGCCGGGCGGCCGGCGATGCCGCGGATCTCGTCGACGCCGCCGGCTTCGATTACGTCGTCGTCGAGACCGCGGGCGTGGGCCAGACCGAGCTCGACATCGCCGACGCCGCCGACACGACGCTGCTCGTGCTCGTCCCGGAGGGCGGCGATTTCGTGCAGGCGCTGAAGGCCGGCATCATGGAAATCGCGGATCTGTACGTGCTCAACAAGAGCGATCGCCCGGGAGCGCACGAAGCCCTGCTGGCGGTGCGGTCGATGCTGATCGCCGGCCATCCCGCCGGCGGTGGCTGGCGACGCGAGATCCACCCCGCCGTCGCCACCGAGAGCCGGGGCGTCGCCGAGGTGGCGGCGGCGATCGCCTCGCACCGGCGCTTCCTGACCGAATCCGGTGAGCTGGCGCGCCGGCGCGGCGCGCATCTTGCGCGGCGCGTGCGCCGCCTGGTCGAGGGCATGCTCGAACCGCAGCTGTGGGACGAAGTACGCACCCGGGAGCTGAACAGCGGGGTCGACGATCTGTTGCACGGGCGGCTTTCGCCGCACCGGCTGGCAGAACGCATCGTCGCGAGCTTCCGTGCCGGCGTCGCGGCGCCGGCAACGCGCAGGTGAACACGTCGCGATCCGGGCGGCGCAACCATCGAATCCAGGAGACCAGCGGCTGATGAGTGCGTACACGCCACCCCTCGATGACGTCGTGTTCCTCCTCGAGGAGGTCATCGATACCGCCCGGCTCATGGCGCTGCCCCGCTATGCGCACGTCGACGCCGCTCTGGTGCGCGCGGTGCTCGGTGAGGGAGCCCGGTTCGCCGCCGACGTGCTCGGGCCGCTCAATTCCGCCGCCGATCGGCAGGGCGCCCGGCTGGTCGATGGTAACGTCGAGCTGTCGCCGGGCTTCACGCACGCGTGGCGGCTATTCGCCGAGGGTGGCTGGCCCGGGCTCGATCTGCCGCAAGAGGCGGGAGGGCAGGGTCTGCCGCTCACCGTGCAGGCGGCATTCGCGGAAATGGTCCAGGGCGCCTGCCTCGCTTTCGGCATGCTGCAGCTCAACGGGCGCGCGGCCGCGCATCTGCTGCTCGAGCACGGTCACGGCGGGCTGCGCGAGCACGCCGTCCCGCGGCTGGTCGCCGGCGACTGGGCCGCGACCATCTGCATTTCCGAACCGCAGGCCGGTTCCGACGTCGGCCGCATTCGCACGCGCGCCGAGCCGCGGCCCGACGGCAGCTACACGCTGAGCGGCACCAAAATCTGGATCAGCTTCGCGGATCACGATGCCGCGCCGCAGATCCTGCAGATGGTGCTGGCGCGCACGCCGGAAGCTGCACCGGGCACGGCGGGGCTGTCGCTGTTCGTCGTACCCAAGTACCTCATCGAAGCTGACGGCCGTCCCGGTGCGCGCAACCACACCCGGGTCGCGCGCCTGGAGCACAAGATGGGGCTGCACGGCTCGCCCACTTGTGTGCTCGACCTGGACGGCGCGGTCGGCTACCGGGTCGGCGGCGAGGGTGCGGGCCTGAAGTGCATGTTCACGATGATGAACCTGATGCGTCTGGAAGTCGGCATCCAGGGCGTAGCCGTAGCCGGCGCGGCGACCGCGAAAGCCTTGCGTTATGCGCGGGAACGGCCGCAAGGCGGACCGTCCGCGCAAGCGCCGATCGCGATCATCGAGCATGCCGACGTGCGCCGCATGCTCTGCACCATGCGCGCCCGCACCGAGCCGCTGCGGGCGTTGTACCTGGAAGCTGCGCTCGCGCTCGACCTGGCCCGTTACGGCGCGACGAGCGAGGCGCGCATCGAGGCCGGGCTGCTCGCCGAGTGGCTGCTGCCGGTCTGCAAGGCCTGCGCGTCCGAAGCCGGATTCGAGGTTGCGAGCCTCGCCATGCAGGTGCTCGGCGGGCAGGGTTACACCCACGAGGGCGGCGTCGAGCAGTACGTGCGCGACAGCCGTGTACAGGCGATCTACGAGGGTGCGAACGGGATCCAGGCGCTGGACCTGGTCACGCGCAAGCTCGGACGCGACCAGGGCCGGCGCTACGCCGTTTTCAGCGCTCGCGTGCGCGCGGATCTGCAGCGTCTCGGTAGCGATCCGGGTCTGGGAGCGTTACCGGGACGCCTGCACGAAGCGCTCGGACTGCTGGAGTCGTGCACGGCGGTGCTGCAGGACCGCCTGCAGTGCGCACGCCGTGACGCCGAAGCCGGTGCGGCTCACTACCTGCAGCTGGTGGGCCTGGTGGCCTGTGGCTGGACCTGGCTGCGCATGGCGGCGGCGGCGACGGCCGATTCCCCGCTCGCGCGAGGCAAGCGGGCGACGGCACGTTTTTTCGCGGACTACCTGCTGCCCGAAGCGGCCGCGCTCGAACGCAAGGCGCTCGCGGGGGCAGGTACCATCGACGCGCTCGACGGCGAGACGCTGGCGACTTACGGCTGAGATCTCGTGGAACCATCACCGCGCCTGCTGCAACGGTATCTGGACACCCCTGGCCGCGTTGCGGGAACCCCCGGAATCGTTTCCGCGGGCCCGCTACGCGCGCGATTTTGTGCACCCCCGCGCCTGGCCGGGAACGCCCGGGAACCGTCGCGCGACGGCGGGCGAATGTCTGGAAAACGCTGAGCCCGGCGGGCGCGGCGGAATCGATCATCCGCGCAGCGAAAGGCCATGTCGTCCCGTCGCGCGCCCGGATCACCGGGGGATGCGCGGGTCCGCGACGATGAGCCGCCGAGCGGCTGCGGATGCGCGCACCGGGCAGCCAGAAACGGCGCAACCCGTGGTTAAATAGACGCACCGGACGCGGATACCTGCACCCGCACGCTCGAACGACCGAACGCTGACCCTGGAGACCGATGATGAGCCATGTCCATATTCCTTACGGCGCCTACTGGTGCAGCCCCTTCGCCCGCTGGCAGGGCAGCCTGGCGCACCTGAACAGCGTCGAGTTCGCCGCTCACCTGGCGCGCAAGGAGCTTGCCCGTCGCCAGATCGATCCGGCGCAATTCGATTATGGCGTCCTCGGTCTCACGGTCCCGCAACAGCATTCGTTCTACGGGCTGCCGTGGCTGACGGGCATGATCGGTGCCGACGGCATCGGCGGCCCCACGCTCAGCCAGGCCTGCGCCACCAGCGCCCGGGTGGTGTCACAGGCGACGCAGGAGATCCGGGCCGGGGCGGCGACCTGCGTCCTCGCCGTGACCACCGACCGTACCTCCAACGGCCCGCACATCTACTATCCCAACCCGCAGGGACCGGGCGGCACCGGCACCACGGAGGACTGGGTGCTGGACAACTTCACCAAGGATCCCTACGGCGGCACCGACATGACCGAGACCGCCGAGAACTGCGCGCGCAAGTGGCAGATCACGGTCGCGGAGCAGAACGAAGTCGTGCTGCGCCGCTACGAGCAGTACACACACGCGCTGGCCGACGGCGCGGCGTTCATGAAACGCTACATGACGCTGCCCTTCGAGGTGCCCGATGCGCGCTACCGCAAGACCGTGAAGACGCTGGACGGCGACGAGGGCGTGCACCCGAGCACAGCCGAGGGGCTGAACAAGCTCAAGCCCGTCAAGGAAGGCGGCATCGTCACCTTCGGCGGCCAGACGCATCCAGCGGACGGCGCCGCCGCCATGATCATCACCAGCGCGGAGAAGGCGAAGGAGCTGGCGAGCGATCCCGCCATCAACGTGACCTTGCGCGGTTTCGGTCTCGCGCGCACGGACAAATCCTACATGCCGGCCGCGACGGTGCCGGCGGCGCGGCGCGCGCTCGGCCAGGCCGGCATCGACATCGGCGATCTGGCGGCGATCAAGTCGCACAACCCCTTCGCGGTCAACGACATCGTTTTCGCCCGCGAAACCGGCGCCGACGTGATGCAGATGAACAACTTCGGCTGTTCGCTCATCTTCGGCCATCCGCAGGGGCCGACCGGCATGCGCCTCATCATCGAGCTGATCGAGGAACTCGTGCTCAAAGGCGGGGGCTGGGGCCTGTTCCAGGGCTGCGCCGCCGGCGACACGGCGATGGCCGTCGTGGTGAAAGTGGACGAGCGCGCGTGAGCACGCTGCCGCTTGTCTACCCCTCGGTCGTGCACATGCTGGCGGCCGCGGTGCAGGCCGCGCCCGGGCGCGAGGCCGTGGTCTGCGGCAACGAGCGCCTGAGCTACCGCGAATACCACGCCTGCGTGGCAGGCTTCGCCAACGAACTGGTCGCGGCGGGCTGCCGGGGCGAGCGCGTGGCGATGCTCATGGCCAACTCGCCGGACCTGTGCGTAGCGATGTTCGGCATCCACGCCGCCGGCGCCCGCGCCGTGCCACTGAACCCGATCTACACCCGCCACGAGCTCGAACCCATTGTCGCCGACTGCACACCCCGGGCCGTGATCTATGACGAGGCCGCGCGCGCCGTGGTCGAGCCGATCGCCGAATCGCTCGGGATCGCGGTGCGGATCTGCATCGGCGGCGAGGGCGGGCGGCGCCTGCTCGGCTGGCGCGACGAACGGGCACTCACGTTGCCCGAGCCGCTGCCGGCACCCGCGGATCTCGCCACGCTGCAGTACACCGGCGGTACCACCGGACGCGCCAAGGGCGCGATGCTCAGCCACTACAACATCTGCGTGAACATCAGTCAGCGCGAAGCCCTGGCACCCACCCGGCGCGACGGCGAGCGCATCCTCGCGGTGCTGCCGCTGTTTCACGTCTATGGCGTGTCGATGTGTCTGCACAACGCCGCCTACTGCCAGGGCACGCTGGTGATGGTGGGCAAGTACCGTCCCGATACGGTCGTCGAAGCGCTGGTGCACGATGGCATCACCATCCTCGGCGGCAGCCCGACGCTGTTCAGCGGCCTGCTGGGCTACGAAGGCATGGCCGGCAAGCGCTTCCCCGAGCTGCGCCTGTCCTACTCGGGCGGCGCACCGCTGCCCGAGGGCGTGCTGCGGCGCTGGGAGCAGACCACCGGTACGGCCATCTTCGAGGGTTACGGCATGTCGGAGGCGGGCCCGGTGATCACCTACACCCCGCTCGCCGGGCCGCGCAAGGTGGGTGCGGTCGGGCCGCCGATGCCGGCGTGCGAGGTGCAGATCGTCGACACCGAGACCGGGACCCGGGTCCTGCCGGCCGGCGAACTCGGCGAGATCCGCGTGCGCGGACCACAGATCATGTCCGGCTACTGGAACAACCCCGCGGAGACCGCGCATGCGCTGCGCGAGGGCTGGCTCTACACCGGCGACATCGGCGAGTTCGACGCCGACGGCTATCTGTACATCCGCGATCGCAAGAAGGACATGGTGCTGGTCGGCGGCTACAACGTCTATCCACGCGAGGTCGAGGAAGTGCTGTACGGCCATCCGGCCGTGCGCGAGGTGGCGGTCGTCGGCGTGCCCGACGCCTACCGCGGCGAGCTCGTCAAGGCTTGCGTCGTGCTGCGCGACGCCGCTGCCGCCACGACGGACGAGCTGACCGCGCACTGCGCCGCCAACCTCGCCAGATACAAGATCCCCGCCATCGTCGAGCTCGTGGCGGAGTTGCCCAAGACCGGCGCCGGCAAGATCGACAAGAAACAACTGCGCAGCGCCTGAAGCGCAGTCACCCGGTCGCGACGCGGCGATTCGGATCAGATCGTGAGGATCTCGCGCACGACCCGTTCGAAGTTGCCGCCTATGAAGCCGCGGATGTCATCGTCCGCGAAACCGCGGCGGAGCATGGCCTCCACGACGGTATACAGGCGACGGACGTGGCACAGCTCGGGCAGATCCAGCTTGCGCTGCTCGCCCGCGTTGCGCAGGTAGGAGGGCAACGGGATCTGGCTCTGCGGCGGCAGGCTGTCGAAACCCTCGGGCGGCGTCTCGAGGCCCAGACCCACGTGCGCCGGTCCCACCAGGTCGCACAGATAGACCATGTGATCGAGGTAGTCTTCGACCGTGGTCGGTTCCTGCGCCGTGAGCAGCATGCGCAGCGGCATCACGCCCATGACGCCGCCGCGGGCCGCCAGTGCCTTGACCGCGTTGTCCCCGACGTTGCGCGGGTTGGCGCACATGCCGGCCGGGTTGGCGTGCGACATCAGCACTGGCCGGGAAGACGCCTCGATCGCGTCGCGGCGCGTGCGATCGCTGCAGTGGGACACGTCGACGGCCATCCCGACCGCGTTCATGCGCGCGACGATGGCACGGCCGAAGCCGGTCAAGCCGCCGCCCGCGGGTTCGTCGACGGCCGCGCCGAGGCGATTCTGCCCGAAGGTCACCAGGATGCAGGACCGCAGTCCCAGGCCGGCGAAGTAATCGACGTCATCGACCGTGCGAAACGGCTCGGCGTGATGAGTTCCGAGCATGATGGCGATCCGGCCGCTGTCGCGGGCGCGATCGAAATCCGCCGGTTCGTCGATCCGCATGAGCGCCTCGGCGTGATCGGCGATGAAGCCGTTCCACATCGCCAGCAACCGCAGCTGGCCCACGTACATGTCCGGATGCAGGATGCCGAACGGGTGCAGGAAACCGTTGAGGCCGGCGCTGCGCCACTCCCCGATCATGCCGGCATCGATCGGTTCGTTACCGAGCGGCAGACGCGGCTTGTCGGGACCACCCACGCGAAAGACATGCGCGGCGTCGAATACGAAACTCGATTCGATCAGCGTCTCCGCACGTCCGGGAACTTCATCTTCGCGGGCCGGGGCTGTGCTCATTCGGCTATCCTCGCGGCTGGGTAGGCAGGCTGAAACCCGTGATCAGACGGGTGTCGGCATCAGGGTGAGGGCCGCCGCGGCGTTGAACAGATCGACGCGCTTCCACAGGATCCGGAACGAATCGCCGTCAGCCTGCAGGCGGTGACGCACCGTCGCGCAGAACAGCCGGGCATCATCGCGGTCGAGCCCGCAGGCGCGATACTCGTGCATGACGAGCTTGGAACGCACGATCACCGCGCCGGGATCCTCGAGGACCACGTTCGACACGCTGCGGCAGGCGGTCGGGGCCGGATGCTCGGTGTGCGCCGCCGGCTCGAGCAGCCGGCGGATACGCAGTTCGAGCTCCGGCCGGTTGTCGTCGATCAGCGCCGGGGTGCGCTTGCGCTCGACGTCAGCAGGCGACACCGGCATCCAGTACCAGCCGTCGCGGTCGAACAGCGCCAGCCATTGCTCGAAGCGGCGTTCATCGAGCAGATGGGCCTCGTGGAACAGGAACTGCTCGACGCCGCGCAGCAGCTCGCTCATCGCGCGCCGTCCCGCAGGTAGCGTCCCCACACCTCGTACTGCTGGCGGATGTACTCTTCGCTCGTCCCCGGCGCATGGCGGGTCTCGTTCGTGCCGGGACGAAGGTCGCCGAGACCACGCTCGGCCGACATCCACATCGACGCACCGGCTTCGGCCTGCAGGCGTTCGTAGATCTCGAGATCATCGACGATCACGGGGGAAGCGGGCGAGCCGGAGGTATAGTTGTATTCGAGGGCCAGGGGGTAGACGTCGTCCGGTGCGCCCTTGAGGCGGTAGACGTGCGCCTGCACCTCCGTCAGATCATGTGCCAGCGGGCGCACGAGCCGCAGCGTCTGGAAGCGGGAATTGATGGTGGCGCTCGGATACAGCAGCGACACGTGCATGTCGGTATTGAGGATCCGCCGGGCTTCCCCCTCGCCACGTCGGGCGGCGAGCGCCTCGAAGTAGGCATCGCGCGGATACTCTTTGTTCGCGAGGCTGACCAGACCGGTGATGAAGCTGTGCCCCCAGGTGGTCATGCGGGCGTCGAGCTGCTTGAATGTCTTCATCAGCTGCGGTCCGGGTGCGGCCGCCAGCAACTTCATCAACGGGTGCAGACGCTCCTTGTCCTCGGTGGCCGCGAACGCCGCCATGGCGCTGGCATGGGCGAACATCGGGTGCAGGATGTCGTTGAGGTTCTCGAAGATGGTCTTCCAATTCGCGCGAACCCGGTAGCGTAGCGGCGGCTCAACCGCCTCGAGCGCATCATCTGGCGCGCGGTCCATGAAATCGTCGAAGGCCTGTACCTCCTCACCGAGGAACTCCGCCAGCTCCGGACCGTCGGCGGCGAGACTCGCGAAGATGAAGCCGCGGTAGGTCGTCACGCGCGGCAGTGCCCGCAGTCCGCGCTCTGCCCAGGCGAACGAATCACCGTATTCCTCACGCAGCGGGACCGAGACCAGGCGTCCATCGAGCTCGTAGGTCCAGGCGTGATACGGGCACACGAAGCGACGGACCTTGCCGGTACGCTTCGCGCACACGGCCGGGCCGCGATGCGCGCAGCGGTTCTCGACGACCCGGATGACACCCTCGTCGTCGCGGGTGACGATGACCGGCACGCGCCCGACCCGGCCGAGAAAGTAGCAGCCGGGTGTGGGGATCTGGCTCTCGTGCCCCAGCACGATCCACGCGTGTCCGAACAACCGCGCCATCTCCAGCTCGAAGATGGCGGGATCGCTGTACACACGACCATTGATGCGCGCGCCCTCGATCAGCTTGTCCGGCTCGGGGGCGCGGGTGCGATCGTCATGTTGCATGTGTCGGCTCCTTACCGGAGGACCGCCCGGCAACGAAGCAGCCGCCGGCACGGCGGCGCGAATCGTCACAGTATCAATATCCGGCGCGCGGGTAACCTGACAACAATGCCAGTGGCTGGCGTTCCGGGCGTGCCGGCACCCGCGGCGGCGCGGACTCGACGCGGGACGGCAACGACGTGCAACCGCGCTTCGGCCGCTACGGAATCGAGGTGCCCGCCCGCGGACGATTGCCCGCGGATCGCGCGCGCACCCCGCTGCACCCGGCGGTGATCGTCACTTGCCGGGGGTAAAGATCTCCTTGAACACGCGCACGAAATTGCCGCCGAGGATGCCGATGATGTCTTCGTCGCGGTAGCCACGGCGGATCAGTCCCGCGACCAGGGTGCGAACGCGCTCGTGACCACACAGCTCGGGAATGTCCATGCTGCGTACGTCCTTGAGGTAGGACACCTGCCGGGCCGGGCCGAAGGAATTCTCGCAGGCGTCAAAACCGACCATCGGCGTTTCCAAGCCGAGGCCCACGTGACGGGGCCCGATGAGCTGGCACACGTGGTCGAAATGATCGAGCACGTGCTCGACGGTCACGGGATCTTCCAGGCGCACCATAGGCCGCCAGAACATGATCCCGACCACACCCCCGGCGGCCGCCAGCGCCTGCAGCATCTCGTCCGAATTGTTGCGCGACGAAGGGCAGATCGCGGCCACGTTGCCATGGGTGATGAGCACCGGTTTGGACGACGCGTCGAAGGTTTCGCGCCGGGTTTTCAGACCGCAGTGCGACACGTCCACCGCCATGCCGACGGCGTTCATACGCTCGACGATCGTGCGGCCGAAACGGGTGAGCCCGCCGTCGCGGCCATCGCCCTCGTCGGCGGACGTACCGAGGCGGTTCTGACCGAAGCAGGTCAGGAGCCCGTGGCGCAGGCCGACCTCGTTGTAGAAAAAGTCCACGTCGTCGACGGTGCGGAAGATCTCCCCTGCGTTGTGCGTGCCGACCAGCAGGCCGATGCGGCCGCTCGCCTGCGCGAGCTCGAACGAGGCGGGCGTGGTGAGCAGCTGCATGTCCCCGGCGTGCTCGGCGACGAAAGTATTCCAGCGGCCGAATACCTTCATTGCGTGATTGATCGGATCGGCGACCGGACACATGTTGGCCGGATCGAGCATGCCCTGCGGGACGAGCACCGCATTGAGGCCCTGCCTGCGCCAGTCGGCGACCATGCTCGCATGCAGTGGCGCGAGACCGGTAAAGTTCATGATGTGCTTGCCATCGACGAAGCTCGCGGGCGCCTCGGTGGTATTGAACACGAATGCCTCGTCGACGAGCCGCGCGGCGCGGCTGCGGGTGTCGTCGTCGGATTTCGTACTTGCGGCTGCTGTGATCATGGGTGGGTTTCCTCTTTCGGATCGAATCTTCGCGTCAGAAGCGGTAGCTCAGCGACACGCCCCATTCGCGCGGGCGGCCGTATTGCACCTCGTCCAGACCGATGGCGGCCAGGCCGCCGACGCCTCCGGTGATGTAGCGCTCATCGGAGAGGTTGGTGCCGAACACGGCGATCTGCCAGGTCTCGGAATGATCCTCGAACGCCAGCCTGACGTTGACCAGGCCGAAGCCATCCTGCACGAGACCCGCGTTATTGGCGACGTCGTTGAAATACTCGCTGCGGTAGGCGTAGTCCACGCGCCCGGTCAGATTGCCGAAGGCGGCGAGCGGCCAGCGGTACTGGGCGGAGAAATTGAGATCCCAGTTCGGCGTCTTGGGAAGCACCGTGTCGAGGGTGGCGGTCACGCCGGGATTGACCGCAGTGAGCTCCGCGTCGATGTAGCCGATACCGGCCACGAGATCCAGACGCTCCACGGGTCGCGCGTGCAGTTCCAGCTCGACGCCCTTCATCTCCGCCTCGCCGCCGTTCTCGGTGAAGATGGCGACGTTGCCGTCGGCGGTGGCGCGGTTGGAGGTGAGCTGGATGTCCGTGTAGTCGTTGTAGAAGACCGCCAGATTCGCAATCAGGCGTCGCTCGAACCATTCCGATTTGATGCCGCCCTCATAGGACCACAGGTACTCCGGATCGAAGGTCACCACCGCCTCCGGATAGAACGGCCGGCCGTTGAAGCCGCCGCTGCGAAAGCCTCGCGAGGCCGAGAAATACAGCATCAGATCCTCGGTCGGACGGAACTCCAGGCCCGCTTTGGGCGTCACCGCTCCCCAGGAATCCTCGCGGCGGGTGCCGGGCGGTGCGATGATGAAACCGCTGTTGACCCGCATATAGAACAGATCGTGCGTCTTTTCCTCGTAGGTGTAGCGGATACCGCCGGTAACGCTCCACTGGTCGGTGAAGGCGAAGCTGCCGTGTCCGAATATCGAATAGTTGGTGACCTCCACGTCATTGGTGCCGTGAAAATCGAGATCGAGCGGGATGTTGTTCGGGTTACCCGCACAGCCGAGCGGTCCCGGTGAGGGCAGCGTCGCCACGACCGGGGCCGGCGGGCACGGCCCGATGGGGCCGAACGGGCCGAGCAGGAACGGCGCCGCCTCCAGCGCCTGGAAGATCCCCGGCAGCACGTAGGCGTTGGTGATCTCGAAAGCCGATTCTTCGTAATAGTAGACACCGGCGAGCCAGTTCAGCCGATCGTCGAAGCTCGTACCGAAAACGTGCAGCTCCTGGCTCAGCTGATCCTGGTCGAGGTCCACTCGATCGCTGCCGAGGATCCGCAGGGGGCTGCCGTCGCCATCGTTGCTGAACAGCGCTTCCATGTCGCGATAGGCCGTGATCGACTTGACGTTGAACGGACCGAGCTGCCAATCGAGCGTCAGCGATACGCCGAACAGATCGAGGTCGGCGGTGCTCGGGCCCGTGGCAAAGTTGCTGTAGTCGCTGGCGGTCAGAAACGCGGGCGTGTACGGCGTCCCGGCGGGGCCACCTACCAGCCCGTTCCACAAACCGAGCAGCGGCGCGGCCGGGTTGATGTCCTTGATGTCGTCCGGCACCTGCGGCTCGCGCACGCGGGTGTAGTCGAAGGCGAGATTGGCCTCCAGACGGTCGGTCGCGAGCCAGCGAAAACGCGCCCTTCCGGAAACGCTGTCGTCCTCGCCGAGCGCGTCGGTGGTTTCGCGTGTGGCGAAATCCACCCGTTTGCCATAGCCGTCACTGTGCCTGGTCGATACCGCGACGCGGCCGTACAGCTTGTCGGCGATCGGAATGTTGAGATCGCCGCGGAAACGGACGCGGTCGTACTCGCCGTACGTGAGCTCTGCCCGGCCGTGCAGGCTGTCGTCGGGTTTCGCCGAGACCACGTTGAGCGCCCCGCCGATGGTGTTCTTGCCGAACAGCGTGCCCTGCGGACCGCGCAGCACCTCGACGCGCTCGATGTCGAGCATGTCGACCACGCCGCCGGTGGTGCGACCGTAGTAGATGCCATCGACGTAGATGCCGACGCCGGGGTCGGTGGTGACGATGAAATCCGTCTGGCCGACGCCGCGGATGAACACGGCCGAGACGAAACTCGAGCGGCTGCTTTGCGTGGCGGAGCTGAAATCCAGATTGGGGACGAAGTTGCCCACGTCCTCGAGGTTTCCGGCCATCCGCTCCGTCAGATCCTCGCCGCTCAGGGCGGTGACCGCGATGGGCGTGTCCTGCAGTCGCGTCTCGCGACGCTGCGCGGTGACGATGATCTCCTCGATCGCAAAGCCTTCGCCCGCCTGCCGCTGCGCGGCGGCGGACAAGGGCGACACGACCGCCAGAGCGGCGAGTATGGCCGGCAGCCGCGCGCCTGGCGATTTCGCGAATTCTGCAATGGGTGCCATCAGTGCGTCCTCCCCTCGTGATGCCGGCTGGCAGTCGCGTGCGCGCGTCGCCCGGACGCGGCCCGCTCGAGGGGTATTTAGCCTGCGGGGCCCGGGCGCGGCACCTGACAGTACTGTCAGGCGGCACCGGAAAGGACCGGGGCGGTAATCAGAGCCTGGGAAACATTCGCCTGCCGTAGCGAGACGGTTCCCGGGCGTTCCCGGCCAGGCGCGGGGAGGCGCAAAATCGCGCGCACAGCGGGCCTGCGGAAACGATTTCGGGGGTCCCCGCAACGCCGCCAGGGGCGTCCGGGGGCCGTCGCAGCAGGCGCGGTGATGGTTTCACATGACTCTCAGTCGATGCGGCCGAGCAGGCCGAGAAATGCGGCTTTGGCGATCGCGTGCGCCCGGCTCGGGGTGCCGAGCTTGCGTTCGGCGTTCTGCAGATGAAAGCGGACCGTGCTGTAGGACAGACCCAGGATCTCGGCAGCCTCGTCCAGGGTCTTGCCGATCGCCAGCAAAGCCAGGCATTCGAGCTCACGGGCGGTGAGACGCCGGCCCAGTGCGTCGTGGACCGTCAGCTTGTCGGCCGCTGCGTCGTAGAAACGGTAGGCGATGCCGAGCAGGTGATCGCAGCAGTCCTCATAACGCGCCCGCAACTCGTCGAGATGGGCGCTCGAGCTGAACACGATGTAGCCGAAGAAACCGCCTGGGCCGCGGATCGGGACCGATACCCCGCCGCGCAGGCCGGTGGTTCTCACCATCCGTTCGATCCCCTCGAGTTCGCGGATGGTCGCGGACTGGCCGACTCCGAGCACGATTTGCGGGCGGCAGTCGTAGCTCCACACGATCGGGACGGCCGTGCCCAGGCACGCCCGGTAGACGAAATCGGACTTGAACAGCTCGCGCTTGATGTAGGTGGCGTTCCAGCTCGCCGCGCCGGCGCCGAGGTTCGAACCCGCCAGCCTGATCGCCGGGGGCGGCAGCTCGCTGTCGGACTGCTTGTGGCACGGCCAGAACACGCAGGCCGCACCGACGAAGCCGAGCTGAGTCGCCGTATCCGACATGACATCGACGGCGGCGTCCAGGTTCGGTGCCGCGTACACCGTCGTCGCGTAGTGCCGCAGTACCTCGCGCAGCGCCATGAGCCTTACCGGTTACACCTGACGCTGGCAGTATCACCCCGCTTCCGCGGGCGCGCAATGCGCACTCCGGCCGCAGCGGCATGGAATCGCAAGCGCGGGCGGCACTGGCAGTCCTGCCAGTAGATCGACCCGTGCGGTTGGTCTAGAAAGCGTTTGCGGGCGGCAAATCGCCGCGGCGCGGGGGCGGCAAGGATATAGAGGAACCACACGATGGTGGCCGAAGCTTCCGCGACGGAATTACTCGATCTCCACTGGCAGATGACGCTCGGACGTGCGCTCGATCGCGCCCTGGAGGCATTGTCTGAACGCTGGAAGAAGCACTGGTTCACGGCCGTCGGCGAGGATGGCGTGATCATCGGTGCGACCTGCCGGCTCCGGCCCGGCGACGTCGTCGCCACCCATTACCGGGGCTCGCTGATCGCCGGCATGATGCGGGGCGTGCCACTGAAGACGCTGGTCGCCGCCTGCCTGGGCACCGTGGAGTCCTACAACCGGGGCCGGCTGCGGGGCGACGTCGCGGGCTCGTTCGAGCACGGACTGATCGGCTGCTTTTCGGGCAACCTCGGATCGCATCTGTCCTACGGCACCGGCGCCGCCTGGGCGATGCAGTACCAGCGTCGCGCCAATGTCGCGGTGGTGCTGTTCGGGGACGGGACCGCGCACCGGGGCGAGTTTCATGAGGCGGCGAACTTCGCCGCCGTGAAGAAGCTGCCGGTCGTGTTCGTGTGCCAGAACAACCAGTACGCGATC
The DNA here is from genome assembly GCA_020850735.1 of Gammaproteobacteria bacterium. Classification (GTDB taxonomy): domain Bacteria; phylum Pseudomonadota; class Gammaproteobacteria; order JADZEE01; family JADZEE01; genus JADZEE01. Next base: position 47,918 of record JADZEE010000136.1, on the reverse strand, counting down.
TGCGCTTCGCTCGCCCAGCAGACCGCTTGCCGGACCTTCGCCGATCGCGCCGTCGGCTACGGCATGCCCGGCATGCAGATCGACGGTAACGACGTCATCGCCGTGCGCACGCGCGTGGGCGAGGCCGTGGACCGTGCCCGCGCGGGCGGCGGACCGACCCTGATCGACGCCCTGACGTACCGCGCGCACGGCGGCTACGGCAAGTTGGTGCCGAAGGAGCAACCGGCCGCGGAGATCGAAGCCTGGCGGCGCAAAGACCCCCTCGACCGGCTCGAGCACCAGTTGCTCGACGACGGTGCGCTGAGCACCGCGGCCGTTTCGGAACGGCGAACGCGGGCCGGGCAGGAGGTCGCGGCGGCGATCGCCGAAGCCGAACGTGCGGCGCTGCCGGGACCGGACGAGATCGATCCCGATCTCGTCTTTGCGCCGGCGTGCGCGCGGAGGGCATGAGTATGGCGAAGTTGAACATGTCCGAGGCGACCGTCGCGGCGATCCGCGAGGAGATGCGACGCGACGAAGCGGTTTTTTTCACCGGCTTCGGCGCGACGTGGTACGGCGGGATCCTCGGGGGCGCAAAGGGGCTGTGGGAGGAGTTCGGCGACGCGCGCGTGATCGAGATGCCGATGACCGAGACCGGCTATTTCGGCATCTGCGCCGGTGCGGCGATGCATGGTCTGCGGCCGATCTTCGACATCGGCTTCGCGGAATACATCCCCTACATCACCCAGCCCCTGTGCGCCGATATGGCGGCGGCGTATTACGAGACGGCCGGCAAGGCGCGCGTACCGATCGTCGTCGCCGCCAAACAGGGCGTGTGCGGCAATCTCAGTCATCCGCGCGGCTTCACGTCCTGGCTGGTGCACGTGCCGGGGCTCAAGGTGGTGACGGCATCGACCCCCCGCGACGCCAAGGGCCTGTGGAAAGCGGCGATCCGCGACGACAATCCGGTCGTCATCATCGAGCCGCTGGGGCTTTATCTGGGCGAACCGCAGGAGATCCCCGACGAGGACTACCTCGTTCCGATCGGCCGCGCGGACATCAAGCGGCGCGGACGGGATCTCAGCGTGATCGCCGCCGGCGAAATGGTGCAGCGCGCGCTGGGCGCGGCCGAGGTGCTCTCAGGCGAGGGCATCGAGGCCGAGGTGGTGGATCTGCGCACCCTCGCGCCCCTGGATCTGGACACCGTGCTCGATTCGGTGGCTCGCACGGGGCGGGCACTGATCGTGCACGCGGACTGGAAGATCGGCGGCTATGGCGCCGAGATCGCTGCGAGCATCGCCGAGTTGGGTGACGGACGGCTCAAGACACGCGTGCGCCGACTGGCGCCGCCGCACGTGCCGCCGCCGTACGCACCCGAGCTGGAAGCCGCGTTCTTTCCCGCGGCCGACGATATCGCGCTGCTCGCGCGCAACATGCTGGATGGCTAGCGTACGGATGCCGGCAACCACACAGCGCGATATCGCACCGGCCTGCGGCCGCCTGCGATCCGGCCGCGACGCGCGGGAGCGGGCGCTGGTGCGCGACGAATCCCGTCCGGTGCGATCATGACGGCGCGCGTGCGCGACGACGATTCCTCGACCCTGCGCGCGGCGGCTGCGGCCTGGGAGTCGGGTTGTCTGCGCGGGGAGATCGAAGCGACCGGGGAGTGGCGGTCCGAGTTCCAGTCGTACTCGGGGATCCCGGTGCGCGGGCTCTACACACCGCTCGATCGGCCCGCCGGCGCGCAGCCCTACATCGAGCAGGTCGGTTTCCCCGGACAGTATCCGTACACGCGTGGCGTCAGCGCGACCATGTACCGCGGGACGATGCCGCGCATTTACGCTTATTCGGGCTGCGGCACGGCCGAGGAAACCAACCGCCGGTACAAGTACCTGCTCGCGCAGGGCGCACGCGAACTGATCATCGCCCCGGACTTGCCCACGCAGATCGGCTACGACAGCGATCACGAGCTCGCGCGCGGGGAAGTGAGCAAGGCCGGATGCGCGATCGGCTCGCTCGCGGACATGGAGGCCATCTTCGACGGCATTCCGATGGCGGAGGTCTTCATCGGCGCGCAGACCAATGCCAACAGCGTGGTGATGCTGGCGCTGCTCATCGCCGCCGGCGAGCGCCAGGGCGTGCCGGTCTCCAGCCTGAAGCTGCTGGTCCAGAACGACGTGCTCAAGGAGTACTTCGCCCGCGGCACGCAGATCTTCCCGACGCGGGCGGGCCTGAAGCTCAGCGTGGACTGCATGGAGTACGCGGTTCGCAACGCCCTCGCGGGCGTGCTGCCGATCATCTACTGCGGCTACCACACGCGCGAGGCCGGCGGCAGCGCGGTGCACGAGCTGGGCTTCACACTCGCGGACGGGGCGGCCTACATCGAGGAGTTCGTCGGCCGCGGCCTCGCCGTCGACGATCTGCCGCTGCCACGGGCGCTGTTCGTCGCCGGACTCGACCTGTTCGAGGAAGTGGCGAAGTTCCGTGCCTACCGGCGCATGTGGGCGCGCATGCTCCGGGAGCGCTTCGGCGCAACCCGCTCCAGGGTGCTCGGCACGACCATCACCTGCGGCTCGCAGGCGAGCCTGTATACCGCGCAGCAGCCGAGGAACAACCTCGTTCGCGGCACCATCCAGGCACTGGCGCAGGTACTCGGTGGTGCGCAGACCACCTACATCGCGACCATGGACGAGGCCCTGTCCATCCCGACGGAAGAATCGGCCACGCTGTCGCTGCGCACCCTGCAGATCGTCCACAACGAGTGCGGCATCCCCAACACGGTCGATCCGCTCGGCGGCTCGTGGTACGTGGAATCCCTGACCGACGAGATCGAGCGCCGCACACTGGCGCTGTGCGCGCGGATCGATCAGCTCGGGGGCGCGGTGGCCGCGATCGACCAGGGCTTCCAGGAACACGCCATCGCCGAGGAGGCCTATCGGCAGGCGCGTCTGGTCGAAACCGGCGAGCGCGTCGTGGTCGGCGTCAACCGCTTTTGCAGCGAGGAGCGCGCCAGCATCGAGATCACCCGGCACGACCCGCGCGAGGAGCAGCGCCAGATCGCCAAACTCGCGCGCTTGCGGCGCGAGCGCGACAACGCCGCGGTCGAGCGCGGACTGCGCCTGATCCGCGCGGCTGCAGCCGACGGCGTCAACATGATCGAGCCGGTGCTGGAAGCGGTGCGCAGCTATGCCACGATGGGCGAGATCTGCGACGCGCTGCGTGACGTTTATGGCTGCTGCCGGCGTGCGGCGTTCTGATCCACGGTGCGCGCCACCCGGGCGGCCGGCATGACTGCGGGTGGTCGGGTCGTGCGGGTCGTGCTGGCCAAACCCGGCCTGGACGGCCACGACCGCGGGGCGAAGGTGCTCGCCCTGGCCCTGCGTGACGCGGGCATGGAGGTCACCTACCTCGGCATCCGCGCCACTGCCGCGGAGATCGTGAAGAGCGCCGTCGAGGAAGACGCCGACGTGGTCGCCCTGAGCTGCCTGTCCGGTGGGCATGACTACCACTTCCCGCGGGTCGCCGAGCTGCTCGCCGGGCAGGGTATGCACGACGTTTTGCTCATCGGCGGCGGCGTCATTCCGCCGCAGGACGTGCCGGCGCTGGAGGCGAAAGGGTTTCGCGCAGTGTTCGGGCCCGGTGCCGGGACAAACGAGATCATCGAGTTCATCCGTGCCAACGTCAGAGCCTGACGAGGCACTCGGACCGCAGCATGGAGGGTCGACGGTGTGACGCAACGGCGGGTACTGCTGATGACGAAGGTCGATGCCGTATGGAGCCGCATCGACGAGTTCCACGAGTACTGGCGCACGCACAACCTGCCCTTCTGGGAACAGAACGGCGCCCGCCACGTCGGCTCGTTCGTGAATTATCTGGGTGGTTCGAAGAGCCAGATCCTCCGCCTGTTCGAGTTCGACGCGCTCGAGCAGTGTCACCGCTTCCTGGCGCTGCGCGAGTCCATGTTCGACTCCGACCCCGGGCGCGAGCAGATGGCGCGCCTGCACCCGTACCTGGAGCGGATCGAGGAAAGCGTCTGGATCTCCGCATACTGATCGCGGACTGCGCCCGCTGCGGGCGGATCCCGGCGACCCAGCCATGACTCTCATCGACTTCTTCGACCGCGGCCTGATGCTCAATCCGCACGGCGCCTGCCTGGTCGAGGGCGATACCGTGCGCAGCTACGAGCAGGTGGCGGCGACCTCGCACCGCATCGCCGCGGCGCTGCTCGGCGCCGGGTTGGGGAACGGTGCCCACGCGGCCGTCTACAGCCCGAACATGGCGCGGGTCATGGAGTGCATCCTCGGGATCCTGCGTGCCGGCGCGGTGTGGCTACCGGTCAACGCACGCAACGCCCTGGAGGAAAATCTCGGCATGCTTCGCAAGCTCGACTGCGCCTGTCTGTTCTACCACAGCGCATTCGAGGACGACGTCACGAGCATGCGCTCACGGCTGCCGGACCTGAAACAGTGCGTATGCCTCGATCGGCCGGGCCGGTCGGCGCCCTTTTTCGAGGACTGGATCGCGCCTGCCGATGTCCGCGTCCCGGCGCTGGCGCCGGATCCGGACGGCGTACCGGCCATCCTGCCCTCCGGCGGCACGACCGGCGCGCCCAAGGGCGTGGTCACGACCAACCGCGGCTGGGAGCTGATGGTGAGCAACTACGTGAGCGCGATGCCGTTCGAACCCGAGCCGGTGCAACTCGTCGCCGCGCCGCTCTCGCACGGGGCGGGTGCGATGTGCTTCCCGGTGTTCGCGGGCGGTGGCACCACCGTGGTGATGGCGAAGGCCGATCCCCTTGCGATCCTCGAGCATATCCCGCGCCGCCGGGTCACACGGCTGTACCTGCCCCCGACGCTGGTATACATGCTGCTCGCCGAGCCGCGGGTGCGCGAGTTCGACTACTCCTCCTTGCGGTACTTTCTGTACGCGGCGGCGCCGATGGCGGTGGAGAAGCTCAGACAGGCGATGACCGTGTTCGGGCCGGTGATGTGCCAGGCCTTCGGACAGGCGGAGGCGCTGGTGATGGTGACGTTCCTGTCGCCGGGAGAGCACGCCGCGGCGCTCGCCGGCGGCGTGGAACGGCGGCTGTGGAGCTGCGGGCGGCCGACGCTGACCACCCAGGTCGCAGTCATGGGCGACGACGGCGGGCTGCTCGGGCCGGACGCGCACGGGGAGATCGTGATCCGCAGCGCCATGGTGATGAAGGAGTACTACCGCGACCCGGAGGCGACGCAGGCGGCCTGCGCGCACGGCTGGCATCACACCGGCGACATCGGCTGCGTCGACCAGGATGGCTATGTCTACATCGTCGATCGCAAGAAGGACATGGTGATCAGCGGCGGCTTCAACGTGTATCCGAGCGAGGTGGAGCAGGTGATCATGACCCTGCCGGCGGTGCGGGACTGCGCGGTGATCGGCGTACCCGACGAGAAATGGGGCGAAGCCGTCAAAGCGGTGGTCCAGCTCGAACCGGGAGCGACCGCCAGCGAGCACGAGGTGATCGCCCTGTGCAAGGCACGGCTGGGCGGGGTCAAAGCGCCCAGGTCGGTCGAGTTCTGGACGGAGCTCCCGCGCAGTCCGGTGGGCAAGGTGCTGAAGAAGGAGATCCGCAGGCGCTACTGGGCCGACGCCCTGCGGCAGGTGAACTGAGGTCCGCGCCGCAGTGACCGCCGTCTATGTCGCGGGTGTCGCAATGACGCGATTCGGTCGTCAGCCGCAGCGTTCGGTCAAGGACATGACCCGCGAGGCCGTGACCGCAGCCCTGTGCGACGCCGGTTGCGACGCGCACACGCCCGGCATGGCGTTTTTCGCCAACTGCACACAGGATCTGATCGAGGGTCAGACCGCAGTCGCCGGACAGATCGCACTGCGTGCGGCGGGTCTCGCGCGGGTGCCGGTGGTCAACGTCGAGAACGCCTGTGCGAGCGGCACGGCGGCATTCCAGCTCGCCTGCACCCACGTGCGTGCACGGGTGTCCGATGTCGCGCTGGCCGTCGGCTGCGAACGCATGTCGGCGGCCGACAAGCACAAGGTATTCTCGTTGCTCGCGGGCGGCTGGGACGTGCACGAGGCCGACGCGATCGCCGAGCGGCTCGGCCGGCTCGGCGCCGGCGTCGAGCCGCCGCCCGCGGTCGCAACGGGCGGACCCAAGAGCGTGTTCATGGAGGTCTACGCGGCCTTTGCCCGTGATCACATGCACACCGATGGTCTGACCGAGCGCCAGCTCGCGGTGGTCGCCGCCAAGAACCACTGTCACGCCTCCATGAACCCGCGGGCGCAGTACCGGCAGGACATGACCGTCGAGGAGGTGCTCGGCGCACGCGTGGTGGCCTGGCCGCTCACGCTGCCCATGTGCGCGCCCGTGAGCGACGGCGCCGCCGCGGTGGTAGTGTGCAATGCACGTGGCCTGGCACGGCTCGGCGCGACGCGCGCAGTCGGGGTGCTGGCCTGCGTCGCGGGCGAAGGCATGGACCGGGCCTGGGGCGATCTCGACGCGCACATCACCCGGCGCGCGTCGAACCGTGCCTACGAGGACGCCGGGCTGGGGCCGCGGGACGTCTCGCTCGCCGAGGTGCACGACGCAACGGCCTTCGGCGAGATCCTGCAGACCGAGTGCCTGGGCCTGTGCCCGATCGGGGCTGGCGGCGAGCTCGCCGGGAGCGGCGCGACCCGGCTGGGCGGCGCCATCCCGATCAACGTCTCGGGCGGGCTGGAATCCCGGGGCCACCCGGTCGGTGCCACCGGGCTCGCACAGATCCACGAGCTCGTGACCCAGCTGCGCGGCGAGGCCGGCGCCCGCCAGGTGCCGCTGGCGCGTATCGGTCTGGCGCAGAACGGCGGCGGCTTCCACGGCGTGGAGGAAGCCGCCGCCTATGTCACCATACTTGGACGCTGATCCTCAGCAAGAAAGGAGATGGTTCATGAACGAGAGCCCGAGGCTGCTGGTCGATGGTCTGGTGTTTCCGGAAGGGCCGCGCTGGCGGGATGGCAGGCTGTGGTTCTCCGACATGCTTGCCGGAAAGGTCATGACGGTGGACCTCGATGGCAACACCGAGACCGTCGTCGAGGTGCCGGGCTGGCCCTCGGGCCTGGGCTGGCTGCCGGACGGACGCCTGCTGGTCGTGTCGATGAACGACCGGCAGCTGCTGCGCCTGGATCCGCAGGGTCCGGTGCAGGCCGCGGATCTCGCGCCGCTGACCACCTTCATCTGCAACGATATGGTGGTGGACACCGCCGGCCGCGCCTACGTCGGCGAGGTCGGATTCGACGTCCATGGCGGCGCGCCGTTTCAGCCGGCGAAGCTGGTGCTGGTCACACCGCAGGGCCTGGCGCGGGTAGTGGACGCCGACATGGCGGTTCCGAACGGCTCGGTCATCACCCCGGACGGCCGCACGCTGATCGTGGCCGAGTCGTTTGCCGATCGGCTGACGGCTTTCGACATCGGCGCCGACGGCTCGCTGTCGGGCAAGCGACTGTGGGCGACGGCCGAGGGTCTGGGACCGGACGGGATCTGCCTCGACGCCGGCGGCGCCATCTGGGTGGCTTCACCCATGAAAGGGGAGATCGTGCAGATCCGGGAGGGCGGCGAGGTGCTGCGGCGCATCGCCACGGGCCCGGCGACGATGCCGCTGGCGGTAATGCTGGGCGGGCCGGATCGGCGCACGCTGTTCATCTGCCGCGGGCCGCATCCGAACGAGGCCGTGCAGGCGCGCCTGGGCCGCATCGAGGTCATGCCGGTCGAGGTGCCCGGGGCCGGCCTGCCCTGAGAGTCCGAGCCCTCGCCAACGGCCAAGCGACAGGAGGATATCGACATGCGGATTTCAGGAACCGGTGCGATCGTGACCGGAGCGGCATCGGGCATGGGGCGTGCCACCGCCACGCATCTCGCCCGCGCCGGCGCCCGGGTGGCGCTGCTGGACATCAACGCCGCCGGCGTGCGCGAGGTGGCGGCCGCGATCGGCGGCACGCCCGTCCCTTGCGACCTGGGCGATAGCGCGGCGACGGCGGCGGCGATGGAGCAGGCGATCGCGGCGGTGGGCCCGGCGCGCATCGTCATATCCTGTGCCGGCATCGGCCGGCTCGAGCCCGTCGTCGGGCCGGCGGCCGTACCGTTCGAGCAGCTTGCGCAGACCATCCGGGTCAACCTCACCGGCACGCTGCACGTGCTGCAGCTCGCGGCCAGCGCGCTGCTCGGACAGCCGGCCCTGGAAGACGGCGAGCGGGGCGTGATGATCATGGTGGCCTCGGGCGCCGCCTTCGACGGTCCGATCGCCGGCGCGGCCTATACCGCCTCCAAGGGAGGCATCGCCAGCATGACCCTGTCGCTGGCACGCGAGCTCGGTGACGCCGGGATCCGGGTCAATACCATCAGCCCGGGCGCCTTCGACACCGCCATGGTCCGGGGCCTGCCGGCGGAAATGCTGGCGACGGTCCCGAGCATCACGCCCTTTCCGAAGCGCATGGGCGTGCCGGAGGAGTTCGCCGCGCTCGCCCGGCACATCTGCGAGAACCGCTTCCTGAACGGCGCGGTGATCCGCCTCGACGGCGCTCAGCGGATGCCCTATTTCTCCGCCGTGCCGTAGCGCCGGTCAGTCACCGGCGGCGGACGATGACGCCTGCGCGAGCAGGCGCTCCGCGAGTCGTACCCAGTAGCTCGCGCCGAGCGGGATGATCGCGTCGTTGAAGTCGTAGCGGGGATGATGAACCATGCAGCCGCCTTCACCGCCGCCCTGTCCGAACATGATGAAGCAGCCGGGCTTGCGTTCGAGCATGAATGCGAAGTCTTCGGATCCCATGAGCGGCGGGCAGTCCGCGTCCACGGCATCTTCGCCGAGCAGTTCACGGGCGACCTCGACTGCGAGACGGGTTTCCGCCGCGCTGTTGACCACCGGCGGATAACGACCTTCGCGCAGCACGAAGTCCGCCTCGGCGCCCGCCGCGTGCGCGATCCCGGTGGCGATCTCGGCGAGGCGCCGGCGCACGGTGGCGCCGACTTCGGCCTCGAAGTAGCGGATCGTCCCGCCCAGGGTGACTGCACCGGGAATGACGTTGTAGGCGTCGCCGGCGACGATCCGGGTGACGCTGACCACCGCGGTGTGGAGCGGATCGACACTACGACTGACGACGGTCTGGAACGCCTGGACGATCTGCGCCGCCGTGACGACCGGATCGACCGCCAGATGCGGGAACGCACCGTGACCGCCACGGCCGCGCACTTCGACGTCGAACTGCTCCGCCGCAGCCAGCATCGGCCCGGCGCGGACGGCGACCCGGCCGACCGGCAGCAGCGGGTAGTTGTGCAGCCCGTATACGGCCTGCATCGGGAAGCGCTCGAACAGGCCGTCGGCGATCATCGCGGCCGCGCCACCACCACCCTCCTCGGCCGGCTGAAAGATGAAACAGCAGGTGCCGTCGAACTCACCGTGCGCGGCCAGATGACGGGCGGCCGCGAGCAGCATGACGGTGTGGCCGTCGTGGCCGCAGCCGTGAAAGCGGCCGTCGTGGCGGGAGCGATGGCCGAAATCGTTCTCCTCCTGCATCGGCAGGGCGTCCATGTCTGCGCGCAGGCCGATGGTGCGCGCGGCGCTGCCGCGCCGCAGCCGTCCGACCACGCCGGTGCGCCCGATGCCGGTGCACACCTCGATACCCGCCGCCTCGAGCTGCGCGGCCACGAAGGCCGCGGTGCGGTGCTCCGCGTAACCGAGCTCGGGGTGGGCGTGCAGGTCACGGCGCCAGCGCGTGAGCTGGTCGGCGTCGGCGGTTATCTGCGGGCACAACTGCATGGTTCGGACTCCGGCGGCGCCACGACCGCAGGTGCGGGAAGGAACGGCAGGCTGGTCTGATCGATGCGGCGGCGCTGAACAGCCTGCGCCGGTGGCCGATGCCGGCCGCGCTCGCGCGCGGGACCGCGGGCAGGCCGCGGGCTGCGGACGGGAACAGCCATCTCGACCTGGGCTCCACGGCGCACCGTGAGCGGGCAGCGGGCCCGCTCAGGCCCTGGAAACGGAGCCCCCGTGCAGGCCGATGCCGCGCCGGCCGGGCTCATCGACCGGCGGCGAACGTGATCAGGCCGCTTCGGACCCGGCAACCCGTGCGCACAACCGCGCCCAGGCTTCGTCGACCTCTTGCTGCAGAGCGAGCACCCGTTCGTCATCGACGTTGCGGTAGCGCCGCTGCATCTCCAGGTAGTCACGCACCGGGCGGGTCTTGTTTGCGTAGCTCAGCGTGTAGCGCCTGCCGTCCTCGACCTCGTAGAGCGGGAACACGCCCGTCTCGACCGCCAGGCGCGCGGCGGCGAGGCCCTGGTCTTCGGCCACGCCCCAGCCGTCGATGCAGGGCACGAGCACCGTGATGATGCGCATGCCGCGCATGGACTTCGCTTTCTCGACCTTGCGCACCAGGTCCTGCAGGTGGCCGGCGGTGGCGGTGGCGGCGTACGGAACCTCGTGGGCAGCCATGATCTCGGTGAGGTTCTTCTTGCGCGTCAGTTTGCCGGCCGGGGTGGAGCCGGTCTCTGCGAATTGCGGCGTGGAGGATGATTTCTGCGCACCCGTGTTCATGTAACCTTCGTTGTCGAGACAGAAATAGATCATGTCCTCGTTGCGCTCGGCGGCCGAGGACAGACACTGGAATCCGATGTCGTAGGTGCCGCCGTCACCGGCCAGCACGATCACCTGCGTATCCTTGCGCCCGCGTACGTCCAGGGCCCGGCGCAGACCCGAGGCCGAGGCCGCGCTCGCTTCCAGCGTCGGCTGGTAGACCGGGATGCGCAGCGAGGAAAAGGGCTGCGGGCCGGCGATGATCGCCATGCACGAGGGCGGCACGACCGCCACCGTATCCGGTCCGAGGGTAGCCAGAATGTGGCGTACCGACAGCGCCTCGACACAGCCGGGACAGGCGGCGTGGCCGGCGCAGAACACGGCTTGTTCACTGATGTCGAGCTTTTGCATGCTGTCTATCTCACCCAGACCGAGGCGGGAACCGGATTGTGCGCGCTCACCCGGGCGACGAACTCCAGGATTTTTTCCGGGGGTACGTTGACGCCGCCGACACCGGCCAGGTAACCGTGCACGCGTGGCGCACCGAGCATGCCGTAGAGTGCCGCGCGCAGTTCCTGGTGCAGCACGCCGCCGGCGCCCGGTGAGTAATTGCGGTCGAGCACCAGCACGTCGGGCACGCCGGCGAGTGCCGCGCGCAGAGCCTCGACGGGCAGCGGGCGGAACAGGCGCAGCTTGAGCAGCCCCACCGCGTCGCCACGATCGCGCAGGGTATCGACCGCGTCGCGCACCGTGCCGCACATGCTGCCCATGGTGACGATGACCAGCCGGGCGTCCTCGCAGCGGTAGCGCTCGATCAGCCCGTAGCCGCGGCCGGTGGACTCGCACCACTGTTCGTCCGCCGCGGTCGCCACCGCGGGCACGGCCGCCATCGCCTCACCGATGTCCTGGCGGTGACGGTAATACATGTCCTGGCTGACGACGTTGCCCCAGGACTCCCCGCGTTCGGGGTCGAGGAAATGTTCGGGGGCATACGCTGGCAGGTACTCGTCGACGAGTGCCTGCGACGGTAACAGCACGGCCTCGAGCGCGTGCGAGACGTAGAAAGCGTCGTGGTTCACCATGACCGGCAGCAGCACGCGTTCGGCGATACGAAAGGCCTGGATGACGGTGTCCAGCGATTCCTGCGCGCTTTCGCTGTACAGCTGCACCCAGCCGGTGTCTCGCTGGGCGAGGCTGTCGGTCTGATCCGGCCAGAAGGCCCACGGCGAGGCAACGGTGCGGTTCACGTTCGCCATCACGATCGGCGCACGCGCACCGCTCGCGTAATGCAGCATCTCGTGCATGAGCATCAGCCCCTGCGAGGCCGTGGCGGTGAACACGCGCACGCCCGCGAGCGAAGCGGGGATGCATGCGGCCATCACCGAGTGCTCGGATTCCGGCGTCAGGATCTCGGCGTCGAGCTCTCCCCGGGCGTGAAACTCGGTGAGCAGTTCCAGGATCGGCGTCTGCGGTGTGATCGGGTACACTGGCAGTACCTGCGGCCGCGCGAGTCGCGCACCCCAGGCGACGGCGTGATTGCCCGTCAGCAGCATCGGCTTGCCAGCGGTGGTCATCGGATTTCCTCGCGCATCACCATGGATCCCGTGGGACATTCACGCACGCACGCGCCGCAGCCCTTGCAGTAATCCGTCGCCACTTCGTAGCCGCCCGGCACGCGTTTGATCGCCAGATCGGGACAGTAGTGAAAGCAGTTGTCGCACAGGATGCAGTTGCCGCAGGAGAAGCAGCGCGCGCTCTCGGCGAGCGCCGCGCCGGGATCCAGGCCGAGCTGCACCTCGATGCCGCTCTCCAGGCGGGGGCCCGGCGCGAGCCGCCGCTCCGGCGCACGTGGCGCCTTCGGGTGATAGAACGTATTGATGGCGTCCAGCGATACGACCGGCTCGGTACCCGCGGTCGGCGCGCTCGCGCCGCCACGCAGGCGCGCATCGATTTGCTGCGCGGCACGCTTGCCCATGCCGATTGCCTCGGTGACGAAACGGGCGTTGCTGGCCACGTCGCCGCCGGCGAACACACCCTCGACACTGGTGGCCTGACGCGGGTCGGTGCGCAGCACGGTCCCGTCGGTCTCGAGCAGGGCCTGTACCGGCGCGAGCTCCGGGTCCTGGCCGATCGAGGCCACGATGGCGTCGGCTTCGAGCGTGAATTCGCTGCCGGGGACCGGGGTGACCGAGAACTGCCCGCGTACCGGGCCGGCCTCGAAGTGCACTCGCACGCAGCGCAGCCGCAGCGCGCCGCCGGTATCTGCCTGCACCGACTCCAGCATCGCCGCGTCGACGAGCTCGATGCCTTCTTCCCGCGCCTCGATCACTTCCTCGCGCTGGGCGGGCAGGCGCGCTTCGGGCTCGAGGGCGAGAATGCGGACCTCGTGACCGGCCCGGCGGGCGCTGCGCGCGGCGTCCATGGCGGCGCTGCCGCCACCGATGACGACCACCCGCCGGCCGAGCGCGGGCGGCGTGCCCGCATTGGCGTGCGCGAGGTACACCGCACCGTCCATGACCCAGGGTCGGCTGTAGTCGAGCTGCGCCAGTCGCTTTTGCCGGCGCGCGCCCATGGCGAGATAGATCGCGTCGTAGTCGGCGCGCAGACGCTCGAAATCGGCCGGCGTGGCCAGCGTCGAACCGCAACGGACCTGCACGCCGAGATCGAGGATGCGCTGGATCTCCGCGTCCAGAACCTCGCGCGCCAGCCGGTACGGCGGAATGCCATCGCGCATCAGGCCACCGAGCGCGGCCTGCGCCTCGAAGATCGTCACCGCATAGCCGCGCCGGCGCAGGTGATACGCCGCCGACAACCCGGACGGGCCGCCACCGACCACGGCGATGCGTTCCTTGCGCGTGACCGCGACGTCGGCATGACGCCAACCCTCGGCGATCGCCCGGTCGCCCACATGGCGCTCGAGCCGGCAGATCGCGAGCGACTCGTCGTAACTCGCGCGGTTGCAGGCCGTTTCACACGGGTGGTGACAGATCCGCCCGGCGATGGCCGGAAAGGGGTTGTTCTCGGTGAGCGTCGTCCAGGCGGCGTGAAAATCACCCCGCCGCGCCTGATCCAGCCACACGGCGATCTGCCCGTTGACGGGGCAGGCCAGGTGGCACGGCGACGGCGCGCGCCGGTAGATCGGCAAGGCCGCACGCCAGGTACCGGTCTTGATCGCCTCGGTCGACCCGGTCGTCCAGATGGCCGGCACCGGTTTGGGAGGTGCGTTCATGCCACGGCCCTGCACAGCTGCGCGTCGATGAAATCGTAACCCTCGCGGCAGGCGGCGACGTTGCGATCGCCGTGCTTGGGCGCTTCGGCGGCGAGGGTGGCGCTCAGGATGTCGATCGTCGGGGCCTCGATGGCGCGCGCAAAGGCGCCGAGCAGCGCCGAGTTGACGATCCGGCCCAGACCGTTGTGCCGGGCGATGCGCAGGCCATCGACGGGCAGCACGCGGTAGCCGGGCAGCGTCGCGGCGAACTGCTCGGGCGTGCGCGCGGAATTGACCACGATGAGGGTATCGGTCCGTGCCGCCGCAAGCAGCCGACCTTCGAGCAGGCTGGCGTCGAAGCACAGGATGGCATCGGCCTGTTCGATGTCACAGCGCACACGGATCGGTTTGTCGTCGACACGGATGAACGAGCTGACCGGCGTGCCCCGGCGCGCGCCGCCGTAGGTGGCAAAGCTCTGCACCTGGCTGCCGGCCGCAAAAAACGCCCGCGCCAGCAGATTGCCGGCGGTCTGTGCGCCCTGCCCACCGCGTCCCTGAATGATGTACTGCAGCATGATTACTCGACCCCCAGGTGCCCGCCAGCCCACCGCCTCGCTCAGTCGCCCGCTGCGCGAACCCGGGCGGGCCACCCGGCGGCGCAGCGAAACATGCCGCGATCGATAGCCGATACCATGCCCCGGGGCGGGGCATGGTCATTTGCTACAGGTCAAAGGAACGGTCCGACGCCGGTGGCGGCAGCCGATCGGTCGGTCGGTCGGTCGGCCGGTGGTGAACGTCGATTTGCTGAATTGCTCAAGTGCTGGCCGGGCATTGACGAAATGCTCAAACCCGCCGCTCCGGACCTCGAGACGGCAGGCGGACGGTCCCGGGCCCGGTCGGCCACCGCAAGTCGGTCTCACCCGCCGGGACGCCACCCGCGGCGAGCGCGGGCACGTGTGTCGCGCGGCGGCGGCGGCGCGCGCCGATCGAGTCAATTTCGCGCGCTTGTGCTAGTCTCAACGTGTCCAGCACGGTGAGGGGCGCACGGCTGGCACAAGCTGGAAGGCATTCGGGATGTCGCGGCAGGGAGACGGTCGGACGCTGCCACTTGGTGCTGCGCAGGCGCGTGTCCCCGCATGACAGACCCGGATCCTCCACGAAAAAGATAACGATATCGACAGTTGGAGAGGGGACGACATGAGCACAGTACGCTTTGCTGGTGACACATCGTTTCGGAATTATGCGCATCTGCAGATCTCAGTGGATTCGCAGGCCGGTATTGCCTGGATGGACATGCAACCCTCACCGCGCCCCTGCTTCACGCCAAGGCTGCTCGAGGACATCCGCAATTACCAGATGAGCCTGACCCAGTATCGCGGCAGACTGCCTCACGAGGGTGAGCTGGTGCCGATCCAGTATCAGGTGCTCGGTTCGACCCACCCGGACATCTTCAACCTGGGCGGCGATCTGGAGCAGTTCGTGCGCTGCATCGAAACCCGCAACGCCGAGTGGCTGCGCCAGTACGGGCGCGCCTGCATCGATTCGGGCTATCGCAGTCACACCGGCTACGGTCTGGACATCACGACCATATCGCTGGTGCGCGGCGAGGCGCTCGGCGGCGGCTTCGAGGCAGCGCTTTCCAGACAGGTCATGATTGCCGAGCGCAACGCGCGATTCGGATTGCCGGAAGTGTTGTTCAATCTGTTTCCGGGGATGGGCGCGTATCAATACCTGGCGCAACGCATCGGCCCCGCGCTCGCCGAACGCATGATCCTCAGCGGCCGTGTCTACGACGCGGAAGAGCTGCACGAGATGGGCGTGGTCGACGTGCTCGCCGAGGCGGGCGCGGGCATCGAAGCGGTGCATGAATTCATCCGCTCACATCAACGGCGCCGCAATGCGCGCCTGGCGGTGCAGGGCGTGCGCGCGCTGTCGAACCCGGTGCGGTACGAAGACCTCATCAAGGTGTGTGACATGTGGGTGGACGCCGCGATGCGCCTGACCGAGCGCGACCTGCGCACCATGAAGCGCCTGATACGCGGTCAGGATCGGCTCGACGTGGAACGCGATACCGTGCGCACGCCCGCACTCGTGGGTGGTACCGCCGCCGCGGGTTGAGTCGCGCGGCGCGCCGTCCCAACGCCCGGCACGGTACGGACATGCGCGCCGGGTATACGCCTGAGCGGCCGCTCAGGCGCGGGGGCCGGTCTCGGGCACGGGGCTGGCAGTACCGGCAATGACCTGCAGGCGCATACCGCGCTGTTGCTCGGATTGCGCCGCGGTCGCAACGGTGGCGGCCGCCGCACGGTGGACAGCGGTGACGGTCTGCAGCAGGCGCTGGGGATCGACCGGTTTGGTCAGGTAGGCTTCCAGTCCCGCTTCCCGGCCGGCGCGCGCGGCGTCGGCGGTGGCATTGGCGGTCAGCACGATGATGGGCATGTGCCGGCGCGTCGGATGCCGGCCGCGGAAAATCTTCGCCGCCTCGATACCACCGAGCACCGGCATCTGCATGTCGACGATGAGCACGTCGAACTCGGCGCGCTCGAGCCCATCGATCACTTCCTTGCCGTTGGCCGCGATCCGGACCTCGTGCGAGCCGGACTCGAGGATCCGGGCGATCACCTTCTGGTTGGTCGGATTGTCCTCGCCGACGAGGATGCGCAAGCCCGTGACCGGCACCTCCGCACGCGTGTCGGCGGCGCCGGGCAGCACCGCGGCCGCGCCGCAGGGGTCCGTTCCGATACTGGTCGTCTCCCCCCGCGCGAACGGGATCTCCAGCCAGAACGTGCTGCCGAGGCCGGGTTCGCTGACGAGGCCGAGACGCCCGCCCATCGACGCGGCGAGCTGGCGCGCGATCACGGTGCCCAGCCCCGCGCCGCCGGGACGCGGCGTCATGGGCTTCTCGACCGGGCTCGACTCGCCGAACAGCCGGCGTTGCATCTCCTTGCTGATGCCGATGCCGGTATCACGAACGGATACGTGGATGGTCGCGTCACGTGCGCTGCTCGCGGCGGTGGACACCTGCACGTCGATTTCGCCGCGGTCGGTGAACTTGATGGCATTGCTGAGGAGGTTGGTGAGGATCTGGCGCAGGTGCAGCGCGTCCCCGCGCAGCGCGCGGGGCACGTCCGGTTGCACGTGCAGGTTCAGCCGCAGCTCCTTGGCGCGCGCCAGGGGCTCGAACATCTGCACCGTCGATGACAGTACCTCGTGCAGGTCGAAGTCGACCGTCTCGAGACTGAGTTTGCCCGCTTCGATCTTGGAAATGTCGAGGACGTCGTTGATGAGCGCGAGCAGGGTGCGCGCGGAGCTTTGCAGGATCGCCAGCGAGTCGCTCTGATCCTGCGTCAGCTTGGTACGCGCGAGCAGCTCGTTCATGCCGATCACGCCATTCAACGGCGTCCGGATCTCGTGACTCATGTTGGCGAGAAACTGGCTTTTGGCCATGTTGGCCTCGTCGGCTCTGATCACGGCCTGTTGCAGCTTCGAGATGAGCACCGAGGTGTAGAACGACACGGCAATGAAGGCGATGAGCAGACCGATCCCGACCGCTCGCTGGGCGATCCAGTATTCGCTCGTGACCAGCACGACGCAAAATCCAACGGCGCCGAGAGCGGCGTTGCCGAGCAGGTAACGGCTGCCGTAGCGAAAGCCGTTGCCCAGCGTGACGAAGAACAACATCGGGACCAGCCAGGCGCCGACCTCGCCAGTTACGGCCAGGGCGTAGTTGATGGCGCCCACGTCCAGCACGCCACCGAGCACACGCCGCGTGGGCGAACACCGCGGCGCGGCGATGATGGCGATCAGCAGCGCCGTACCGCACACGACGTACAGGATTGAAACGACCGGGGCATGCCAGGCGACGTGTGCGTGCGCGGCGAAGATCTGCAGATACGCGAACCACACGCTGCCGGCGACCAGCCGCAGCGCGGCCTGCTCGTGCTCGCTGTCCTCGCGCGTGCTCAGGCGTTGCCGCAGCCTGTCCAGCGGGTTCGCCGCGACGAGCGCCACCATGGCCGGGCGCCGCATCATGGTGGCGGGCGAGGCCGCTGTCGCGGCCGGCGGGTACCGGGCACGCTCATTGGAAGATCGCTGGCATGTGCACGGCGGAACGATCCACGGCGCCATGCCCAATGTCAACTGTGGCCTGCGCGCAGGTCGGGTCCCGTTCGACGGTGCACGGCAGTCCGTGGACTCGGCACGATCGCGCCGGACGGGTGCGCCCGCACCGCCGCCTTGTTGCCCGTGACGGCATAGCGGCCGGTGCCTGGGCTGCCACGCTCAGCCGGCAGGCGCTCCCTGCAATAACTCCGGTGTGCCGTTCAGCGCCGGTGCGCGCAGGTCGCGCAGGCGCGTGAGGAACAGCCACGCGAGCGGCAGCACGCCCCCGAGCACGAACAAGGCCCCACCACCGATACGCGCCCAGGTCAGCGTCTGAAACGCAACGCCCTGCACGTAGGTTTCGGCACGCGCGTGGGCCAGCCCGTGCTCCAGAACCGTGAGCAGCTGATGGACGCCAGCGGGGAACAGATCGAGCAGGACCATCAGGGCGAGACCCGCGTTCAGCGACCAGAACGCCCGCCGCACCAGGGCGGCGTTCCAGCGCTCGGGCACGAGCAGACAACGGGCGCAGAACAGCGCCGCACCGAGCGCGAGGTTGCCGTAGACCCCCATCAGCGCGGCGTGGCCGTGGTTGACGGTCAGGTAAGTACCGTGCTCGTAGTAATTGACGATGGGCAGGTTGATGATGAAGCCGAACATGCCCGCGCCGACGAAATTCCAGAAGTTCATGGCGATCAGAAACAGGAAGGCTTCACGCTGGCCGAACGCCGTCGCCGGCGCTGCGGCGCCGAGCTTGCGCTTGGGCAGGCGCGCGAACTGCCAGGCTTCCAGCGTCAGCAGCACGAGCGGTACGACCTGCAGGGTCGAGAACACGCTGCCGATGGCCAGGGTGGCGACCGGCTTCGCATTCCAGTAGAAATTGTGCGAGATGCCGAGCAGCCCCGAGCCCAAAAAAAGCAGCGTCGCCAGATACACCACGCGCGAAGCGGCCGTGTGGCTGACGAAGCCGAGCAGGACCATGAACCATGCGAGCACGACGGTGGCGAACACCTCGAAGAAGGCTTCCACCCACATATGAATGACGGCCCAGCGCCAGAAATCAGCGACGACGAAGTTCGTATCCGGACCGGCGACGAAACCTGATATCGACAACAGCAGCACCGCCGTCACGGCGTACAACAGCCACTTGGGAAGGGTCCACGGATCCCCTCGGTGCCACAGCGGTCGAACGGCGCGGGCCACGATGACGCCCCACAGCGCGAACACGACGAACATCAGTCCCTGCCAGAGCCGGCCCGGTTCCACGAACTCCCAGCCCTGGCTTCCGTACAGCCGCCAGTCGTCGCCCAGCGCACCCATCGGCCCGGCGTACAGGCCGACGAGCGTGCCGCACACGAGCACCGCGACCAGAGCGAACAGAACGTCCACCAGCACCGTCTGGCCGCGCGGTTGCGTTGCCGACGCGGTGGCCAGAACGAAGATCGAGGCGCCGATCCAGCAAGACGAGATCCACAGCAGTGCAAGCTGCAGATGCCAGGCCCGGGTGACGGTGATCGGAACGACCGCACGCAGATCGAAGCCGCCGATCGAAGTCAGGCCGAGGAAGTCGTGCACCGTGAGCACGCCCGCCACGATCTGCAGCACCAGCAAGGCCGCTGCCAGGGCGAAGAACTTGTACGTTGCGCGCTGGGTTGGCGACGGCTGGAAGCCGTCCACGACCGCACTGGAGGCGTAGCCCGCGTCGCGACCACCGACCCGCCAGCCCGCGATCGGGCTGTAACGCCCGTACAGATACAGGATCGTGCCGAGCGCCAGGATCAGGCCCAGGGTCGCGACCACGCTCCAGAGCAGAATTGCGGGTGTCGGACGGTTTCCCGCCTGCTCGTCGTAGGGCCAGTTGTGCGTATAGCTGTAATCGGTCCCGGGGCGCGCGGCCGCACACACCCACGCCCCCCAGAAGAAAAAGTGCGCCAGCGCGACCCGCTCGTCCGCGCGTTCGATGTATGCCTGCGGACTCACGCCGTGGCTGCTGCCGTCGAACATCGCCGCGTAGCGCTCTTCCAGGGCCGCAACCGCTGCCACCTGCGCAGGGGTGAGGGTGACCTGGTTACGCGCGCTGTCGTAGCGATTGGCCTTGATCTCACGCCGCGCGCGATCGAGCGCCACCACCGCGCGGTCGGCATCGCTGCCGTTCCCGACCTGCTGCGCGAGGTGGTAGGCCTGCATGACCTGCACCACCGTGTGCAGGGCGTCGGCCGTGAAATCGGGGCCACGAGCGGCGCCGTCGCCGAACATGCTCCCGTAGTTCATCAGGGCATATTGCAGGAAGATGTTCTGGCCACGCCGGACTGCGTCGGCCGCCACGATCGGTTCACCCGCATCGTTCACGAAGTCGGGCACCGGCGGCGCATCGGCATAGGTCCTGTAGCCCACGAACAGCATGCTGCCGATACCGGTGACGAACACGAGCGACAGCGGCAACCACCAGCCCTGACGCTTCATGACCCAGCGGTTCCACCACCCGCCTGTCGGCTCTTCCGCCGCAACAGCATCCATCTCAGTCATGACTTCCTCCCGACAGCGCGCGATCTGTTGATACGCCGCGGCGGGGAGTCTACAAATTTTCGCGTGGGCCTGTCACTGGATCTAGGACGGGTGTACTAATTCTAAACCGTTTCGACCCGGTCTAATGACGCTCGCGGAATTCGCGAGGCGCGCGGCCTGACGCCAGCGGGGGCGTTACCGGGAGTAGCATCGCGGCGCGAGCACGACGCCGGACTCGGGGCGCCCGGCGTTGTTGATCGCGCGATCGCGGGAAGCCGCGCTAAGAGCTTGTGAAACCATCACCGCGCCTGCTGCGACGGCGGGCGAATGTTTCGCAAGCTCTGAGAAAAAAGTGCCCGGTCCGGGGACCGGGCGAATATCAGAAGGAGATCAGCGTGCGGGCCGCGCGCAATCGACGCGCGCACGCCCGGGTGAGCGTGGCCGGCGGCGGTGTCCGGTCAATCGAAGCGGACGTATTCGAAATCGACCGGCTGGCCCTTGATACCGTGGGCCGGCGGCGCAATCCAGTTGGCCATCTGGGCCGCGTCGGTAACCGCGCCCATCAACGAGATGACGTAGGCGCGATCCTCGGGGGTCGGCAGCCATTGACCGTGGTGGTGATCCCATTCGGCCTCGGTGACGACCTTGCCCGCGGGCGTGACCCTGATGTCGGAGAACTGGCCGATGGCGCGATGGAAGGCGCGGTGCGGCAGCGTCAGTTTGAAGTCGATACCGGCCTTGGCGATGATCTTGTTCCAGCGATCGATGCCCTTCTGGCAGTCGGCGATGTAGTCGTCACGCAACCGCTCGTTCACGGCGAGCAACGCCGGCTCGTCTTTCTCGCCGAATCTCTCGCCCGAGAGCTCCGTTACCCGGTAGCTGTCGTGGGCGAGCAGGTGGTCGTCGTCGATCTTGGTCTCCTGGTAGCGGCCCTTGATGCCCTGGGTGTAGTAGTTCGCGGCGTTGGTCGACAGCTCCGAACCGAACAGGTCGCAGGACACGCTGAAATGAAAATTGAGGTACTTCTGCAGCAGCGGCAGATCGATCACGCCGTACTTGCGCAGATCGTCGGTCCTGTGCTCTTTCATGACGTCGCAGGCACGCTGAATCACGCGGCCCACGCCGGTCTCGCCGACGAACATGTGGTGGGCCTCCTCCGTGAGCATGAAACGGCAGGTGCGCGACAAGGGATCGAAGCCGGACTCGGCGAGCGAGGCGAGCTGCATCTTGCCGTCGCGATCGGTGAAGTAGGTGAACATGAAAAACGACAACCAGTCGGGCGTTTTTTCGTTGAAAGCGCCGAGGATGCGCGGTTTGTCCGGATCGCCGGAGTGGCGCTCGAGCATGGCCTCGGCCTCCTCGCGACCGTCACGGCCGAAGTAGGCGTCGAGCAGGTAGACCATTGCCCACAGGTGCCGCCCTTCCTCGACGTTGACCTGGAACAGATTGCGCATGTCGTACAGCGACGGGCAGGTCTGACCGAGCAGGCGCTGCTGCTCCACCGACGCGGGCTCGGTGTCACCCTGGGTGACGATGAGCCGGCGCAATGCCGAGCGGTACTCACCCGGCACTTCCTGCCAGGCGGGTTCACCTTTGTGCGCACCGAAGTTGACGCGCCGGTCGGCTTCCGCGTCGGCGAGGAAAATTCCCCAGCGGTAATCGGGCATCTTGACGTAGTCGAAGTGCGCCCAGCCATCGTTGTCGGCGCTGATTGCAGTGCGCAGGTAGACGTCGTAATCCTGCGCGCCCACGGGACCCATGGTCTTCCACCAGTCGATGAACTTCGGCTGCCAGGCCTCGAGGGCGCGTTGCAGGCGCTTGTTCTCGCCGAGATTGACGTTATTCGGGATCTTTGCGGTGAGGTCGACGTTGCTCATGATGTTGGTTCCGTCGGTTGCAAGTGGGTGATGCGGCGTTGCGACGCAACGCTGTGACGGCTGCGTGCGGTCTGAATCGCGCGTTCGCAGGCCGGCGAAGGAGCCGGAGCGCCCGCCGCGAGCGTTCGCCGACAGGCGCGGCGCGCAATGGCCGCGATGCCGGTATGCCGTCGTCCGCGGACGTGCGTGGTCTCAAACACGCTTGCGGTCGTATTTGCTCTTTCTGCCGGTGCCGTAGGCGCGCAGTGCGCCCTGCTCACCGGCAGCGTTGGGACGCTGGAAGATCCAGTTCTGCCAGGCGGTCAGGCGGGCGAAGATCTTGGACTCCAGCGTCTCGGGCCCGCCGAAGCGCAGGTTCGCCTCCATGCCGGTCATGGCATCGGGCGAAAAACTCGCTCGCTCCTCGACGGCGACGCGCACCTCGTCTTCCCAGTCGATGTCGTCGGGTGCAAAGGTCACCAGTCCATGCTCGAGCGCCGTGCCGGCGTCCATCGGCTCGCCCAGCCACTGGCGCAGCTGCTCGACCTGCCCGGGGTCGCCGAGAAAACGGCTCTCCAGACGCGACAGCCCGTTCACCATGGGCAGCGTGCCGAAATTCGCCGCGGTCAGCATGATCGTCGCCGGGGGCAGATCGGAATCCTCGAAAGTACCGTCGAGCATGTAGCTGCGATCGGCACCGAGCGCGATTTCGAGCAACGAACCGGCAAAGCAGCTGCCGGGCTCTATCAAGGCGAAGATGCTGCGCGACGTGACGTCGAGGCGCTTGAGGGTGCGCTTCAGATACAGCGTTACCTCACGCACCAGCCAGTCGTCCGCGTGCTCGGCGAGGCAGGTATCGTACGCGGCCACCCGATTGAGCTCGCCGTGCGTGCGGATGACGAAAATACCGGCTTCCGTCTCGTTCAGCCGCATGTGCAGCAGGAAATCATCGAGCTCGCGCGCGAACGCCAGCGGCCAGAAGGTGTCGCCCTCGGCGTGTATGGCCGCGGCGCTGCCCGGTGCGTCGGTTTGCGGACCGCGAATGCGGACGCTGGCGATGCCGCGCTCGCGGTCGATCTCGCAGCTGATGTGCGCATAGGTGATCGTGTCGCCGTCGATCGTGCGCGCGAGCGGCGTCAGCCGGATACCCTTGGCGCCGTGTGGACGGTCCGACTTCGCGGCGAACTCCAGGGCACGCGCCCGTGCGGCTTCCATCAGTCCGGTGCGCGGCGCGAGCTCGTCGATGAGCTTCCAGTCCCGCGCGCGCGTTCCCTTGATACCTTCCGTCACGGTGCAGAAGAAGTCGGCGTGATCGCGCCGCACCTTGCGTTTGTCGACCAGACGCGTCAGGCCGCCGGTGCCCGGCAGCACCGCGAGCAGCGGCACCTCGGGCAGCGAGACGGCGGTCGTATTGTCGTCGGCCATGATGATCCAGTCGCAGGCTTCGGCGAGCTCGTAGCCGCCGCCAGCCGCCGTGCCGTTGATTGCGCACAGCCACGTCTGGTGCGAAAAATCGGTCGCGTCCTCGATACCGTTGCGGGTCTCGTTGGTGAACTTGCAGAAATTGACCTTGTGATCGTGACTCGAGCCGGCCAGCATGCGGATGTTCGCGCCGGCGCAGAATACGTCGGGCTTGGCCGACGTGAGGATGACGGCACCGACTTCCGGATGCTCGAAGCGCAGGCGCTGCACGGCGTCGTAGAGCTCGATGTCGACCCCGAGATCGTAGGAGTTGAGCTTGAGCTCGTAGCCGGGGCGCAACGTGACCTCGGCGTCGACGTCCATCGCCAGGATGGCGATCGGCGGCTCGATGCTGAGCTTCCAGTGCCGGTATTGATCCGGATGGGTGTGAAAAGAGATCATGCTCGGTGCCTCATCGCTCGACGAGTAGCGGCCAGCCCGCAGACGGGCATGCCGCGCGCAATCGGTTTGGATGGCCCCCTTCGAACTGGCTGTCCGCAGGCGTGCGGTCGCTCCGGCGGTTTGGGGCGCCGTACCCGACAGAGTTCTCCGCCGCCTGCATGATGCACCAGGATCCCGTGGCGGAGCAGCCTGCCCGCGAGGCGTCAGCTACGCCGCTCGCGATTGGGTCGCACGATAATAGTGTAATTTGGTACGAGAATGCAATAATATCCTCCGCAGGGCTGGACGAGGGCGTCCGGCAGGATGGCCGATGATTTTATAACTCCTTGTTAAAAAGAGGTTTCTGATGAAGAATTCTCTCGCCGCCGGAGTACGGACCAGCCAACGGATCCAGATCGACACAGGGCGCTGCATCGCCTTCATGGGCGACGCCTGCCGCGTGTACGCCACCCCGTCCCTGGTGCGGGACATCGAGCAGACCTGCCGTGATCTGCTGCTCGCCCACCTCGACGCCGGCGAGGACTCCCTCGGCACGCGCGTCGAAGTCGATCACCTCGCGCCGACGCTGGCCGACATGTGGGTCGAGATCGACGTCACCATCGCCGAGGTCAAGGGCCGCGCCGTGACTTTCGAATTCACCGCCCGCGACGCGGTGGAACAGGTCGCGCGCGGCCGCCACTGGCGCTTCGTCGCCGACGTCGAAAAGACGGCGGCGCGACTGCAACAGAAGGCGGCCAAGGCCGCGGCGGGCTGAGCCATGCGCGGGCTCGCCGTCGGACTGTGGCTCGCTGTGCTTCCGGTCGCAGGCGGCGCGGCGGATACCGGCGCCGGCGCGGCGACCTACGCCCGCATTTGCGCCTACTGCCACGATACCGGCATCGGCCCGGTGCTGCAGGGCCGGGCGCTGCCACCGGAGTACATCATCGGCGTCGTGCGTAACGGGCGGGCGGCCATGCCCGCGTTCCGGCCCGCGGAGATCGACGACGCGACCCTCACCGACATTGCCGGAACCATCGCGCGGGCACCGGCAAAGCAGGAATCGGCGCCATGACCGAATCGTTCATCGCCCTGCCACCCGGTCTGGACGCACCGGCGTTTTCGCGGGTGCTCGCACGCCTGCGGGATATCGTCGGCGAGGCCAACGTGCTGGCCACGGCCGAGCGCCTGGCACCCTACACCAAGATCATGATTCCGGCGGATACGGACGCACATACGCCGTCGGCGGCGCTCATGCCCGCCAGCGTCGAGCAGGTGCAGCAGATCCTCGCCGTGTGCAACGAGGTGAAAGTGCCGCTGTGGCCCATCTCGACCGGCAAGAATCTCGGCTACGGTTCGGCCGCGCCGGCGACGCGCGGCCAGGTGGTGCTGGATCTGAAGCGTATGAACCGCATCCTCGAGGTGGATGCGGATCTGTGCACGGCGCTGGTCGAGCCGGGCGTCACCTACCAGCAGCTCCACGATTACATCCGCGAGCGCAACCTGCCGCTGTGGCTGTCCTGCCCGGCACCCTCGGCGATCGCCGGACCGGTCGGCAATACACTCGATCGCGGCGTCGGCTACACGCCGTACGGTGAGCACTTCCTGTTCTCCTGCGGCATGGAGGTGGTGCTGGCCACCGGCGAGATCCTGCGTACGGGAATGGGTTCGATCCCGAACTCCAACACCTGGCAGGTGTTCAAATGGGGTTACGGACCCTATCTCGACGGCCTGTTCACGCAGTCCAACTACGGCATCGTCACCAAGCTCGGGCTGTGGCTGATGCCGGCGCCGCCGGCGTTCAAGCCGTTCGTCGTGCGCTACGACCACGAAGCCGACATCGAGAAGATCGTCGAGACCATCCGGCCGCTGCGGATCGCGAACGTCATACCGAATGCGATCGTCATCGCGAGCGCGCTGTGGGAGGCGGGGACGTTCCTGCGCCGGCACGACTACTACGA
This sequence comes from Gammaproteobacteria bacterium, assembly GCA_020850735.1. Lineage (GTDB taxonomy): Bacteria > Pseudomonadota > Gammaproteobacteria > JADZEE01 > JADZEE01 > JADZEE01. Next base: position 21,931 of record JADZEE010000136.1, on the reverse strand, counting down.
CGGCGACGGCAGCATCCCCGACGACGCGGTGCGCCGCATCATGCGCGAGCAGGGGCTCGGCTGGTGGAACGTCTACGCGGCCCTGTACGGCACACCGGAGCAGATCGAGGTCAACTGGCGCATCGTCAGCGCAGTGATTTCCGCATCCGGCGGCGTGCTCGAGACCGAGGCCGAGGCAGGGGCGAGCCCCGTGTTCCGCTACCGCCGCGACCTGATGCGCGGCGACATGAACCTGCAGGAGTTCGGTCTTTACAACTGGCGTGGCGGTGGCGGCTCGGCATGGTTCGCTCCGGTGTCGCAGTCGCGCGGCTCCGAGACGCTCAACCAGATGGCGCTTGCCCGGCGCATTCTCGGTGACTACGGATTCGACTACGTCGGTGAGTTCATCGTCGGCTGGCGTGACATGCATCACATCATCGATCTGCTGTTCGATCGCACCGACGCCAGCGAGATGAAACGCGCGCATACGTGCTTCGAACGGCTGCTGGCCGAGTTCACGCAGGCGGGCTACGGCACCTACCGCGTCAACACGGCATTCATGGCGCAGGTGGCGGACACCTATGGCGAGACACAGAAAGTCGTCAAGCAGCGCCTGAAACGCGCACTCGATCCGAACGGGATCATCGCCCCGGGAAAATCGGGAATCGTCTGACCGGCGGCATCGCGGGGGCAGGCATGACGCAAGCAGTACAGGCGCCGACAGCGTCGTCCATGGCGGCCGTGCCGGCCCGCCTGCGCCACGACACGTCGGCCGAACAGCCGCACCGCCAGTTCAGTTTCTGGAACGAAGCGGTATGCGGCGTGATGACGCCGCTCGTGTGCAGCCGGCCGTTGCCGAGCGCGGTGCCGTTCCGCGGCGAGCTCGACACGGTGGTGACCTCGGGCATCTGCGTGTCGCGCGCACGCTCGGAGGCGCTCAGGGCGCAACGTCGCCGGGGCGATATCGGCAAGTCGGCCGAGGACTGGCTGTTCGCGGTCGTATTTCTGCGAGGCCGGGCGCAATGCGACCAGGCCGGAGCGCAGCTCGAGCTGGCGCCGGGCGATCTCGTGCTGCTCGACACCGGCCGGCCCTATGACCTGCGTTTCGACGGCAGCTCGGACATCCTCGTCATGCAGGTTCCGCAGCGCCTGTTGCGGGATTATTTCCGCGAACCGCGCACGCTCGCCGGCACCCGGATGTCGTATCGCCAGGGCATGGCGGCGCTGCTGGTGAGTTACCTGTGGAACCTGTGGTCACTGGCCGACGAGGGCATCTGTACCACCGGCAGCGCGCACGTCGGGCGGGTTGGCCTGGAGCTGCTGGAAGCGGCGGTCACGCAGGCGGTCCGCGCGCAGCAGCCCGCCGACAGGCACGGTGCGCGGGTGCGCTCGATCCGGCGCATGATCGAACGTGATCTGAGCATGCCCGGGCTGTCGCCCCGCTCGATCGCCGGCGCGCTCGGTTTCTCGACGCGCTACCTGCACCGGCTGTTCGCCCGCGAGGGGATCCCGGTCGCGCGCTACATCCAGACCCGCCGGCTCGAGGAATGTGCGCGGGATCTGAAAGATCCGCGGGCCCGCGACTGCACGGTGACGGACATCGCCATGCGCTGGGGCTTCGCCGACGCGAGTCATTTCGGTCGCGTCTTCAAGCGCACTTATGGCGTCACGCCGCAGCAGTTCCGCGGCAACGGAGTCCGGGGATGAGCGCTCCCCGCTGCGTGTCGGCCGCGCCGCGCGCCGGGGCCGGTGCGGTTCACCCATGGAACGGTTTCCGTTCCCGCAAGGACGAGCAGCGGGCGCGCCGGCTCACGGATGATCCGGTCGTGGCCGGGCTCGACTCAGCGCGACCATGACCTGCTCTTGGGGTGGCCCACGAAGGGCAATTGGCCTGACACCTGCCTCGCCCGGGGGGGCCACCCCGTTTTCTTTGCTGTATTGTTCACTGCCGCCGGCCGGCGGCCGCACCATCGACCGCGACCGGGCGACGCCCGCGTGGCCATCTTCTGACAGCCCCGTAGCGGGCTTCGACACTGCGGGGCAGGACGATATGAGCGCCGACGTGACGATTTCGACGACGACGGCCGCACGGGCAGCCGGCGGCGCCATCGCAACCCTGTTCATCTGCGCGCTCGCAACGGTGATCGGCTACGCCGGCGCCGTGCGGGCCCAGGCCGCGGGCGAGTGGCACGGACCGGAGCACATCTACCGCAGTGCCTGCGTATATTGTCACGAGACCGGCGTCGCGCCGGTGTTGAAAGGGCGCCAGCTCGACGTCGCCTACATCGGCGAGCGCGTACGCAAGGGCTTCGGCCCGATGCCGGCGTTCAAACCGAGCGAGATCGGCGTGGCGGATCTGCAGGCCCTGGCGGCCTGGCTGCACGCCAGCGCACCCGCGCCGGCGGACGGCAACTGAGGAGATGGCGATGGGCATCACACGACGCGGGATCCTGAAGGGTACGACGGGTGCGGCAGTGCTGCTGTCGACGCCGCTGGCCGCGCTGGCGCTCGAGGCACGTACCGGCACGCCACCGCTGCTGGTCGTGCACGGTGACGATGCGCCGAGCCGTGCGTTCGCTGCACACCTGGCGGGCGGAAACTCGATACGGCGCGAGCTCGTCCTGAGCGGCTGGCAGGGGGAGGCGCTCGCGGACCTGCGCGCGTTGCTCGCCGCACACCGGGGGCATTGCCTGCTCGGCATGGTCGGCAACGACGTCTACCCGGTCTTCGAGGAGCTGGTCCGCGACGGCGGCGGTGCGATCCTGTGCCGGGGGCAGCACGTCAGCGACGCCAGCGGCACGCGGCACCTGTTCTACTCCATGCCCGGCAGCCGCGGTATCGGCAGCGCGCTCGGCAGCGCCCTGGCCGCAAGCGATGCGGGCCTGCACGTTCGCGAGATCGCGCTCGGGGGCTCGCAGGCGTCCCGCCCTGCCGGTGCCGGCGTGCCGCCCGGTGGTGACTGGATCGCCGCGACCGCCGCATTGTACCGGCGCATCGCCGAAGGCCGCTACACGCCCGGGCCGGCAGCCACGGTGACACGTGGTGGCGGCGCCGATGCGCGCGGCAGCGCACGCCTGAGCGTCGAAACTTTCGCGATCCGGCTCTGAGCCGGCGTGGCGGCGCGCGAGCAACGGGGGAACAGCAGATGAAACACGATTTCGTCGCCCTGCCCAAGGGCGTCCCGGCCGACGCCTTCGCCGCGGCCGTGAAGGAATTTCGCGCCATCGTCGGCGACGAGCACGTCATTACCAGCGCGGACCTGATCGCACCGTACATCAAGATCATGATCCCGGAGGAGGATGACAAGCACATGCCCTCCGGTGCACTGCTGCCCGGGAGCGTCGAGGAAGTTCAGGCGATCGTCGGCGTGTGCAACAAATACAAGGTGCCGGTGTGGCCGATCTCCACCGGGCGCAACTTCGGCTACGGTTCCGCGGCGCCGGCCCGGCGCGGCACCATGGTGCTCGACCTTCGGCGCATGAACCGCATACTCGAGGTCGACGCGGATCTGTGCTACGCCCTGGTCGAAGCGGGTTGCACCTACCAGCAACTCGCAGACTACATCGAGGAGCACGACCTGCCGCTGTGGCTGGACACGCCGATGCCCGCGCCCGTCGCGAGCCCGACCGGCAACACGCTCGACCGCGGCGTCGGCTACACGCCCTACGGCGAACACTTCCTGTTCCAGTGCGGCATGGAGGTCGTTCTCGCCAATGGCAAGGTGCTGCGTACCGGCATGGGCGCGCTCGAGAACTCCAACACCTGGCAGGTTTTCAAGTGGGGATACGGTCCCTACCTCGACGGCATCTTCACCCAGTCCAACTTCGGCATCGTCACCAAGATGGGTTTCTGGCTCATGCCGCGACCACCCGTGTACAAGCCGTTCCTGGTCAAGTACCCGCACGAGGAGGATATCGTCAAGGCGATCGACACCATCCGGGTGCTGCGCATCAACCAGATCATCGCCAACGCCGGCACCGTGTCGAACGCGCTGTGGGAGATCGCCGTGACCACCCGCCGTTTCGAGCTCTGGGAAGGCGAGGGCCAGATCCCGGACGAGATCGTGCGCGAGCACGCCCGGGAAAAGGGCTACGGCGCGTGGAACGTTTACGCGGCGCTGTACGGCACTCAGGAACAGGTCGACGTCAACTGGAAGATGGTCAAGGGCGCGTTCGAAGCCTCGGGCGGAGAGATCTTCACCGAACAGGACATGCCCGCGGACGACCCGCTGTGGCAATACCGCAAGGACATGATGTCGGGCACGCTGTCGATGCGCGAATTCGGCCTGTACAACTGGCGCGGCGGCGGCGGCTCCACGTGGTTCGCACCGGTGTCCCAGGCGCGGGGCTCGGAGACGCTCAAGCAGATGCACATGGCCAAGGCGATCACCCGGGAATTCGGGATCGACTACGTCGCCCTGTTCATCATCGGCTGGCGCGACATGCACCACATCGTCGACATGCTCTACGATCGAACCGATCCCGCGCAGATGCGGGCGGCGCACGGGTGCTACGAGAAGCTGCTGCACGATTTCGCGGCGCAGGGCTATGGCGTGTATCGCGCCAACACCGCGTTCATGGACGAGGTCGCGGCCTTGTACGGCCCGGTGAAACACGAGGTGAACCTCGCGCTCAAGCGCGCGCTCGACCCGAACAACATCCTCGCGCCCGGCAAGTCCGGCATCGACATCTGAGCCGGGCCGGCGCGCGTCGCGACGGCAGCGCTGTGCTGCTGGTGCGCAAACGGTGTCGAGGGCGCGGACGCGCCGGGGCCGCGCGTATGGCAACCCAGCGACGGACGCACGGAGATGACTGATCGTCGCCGTTTTCCTGAAGGGCGCATGAACGCGGCGGAAGAGATTCTGGGGCCACCGCTCGCGGCCGGCCTGGCGGATCAGCCGGCGCTCATACTCGGGCAGACGCAGCTCAGCTACGCCGGGCTCGAGGCGCTGGTGAACCGTTGCGGCCACGCGCTGCTCGCCGCCGGTGTAGGCCGCGAACAGCGCGTGCTGTTGTTCATGGACGACTCACCGGAATTCGTGGCCCTGTATCTCGCGGCCATGAAGATCGGCGCCGTGGTGGTCGCGTTCAACATCCGCGCCACGGCCGCGGATCTGCGCTTCGTCGTCGAAGACAGTGACTGCCGCGCACTGTTCATCGACGCGGCCTTCGTCGACCGCTGGCAGGAAGCCGGCACGGGGATCGCGGACGGACCGCGTGTGATCGTTCGCGGCGGCACGGGCCGGGACTCCCTGGAACGCTTCCTCCCGGGCCACGCCGAGGCGCTCGAATATGCCGCCATGGCGCCCGACGATATGGCGTTCTGGCTCTACTCCTCGGGCACGACCGGCCAGCCCAAGGGCGTGGTGCACTGCCACCACGACGTGTGTATCGCCGACCGGCACCTGCGCGAGAATCTGGGCCTGCGCGCGGGTGAGCGTCTGTTCACGACCTCCAAGCTGTTTTTTGCCTTCGCCCTCGGACACTCGCTGTTCGGGGGACTGCGCTGCGGCGCGACGGTGATCCTCTACGAAGGCTGGCCGGACGGACGGGCGATCATCGCCGAAGTCGAGCGCACGCGCCCGCAGCTGCTGTTCACCGTGCCGGCGTTCTATCGCAACCTGCTCGCCGAGGGTGTCGCCGCGAGCGAGGCGTTCAGGCAGGTGCGCCATTTCGTCTCGGCGGGCGAAAAACTCCCGCTGCCGCTGTTCGAACAGTGGCAGGCCGCCACGGGCCGGCCCATCCTCGAGGGGATCGGCACCTCGGAAACCGTATTCCTGTTCCTCGCCAATACGCCGGATGCCGTGCGCCCGGGCTCAGCCGGCCGGCGCCTGCCCTGGGCGGACGTCCGGCTGTGGACCGGCAGCGGCGAGGAGATCACCGCGCCCGATACGCCCGGCACGCTGTGGGTGCGCATGGACAGCGTCTTCGATCGCTACTGGCGGCTGCAGGCGCGCACCCACGCCACTTTCCGTGACGGCTATTACTGCACGGGCGACGTGTTCAGCTTCGACGCGGACGGCTACTGGCACCACCACGGGCGCGACGACGACATGCTCAAGATCTCGGGCCAGTGGGTAAGCCCGGCGGAGATCGAGGACTGCGTCCTGCGCATCGACGCGATCCGCGAGGCCGCCGTGGTCGGCGCTCCGAACGCCGATGGCCTGGTCAGGGCCGCGCTGTTCGTGGTCGCCGAGGGCGACGGCGCACGGGACGCGCTGGAGGAACGCATCCGTGCGACGCTCACCGGCAGCCTGTCGATCTACAAGTGTCCGCGCACCATCTGTTTCGTCGACGAGATCCCGCGCACCGCCACCGGCAAGGTGCAGCGGTTCAAACTGCGGGACATGCTTTGACGCCGGACGTGACCATCCGGCGGGCGCAGGCGAGGTAGCGCCGCACCGGGCGCCTGCGGTCGCAGGCCGCGCGGCCGGTGACCGGGTGGGTGTCGTCCGCGCGCGCCGCAGTGCCGGTCCGTCGCGCCGTGCTCAACCGCACAGCGAATCGGCGAGAGCCCGCAGCAGCTGCGCACCATCGCCGCGCCAGACACTGCCGTGCATGCAGGCCAGCGTCGTCGGCCGGGTATTCGCCAGCTTGTCGATCATCGCCCGTGCATCTTTCGTGTACGAGAAATAGTCCAGCTCGTGGCGAAAGGCCTCGCTGGGGCCGAGTATGTCGGCTTCCGTGACCGGCGGATCGCCGGCGCCCGGCTGCGTGAACAGATCACCGCACAGCAAGGTCCGCGTGCTGTCTTCGCTCAGAAAGCCGCATTCCCAGGCGTGCGGCAGATGGGGTGTGTCGAGCCAGCGCACCGTGTGCCTGCCCAGGGACAGGCTCTCGCCGTCGGCGAGCGCGCGCGGTGCCCGATCGGCCAGATCGCCGATGGACACCAGCGCGGCGATGGTTCCGCACAGCGGGACCGAGTGCGGCGCGACGGCGAGCCACTCGTTGAGCGAACCGCACTCGTCCGCCTCCACGTGTGAGAACGACACGTATCGCAGCCGTTCGGCGGGCAGCACGCTCGCGACCGCGTCGCGCACCAGCGGAAACATCTTGCGCGGCCCGGTGTGGAACAGCAGCGGCTCATCGTCGGCGACGAGGTATTGATTGAACGAAAACCCGCCGGCCCCGGGAATCACGATCGGCGTGTTGATGCGGTAAATGCCGTCGGCGATCTCGTGCACGTTGGTTCCCGAATCGTTGTTGGTCACGGTCATGAGCCCCTCCTCGCCCTGGCGCTGTGGCCCTTTACTCTCGTCCCCCGCACCCGACCCGGTCAAGCGTCGCCGGTCATGCCCGCGCCGGCGCGGTCAACGCCTCGATCAGCACGCGCAAGCGCGGCGTCACCCGGCGACTGCGGGCGTAGAGCAGCGAAATCGTCATAGGCGCGGGGCGATGGTCCGCCAGCACCTCGACCAGTCGTTCGCGCTGCAGCTCGTCGGCGGCCATGTACGCGGGAACCTGGATGAGCCCCAGACCCTCCACGGCCGCACGCACCAGCGCTTCGCCATCGTCGAGAACGAACCGGGCGGCGGGAAGGCGCTCGCGCGCGCGGCGCCCTTCGCGAAACTCCCACGGCCGGATACGCCCGTTCCACGGCAGGCGATAGGACATGCACTCGTGCGCGCCGAGATCGGCCGGTGTGGCCGGTGCGCCGTGACCGGCAAGATACTTCGGACTCGCCAGCACGACGACCTGCTGTTCGCCGATGGCGCGCGCGATGAGACCGGCGTCGTCGAGTCTGCCGATGCGCACCACGGCGTCCAGTCCCTCGCGGACCGGATCGACGCGATGGTCCGACAAGCTCAGCTCGAAGCGCAGCTCGCGGTGGCGGCGGGCGAGCCTGGCGAGCACCGGAATGACGACTTTCCTGCCGTAGGTCACGGGCATGTTCACCCGCAGCGTGCCGCGGGGCTCGGCGCGCACGCCCTCGGCCTCTGCCCGCAGGGCTTCGAGCTCCCCGAGGATGCGCTGGCAGCGCTCGTACAGACTGCGGCCATCGCCGGTGAGGCTGACCTGGCGCGTCGTCCGGTGCAACAGGCGCAGGCCGAAATCACGCTCCAGACGTGCGACGCTCTTGGCGACCGCGGAGGGCGACAAGCCGAGTTCACGGGCGGCGCTGGAGAAGCCGCCCGTGCGCACCGTTTCTGCGAACGCCACCACGCATTGCAGGCTGGTCACGAACCATCTCCTTCGCTGATTTGCGACATATAGTCGGAAATATTATGACGTTTGCGGCTCTTCCGGAGCAGCTCGGGATGCGCCAAAGTGGTGTTCGCCCGCACCGGGAGCCGCTGCACATCCGCCGGCGGACCGGTCGCGCCCAGCGGAGGACTGCAGCACGTATGTCGTCGACAATGCCACCGTGCCCCCTGCCGGCCTGCCCGGCCTGGATCACCAGACCCTGGCCGGCGCGGGGAACGGCCTCAGGCACCTGTCCGTGTGGCGCCAGACCATCGCCGCCGGCGCCGCCACACCGGCGCACCGGCACGACTGCGAGGAGGTGATCGTCGTGGCGTCCGGCCACGGCGAGCTGCACGTCGAAGGCCGCGTGTACCGCTTCGGCGCGGATTGCACCCTGGTGCTCCCGGCCAGCGTCGATCACCAGCTCATCAACACCGGTTCCGAGCCCCTCCACCTGATCGCCGCGTTATCGATGGCGCCCGTGCAGGTGCTCACACCCGACGGTCGGGCGCTGCCCCTGCCGTGGCAGGCGTGAGCCGACGCTGACACCCGTCGGGTCCCGGCGGCGCCGCTACCGGCCCGCAGGTGCGGGGCCGTGCCCGCAGCACACTCTTCGCAGATGTTTTAGACTATGCGGCTCGAGGCGCAGGGTCGCCTGTGTCGTCCGTTTGCCGAACCCACCGGGAGACCGTAAGAATGAAGTACGCGAAAAATCAAGCCAAGGAATGGGCCAGGGCCAACCTTCCGGGCCTCGGCGGCGGCATCATCCAGCCGCTGAACGAGGATTACAGCATCGATTACGCGGGCATCACGCCCTGGATCGAACGGCAGATCGAGATGGGCGTGGACTCCATCATCTGCGATGGCGCCTGCGGGGAATGGCTCACCTTCACCGTCGAGGAGCGCAAGAAGATCCACGAGGTGTCGGCGAAAGTGGTGAACGGCCGCGTGCCGCTCATCGCCAATACCAGCCATCCTTCCCTCCTGTCGGCCCTCGAACTCGTCCAGCATGCCGAGGCCGTCGGCGCCGACGCGGTCATGCACGTGACGCCCTATTCCAACAGCTCGTCCAACGACGGCGTGTACCGCTATTACAAGTACATCGCCGACCGGGTGAACATCGGGATCTGCCTGTACAACACCAATCCGACCGGCTATGTCATGACGCCCGAGTTCATCAACGAGCTGGCCGAGAAGATCCCCAACGTGTGCGGGATCAAGCAGGGCATCGGCAGCCTCGATCAGACATTGAAGACTTACAAGCTGGCCGGTGACAAAATCGTCGTCGGCGATCCGATGGAGGACTACTGGCCCGACCAGATCAGGTACATGCCGGACACGGCCTTCCAGTTCTGCAACTTCGCTCCCGCCCTGTTCCAGACGCCCGACAAACCCCGGCTGGTCCAATACACGAAATTGCTCAAGCAGGGCAAGGTCGATGCGGCCATGAAGATCTACAACGAACTGGCACCGCTGCGGGTGCTGTTCCGGGAAACGCAGATCGCCAGCCTGATGGGCAAGGGCGTGTTCCCGCTCACCGCGCTGAAGTACTGGGCCGAGCGGCTGGGTCTGCCGGGTGGCCCGGTCCGTCCGCCCTTCGAGCTGCTCTCCGATTACGTGCGCGACGCGGTCGATTCGCGGCTCAAGGAAGCCGGTCTCATCAAGTGACGCGCGAGGCGACATGGTGCTCGTATCCATGAGACGAATGACCGGATTGAGGCGTATTTGATGATCGGCTTCGAGCTGTCCGAAGAGCAGAAGCAGCTGCAGGAAGTCGCCCGCAGGTTCGCGCAGAAAGAGATCAAGCCCGTCGCGGCTCAGATCGACAACGTCGTCGATCCCCGCGACAGCTATCCCCGGGACGTGATCCGCAAGGGCTTCGCGCTGGGATTTCACACCCTGCTGGTGCCGGAGAAATACGGCGGGACGGGCGGCAGCGCATTGGATTACGCGATTCTGCTCGAAGAGCTCGCCGCCGGCGATATCGGCATGGCCAACGCGTTCCATGCCACGATGTCGCTCACGGAGATGATCGTCAAGAACGGCACGCCCGAACAATGCGAGCGCTGGTTGCGGCCGCTGTGTGAAGACACGACCGGCGCGCACCTGATCGGTTTCGGCGCTACCGAGCCATCGGGAGGCACGGAGATCTTCTGCCCGCTGCCGGACCCGAGGCTGGGGACGCGCACCACCGCCAGGAAGGACGGCGGCGACTACGTCATCAACGGCCGCAAGGTATTCACGAGCAATGCGAGCGTGTCGCAGCTCTACGGCCTGCTCGCCAGAACCGATACGACGCGCCCGAACTCGGAATCCTGTTCCGTGTTTTTCTTCGCCGCCGACACACCGGGGTTCTCGATCGGCCGGATCGAGAACAAGATGGGGCACCGGGCCTCCATGAACGGCGAGCTCATATTCGAGGACATGCGGCTGCCGGCGGAGAACATGCTCGGCGCCGAGGGCGCGGGTTTCGAGGCCATCCGCCGGGTCTACGACACCAACGGGGTCGGCACGGGCACGATGGCCGTGGGCGTGGCGCGGGCGGCGTACGAGGTAGCCCTGCAATACGCGAAAGAGCGCGAGATCTGGGGGCAGCCGATCGGCAGCTACCAGGCCATCGGCAATCTGCTCGTGGACATGAAGGCCGAGATCGAAATGGCCCGGCTGCTCGTGCGCCGGGTCGCCTGGCAGGGCGGCAACACCTCGTCCGAGGGCGAGGTGCTGGCGAACATGGCCAAGGTCTACCCGGCGGAGATGGCGCGGCGGGTCACGGTCAACGCCATGCAGGTGCTCGGCGGCGCTGGTTACATGAAGGACTATCCGGTGGAGAAATACGTGCGCGACGCCATGGTGCTGCCGATCATCAGCGGTGGCAACGAAGTGCTGAAATATTTCATGTCCATGCGGCTGTGATGCCGTCCCGGTATGCGTGCGGTCACGGCTCCCACAGGCGCGACAGCACTTCCCGTTCGACCGCGGTGGCCGGGCTGCGCCGGCTGCCCAGCCACATCGCCAGGGCGCTAGCCGCCAGGCCCGCGAACAGCTCGCTGCCGAAATAACGGCTGCCGAGCGTCTCGTTCACCACGAACACCAGCACGGCCGCGGCGCCACCGGCGAGCATCGCCGCGAGGGCGCCGCCGGCGCTTGCCGCGGGTGAGAGAAATCCGGCCATGAACGGCACGAAGTAGACCGAAGCGAGCAGCGACGCGGACAGGACCACCAGCCAGAAGATCCCGAGCACGTTCAGATAGGCGATCGCAAAAGCGACGACCCCGACGATGAGGACACCCAGGCGGGCGAGGCGCAGCGCCTGTGCCTCGTCGGCGTCGCGCAACAGCCAGTGCTCGCAGAGCTCGCGGGAAAACGACTGGCTCGTGACGATCAGCACCGTGGAACACGTCGACAGCGCCGCCGCGCAGATCCCCGCCAGTGCGAAGGGACCGAGCCACGAGCCGAGGTGCCGGCGGGCGAGCTCGATGTAGAAGTACTCACCCGGTCCGAGATCCGGCCGGGTGAGCCAGCCGAGCAGGCCGACCGGCACGGTGGAGGCGTAGATCAGCAGGCTGGCGGTCAGACACACCGGCAGCGCGATGAGGATGGTGCGTTCATCCCGGGCGGTCAGAAAGCGCGTCACCAGATGCGGTTGCACGGGGACCGCGAACAGCCACACCAGCTGGCCCAGGACGAGGTGGCCGGGCCAGTCCGGCGTCGTCCACTGGAAGCGTGTGAGGGGCAGGGCCGCGATCCGGGCCCAACCCTGGTCGGGATCGCCGTCACCCAGCGCTGCCATACCGATGGGAACGGCCAGCACGAGTCCGAACAACAGCACCAGAAACTGGAACCCGTCGCTCCACACCACACCCAGCATGCCGCCGAGCAGGGTATAGCCGACGACCAGCAGCACGATGCCCGCGAGCAGGGTCGGGTAGGGCAGATCGAACATCGTGGCCGCAATGGTCGTCAGGGCGATGAACTGGGCCGCCAGCAGCGGGATGTAGACCAGCGGCAGCAGCAGCGCGCTCAGTGCCCGTATCGCGCCACCGCGGCTGGCGTAGCGAGTCGCCAGGATGTCGGCGAAATCGTAGATCTCGTGGTGCACGGCCAGCCTGCGCACCAGCACGCCGATCACCGCGATGGCGAGCACGAAGCCGATGCTCGTCGGGACGTAGGCGCACCACATGGCATAGCCGTTGCGGCCGGTCATGTTGGTGGCGCCCAGGAACAACCCCGCACTGACGTTCGAAGCGACGAACGTCCCCGTCAGCAGATACCAGGGCATGCGCGCGCCCGCCACGTAGTAATCCGCGACGTTCCTGACCGAGCGGGCGGCGACGGTGCCGATCAGGAAACTGATCCCCAGCAGCGCGGAAAAGATGATCGCTTCGTGCGTCATCGGCGCTCACGCCGTCGCAGCCAGGGTCGCCGGCGCACGACCGTGCGCCAGAAGATCCACCAGGACAGGCCCGTGACCGCGAGCCATACCAGCAGTTCCAGCTTCAGGAACCGGTCGATGCCGGACCAGGGGAAGTACCACTCGAGCATGCGCGCTTCCTGTCGGCCGCACCCCGTACCGGCCCGGCAAGTGATCCCTTCGCGATGACCGGGGCCGCGGAGCGGCCGTCAGCCGCCGCCTATCGGCGGCATGAAGATCACCTCGTCATCATTGCTGACCGGCTGATCCTCGTGTACGTAGGCCTGGTTCACGATCGTCTTGATCATCTCGGCGAATTCGAACGCGTCCTCGTACCGCGCGCCCCGCGTCTTCTGCCAGTTGATCAGCAGACCGACATTGGTCACCTGCGCAGGCACGGCGACCTCTTCTTCCACGCAGCCGATCTTGTCCCTGAGCCAGCCCAGGTATGCGATTTTCATCGGGCCGATCCGGTGCTGATCCGCGTGCCCGCGGCGCGCGAGGTATGGTCGGCCGGGCTCAGGCTCGTGGCCCCTTCACCATGTCGCGCAGAACGTCCTTCATGACCTTGCGCATTTCGTTGCGCGGCAGGGACTCGACGAACACGACGTCGCGCGGATGCTTGAAGCGGCCGAGTTTGCCGTTGAGCCATCCGAGCACGTCCTCGCCCCCGAGGCTGCAGGCGTCCTTGCTGACGACCACCGCGACGGGGATCTCGCCCCAGCGCGGATCTTCACGACCGACGATGGCCACTTCCAGGATCGCCGGGTGGCTCATCAACAGGTTTTCGATTTCCGCCGGATAGATGTTTTCCCCGCCGGAGATGATGACGTCCTTCTTGCGGTCGACGAAGTGATAACAGCCCTTGTCATCCACGTAACCGATGTCGCCGGTGTGAAACCAGCCGTCTTGCACGCTGGCGCGCGTGGCCACGTCGTTGTTCCAGTAGCAAGCCATGACGCCGCGGCCGCGCACCAGGATCTCGCCGGGTTCGCCGGCCGCGCAGTCGCGACCCGCGTCATCCGCGACGCGAACCTCGCAATGCAGGGCCGGATACCCGATCGTACCCGCGGTCTGAAAGGCATTGCTGATCCGCTGGTGTATGGCAATGGGGCCGGTCTCTGTGGCGCCGTACATCTGCAGCAGCGGTATGCCCCGGCCGTGCCAGTACTTCACCATCTCGTCGGGGATCTTGGTCGAGCCGGTGAGAACCCCGCGCAGGCTGGAGAAATCCGCGGCCTCCCAACCGGGCAGGGCGCGCAGCAGCGGCATGTGCGCCGGCAATACGATCGTCAGGGTGGCGCGCTCGTGCACGAGCCCGCTCAGCACCCGTTGCGGATCGAACACGCGGTGCAGGATGACGGTGGCGCCGGCATGAAACGCCGGCATTGTCTGGTTGTTCAGCCCGCCGACGTGGAACAGGGGCAGAAAGGTCAGCACGATATCCGTGCTGGCCAGATCGTGCATGACGGTGCTGTTGATGGCGTTGCACCACAGCGCCTCCTGGGTGAGGACCGCGCCCTTGGGAAAGCCCGTGGTGCCGGAGGTATAGACCAGCAGCAGCGGTGAGTCGAGACCGATGTCCGGATGGCCGTCGTCGCCGCCGGCCTGCCGCAGGAGCCCGGCCAGCGTCCGCCAGCCGCGCCCGGGTTCACCGCGCACCGCGACGAGCACGCGGTCGCCGAGTTCGCCGCGCAGGGTCTCGCACTGCTCGATGTACGGCTCGTCCACGAACAACACGCTCGCGCCGCTGTCCGCGAGGATGCGCGCGTGCTCGAGCGGGGCGAGCCGCCAGTTCAGGGGCAGGAAGATCGCTCCGAGCCGGGCGCAGGCGAACAGCAGAACCAGCATCTGCGGGTCGTTCTGTCCCAAGTAGGCGATCCGGTCGCCGGGCCGGATCCCCAGTTCACCCCTGAGCGCGCACGCGTTAGCCTTGATGCGGGCATCGAGCTCGGGATAGCTGATCGCGGTGTCTTCGAAACGAATGGCGATCTGGGCGGGCGTCGAGACGGCCCATTTTTCGATCCAGTTGGCGATGTTCATGGCGGGCCCGTCGTGCGTCGTTGCCGGAAAGGGTTGACCGCCGATCTCCTGTCGGGGACCGGCCGCGCACGGATCGCGCCGTGCGGGATGCGGGATTGCGCGGGCACCGGGGCGGGGCGCTCGGGACGGGGCTGGTGAATCGCCTGCCTGGCGTGCGGCTCAGCCGGCCGCCTGCCGCTTTTCCCAGATCGCCCGGGCAACCTTTTCCGGCGTCATCGGCGGGTTCAGGAAGCGCAAGCCCGTGGCGTTGTAAACGGCATTGGCAATTGCCGGCGCGATGACGATGGTCGGCAGTTCGGAGGCGCCCTTGGCGCCATAGGGACCCTCGGCGCAGTGGCTCTCGATGAAGTGCAGATCCAGCTCCGGCATCTCCGGCGCGGTAATGACCTTGTAGTCCCGGAAGCAGGCGTTCCTGAGCATACCGTTGTCGAGCTTCATCTCCTCGCTCAAGGCGTAGCCCAGGCCGATGGCGATCCCGCCTTCGATCTGCGCCTCCAGGCCCATGCGGTTGATGACCCGGCCGACGTCCTGCGCCACCGTGACCTTTTCCACCTTCACTTCGCCGGTGCAGGTGTCGACCACGACCTCGGCGACGTGCACCGCGTGGGCGTAGGCCGCGGAGTGATCGGAGGCGTGACCGGCACCTTCGGGCTCGCTGTTCGGCTCGTAGTAGTCGGTCACCATCACCAGCTCCGGGACCTGCTGGAAATGCATCTGGCGCAACAGTCTTTCCAGCTTGATCAGCATCTCGCCGTCGCCGCTGCGCACGACGTGGCCGGCGCGCAGATCCAGCTCTTCGGCCGGCACGTTGAGCTGCCGGCACGCCGCCGCGAGGATCTGCTCGCGGGCGCGCGCGGCGGCCCGGCGCGCGCCTTCACCGGCGATGAAGGTCGTGCGCGAGGCGTGCACCCCCACGTCCCAGGGCGCGATGTCCGAATCGTTGTTGACGATGGTGACGTGCTCGAGCGGAACGCCGAGCTCTTCGGAAACGATCAGGTTGATGACGGCGTCGATGCCCTGGCCGATCTCAGAGGCCCCGGTGATCACCGTGACGCGCGCGTAGTCGTCCACCTTGAGGATCGTGCCGCAGCCGTCCGACTTGTGGATCTTGGCGCCGCCGGCATTGTGGATCGACGAGGCGAGGCCGATCCCGCGCTTGTAGCGCCCTTCGCCGTCGCGCTCGCGCGCGTACTGACCGCGCTTGGCGACGTAGTCGCTGGCCGCGGCCGCCGTCTGCAGACACTCGGCCAGGGCGCATTCGCGCAGGAACGACTTCTGCGGCGTGGTCTCGCCGGATTTCTGCGCGTTCTTGACGTGAAACGCGATCGGATCCATGTTCACCAGATCGGCCAGCATGTCCATCTGCTGGGCGGTGGCGTAAGTGGCCTGCACGTTACCGTAGCCGCGGAACGAGCCCGCGTAAGGATTGTTGGTGTAGATCGCCTGGGACCTGAAATCGACCACCGGCACGCGGTAATGCCCGGAGGTGGTACGCATCATCACGACCGGGATGGTCGGTCCCCAGGACGTGTAGGCGCCATTGTCGAGCAGGACGTCGGCGCTGCGGAACGTCAGAGTGCCGTCCCGGGTGCAGCCGGTGCGCATGTGGATGACGGCGGGCTGGCGCGTCGGCGCGCTCCTGAATTCCTCCTCGCGCGAGTACATGACCTTGACCGGGCGGCCCGTTCTTCTTGCCAGCAGCGCGGCGATCGGCTCGTAGGGATACACGTCGAGCTTGGAGCCGAACGCCCCGCCCACGGGTGGCTGAATCACGCGGATGTCGCCCGGGTGCATGCCGAGCGCGGGCGCCAGATCCATCTTGTAGTTGTAGGGGTACTGGGTCTGCGACCAGATGGTGAGCTTGCCGTTGCTGTCGTAATCGGCGATGGCGCAGGAGGTCCCCATGCAGCAGTGGGTTACGTGGTGGACCCGGAAGACGTTGTCGACGACGAAATCGGACGCCGCTTCGGCTTGCGCGAGATCGCCGTGCTTGAACTCGAAATGCAGGCTCTCGTTGCCGGGAAAGTTGTCGTGGACGAGGGGTGCGTCCTCCCGGCGGCCGTCTTCGGGGCTGGCGATGACGGGCAGATCACGGTACTCGACCCGGATCAGACGCAGTGCCGCCTCGGCGATCTCCTCGGTGTCCGCGGCCACGGCCGCGATCTCGTCGTGCTCGCAGCGGACCTTGTCCTTGAGCGCGACGTTGTCACGGACGAAACCGAACTTCAGGCCCTGCGCGTCCTCGCCGGTGAGTACCGCATGGACGCCGGGCAGCGCTTCGGCCTGCGACACGTCGATGGCGAGGATCTGCGCGTGCGGCCGGCCGGCATGCAGAACCTTGCCGATCAGCATCTGCGGCAGAATCATGTCGTTGATGTAGCGGGTCTTGCCGGTGGCCTTGTCCGGAGCGTCGGGCTTGGGCACGCGCCGGCCGATCAGGGAGGCCTTGTCGATGTGCGTCGGCGTAGTTTTCTGATCCATGTCGATGACCTCAGAGCTTATGAAACATTCGCCCGCCGTAGCGAGACGGTTCCCGGGCGTTCCTGGCCAGGCGCGGGGGTGCACAACATCGCGCGCACAGCGGGCCTGCGGAAACGATTTCGGGGGTCCCCGCAACGCCGCCAGGGGCGTCCAGGGGCCGTCGCAGCAGGCGCGGTGATGGTTTCACGAGCTCTCAGTTACCGGCTTCGACCACGGCCGTTACGGCATCCAGCACCTTGGTGTAGCCCGTACAGCGGCAGACGTTACCCTCGAGACCGCGGCGCAGATCCTGGCGGCTCAGCTCGGGGTTTTTCTGCGCCAGGTAATCGGCCTGCATGATCATGCCGGGCATGCAGAAACCGCACTGGATGGCGCCATGGTCGACGAAAGCCTGCTGCATGGGATGCAGGGCGTTCGCGCTCTTCAGACCCTCGATGGTTACCAGCTCGCGCCCATCGCAGTCCACGGCATACATCAGACAGCTGTTGATCGTCCTGCCGTCGAGCCGGATGGTGCAGGCGCCGCATTCCCCCTCGCCGCAGGCGTATTTCGTCCCCGTCAGGCCGAGCAGGTCGCGCAGCATGGTCAGGGTCTTCATGTGCACGGGCACTTCCACCGACGTGGGGCGCCCGTTGAGCGTGAAATCAATCCTGGTCTTGAGCGACACGATTGAGGACCTCTTCGGTAAAGACACGAACGAGATGATCACGGTACCAGGCGCTGGCACGGACATCGTCGATGGGCGTGGCATCCTGCACGGCGCCGGCCACGGCGGCACCGATGGTGCTGGCGTCCAGACGCTTGCCTTCGAGCGCGGCCTCGGCGTGGCGCGCGCGCAGGGGCGTCGGCGCCACCGCGCCCAGGGCGACGCGGACGTTGCGCAACGCACCGTGATCGAGACTGCCACCGACGCCGATCGACACGGTCGCGATCTCCAGGGCGGGACGCGGGCCTGACTTGCGAAAGTGTGCGACGAAGGCCTCCGCCGGCTGATCGAAGACCACGGCGGTCAGCAGCTCGTCGTCGCGCTTGACGGTCCTGCCCGGGCCGGTGAAGAGCTCGGCCAGGGGTACGCTGCGCGTTTGCGGCGCGTTGTCTTTCCAGCTCGCGAGCTCGACACAGGCATCCAGCACCAGGAACGGGATGATCATGTCGCCGGCGGGCGAGGCATTGCAGATGTTGCCGCCGATCGACGCGGCGTTGCGGATCTGATCGCTGGCGAACTGATCGGCGGCCTCGACGAGGACCGGCGCCGCCTGCCGGATCAGCTCGTTCTCGGCGATCTCCGTGACCGTGGTCAGCGCCCCGACGCGCACGCGGCCGTTCGACGCCGAGATCCCCGACAGGCCCTCGATACGCCGGATGTTCATCAGGGTGCCGGCGTAGCGGATCCGCCCGGCATCGGTCTGCGGCGTGAGATCGGTGCCGCCGCACAGGACGGTCACGCCGCCGCCGGCCAGCGCCAGCAGGGCCTCGGGCAGGCCGCGGGGGGCGAGGTAGTGATTGATTTCCGTCATGTTCCAGACCCGCGTCTCGGAAAAAGGGGCAGCTATCTTACCCTGTCACGGCACTGTTCCGCGCCTGCACCCGGCCGGTCACGGCTGCGTATCCGTCCCGTTCAGCACGACCAGGGCATCGGCTACCAGCGGTACGCCCCTGCGCACCATCACCGGGTTGCAGTCGACCTCCGTGACCCGGGGATCCGAGATCAGCAGCTCGGAGACCGCGCCGACGATGCGCTCCAGCGCGTCGAGATCCACGGCCGGCGCGCCGCGCACGCCGGCGAGCAGCCGGTGTCCCGCGAGCCGTCCGACCGCCGCGGCTACCTCGCCCGGCTCGGGCGGCGCGAGGATGGCGACCACGTCGCCGAAGATCTCCGCGGCGATGCCGCCGATGCCGACGGTGACCAGCGGACCGAAGCCCGGATCCCGGTAGCCGCCGACGATGAGCTCCAGCTCGGCCTCGATCTGCTCTGCGAGCAACACCGTACCGTCGCCCGCGGCGGCGAGGGCGTCCCAGGCCGCGCCGACGTCCGCGGCGCGCAGTCCCAGCCGCACCAGCCCGCCTTCGGTCTTGTGCGCGACACCGGAGGCCTTGGCGACGATCGGGCCGTTCACGTTGGCGGCGAACTGCTGCGCCTCAGCGCGCGATCGCGCCAGCACCTCCGCCGGTCGTGGCAGGGCTGCGCCGAGCCGGCGCTTGCTGTCCCACTCGCTGAGCGCCGTCATCGGTCCAGCCCTCCGGCCAGCGCGATGACAGCGCGCTCCGGCGATGCGAAACGCAGCACGCCGGCGGCCGCGATCTCCCCCTCCACGCCCGGCGCGTCCAGGACGTAGGCGGTGGAGGGCTTGCCGGTCGCGGCGACCCCGCGCGCGACCCCGGTCCCGAACTGCGGGAAGTCCAAGCCGCAGTTGATGGCGACCACACCCTCCACGGCCTCGTCGGCGTAGACCGCCTCGATGGCCTGCACGAAGTTATCGACCGGACACTGCGGCGTCAGATCGATGGGATTGCCCAGCGCCGCGAACGGCGGCACCAGCGGCCGCAGCCTGTCCAGCGTGGCGCTGCCGATGGCCGCGAGCGTCAGCCCGGCGCGCTCGGCCGCGTCGGCCGCGAGCACCGACGGCCCGCCCGAGATGGTGACGATGGCGATGCGCCGTGGTCGCGTATGCGTGATCCCGGCGGCCGCGGCATCCATGGCATCGAAGAACGCTTCGGTGTCGAGGGCCTCGATGACGCCGGCGCGTCGCAGCCCGGCCTGAAAGGCCTGGTGGCTGCCGGCCATGCTGCCGGTGTGGCTGGCGGCCGCGCGCGCGCCGGATTTCATCTTGCCGGCCTTGAGGACCACGACGGGCTTGCGCGCGCTGATCCGGCGTGCCACCTCGACGAACCGCCGCCCGTCCTCGATGCCCTCGATAAACATGCCCACGGCCGTGGTCTGGCTGTCCCCGCCCAGCCATTCGAGCGCGTCGGTGGCCGCGACGTCCGCGGCATTGCCGATGCTCAGGAAACGGGACAGGCCCAAACCGCTAGTACGCAGGTGCGCGAAGAACATGCCGCCGAAGGCACCGGACTGGCTGACGAACGACAGGCCGCCCGCCGTCTTCGGTACCGCCCAGAAGTAGGAGCCGTTCAACCAGCGGCCGTTGCCGAGATGGCTGACCACGCCCATGCAGTTGGGGCCGACCAGGCGCATCCCCGCCGCGCCCGCCAACGCCGCCAGGCGATCCTGGACCGTGCGCCCCGCCGCGCCGGTCTCGCCGAAGCCCGAGGACAGCACGATCGCCGACTTCGCGCCGGCTGCGGCGGCATCGGTCACGGCCGCCTCCACGCCCTTGGCCGGCACGGAGATAAGCGCCAGATCCACCGGTCGCCCCAGCCTGGCGACCGCGGGGACGCCGTCGATCGCCGCTGCCGACGGATGGACCGCCAGCACCGCGCCGGCCCCGCTGGCGGCATTGGCCAGCAGCTTGTTGCCCAGCTTGCGGGGATCCGTCGCCGACGCACCATAGACGGCGATCGATTGCGGTAGAAACAGCCCGTCCAGGCTCATGCCGGCAGCCTTGCCGGGCCGCGGGCTTGCGGGTCGTGCGCCAGCCTCGGGATCACGCAATTGCTTTCGTGCACGCTCAGCTCCGGGGAAACCGATATGGGTCGGGTAGTTTAAAGGAACCGTCGCGGCCAGGCTCGCCCTTGCGCAGCCTCGGGCGTCCGCCACTCCTTAGTTATTGCAGTTCTGACCATCGGCGGGGTCTTCCGTATTCGAAATCAACTACTAGCGCGGGGAACCCCCCTACTCCGAGTTAAGTAAACCGTCCCCATAACCGACCCGCTAAAGGACGAACACGATGCCAGGGACGACATCGACCAGCACGGCGATCACCCCGGGCACCGCGCCCATCGCCATCGAGCAACACACCCTGCTCGTCCGCGGCCAGCGGGTCTTACTCGATGCCGATCTCGCGGCGCTCCACGGCGTCAGCACCAAGGCACTGGTGCAGGCAGTGAAACGAAACGCCGAGCGGTTCCCGGAGGACTTTGGCTTTCAACTGAAAAATCCGGAGGTTAACCACTTGAGGTCACAAATTGTGACCTCAAGTTCGGCCTGGGGTGGCCGGCGAACGGCTCCCTACGCGTTCACCGAGCAGGGCGTGGCGATGCGGTCCTCGGTGCTGCGCAGTGCGCGCGCGATCGCCAGCCGCACCTGCACGGTTGCAAGATATGACCCTCGTGACTCCTCAGGCGTTTCAAGCGGCGCTTGGCTTCGTACAGTGCGCCCACGGCCAAGCCGTGTTCGGCGGCGTACTGGGATAACGCTTGGCGGCGCTCGGCACAGGCGCGCAGATGCGCGGCCCAGAAACGCAGGCGTGGCGTGAGTGACCTGGACTTCGGCATGGTGGCCCTCCTTCGAAAAGGACGGCCACCGTGCCACACTGATCACGGTCGGAAAATTACGGCGACAACGGATCGCTTACGATTATCGGCTGTAGGTGCGGCTTCAGCCGCACACGCGCATTTCGCAAATTCTGAAGACCTGACTCATACCTGCTGGATTCGGCGACGAGGATGCGCGATTGTCAGATCTGACCCTCGTGAGCAAACCGTCGAGCGGACCTATCGAATTCTGAAGACCCGACCCGCCTAACGGCATCCTTGATTGAATATCGGCTGTAGGTGCGGCTTCAGCCGCACACGCGCATTTTGGAAATCCTGAAGACCTGACCCTCATACCTGCTGGATTCGGCGACGAGGATGCGCGATTGCCAGATCTGACCCTCGTGACCGCCCGATTGCCAGATCTGACCCTCGTGAGCGGTAGTAGTTGTAACGTGTC